>DATFGP010000046.1:0-112569 GCA_035249365.1 Pyrinomonadaceae bacterium | reverse complement strand
GGCTCGGAAAGAAAGCTTGCGGCCCGAAGGGCAGGAAGGAGACCGTGTGTATGAGATAGACGATTCTGTCGGGGCAAACTTTGACGAGCGCATCCAGCAAGTTGTGCGAAGGGTCTTCGGACGACAGGAGCACGCGATCCGGCTCGAACTGTTCCACACGCTCGACGAGCGACGTGCGCAGTTGCGTCGGCTCGCGTACGGCGTGGACGGTGACGCCTTCGAGGATGAAGGTGTCGTGCTTGTCGTGCGGGACGACCTCGATCCCAGCCGACGCCAACTCGTTGAGCAACTGCGCGTGGGTCAGGCGAGCGGGCACGCCGAGCGCGGGCACGACCACTTCGACCATGTGGCCGCGCCGCGCGAGTCCTTCGGCAATCGTGCGGTTGACTTTGTTCGCCCCGCCGTAGATCGGGAAGTAGGGCAAATTCATCGTGAGGAGGATTTTCAACTTGAGCCACCCATCTTTTCGAGCATCGCTTTGACTTCGTGCGGCGAGAGTTGCTTGAGTTGACTGAGCATCTCTGCAAGATCGGTCTGCGTCTCCTGTTCGACCTGTCGCGCGAGAATCGCTTTGGTCATGTCGGTGATGGTCGGCGTGTCGAAGAGTACGCGCAGCGGGACTTCCACTTGAAAGTCTTTGCGAATCCACGAGGCGAGTTGCGTGAGCAGCAAGGAATGGCCGCCCAACTCGAAGAAGTCGTCGTAGATGCCGACCTCTTCGACGCCGAGCAGTTCGCGCCAGATTTTCGCCAACTCCTGCTCGACTGGCGTGCGCGGCGCGACGAACTCGCGCCCCAACTGCGGGCGACTTTGATCGGGCGCGGGCAACGCGCGGCGGTCAATCTTTCCGTTCGGCGTGAGCGGCATCGCGTCGAGCGCGATGAACGCCGCAGGGATCATGTGTTCGGGCAACTTCGCTTGCAGGAACTCGCGCAGTTCGGTGGTTGACGGGGCGGGCTGCTGCCCTCCGCCGACGAGATAGGCCAACAGTTTCGTCTCGCCGTTCGCGTCGCTGTTCGCGACGACCGTACACTCGCGCACGCCCTCGTGCTCTGCGAACGCCGACTCTATCTCGCCGAGTTCGATCCTAAAGCCGCGCACCTTCACCTGATTATCAATCCTGCCGAGATACTCTATGTCGCCGTCGGGCAGGCGACGCGCGAGGTCGCCCGAACGATAGAGCCGCGCGCCCGGCTCATCCGCAAATGGATGCGGGACGAAGCGTTCAGCCGTCAACTCCGCGCGGTTCAAATAGCCGCGCGCGACACCTGTGCCGCCGACGCAAATCTCTGCGGGCACGCCGACAGGCACAGGTTGCCCGCGCCCGTCCAACAGGTAAACTTGCAGGCACTCAAGCGGCCTGCCGATGACGCTACCCGAAGCGAGTTCGAGATCGGCCACAGTCAAAGGGCGATAGGTGACGTGTACGGTCGTCTCTGTGATGCCGAACATGTTAACGAGTTGCGGCGTGCGGTCGCCGTGCCGCTCGAACCACGAGCGCAGGCTTTGCAGTTCGAGCGCTTCGCCGCCGAAGATGACGAAACGCAGTTTCAAACGGGCGCGCACGTCGGCTGCCTCATCCGCCGCCGCGAGTTGGCGAAACGCGGAGGGCGTTTGATTGAGCACCGTGACATGTTCCGACGCGAGCAATCGTCGGAAGGCTTCCGCCGAACGACTGACCCAGTAAGGGACGACGATCAACTTGCCGCCGTGCGCGAGCGCGCCCCAGATTTCCCAGACCGAGAAATCGAAAGCGTAGGAATGGAAGAGCGTCCAGACATCGCTTTCGTCAAACTCGAAATGCGCCTGTGTGGCTTCCAACAGACGCGCGACGTTCTCGTGGCTGACAAGGACGCCTTTCGGTCGTCCGGTCGAGCCGGAGGTGTAGATGACGTAGGCCAGCGCGTCGGCGGTCGCCACTTCGCCCAAGTTCTCGTCGCTCGAAGTGTCGGCAATCTCCCGCCAGTCGGCGTCGAGCAACACGACGCTTGAATCATGTTCTGGAAGAATCTCGCGCAGGCTCTCTTGCGTGAGTAGCAGACGCGCCTGCGTGTCTTCGAGGATGAAGGCCAGACGCTCTTTCGGGTATGCCGGATCGAGCGGCACGTATGCGCCTCCGGCTTTGAGAATCCCCAGAATCCCTACGAGCATCTCAAACGAACGCTCGACGCAGATGGCGACCAGCGTGTCCGCGCCGACTCCCTTGCGCCTCAAGTAGTGCGCCAACTTGTTTGCACGCCGGTTCAGTTCGCCGTAAGTCAATTGCTGGTCTTCAAAGACGAGCGCGATCCTATCCGGCCTACGCTTCGCCTGCGCCTCGAACAGATGGTGGAGACACGCGGCGGGCGCGTCGCTCTCGAAGGCGGGATTCCACTCCGACAGAAGTTGACGCTGCTCCGCTTCACCCAGCATCGGCAGCGCGGAGATGCGTCGCTCCGGCGCGGCGACGATGCCTTCGAGCAAAGTCCTGTAATGCTCAAGCATCCGCCTGATCGTCGCCGCCTCGAAGAGGTCTGTGTTGTACTCCAACGATGCGACTAAACCATCCGGCCTCTCGATCATCGAGAGCGACAAGTCGAACTTCGCCGTCTGCCCTTCCACGTCGAACGGGCTGAGCGTGAGGTTTTTCAACTCCAACGTCGGCATGCTGAAATTCTGAAGTTGGAAGGCGACTTGAAACACGGGCGCATTCCCCATCGCGGCGTCGAAGTCCGCGCGCAGTTCCTCCAACAGTTGCTCGAAGGGTAAGTCCTGATGCGCGTATGCGCCGAGCGATGCCTCGCGCACACGCGCCAGCAGTTCGCCGAAAGTAGGATCGCCGGAAAGGTCTGTGCGAAGTATGAGCGTGTTGATCAGGAGGCCGATCAAGCCTTCCGTCTCGACGTGATTCCGGTTGGCGATGGACGAGCCGACGAGTATGTCATCCTGCCCCGTGTAGCGATGCAGCAAGACCTTGAAGGCCGCGAGCAGCGTCATGAACAAGGTGGCCGACTTGTGTTGGGCGAGCGACTCTATCGCCGCGCCGAGATGTGCGGGCAAGACGAGCGTTTGAAGCGCGCCGTGATCGGTTGGAACGGGCGGGCGCGGTTTGTCTGTCGGCAAATTCAGTACGGGCAAGCCGTCGCCGAACTGTCTGCGCCAGTACGAGAGACGATGCTCCAACGCGTCGCCTTGCAGCCATTCCCTCTGCCAGTGTGCGAAGTCTGCGAACTGTATGGGGAGTTCGGGCAGCGGCGACGGCAAGCCCGCCGCGTAGGCTTCGTAGATGGCCGTCAGGTCGCGTATCAGCACGCCCGCGCTCCAACCGTCGGAGACGATGTGGTGCATCGTGAACAGCAGGATGAACTCGTCCGCGTCGAGCCGCAGCAAGGTGATTCTGATGAGCGGCGCGCGCGCGAGATCGAAAGGCCGCTGCGCTTCTTCTGCGGCGAGGCGGCGAGCTTCGGCCTCGCGCTCTTTCGGCGCTCTATCGCTGAGATCAATCAAGGGAAATTCCAACTTCAACTCGGACGCGATCAACTGCTCCGGTCGCCCTCCGTTTGAGACAAATCTCGTGCGCAGAATTTCGTGACGCCTGACGACCTCGTTGAAACTGCGTTCGAGCGCCGCCACGTCGAGCGCGCCTTTCAGTCGAACGGCGGTCGGGATGTTGTAGGCGGAGCTTTCGGGCATCAACTGGTGTAGAAACCAGAAGCGTTGCTGGATGAAAGAGAGCGGCAAGTCTCCATCTCTCGGCACGGGGCGGAGCGGCGGCGGAGCGTCCGCCATTTGCCCCGACGCGGCGAGGGCTTCGACCTGCGCAGCCAATCCGGCAACGGTCGGCGTCTCAAAGAGCGCGCGCAACGGCAGTTCCACCCCGAACACTTCGCGCGCACGCGCGACGACCTGCGTGGCGAGCAGCGAGTGGCCGCCGAGCGCGAAGAAATTGTCGCCCGTGCCGACGCGTTCGAGCTTGAGCACTTCGCAGAATATTCCCGCCAGCACTTCCTCGACGGGACTACGCGGGACGGCGTAACTCGCGGACAACTCCGGCCTCAAAGTTTCGGGCGCGGGCAACGCGCGTGCGTCCAACTTCCCGCTCGGAGTCAGAGGCATCTCGTCGAGCAGGACGAACGCAGACGGCAGCATGTAGGCGGGCACGCGTTCGGCGAGGTAAGCGCGCAACTTCTCCGCCGTGATGTCGTGCGTCCCGCCGCGCGGCTGCGTTGCGGGTTGATTGGAAAATAGACGACGGTAAAATTCCGTCTGCCCGTAGCCCTCCGCGTGATGCGGCGAACTGTGTGCGAAAGGGACGACTTCGCCGTCTCGCCTGACGAGCGTGCCCGCGATTTTATAATCGGGATTGACACCGTTGTCGCTGAGCGAAGCCGAGCACACTGCCCTGATGATGTCGCCCTCATCAACCTCGACGCCCGGATGAAACACCGGAAAGTAGACGGGTAGCCAACTCGACTCGCGCGCCAGATTATCAATCACGACATCGCCCGTCGTGTGCAAATTGAGCCACAGCAAGAAGCCGTCGAGCCGTCCCTTCTTCGCGATCTTCAACGTGATCTCGCGCGCATAGTCGGGCGCAACGTAGCCGCCGAAATCCAAGTCCTCGAACACGCCCGCATCCGAGAGCAGATTCTCCTGCGGGAAATTTCGCACGCACACCCTGACATCAAACTTGTGTCCCACGCGCTCGAAGATTCTTTCCGTATAACCAATTGACAGTTCCGTGAAGCGCGGGCGTTCGGAGACAACTTCGGGGAGTTGCGCCGCAGCGATCTTCGTGATGCAGCGGCGCGGGATCATCTGGCCGTCGTCTTTCAGAAATCTTGCGGCGGCGTCATTGAGAATAGCGATTGTTCCTTCCGAGCCGCCGATTGTCCCGATCAACTCCGAGACGCACACGTCAACTTTTTCCAGCAGTTGCACGTCGAACGAATAACCGCCGAGCAAAATTATTTTGTCCGACAGGCCGAGACTCTTGATCAAACTTTCCGCCGCCTCGCGCGCGTCGTCCAGCGCCTCTATGGCGTAAACTTTCGTCGCTCCGGCGGCGACGCAGAGGCGGGCCAGAATCGCCTCGCCGCCCGTCCCGATCTCGACCACCATTTTGTCTCTGACGAGACGCTTGATCGCTTCCTCGTACTTGCCCGTTCGCTGCTCGTCGTTGGTCATGGCGAAATACATCAACTCGTCATAGACCTGATACTCTCCGAGCGACGGCCACAACTCCACGTCCGCCGAAGCCTCCCCGCCGCCCTCACGTTTCGGCACGACGTAGGCCACGATGCGCTTGTCTTCCGGCGCGTCCTCGCGCACCACCACTGCCGTCTCATGCACGCCCGCGTGCGCTGTCAACGCCGACTCGATCTCGCCCAACTCGATGCGGAAGCCGCGCACTTTAACTTGCTGATCCATGCGCCGCAAGAATTCTATCTGGCCGTCGGGCAGGTAACGCGCCCAATCGCCCGTCCGGTAGAGACGCGCGCCCGCCTCCGCGCCAAACGGATCGGGGATAAATTTCTCTGCGGTCAACTCAGGCCGGTCGAGATACCCGCGCGCCACGCCTGCCCCGCCGATGTGCAACTCGCCCGCGATGCCGACGGGCACGGGTTGCAATTTTTTGTCGAGCAGATAGACACGCGCGTTGTTGATGGGGCGACCGATGGGAACAGAGCCGACGCTCTTATTTTTCAATTCTCCCTGAGGCTCGAAGATGGTCGTCGTGATCGTCGCCTCGGTCGGCCCGTAAGCGTTGATCCAGCGCACACGTTCACCCACCAGCGCGTGCCAAGTCGTAAACTGCGCCGTCGAAACTTTCTCGTTCCCCGTCACCACCAGACGCAAGTGCGGCGGCAAGGCCGCCTCGCGGCGCGACAACGCGGCGACCCATTCGTACCAGTACGAGGCCGGAGGGTAGACGGCGCTGATGCGCTGCTCCTCTATGATCTTGATGAAGGTTTGCAGCAAGTAATCATCCGGCGGCATAACGACGACCGCCGCCCCGCGCGCCCACGTGGCGAACAACTCTTCCGCCGCCACGTCGAAGCTCATCGAAGCGAATTGCAACACACGGTCGTCTGGTTGCAAGCCGTAATGCTCACTCATGGCGCGTGCGTTATTCGCAAGCGCGCCGTGCGTTACACAGACGCCCTTCGGTCTTCCCGTCGAACCCGACGTGTAGATGACGTAAACCAGATTATCCGCCGACGCGTTGCCCTCTAGATTCTCGACGCTCTCACGCGCCACCTCTTCACGCGCCGCGTCAACACAAACCACGTGCGCTGTCGTGTGTTCAAACGTCGTCTGCCGCAAGCGTTCCTCGGTCAACAACAGTGCGATGCGCGCATCCTGTAAAATGAAAGCGAGACGCTCCTTCGGATAGGTCGGGTCGAGCGGCAGATACGCCGCGCCCGCCTTCAACACGCCGAGCAGGCCGATGAACATTTCCGCCGACCGCTCCATCAACACGCCCACCAGGTCTTCCGCCCCCACGCCTCTGCGTCGCAGGTAGCGCGCCAGCTTGTTTGCACGCGCGTTCACCTCCGCGAAAGTCCACCCCTTCCCTTCGCAGACCAACGCCACAGCTTCCGGCCTCTCCAACGCCTGCTGCTCGAACATCTCATGCACGCACTCGCCGCGCACGTACTCGCGCGCCGTCTCATTCCACTCACAGACGATCTGCCGACGCTCTCGCTCCGCCATCAACGGCAACTCGGACACACGCCGTTGCGGGTCGGCGACTATTGCCTCCAGCAACGTCGTCAGGTGGCCGATCATCCGCTCGATGGTTTCGCCCTCGAACAAGTCCGTGTTGTACTCGAAGAGTCCCCCAAGCCCTTCGTCTGTCTCGTTCATCCCCAGCGTCAGGTCAAACTTCGCGACGCCGCTCTCGACTTCGAGCGAACTCAATTCCAGCCCCGGCAACTGGGTCGGCGCAACCGCATTCTGCAAGGCGAACATCACCTGAAACAGCGGCGTGTGGCTCATCTCGCGTTCGGGCTGCAACTCTTCGACCAACTTTTCAAACGGCACGTCCTGATGCGCGTATGCGCCGAGACACACCTCGCGCACGCGTGCGAGCAGTTCGACGAATGAAGGGTCGCCGTCGAACGTCGCGCGCAGCACGAGCGTGTTGACGAAGAATCCGATCAGCCCCTCTATCTCCGCGCGATTGCGACCGGCGATAGGCGTGCCTACAACTACGTCGTTCGCGCCGCTGTAGCGTTGCAGCAGAGACTGGAAGGCGGCGAGCAAGGTCATGAACAGCGTCGCGCCCTCGCGGCGGCTCAAGCGTTGCAGAGCCTGCGATAAATTCTTCGGCAGCGTGAAGCGCGCCGTCGCCCCGCGATAAGTTTGCACCGGCTGGCGTGGCCGGTCGGTGGGAAGTTCGAGAAGCGCGGGAGCGTCGCGCAGTTGTTCGTGCCAGTAGCGTAGTTGCGCGTCGAGTTGCTCGCCGTCCAACCACGCTCTCTGCCACGCGGCGAAATCCGCGTACTGGATCGAAAGCTCCGCGAGCGGTGAACGCTCGCCACGCATGTACGCTTCGTAAAGCGCGGCGACTTCTCCGAGCAGCACGTTGACAGACCAACCATCGGAGATGATGTGGTGCATCGTAAACAGCAGCACGTGCTCGTCGTCTGCAACCTGCAACAGTCGCGCACGCACGAGCGGCGCGGTCGCCAGATCGAACGAACGCTGCGACTCCTCGACGGCGAGGCGTTGCACTTCGGCGCGTCGTTCGCTCTCGTTTAAGTGTTGGAGATTTTCCCGCGCGAGCGACAGTTTCAGCACGGGGGCGATCACCTGTCGCGGCTGCCCCTGCGTGCTCTCGAAGGTGGTGCGCAGGATTTCGTGTCGCCTGACGACTTCGTTAAGACTGTGTTCGAGCGCGTCCACGTCGAGCGTGCCGCTGAGGCGCACCGCGCTCGGTATGTTGTAAAAAGGGCTGCCCGGCTCGAACTGATCGAGAAACCATAGACGCTGCTGCGCGAACGACAGCGGCAGTTCGATGCTTCTATCAACCGGCAAGATCGGCGGCAGCCTCTTGCCCACATCCTCGTGCGCCGCCAACGTCGTCTCGATTCGTGCGGCCAATTCGGCCACCGTGGGTGATTCAAACAGGCTACGCAACGGCAACTCGATCTCGAATGCTTCGGACGCGCGCGCGACGATCTGTGTGGCAAGCAACGAATGTCCGCCCACATCGAAGAAGTTGTCGTACACACTCACGCGCTCGCGCTTCAACACTTCGCCCCAGATGCCCGCAAGCGTCTGCTCGAAGGGCGTGCGCGCCAAAGTCACTTCGCGCTCCGGCGTCTCGCCCCCCTGCTCCGGCTCCGGCAGCGCGCGGCGATCAACTTTTCCGTTCGGCGTGAGCGGCAACGCATCGAGCGCGACGAAGGCCGAAGGCAGCATGTAATCCGGCAGCGTCTCTTTCAGGTGAGCGCGCAACGCGGCTTCCGCCGGTTGTGTCTCCGCAGCAGCGGCGGCGACGGTGTAATAGGCCACCAGATGGCGTTCGAGTTCGGCGTCGCCCTTCGCCACGACGACCGCCTCGCCGATGGCCGGGTGATTCATCAGCGCGGCTTCGATTTCGCCAAGCTCGATGCGGAAGCCACGAACTTTGACTTGAAAGTCCGTGCGCCCCAGATATTCAATCGCGCCGTTCGGCAGACGCCGCGCGAGGTCGCCCGTGCGGTAGAGTCGCGCGCCGGGCGCGGCGGCGAAGGGGTCGGGGGTGAAACGCTCGGCGGTCAAATCGGGGCGGCGATGATAACCGCGCGCAAGCCCCGCGCCGCCGATGTAGAGTTCGCCCGCCAGCCCCGGCGGCACTGGCCACAAGTCGCGGTCGAGCACGTGAATTTGCGTGTTCGCAATGGGGCGACCGATGGGCACGATGCGTTCGACGCTTCCGCGCTCGCACGCCCAGTAGGTGACATCGACGGCGGCCTCCGTCGGCCCGTAGAGGTTGTGCAGACGCGCGTGTGACAGGAGCGCGAAGAATCGCTCTTGCAATTCGTAAGCGAGCGCTTCGCCGCTGCAAATCACGTCGCGCAAGCTCGCGCACGCCTCGACCCCGCGTTGCTCCAAAAACACGCGTAGCATCGCGGGCACAAAATGTGTGACGGTGATTTTCTGTTCTGCGATGAGCCGCACGAGATAGGCTGCGTCCTGATGCCCGCCCGGCTCTGCGATGATTAATTGTGCTCCCGTTATCAACGGCCAGAAAAATTCCCAGACCGACACGTCGAAGCTGTACGGCGTCTTCTGCAACACGCGGTCGTCGCGCGTCAATCGGTACTCGTCCTGCATCCACAGCAGGCGGTTGCAGATTCCGCGATGCGTGTTCACCACGCCCTTCGGTCTGCCCGTCGAGCCGGAGGTGTAAATGACATAGGCTGCGTTGTGCGGACTCACGACGACCGCCACGTTCTCCGCGCCGTGCCCGTCAGCCTTGCTCCAATCAACGTCGAGCTGGATCACTTCCGCGCCGTGCGCGGGCAACAGGTCGAGCAGGCGTTCTTGCGCGAGGAGCACCCTGACGGCAGCATCTTCGAGGATGAATCGCACGCGTTCCGCCGGATACGACGCATCAATTGGCACGTAAGCCCCGCCCGCTTTCAGAATCCCCAGCAAGCCGACCACCATCTCCACACTGCGCTCCGCGAGAATCCCTACGCGCGTTTCCGCACGTACCCCTGCGGCGCGCAGGCGTTGCGCCAGACGGTCGGCGCGCCGGTTCAATTCCGCGTAACTCACGCGTTCGTTTTTGAAGACGACGGCGATTGCGTGGGGCGTGCGTTCGACTTGCGCCTCGAAGAGTTGATGAAGCGACGCGGAGGCGGCAGACGTGTACTCGCGCGCGGTGTCGTTCCATTCGCCGAGCAGGCGCTCGCGTTCGGCGGGCAGAAGCGGATCGAGAGCGCGCAAAATTTCCGCGCCGTCGAGAACTTGTTCCGAGAGCGAGAGGATGCGTTCGAGCAAGCGCGGGTCGGGGAAAGCGTTCGCGTGGTAGTAGAACGCCAGTTCGACCGCGTCGTGCAAGTCGTCGACGATGAAATGAACTTCGTCGTCGGGGAAAGATTTGTAGTGGCTGATCGTCTTTCTTTCCCCTTCGATTTCGAGGGAAGAAAAGTTGTAGAAGTTGTAGAAGAACTTCAACGGCTCGTCTTTGATGATCCGCGTCTGTTGAAAGACGGAGATGTTCTGCATCGCGCCGAGACTGCTCCGGTAATGCCTTGCGTAATCGAACCACGCGGCGACGGGCGTGGCGACGGCGAGGAGGTTTGCGGGCATGAGCGTCGGCAAGACTTGATAGAAACACCCGATGGTGTCGGCATGCTCTCGCGGGCGACTGCCGATGAGTTCATAGACCACGAAGTCGTCAGACGCAGCCGCGCTCCGGCCGAGCGGCAGCGCATAGAGCGCGCGAAAGTAGGCGGGCAAACTGTAGTCGCGTGCGTCGCAGAAGGCGCGTATGCGTGCGAGGTGGGCGGGGGCGACGGCGAGCCTGCGCGCGATGCTCTGCCCCGTCGCGCCCGCCGCCGCCCCTTTCGGGAATGTGAGCGGCGCGACGCTGCTCAACTTGTTCGACCAGAACTCGCTGATCTCCTTGCCGTCGAAGCGCGCGAGCGAGTCGCCCACGTAATCGTAAAAAGAATTTCGCCCGCCCGTCTCCGGCTCGCGCCCCGCGACGAGCGCGAGATAAGTTTTGACGATGCCTTCAAGATAGAGCTTCAACGAGTAGGCGTCGAAGAGAATGTGATACCACGCGACCGCCGCCACGTACTGCCCGCACGCGTCTCTGAACAGGAGATTGTTAAGCAACGCGCCGCCGTCGAGATCGTATTTAACTTTAATCTTCTCACGCACGATGCGCGCGAAGTCTGTGGCGGCGGCGGTGGCGTCGTCGCCGTTGTTGCCGCGCGCGTCGGCCAAATCGACGAACTCGAAGGGGACGGGGTAATCAAGGTCAACGAACTGGTAAGGCTCGCCCCGGTAGGAGAAGAATCTGGTGCGCGCCGCCTCCGTGCTGTCGAACACGAACGCGACTGCTTTCCGCCACGCCGCAACGTCTAGGTTCGCGCCGAGCGCGACCGAGACGCCGTCGCTGTAGACGGTGGTGTCGGGATTGATCAGGTGCGCAAGATAGAGGTCGCGCTGCGTCGGCGTGAGCGGCGCGATGCGCCCGACGCGCGCGGCGGGGAGCGCGAGCGCATCCGCCATCTCGCGCGCGAAGAGATTCAACGATCTGATGCGGCGGTCGGGGTCAGCCGCGAAAGCGTTCAGCAATTCCTCGAAGTGCTCGAACATGCGCCGGACGGTTGCGGCGTCAAACAAGTCTGCGTCGTACTGCACGAGGGCTTCAAGTCCGTGCTCCGTCTCGTTCATAAAGAGGAGCAGTTCGTTTTTCGCGGTCTGCCCTTCGAGGTCGAGTTGGCTGAGCGTGAGTTCGGGCAGGGCGAGCGGCGGGAGGGAAAAGTTTTGGAGCGCAAACACGACTTGATGCAGCGGGACATGACCCGCGCCGCGCGCGTCCGGCAACTCTTCGACGAGTTTCTCGAAAGGCATATCTTGATGAGCGTAAGCGCCGAGCGTCGTCTCGCGCACGCGCGCCAGCAATTCGCGAAACGTCGGGTTGCCCGACAGGTCGCTACGCAAGATCAGAATGTTGACGAAGAAGCCGATGAGATTTTCGACCTCCGCGCGATTGCGGTTGGCGACCGGCGAGCCGACGGAGATGTCCGCCGCGCCCGTGTAGTGATGAAGCAACGTCTTATAGGCCGCCAACAGCGTCATGTAGAGCGTCGTGCCTTCGCGGCGGCTGAGAGATTTGAGTGCGGACGCGAGCGGCGGCTGAAGCGTGAAGCGATAAGTCGCGCTGCGGCGCGCGGTCGTCGCGGCGGTGCGCGCGGCCTCTCCATGCGTGCGATTGCGCTTGTAGGGCAGTTCGAGTTTGGGCGGCGCGTCGCCGAGACGCGCTTTCCAATAAGCAAGTTGTTTGTCGAACGCATCGCCCGCCAGAGTCAGTCGCTGCCAGCGCGCGAAGTCTGCGTATTGAATCGGCAACTCCGCAAGCGGCGAAGGTCGGCCTTGCGCGAAGGCTTCATAGAGCGCGGCCATCTCGCGTATCAGAATGCCGATTGACCAACCATCGGAGATGATGTGATGCATCGTCAACAAGAGTACGTGCTCGCGCGCGCCCGACTTCAACAAGACGACTCTGAACAGAGCGCCCGCCGACAGGCTGAACGGTCGCACGGCTTCTTCGGCGGCGCGTCGTCGAATCTCGGCCTCGCGTGCGTCTTCTGCAAGGTGCTGCAAGTCTTCGACGCGTAGGGTCACTTGCGCGACGGGCGCGATCACTTGACGCGGTTGTCCCTGCACCGCAGGGAAGGTGGCGCGCAAAATTTCGTGACGCCGCGCGACCTCGTTGAAACTGCGTTCGAGCGCGTCTACGTCGAGCGCGCCGCTCAAGCGTACGGCGGCAGGGATGTTGTAGGCCGCGCTCTCCGGCTCGTACTGATCTAGAAACCACAGACGCTGCTGCGCGAACGACAGCGGGCGTTCGGCGTCTGTCGTGTCCGGTACGAGCGGGATCGAGGGCGCGCCCGTTTCTTCGTGCCGGAGTGTTTCGATTCGTTCGGTGAAACTCGCGACGGTCGGCGCGTCGAAGAGTTCGCGCACGGGCACTTCGATGTTCAGGGTCGCGCGCAGACGCGAGATCACTTGCAGCGCGAGCAAGCTGTGACCGCCCGCCTCGAAAAAGTTGTCGTTGACGCCAACCGCATCAAGCCCCAACACCTCTGCCCAGATTCCCGCGACCACTTCTTCGAGTGGATTGCGCGCGCCCTCGTCGCGCACATCTCTCGTCGCCGTTGCCGGTTCAGGCGCGGGCAACGCGCGGCGGTCGAGCTTCCCGTTCGGCGTCAAAGGAAGTGCAGACAACGCGACGAACGCGGACGGGAGCATGTATTCCGGCAGCTTCTCTCGCAGGAAACTTCGCAGCGCATCCGTCGTCGGAAGCGTTTCGCCTGCGGGAACAAAATAAGCGACGATGCGCCTTTCGCCACCTCGCGCGTCCTCGCGCGCCACGACGACGCACTCGCCGACCTCTCGGTGTTCGGCCAACACCGACTCGATCTCTCCGAGTTCGATCCGAAAGCCGCGCAGCTTCACCTGCTCGTCGAGGCGCCCCAAGAATTCGATCTCGCCGCCTTCGAGGAGACGCGCCGCGTCGCCCGTCCGGTACATGCGCGCGCCCGCTTCCACGCTGAATGGATTCGCAATGAATTTTTCCGCCGTCAGTTCGGGACGATTCAGATAACCGCGCGCAAGGCCAACTCCGGCGATGTACAACTCGCCCGCGACGCCAACGGGGACGGGCTGTAGCTCCGCGTCCAGAATGTAAAGTTGAATGTTGGCTATCGGTCGCCCGATGGGCACGGCGAGGCGTTCGCCGTCGTCGCGCAGGCAAGCCCAGTATGAGACATCTATGGCGGCTTCCGTCGGCCCGTAGAGGTTGTGCAGTTCGGCTGCGAGGCGCGCGTAAAATCTCTCTTGCAGTTCTTTCGTCAAAGCCTCGCCGCTACAGATCACGCGCCGCAGGCTGCGACACGCTTCAATCTCCGGCTCGGACAAAAAGACCGACAGCATCGAGGGCACGAAATGCAATGTCGTGATCTCTTCACGCGCGATCAGGCGGACGAGATACGCACTGTCCTGATGTCCGCCCGGTCGTGCGACGACGAGTTGTGCGCCCGTCAAGAGCGGCCAGAAAAATTCCCAGACCGACACGTCGAAACTGTACGGCGTCTTCTGTAGCACGCGGTCGTCGCCCGTCAATCGGTACTCGTCCTGCATCCACAGCAAGCGGTTGCAGATTCCGCCGTGCGTGTTCACCACGCCCTTCGGCCGCCCCGTCGAGCCGGAGGTGTAGATGACGTAAGCCGCGTTGTGCGCAGATGCACCGCTCGGTACGTTCTCCGCGTTGAGTTCGTCAAACTCTTTCCAATCTCTATCGAGGCAGATGATCTCCGCGTCGTGCTGCGGCGGCAACGCTGCGAGCAAACGCTCCTGTGTCAGCAGCACACTGACCTGCGCGTCCGCGAGCATGTACGACAGACGCTCCGCCGGATACGTCGGCTCCAGAGGGACGTATGCGCCGCCCGCCTTGAGCACCGCGAAGAGCGCCACGACCATCTCCACCGAACGCTCCGCGCAAACTCCAACGCGCGTCTCCGCCCCGACGCCCGACGCGCGCAGGCGTTCGGCCAAAGCGTTAGCCCTGCGGTTCAGTTCGCCATAGCTGACGCGCTCATCCTCGAAGACGACGGCGATCGCGTCAGGCGTGCGCTCGACTTGCGCCTCGAACAATTCGTGTAGACAGACGTGCTGCGGGTAGTCTCGACGCGTGTTGTTCCATTCGACGAGCAGTTGTCGCCGTTCGGCATTCGTCAAAAGCGGCACGGCGGCGAGTCGGCGCGACGGATGCGCTGCGAAATTTTCGAGCGCGGTTTGCAGATGGCCGAGCATTCGTTCGATGGTCTGCGCGTCGAAGCGGCGACGGTCGTAACTGAAGCGCAGCAGGAGTTGCGCGCCGGGCACGGCCAGCAAGTTGAGCGGGTAGTTCGTCCTTTCGACTTTCTGAATGTTCGTGACCGACAGTTGCTCGAGTTGCTGGCGGAAGGAAGCATCGACGGGATAGTTTTCAAACACCAGCAAGCTCTCGAAGAGCGGCAGGCCGCGCGGCGCGTCGCTCCACCCCTGCACCTGCACGAGCGGGCTGTATTCGTACTGGCGCAGTTCCGTCTGCTGTTCCTGTAGCGACTTCAACCAGGGCAAAAGTTCTTGCTCGCCGTCAACCTCGACGCGCAACGGCAGCGTGTTGATAAAGAGGCCGACCATCGCTTCGACTCCGGCCAACTCGGCGGGTCGCCCCGCGACCGTGACGCCGAACACCACGTCCCGTTCGCCGCTGTAACGACCGAGCAAGAGCGCCCACGCGCCCTGCACGAGCGTGTTCAGCGTCAAGCCGTGAGTGCGCGCTAACGTTTGAAGTGCGGCGGTTGTGTCCGCCGAAAGCGAAATCTCTTGTTCGCCGTATTCCTCATGTCCAACCTCGCCGTCTGTTGCGTCGAAAGCCTTGACGGTCGGCAGCGGCGTCGGGGCATGGAAGCCCTTGAGCGTCTGACGCCAGAACGCCTCGGCCTTATGTAAGTCCTGTCGCCGCAGCCACGCGATGTAATCGCGGTACGGGCGCGGGCGTTCCGGCGCGAAACTCTCTCCGCGCGAGGACGCTTCATAGAAAGCGAAGACCTCGCGCAGCACGAGCGGGATGCACCAGCCGTCGAGCATGAGGTGGTGATAGCTCCAAACGAATTGATAGCTGTCTTCGGAGAGTCGGAGCAGAGCGATCCGCATCAAGGGAGCTTTGGCAAGATCGAAGCCCTGACGCAGATCGTCCTTGAGGTATGCGTGCAGTCGTTCCTGTTGTTCGGCTGCGGATAGTGCGCGCCAATCTTCCTGCGCAAAGGGCAGACGCACGCTGCGGCGCACGACCTGCACAGGCTCATCGAGTCCTTCCCAGACGAACGCGGTGCGCAGGATGGGATGACGATCAATTGTCTGTTGCCACGCGCGCCCGAACGCGTCCAGATTAAGCTCGCCGCCGAGCGTGCAGCTCAACTGCTCGACGTACACGCCCGACGCGGGAGCGTAGACGCTGTGAAACAACAACCCTTGTTGGAGCGGCGAGAGCGGGTATAAATCCTCGACGTTTTTTCTACTCATCAATGGCCTCGAACTCTTCTTCGTCCAAACGTGCAAAGACGTTATCCAGTTGCTCCTGACCCAACTCTGCGAGCGGGAAATCCGACGGCGTGTAGCCGCCCACTTCGGGCGACTGGCAATGCGCGATCAAAGCGCGCAGTTCCGCGTTGAAACTTTCCGCGAGCCGTTCCACCGTCGCCCGCCTGTGAATGTTCTCGCTGTAAGCGAAGTCCATACGCAGTTGATTGCCGATGACGACGCCCGTGATTTCAAGCAAGTGCCGCCTGTGTCCTGACGGACTCGACAGACGCCCGCCCGACTCGCGCGCCAAAGCGAAAGGCGCAGACGCGGGCAACACCTGATCGAACTGTCCGAGATAATTGAAACTGACCTCCGGCAAAGGAGCAGCGCGCAGGCGCGCGATATCTTCTTTCAAAGACTCCACCGCGCACAGGTAACGCAGCAGGCCGTAGCCGATGCCGCGCTCAGGGACGCGACGCAACTGCTCTTTGATTGATCGGAGTGTGTCGCCGATTGATCGAAGCGCATCGGCGGTTGATTGCTGTGCGTCGCCCGTCGTGCGTGTGTCGCCGAGCGAGAGCGCGACGGGGAAGAGCGTCGTGAACCAGCCGACGGTGCGCGACAGGTCGAGGTCTTCCGCGATCTCTTCGCGCCCGTGTCCTTCGAGCGCGATGGTCTGTGAGTTGCGCCCGCTCCACTTCGCGAGAGTCCTCGCCAGCGCGGTCAGCAAGAGGTCGTTGCTCTGCGTGTGATAAACCTCCGGCGCTTCGTATAAGAGCGCGTGCGTCTCCTCCGCGTTCAAAGCGATTGACACGACACTGGCCGAAGCCCTCGTGTTCGTGCCCTCACCGAAATCAATTGGCAGCGGCGACGATGCCTGCCGTTCGGTTTGCGCGAGCCAGTAATTCAACTCTGATTGAACCGCTTCGGACTCTGCATGCGCGGCCAGCCGTTCAGCCCACTGCTTGAACGAAGTGGTCTTCGGCGGCAGACTCACAGCCTCGCCGCGACTCAACTGCCTGTAGACCGTCAACAAATCTTCCAGCAGGATGCGCCATGAAACGCCGTCAACCGCGAGGTGATGAATCACCGTCAGCAGGCGTCCCGCTTTCCCGCCGCCGAAGTCGAACAGCGCGACGCGCATGAGCGGCCCGTCCGTGATATTCAAACTCGCTTGAAGCTCGTCTGCGATCCTCTCGAACGCCGACGCCTGCTCCGACTCCGCGAGCGTGGACAGGTCAACGCGTTGGAAGGGCGTCTGGCCTTCGTGCGCCGCGTTGAACTGTCGCCAGCCATCTTCCACGCGCACGAAACGCAGGTTGAGCGCGTCGTGATGTGTCAGCAGGTGTGCGACTGTTTGCTCAAGCAAGCCTGCGTCCAAAGGCTCTTTCACTTCGAGCAACACCGCCTGATTGTAATGGTGCGGATGATCGCCATTCTGCTCGAAGAAGAGACGCTGGATCGGCGTGAGCGGGACGTGTCCGGTGACAGTTCCCTGCTCGGCCTCGACCGCGTTCGTTGTCCCGACCACCGACGCCAGACCTGCAATCGTCTGGTACTCAAACAACTGTTTCGGCGTCAGGCGCAAGCCCGCCTGGTTGGCGCGCGCGATGATCTGAATGCTGAGAATGGAGTCGCCGCCCAACTCGAAAAAGTTATCGTCAACGCCGACGCTCGCGACGCCGAGCACTTGACTCCAGATTTCAGCAAGGCGACGCTCGACCGACGTGCGCGGCGCGACGAAAGTTTCCGCCGCCTCGTCGCGTTCAAACACGGGCGCGGGCAGCGCGCGGCGATCAAACTTGCCGTGCGGCGTGAGCGGCAAGGCGTCGAGCAGCACGAAGGCGGAAGGGAGCATGTATTCGGGCAGCTTTTCTTTGAGGAAGTTGCGCAGTTCGGCGTGCGCGGTCGTCTGCCCCGCCTCTGCGACGGCGTAAGCGACCAGACGTGTGTTTCCGCCATCGCTTCCATTGCCGCCGTCGTCGTAGGTCAACACCAAAGCTTCACGGATTGACGGATGTTCGGAGAGCGCGGCCTCGATCTCGCCGAGTTCGATGCGGAAGCCGCGAATCTTGACTTGATGATCGAGGCGACCGAGAAACTCTATGTTGCCGTCCGTTAGATAACGCGCGAGATCGCCCGTGCGGTACAGACGCGCGCCCGCCTCCGCGCCGAACGGGTCGGGGATGAACGTCTCCGCCGTCAGTTCGGGGCGGTTCAGATAACCGCGTGCGAGACAGTCGCCGCCGATGAACAACTCGCCGGGGATGCCCAACGCGACGGGTTGCATGTGACGGTCGAGAATATAAGTGCGCGTGTTGGCGAGCGGGCGTCCGATGGGAACTGTCGCGGAAGTTGCTTCCTGTGCGGCTGCTTCAAGTGCTTCGCGGGTTTCCGGCGCGGCGTCGCGTTTGATGCGATAGGTCGTGACGCCGACGGTGGTTTCGGTCGGCCCGTAGTGGTTGAAGAGTTCGCAGGACGAGGGCATGGCTTGCAGTTCGCGCACGTAAGCCCAGTGCGAAACTTCGCCGCCGAGCACGAGGCAACTGTGCGGCAGAAGTTGTTCGGGACGCGCGGCGGCGGCTTGGAGTGCGGCGAGGTGAGAGGGCGCGATCTTGAGACAGTCTATCCGGTGACGCGTGAAATAGTCGGACATCGCTTCTGCGCTGGCCGTGCGTTCACGCGACAGTAGATGTAGCGTGCCGCCTGTTACAAGTGGCGGGTAGATGGCCGTGACGCAGGAGTCAACCGTCAAAGGTTGCACCCACGCATAGCTGGCGTCGGGCGCGAGGCTGAGGCGGTCGAGCACGCCGAAGACGTAATTCAAGAGTTGCCGCTGTTCGATGAGAACGCCTTTGGCCTTGCCCGTCGAGCCGGAGGTGTAGATGACGTAAGCCAGATTGCGTGCGTCCGTTTCGGCGTCGAGATTTTCGCCGCTCTCGCGCGCGATAGTTTGCCAGTCCGCGTCGAGACACACGACCTGCGCACTGTGCGCGGGCAAACTTTCCAAGAGCCGCTTCTCGGTCAGCAGCACGGGCGCGCGCGTGTCCTCCAACATGAAGGCGAGGCGTTCTTTCGGGTGCGACGGATCGAGCGGCACGTAGCCCGCGCCCGCCTTCAAAATTCCGAGCAGGCCGACCACCATCTCCCACGAACGCTCGACGCAGATGCCGACCAAAGCGTCCGCGCCCACACCCAAGCCGCGCAAGTGTCGCGCCAACTTGTTCGCACGCGCGTTCAATTCCGCGTAAGTCAAAGTCTCGTCTTCAAAGACCAGCGCGACACTGTCTGGCGTCCGTTCTACCTGCTGCTCGAACAACTCGTGGAAGCATATGTCTTGCCGGTAATCAGCGCCGGTGTCGTTCCACTCGTCGAGCAGTTGACGTGTTTCCTTCTTCGTCAACAGCGGCAACTCGGAGAGGCGGCGCGCGGGATGCGCGGCTATGCCTTCCAGGAGCGTGCGGAAGTGTTCGACCATGCGCTCGATGGTGGACGGCTCGAACAAGTCCGTGTTGTAACCGAACGAACCTTTGAGGCCGTGCGGCGTCTCCTCCATCGAAAGCGTGAGATCGAATTTCGCGATGCCTGTGTCCGCGATGATCGGCGTGAGCGTCAGCCCCGTCAGTTCAAGCGGCGGCATCGGCGCGTTCTGCAAGACGAACAAAACTTGAAACAGAGGCGAATGGCTCATGCGCCGCTCAGGCTGCAACTCGCCGACGAGACGCTCGAAGGGCAAGTCTTGATGCGTGTAGGCGGCGAGCGCGACTTCTTTGACGCGTCCGAGCAACTCGGAAAAAGTCGGGTCGCCGGAGAGACGCGTGCGCATGACGAGCGTGTTGACGAAGAAGCCTATGAGGCTTTCGGTTTCGGCGCGGTTGCGGTTCGCAATCGGCGAGCCGACGCTGATGTCCTCCTGCCCCGTGTAGCGATGGAGCAAGGTCTGGAAGGCTGCGAGCAGCAGCATGAATATCGTCACGCCCTCGCTCTGCGCGCGCGCTTGCAGCGCGTCGGACAAGTTTGCGGGAAGCGCGAAGTAATGCGTTGCGCCGCGATAGCTCTGCACGGCGGGGCGCGGGTGGTCGGCGGGCAGTTCGAGCGCGGCGGGCATACTAGCGAGTTGCCGCCGCCAGTAGGCGAGTTGACGCTCCAACACTTCGCCTTGCAGCCAACGTCGTTGCCAGTGTGCGAAGTCTGCATACTGGATCGAAAGCTCCGCGAGCGGCGAAGGCGCGTTGTGCGAGAAGGCTTCGTAGAGCGTGGCGACCTCGCGTATGAGGACGGCCATTGACCAGCCATCGCTGACGATGTGGTGCATGGTCAAAAGCAGCACGTGCTCGCGCTCGCCGAGTTGCAACAAACGCGCACGCAGCAGCGGGACGGTTGACAAATCGAAAGGCCGCCGCGCTTCCTCTAACGCCATGCGTTGAACTGCGGCCTCGCGCTCAAGCTCCGGTGTCCGGCGCAAGTCAACGACTGACAGTTTCATCTTGAGCGACGGCGCGATCTCCTGTCGCGCCTCGCCTCCTGCGGACGCAAAACTCGTACGCAAAGATTCGTGTCGCCGCACAACCTCGTCGAGAGTTCGTTCGAGCGCAGCGATGTTAAGCGCGCCGCTCAGGCGCACGGCTGCGGGGATGTTGTAGGCCGCGCTCTCCGGCTCGTATTGATCTAGAAACCACAAACGCTGCTGCGCGAACGACAGCGGCAACGCCTCGCCGTCACGCTCAACCTTGACGAGCGGGACGGTTGCGCTTCCTTCCAACGCACCGCGATTCGACGCCACTGTTTCCGCCAGTTCGGCGACGGTCGGCGACTCGAACAGGGCGCGCACGGGCAACTCGACGTGGAAGTTTTCGCGTATGCGCGAAATAACCTGTGTCGCCAGCAAGCTGTGGCCGCCGAGTTCAAAGAAATTGTCGAGCACGCCGACCTGCGGGAGATTCAAAACTTCTGAGAAGATGGACGCTATCGCTTCCTCGTCAGCGTTGCGCGGGCGGACGAAAGTTTCCTGCAAGGCGTCGCGCGACCCGTCGGGCGCGGGCAGCGCGCGTTGGTCGATTTTTCCGTGCGACGTGAGCGGCAAGGCGTCGAGTATCACGAACGCGGACGGGAGCATGTATTCGGGCAGACGCTCTTGCAGGAAGGCGCGCAGTTGCGGCACAAGCTTGCGCGCCGCGTCGCGTGCGAGTTTCCCCTGTAGAGGATTGTTCGCGTAATCGCTCAAAGGCCGCGCGGCGTGAACTGCGGATGACGCATCTGTAGTGACCGCAAGATGCGCGAGCGTCGAAGCTACGGTGGTCTTCACGAACACGACATCGAAACTGCCGTCCGCGCCGTCGTCCGACAAGTTGATCTCAACCCTGTATGGCAACTCGCCTTCTAACAACCAGAACTCTTGCGGGTCAACATCGGAGCGCGAAGGCGTCGCGCGAAGCTGTTCGCGCAGTTCGCCAGCCGTCTCCGCCCCGCCCTCCGTCTCAAGTAGCTCGACGATTCTGAGCGCGTCCGTCAAGCGCGCGTTAGGCACGCGCCGCACACCAAACGTGTCCGGCGCGGTCTCCGTCAAATGCTGCCGGACGGCGTCGAGTGTCAAGGCGTCCTGCTGCCAGTCGAGCCATTGAACATCGAGTGTCGTTGAGACTTGCTCGCCGACGTGTAGCACAACGTCGTAGCGGAAGCGCGTCAGTTCGTTGTGATATTGGCCGCGTTTGAGTTGTACCTGCACGCGGCTCAGTTCGGGCAGGTGAGTTTTGAGCGCGGTGAAAAAGTCCGGCGCGATTGTGAGTTCCTCTTCCTGTGCGAGACGTTCGCGCACGCGCTGTTGCAACTGCGTGCGCGGGAGCGCGTGCGCGGCTTTCTCCAACTGCACGGAGGCATGGAAGGCTCGCAGGAGAGAGTAGCTGCGCACGTCGCCGACGAAGACGAAGCCGCCGGGTCGGACGCTGCGCGCCGCGCCGCGCAGCACTTCGAGCAAGTATTCGACGCCGGGGAAATATTGGACGACGGAGTTGATGACGACCGCGTCGAACGTTTGCGGCTCGACTTCGCGGAAGTCGTCCGCCGCACGCTCGAAGAGCGACACCTGCGGCAGTTCAGGCTTCAAACTTTGCAACTGTTGCTCGACGTAGCGAAGCGCGGTCGAAGAGAAATCGCTGGCGGAGTATTGCGTTGTGTAGGGAGCGATGCGGAAGAGGAGCAGACCCGTGCCGCACCCGATCTCCAACACGTGGCGGGGCTTCAGAGACAGTATGCGCTCGACCGTCCCGTCAACCCATTCGCGCATCTCTTCGGCGGGGATGGGCTGTCCCGTGTAGCTGCTGTTCCAGCCGGTGAGGTTGAAGGTCGCGCCGTCGTCGTTGTTCGCGTCAGCCCCGTCGTAAATGTCTTCGTAGAGCGTCTGCCATCCGGCGACTTGCTCGGCGGCCAAGACCTCTGCTGCGGGTTGCGTGCCCGCGTCTAGCGAGACTTCCCGCTGCGCTCTGACGACGTAGGCCACCAGACGCTTATCGCCGCTTGTATCTTCGCGTGCGACGACGACGCTCTCGCTCAACGCCGGATGAGCGACGAGCGCAGACTCGATCTCTCCCGGCTCGATGCGGAAGCCACGCAGTTTCAACTGCCGGTCGGCGCGTCCAAGAAAATCAATTTGCCCGTCGGGCAGATAGCGCGCGAGGTCGCCGGTTCGGTAGAGCCGCCCGCCCGGCTCTGTGCCGAACGGGTTGGGGACGAATCTTTCGGCGGTCAACTCCGGCCTGTTGCAATAGCCTCGCGCAAGCCCAAAGCCGCCGATGTAAAGTTCTCCGGTGACGCCGATGGCGACGGGCTCGGCGCGTTCGTCCAGAATATAGAGTTGTGTGTTGGCTACGGGTCGCCCGATGGGAATCGCGCCCGTCGCCGGATGCTCCGGCGGCACTTCGTAGATGCAGCAGCCGACGACCGTCTCCGTCGGCCCGTACTCGTTGATGAGCCGCGTGCGCGGTGCGTGCCGGCGGAAAAGGTCGAGGTGTTCGGCCAGCAGCGCTTCGCCGCCGATGACGAGCGTGCGGACAGACTCCGCGACATCTGCGCCGCTCAACTGCTGGCCGAGGACTTCCAGATGCGCGGGCGTGAGTTTGACGAGACTGAAATTTTTATTTTCCTTCAACGCCGAGGCTAACGCCTCCACGCCCTGTTCCTCCTCCGGCAACAGCAAAACCTTCCGTCCTGCCAAGAGCGGCGCGAAGAGGCTCGTCACCGTCAGGTCGAAAGTGACGGGCGAATGCACGGGCGCTCCTTCGCCTTCGGCCACTTCATAAAATTTCGCGCACCAGTGCAGATAGTTGACCAGACCGCGATGAGTGACCATCACGCCTTTCGGTTGCCCCGTAGAGCCCGACGTGTAAAGCACGTAAGCCAGATTGTCAGGCAGCGCGGACTCCGGCAGCAGATTGTCTCCCGTCTCTTCGTCGTCCGCCGATGCCTGCCAATCGTCGTCGAGACACAAGACCTCTGCGGCGTGAGCGCGCGTTTTCTCCGACAGACGCCGCACGGTCAAGACGACGCGCGCGCCCGTCTCGCCGAGCATGTCGCCGAGTCGCGCCGACGGGTAAGCGGGGTCTAAAGGCACGTACGCGCCGCCCGACTTGAGCGCGGCGAGCACGGCCACAACCATCTCCGGCGAGCGTTCCAGACAGATGCCGACTATCTGCTCCGGCACGACTCCCTTCCGGCGTCGCAGGTGGCGCGCGAGCCTGTTGGCGCGTTCGTTCAACTCGCGGTAGGTCAACTGCGACGCCGTGCCGTCCGTCCCGATGAATTCGAGGGCGACGCTGTCGGGCGTCTGTACGGCCTGTCGCTCGAAGAGTTGATGGATGCACGCGTCGTGCGGGAAGGGCGCGCGCGTGTCGTTCCATTCGAAGAGCAGTTGGCGGCGTTCCTCTTCGGCCAGCAGAGGCAAATCCGCGAGCCGCGCTTCGGGATTGCGCGCGACGGCTGCCAGAAGTATCCGGTAGTGATTGATGAATCGCTCGATGGTGGAGGCGTCGAAGAGGTCTGTGTTGTACTCGAAGAGTCCCTTCAGCCCTTGTTCCGTCTCTTCCAGTTGGACGGACAAATCGTATTTCGCCGTGCCGCTCTCGATGTCCAGCAAGTTCAGTTTCAGCCCTGCGATTTCGAGCGCGGGCATCGGCGCGTTTTGCAGTACGAAGGCCACTTGAAAAATCGGCGTGTGGCTCATGTCGCGCTTCGGTTGTAGCTCCTCGACCAACTGCTCGAACGGCAAATCCTGATGCGCGTATGCGCCGAGCGACACGTCGCGCACGCGGCTCAAAAGTTCTCGCACGGTCGGGTTGCCGGAGAGGTCTGTGCGCAGCACCATCGTGTTGACAAAGAACCCGATCAAGTCTTCGATCTCGACGCGATTGCGATTGGCGATGACCGAGCCGACGATGATGTCCGTTTCGCCCGTGTAGCGGTGGAGCAGAGTTTGGAAAGCGGCCAGGAGCGTCATGTAGAGCGTGACGGATTCCTGCTGGCTCAAAACTTTGAGGGCTTCGACGAGTTCGACCGGAAAGGTGACGAACTTCGATCCGCCGCGAAAAGTCTGTATCGCGGGGCGTGGGCGGTCGGCGGGTAATTCAAGGACGGGCAGGTCGCCGCCGAGTTGTTGCTTCCAGTAGTTGAGTTGAGTTTCGAGCACCTCGCCGCGAAACCACTCGCGCTGCCAGTGTGCGAAGTCCACGTACTGCACGGGGAGTTCGGGAAGCTCAAGAGTCTCACCGGCGGAGAGTTTTTCGTAGAGCGCGACGACTTCACGGACAAGCACGCCCAGCGACCAACCATCGGAAGCGATGTGATGCAGCGTCAGGAGCAGGACGTGCTCCTGTTCGGAGAGACGCAGCAGGCGAGCGCGCATCATCAGGTCTTCGGACAAATCGAACGGAAGCCGCGCCTCCTCACCCGCCAGACGCAAAACCTTTCGCTCCCGCTCACCCTCCGGCAACGCTTCCAGATTCACGCGCGCGAGCGTCAAACTTCCTTTCGGCGAAATCACTTGCAGCGGTCTGCCGCTGGCGCTCTTAAAGGTCGTACGCAAAACTTCGTGGCGGGAGAGTATTTCGTTGAGACTTCTTTCCAGCGCGCCGGTGTCGAGTTGCCCGCTGAGACGCACCGCCCATGGAACGTTGTAGAAGGGATTGCCGGGGACGAGTTGATCCAGAAACCAGAGCCGCTGCTGCGCGAAGGAGAGCGGAAGGTCGCCTTCGCGCGCGATGCGGTGCATCGGCTGTGCGAGCGCGCCTTGCGCCAGCATCTTCGCCTCGCTGATGCGTTCGGCGAGTCCGGCGACCGTCGGCGACTCGAAGATACTCCTGAGCGGCAACTCCAACTGGAAGACTTCGCGCACGCGCGAGATGACCTGCGTGGCAAGCAAGCTGTGGCCGTCAAGCTCGAAGAAATTATCGTTGACGCCGACCTGCGCGATGCCGAGAAGTCTTTGCCAGATGTCCGCGAGCACGCTCTCCACGTCGCTTCGCGGCGCGACGTAATCGCTCGTCAGGCTCGGACGCGAATGAAGCGCGCGCGGCATCGCCGTCTGCTGCTGTTGCTGTTCACCGTCATACGAAACTTCATACGACGGCTCCGTCCCAACTTCTTCCAGCCGCCGCGCTTCCACCCAGTAACGCTGGCGCTCGAACGGGTACGTCGGCAGCGAAACGCGTCGCCGTCGCTCGCCCGCGTAGAAGCCGCGCGCGTCAAACTGTTTTCCCGCCAGCCAGAGTTGACCCAAGGCGTTTACGATTGATGCTGCGTCGGACTCCTGCGAGGCGGGATGCCGGAGCGACGAAAGGACAACGTGACCCGCAGTTTTAGACGGATGCTGTTTCGCCAGCGCGCCGAGCGTCCGTCCGGGGCCGACTTCCAACAGGATCAACTCCGGCTCTTTCAGTAACGTACCGATGCCGTCTGCGAACCGCACAGTCTGTCGCAAATGCTGCGACCAGTAGAGCGGGTCGGTCGCCTGCGCGTCTGTGATCCACGTGCCCGTAACGTTGGAGACGAAGGGTATGCGCGGCGGCTGCAAGGCTAGACGTTCGACGCGTTCGACGAACGCTCCGAGGATCGGCTCCATCATCTTCGAGTGCGCGGCCTGCGCGGTCTGCAAGCGACGACAATCCAGCCCTCTGCTCAACAAGTCACTTTCAAGCCGACCGACCGCATCCATTGTGCCCGCCAGCACGCACATAGCAGGCGAGTTGACGGCGGCCAGCGAAAGCTCGCCGTTCAAGAGCGTCCCGACTTCCTGCTCCGAAAGCGGAACGGCCAGCATCGCGCCCGCAGGCATCTGCTGCATCAGACGCCCGCGCGCAGCCAACAGCGAAAGCGTCTCTTCCAGCGTAAAGACTCCGGCCAGACACGCCGCCGCGTATTCGCCCGTGCTGTGCCCGATCATCGCCTGCGGCTCGATGCCCCAGGACATCCACAAACGCGCCAGCGCATATTCAACACAGAAGAGCGCGGGTTGAAAGACCGACATCTCGTTGAGCCGCCGCGCCGCCGCCGCCCGTTCATCCGCGCGCGGGTAGAGGATGCGACGCAGATCAATTCCCAGATGCGGTCTAAGGAGTTCTGAGCATCTATCAACCTGTTCGCGAAAGACAGGCTCATGCTCGTACAATTCCAAACCCATCTCGACGTACTGTGTCCCGCCTCCTGCGAACAGGAAAGCGACCGGATGTTCCGCAGTCTCATGGAAGTTTGTGAGAACGCGCCTCCCGTCCAAAGTTTCGAGCGCGCGCGCGGCATCCTCCGTGTCACGGCACACAAGCATCCGGCGATGCTCGAACGCCTTTCGACCGACGGCGCAGGTGTAAGCCACGTCGGCGAGATTCGCATCGGGGTTCTGTTTGAGATGATCGGCGAGATTCATCGTCAAGGCTTCGAGCGCCGTGTCCGTCTTGGCCGACAGGAGCAACAACTGGTACGGCCTGCTGCTTCCGGCGTCCGTCGTTTCGACTTCGGGCGCTTCTTCGACGACGACATGAGCGTTCGTCCCGCCGATGCCGAAGGAACTGACGCCCGCGCGGCGCGGCGTTCGCCCACGCCGCCACTCCGCTAGTTGGCGGTTGACGAAGAAGGGGCTGTTTGCGAAGTCAATGTTCGGGTTAGGTTCTGTGAAGTGGAGGCTCGGCGGAAGTTGTCTGTGTTTGAGCGCGAGCACGGTCTTGATCAAGCCCGTCACGCCCGCCGCCGTGTCCAGATGCCCGACGTTGGTTTTCACAGAGCCGATGGCGCAGAAGTTTCGCTCGTCGGTCTGCGCGCGGAAGACCTGCGTGAGCGCGGCGATCTCGATCGGGTCGCCTAAAGTCGTGCCCGTCCCGTGCGCTTCGATGTAAGAGATGGTGTCGGCTTCCACCTCGGCCATCGCGCGTGCTTCGTTGATAACTTCACGCTGGCCTTCGATGCTCGGCGCGGTGTAGCCGACTTTCATAGAGCCGTCGTTGTTGATGGCCGAGCCGCGTATGACTGCGTGAACGGTGTCGCCGTCGGCGAGCGCGTCCTCCAGACGCTTCAAGACGACGATGCCGACGCCGCTGCCCACGACCGTCCCTTCCGCATTCGCGTCGAACGCGCGGCAGTGGCCGTCGGGCGACATGATGCCGCCCTTCTGGTAAATGTAGCCCGCGTTTCGCGGCACGCGCACGGACACGCCGCCCGCCAGCACCATGTCGCTCTGAAACGTCTGCAAACTTTGACAGGCCAACACGACGGCGACGAGCGAAGTGGAGCACGCCGTCTGCACGCTGACGCTCGGCCCGCGCAGGTTCAACTTGTAAGAGACGCGCGTTGGCAAAAAGTCTTTGTCGTTGCCGATCATGGCTTGAAAGTCGCCGACGGCGCGTATCACTTCACGATTCGAGTAGAGGTTGTAGAGCAGGTAGGTGTTCATCCCCGCGCCCGCATAGACGCCGATGCGCCCCTCGTAAGTCTCCGAGTTATAACCGGCGTCTTCCAGCGCCTCCCAAGCGCATTCGAGGAAGAGACGGTGCTGCGGATCGATCACTTCGGCTTCACGCGGATTGATGCCGAAGAAGGGCGCGGCGAAGAGTTCGATGTCGTCGAGGACGCCCGCCGCGCGGACGTAATTCGGATGTGAGAGCGTCGCATCGTCCAAACCCGACGCCGCCAATTCCTCATCCGTGAAGAAAGAGATCGATTCGACGCCGTCGCGCAGATTGCGCCAGAACTCCGCGACGTTACGCGCGCCCGGAAAACGCCCGGCCATCCCGACGACGGCGATGTCTTCTCCCCTGATCTGTTCCTCTGACGTTGCTCTACTGCTCATCGCTCTCTCTATACTGTCCTCGTTTCAGCTTTTCTCTCACATTCCCTTTGTCAATTGTCTCCGCCGGTTGAGCATTTCCTTGCGCTTCTTCACGCGGTCGTCGGGCTGTTGGAACGCGGGCTGCCGCGTCTCACGCTGGTTGAAATACTTCGCCAGCGAACTGACGGTGGGGTATTTGAACAACTCTATGACCGGCACTTCCAACTGCAACACCTCGCGCAGACGCGCATGAACCTGCGCCATCAACAGCGAATGCCCACCGAGATCGAAGAAGTTATCTTGCGTGCTCAGACGTTCGACCTGTAAGGCGTCCTGCCAGATTCCGGCGATGGTGCGTTCGAGATCGGTTTGCGGCGCGACGTAATCAGCAGCAGCCGCGCCCGTCGTCGAAGGCACAGGCAGCGCGCGACGATTGATCTTCCCGTTCGGCGTCAAAGGCATCGCGTCGAGCATGACGAAGGCCGAGGGGATCATGTAATCGGGAAGTTTCTGTTTGAGGAACTGGCGCAGTTCGCCCGTCGCGAGCGGCGCACGCGTCACCAGATATGCGACGAGACGCACCTCGCCCGAAGCGTCCTCGCGCGCGACGAGCACCGCATCTTCAACCGCCGCATGTTCGGCCAACACGCTCTCAATCTCGCCCGGCTCGATCCGGTAGCCCCTGATCTTCACCTGCTGATCCACGCGTCCAAGAAACTCTATCTGACCGTCCGGCAGATAGCGCGCCGCGTCGCCCGTGTGATAGAGACGCGCGCCCGCGCGCGACGCGAACGGATCGGGGATGAACTTCTCCGCCGTCAGTTCAGGGTGATTGAGATAGCCGCGCGCCAGCCCGTCGCCGCCGATGTATAACTCACCCTGTATGCCGACGGGCTGCGGTTGGAGTCTGTGGTCGAGTATGTAGATTTGCGTGTTGGCGACGGGTCGCCCGATGGGAATTTGTTGCTCCGCGCCGCGCACTTCATAAGTCGTAGACCAGATGGTCGTCTCGGTCGGCCCGTACATGTTGAGAATCTTGCCTTCGACGACTCCGCTCAGTTCTTCTGCCAGCGAGACGGGAAACGCCTCGCCGCCGACGAGCAGCACTTGAAGCGAACGGAGAACCTCTTTCGCCTGCGGGTCGAGCAGCAACATGCGCGCGAGCGAAGGTGTACATTGGAGGTGCGTCACCGCGTGGCGTTTGATGAGCGCGGGCAGCGAGTAGTCCTGGTGTGCGGCGACTCTCCGGCTGCGTTCCCTGACGATGTTGAGTTGGCTGAGTCCCTTCATCACCGAAGCGAAATCTATGCCGAAGTCTATGAGACATGCGACCTCTGAGACGCCGATGGTCTTGAGTCGTTCGACGATGCGTAGACAGTTGGCGGGCGTGCCGAACAGGCCGCTCGTTTCAAAGTAGCGGTCGAAGGCGCGCGCAAGGAGTTCCTGCATGTCGCTTTCGGTGAAGTCCGCCGACTCAACATCCTGCCCCATGCTCTGCGCGAGGCTGCGCCACAAGCCGACGCTGCTGCGCAGGTAGTTGCAGAACGGCTCGTAGACTTTTTCGCGCACGGCTTCCGCGTCGCGCCCGACGAAGGTGTGCAGCATGAGCGTAACGTGGCCTTCGCCCTCGTGCCCGCCGCGCCGCCAAGCCTCACGATAGATCGCGATCTTCTCCGCCACCTCCTCGAACGATTGACCGAGCAGGTGCGTCAAAACGTTCGCACCGATCTCGCCCGCCATGCGAAACGTCTCCGCGCTTCCGGCGGCAGTCAACCAGACGGGCAGTTCCGCTTGGAGCGGGCGCGGGAAGATTCGCACTTCCAGTTCATTGCCCGCGCCGCCCGCGACCGTGAGCGACTCGCCGCGCCATAGTTTGCGCACGCTCTCGATGCCTGCCGTCATCACTTCCTTGCGCGTGGCGTAATTTTCCGGCGCGAACACAAAGTCGTTCGAGTGCCAGCCGGAGGCGAAAGCGATGGCAACGCGCCCGCGTGAGATGTTGTCAACAACCGCCCACTCTTCTGCGACGCGGATCGGATTGTGCAGCGGCAGCACGACGCTCCCCGCCCTGATCCCTATGCGCTCGGTGACGGCGGCAATCGCCGCGCTCGTCACCGACGGGTTCGGGTAGAGTCCGCCGAACGCGTGAAAGTGGCGCTCCGGCGTCCACACCGCCGCGAAGCCGTGCGTGTCCGCAAACTTCGCTCCTTCCAAAAGCAGACGATATTTGTCTTCCGCGTCGCTCCCTTCGTCGCTGGCGAAATAGAAGAGACTGAAATCCATCGGCTTGCTCGCAGCCGCGTTCTCATTCGCGGGCGCGTAGCCAACGCCGCTGTCCTGTTCCGCATGAATGACGACCTTGAAGCCGCGCGTCAGCGTCCACAACAATTCAAGGATAGAGATGTCGAAGGCGTTGTTCGTCACGGCCAACCAGACGCCCGGCGCATCGCCTGCCAGACGTTCGTTCATCGCCGCCAGAAAGTTGTTGAGGTTGCGGTGGCAGATCATCGTCCCCTTCGGCCTGCCCGTCGAACCGGAGGTGTAAATGACGTAAGCCATTTGCGCGGGCAACGTCACTGTCGCAAGGTTCTCCACACTCTCTTGCGCAACCCGTTGCCACTCCGCGTCGAGGCTCACGACGCGCGCAGCAGTGCGTTCAGGCAGTTCGTCCGACAGGTGTTCTTCCGTCAAGACGAGGAGCGGGCGCGTGTCTTCGAGCATGTGTATGAGACGCTCTTTCGGCGAGGCCGTGTCGAGCGGCAGGTACGCCCCGCCCGCCTTCAAGACGCCGAGCATCGCGACGAGCATCAACGGCGAGCGTTGCAGGTAAATGCCGACGACCGTTTCAGCGCCGACGCCGAGCGCAGAGAGGTGACGCGCGAGTTGATTGGCGCGGCGGTTCAACTCGCGGTAGGTCAACTCTTCATCTTCAAAGACGAGTGCGACGGCGTCGGGTGTCGTGTCCGCCTGCGCCTCGAAATATTGATGGACGGCTATGTCTTCGCGGTAATCCGCGCGCGTGTCGTTCCAGGTGGTAAGGAGTTGATGCTGCTCGGCGGCGTTCAATAATGACAAGTCTGCGAGTCGCTGTTCGGGATCGGCGACGATTCTCTCTAAGAGCGTCTGAAAATGACGCGTCATGCGCGCAATCGTCGCGTGGTCGAAGAGGTCTGTGTTGTAGCGCAGCGCGCCGGAGAGCGTGCCTTCGGCTTCGACCATGATCAGTTCGAGTTCAAACTGCGCGACGCGCTCCTGCAAGGCGTAGGATTCCACTTCGTGCCCGGCGAGTTCCATACGCGCGCCCGCTTCGCCTATGACGAACATCGGCACGTTGTGATCTTCCAGACGGTGCAGGCGTTGCAGGAGAAACATCGCTTGAAACAGCGGCGAGCGACTCGGATCGCGTACCGGTTGCAGGCGTTCGATGAGGAGCGGGAACGGGTAGTCCTGACGCTTGAGCGCGGCTAGAACGGTGAGGCGCACCTGCCTGAGAAATTCCGTGAAGGTCGGGTTGCCCACCATGTTCGCGCGCAGCACGATGGGGTTGACGAAATAGCCGACGATTGATTTGAACTCGGCGCGGCTGCGCCCGCTGGCTAGCGAGCCGACCCACACGTCATCCTGCGCCGTGTACTTGTGGAGCAGCACCTCGAAGGCCGCCAGGAGCAGCATGTAGAGCGTCGCACGCTGCGACTTCGCAAACTCTGTGAGGCGCGCCGTCAACTGTTCGTCCAGTTTGAAAGTGTGGGACGCGCCGCGATAAGTCTGCACGGGCGGCTGCGGGCGATCAACCGGAAGTTTGAGCAACGGCGGCTCGCCCGCCAACTGCTTGTGCCAGTATTCCCAGAGACGCTCGCCGTGCTCGCCCGCTAGCATGTCGGATTGCCAGCGTAGGTAGTTTGTGTATGACGTTGCGAGTTCAGGCAGCGACGTTTGCGCGTTGCCGTCCTCTTCGGGGCGCATCAAACGCAGCTCGTTCATCAACAACACGAGCGACCACAGATCGAGGGCGATGTGATGCGAGGTAAGCAGGAGAACGTGTTGCTGCGGCGCTCGCGTGAACAAATGGACGCGAAACAGAGGGCCGTGCTCAAGGTCGAACGGGCGGTGCGCGGCTTCGACGAGCCGCTCGTCCAACTCGGCTGCGCTCCACGTCGAAGCGTCTATCTCTTCAAAGTAAACTTCGCGCCCGTCGTGTATGAGTTGCGCCGGTTGACTGTCTCGCAAGATGTAAGTTGTGCGCAGCGACGGGTGGCGGTCAATGAGCGTCTGGAAGGCGCGGCGCAAGGCCGCGACGTTCAAATCCGAGACGACGCGCATGGCGAAAAAGACGTTGTAGGCCGCACTCTCCGGCGCGAGTTGGTGAAGAAACCAGAGTGCGCGCTGGCCGTAGGAGAGAGGGTGTTCGGAGGCTGATTGAGGAACAGCGTCTGCGATCATTGTGATTGTCCGATCCTTCGCCACTGACTTAAGGCATCGCGGCTGACAGATCAAACGCGTCCGCGCAAGCCTTCGGGAGGATTGCCTGTCGCGGATTCGTCTTCGCGCCGTGAACCGCTACTTGCGCAAAATTAACGAGCGTTTGTAGATGATAATTTGGCGCGCCCGAGTGAAGCGCGCTGATGCGTTGAGCGGCGTCAATACTATAATCATTTTTTCGGATTTAGACCAAACAGGCTTGTGCTAAAAGGGCTTACAGGTAGTGTTTAAGGGGGCATGCAAGAATCTTGCATGAAAATCTCGCCGTCTGTCGCCCCTTCTGCGAAACGCCGGAAAATAATTTGACGCGGGCACGGCAGCCGTCTAGCATGTCGCGTGCTCTACGACGCTTGACCGTCTCGCTCAACCGTGTCCACGCCCTTACGCGGCACAGGAAATCCGATGGAAAATAAACTGCCCTCCCCGCACTCGCAAACGAGCGTGCTTGCAACTCTCCTCGTGCTCCTGTGCGTCGCGCTCGTGTCCTATCTCGCGATCCGTCTGCAAAGCCCGCCCGCCGCCGTGCCGGAATCTGCGCCCGCCTCCGAGTTCTCTTCAGGCCGCGCGCTCAAACATCTCGCGAGCCTCGCACGCAAGCCTCACCCTCCGGGCACGGAGGAGCACGCGGCGGTCAGGGATTACATTTTCGGCCAACTTAGCGCGGCGGGTCTCAATCCTGAAATTCAAGAGACGGTGGCGGTGAATCCTAACGTTATCCCTAACAGCGCAGGGAACGTCCAGAACGTGTTGGCGAGGCTCAAAGGCAGCGGCGGCGGCAAAGCCATCGTGCTCGCCTCGCACTACGACAGCGTCGCGCGCGGCCCCGGCGCGAACGACGACGCGGCGGCAGTAGCGTCAATGCTCGAAACCTTGAGGGCTTTGAAGACGGGCGCGCCTTTGAAGAACGACGTGATCTTCTTTTTCTCCGACGGCGAAGAAGCAGGGCTGCTCGGCGCGCGCGCGTTCGCGAGCGAGCATGCGTGGGCGAAGGACGTGGGGCTGGTGTTGAACTTTGAAGCGCGCGGCTCTCACGGCCCATCTATCATGTTTGAGACGAGCCGGAACAACGGTTGGCTCATCGGCGAGTTTGCGCGTGCCGCGCCGCATCCGGTGGCGACCTCTTTCGCTTACGAAGTCTATAGCCGCCTGCCGAAAGACACGGACTTGACCGCCTTCAAAGAAGCGAATCTCGCGGGGATGAATTTCGCCTACATCAACGGCGTGACGCACTATCATACCGCACTCGACAACACCCAAAACCTTGACGAGCGCAGCCTTCAACATCACGGCTCATACGCGCTCGCCTTAACCAGACATTTCGGCAACCTCGACTTGAACGCGTCGCAGTCCGGCAACGCCGTCTACTTCGATCTCTTGGCCACAACCCTCGTACGCTACTCCGAAGCATGGGTCATCCCCTTCGCCGTCCTGACGACGCTTTTATTTCTCGCCATCGTTTATCTTGGATTACGCAGGCAGCAACTCACGCTTGGCCGTTTGCTTTTGTCCTTCTTGCTCTTGCTCGTCGGCCTCGCACTCAACGCCGTGCTCGTAACGCTCCTCTGGGTGCTCATCGAAACCCTGCACCCGAATTACGGGCAGATGCACCAAGGCGTCACATACAACAGCAGCTTCTACATCTTGGGATTCGTGTTTCTGACGCTCGCGCTTGCTTCGGCGATCTTTATCTGGCTGCGGAAGCGGTTCGGTTTTCTAAATCTCGCGGTGGGGGCGTTGCTGTGCTGGCTGTTGGCGATGTGGCTGACCAGCCTGACCATGCCGGGCGCGAGCTACCTGTTCACCTGGCCGCTGTTCTTCAGTCTACTGGGACTCGCCTACGTCATCATTTCTACGGCGCACACAACAGACGCGCCGACGCGCAATCCGGCGACGCCGCTCGTGCTTTCGCTGGCGGCCATCCCCGCGCTCGTGCTCCTCGTTCCGGCCATCTACCACATTTCCGCAGCCCTTCCGCTGTTCTTATCCGGCGCGGTCATGTTGCTCGTTCTGCTCGTCGTCGGTTTGCTCATCCCGCACTTACACATCATCACGTCCGGTCGCAAATGGCTCTTGCCCGCCGCATCGCTGCTCGTGACCATCGCCCTGCTCGTCGGCGGCACGCTCACGTCGGGTTTCGACAAGGAACACCCCAGACCCGACAACCTCTTTTACGGTCTCGACACGGACGCGGGCAAAGCCTTTTGGGCTAGTCTGGACGACAAGCCGGACGAGTGGACGACGCAATTTTTCCCGCAGCCCGTTTCCAGAAGTCCGGTCACGGAATTTTTACCTTTGATCACGGTGGATTTTATGAAGAGTCCTGCCCCGCTCGCGCCGCTCGCGCCGCCCGAGGCGACCGTGCTCTCCGACACACCGACGAACAGCGGCGGGCGCACTTTGCGCCTGCGCATCAACACACCGCGACAAGCATCGGTGCTTTCCGTCTATGTGAACCCGAAAGTTGAAATCTCGTCCGCGCAAGTCAACGGCAAACCACTTCCCACGAACGCCGCGCAGGGCATGGCCGAAACGGGTTGGTCGCTGCTTTATTACGCGATGCCTGCATCGGGAGCGGAGTTGACGCTGGAAGTGAAAACGGCGCAGCCCGTCGAGATGCGCGTCATAGATATATCTCACGGGCTACCGCAAACCCTGACGCAAACCCTGCGCGCGCGACCCGATAACATCATCTCAACCTTCTTTCCTTTCAGCGACACAACGCTGGTCAGCAAGTCATTTAAGTTTTAAGTTCGTCACACGCACACGAACGCAACGGTTGAATATGTCTTCAAACACCTCATGGTTTTCCAGTCCAAAGCCGAACCCGCGCGCTCGGCTGCGCCTGTTTTGCTTTCCCTACGCAGGCGGAGACGCGGTCATCTACCGTTCGTGGCCGGAGATGCTACCGGCCGAGATCGAGATTTCCGCCGCGCAACTCCCAGGGCGCGGCAGACGCATGAGAGAAGTGCCTTACACCGCGCTGATGCCTTTAGTGGAAGCGATGAGCGACGCCATCCTCCCGCACCTCGATCGGCCTTTCGCCTTTTTCGGTCACAGCATGGGCGCGATGATCGCCTTTGAACTCGCGCGGCATTTACGCGAGCGCGCGAACGTGCAACCCGTTCACTTGTTCGTCTCAGGTCGTCCCGCCCCGCAGATACCACGCGTGCCGAGCGTGAGGTACGACGCGCCGGAGCCGGAGTTCATAGAGGAACTGCGCAGCCTCGAAGGCACGCCCCCCGAAGTGTTTTCTCATCCCGAACTGATGCAACTGATGCTGCCGCTGCTGCGTGCCGATTTCTCCGTCGTACACACTTACGCTTACGCGCCCGCCCCGCCGCTCGATTGTCCCATCACAGCCATCGGCGGCTTGCTGGACGAAGAGGCGAACCGCGAACATCTTGAGGCGTGGCGCGAGCACACCAACGCCGCCTTCAAGGTGCGCATGCTTCAAGGCAATCACTTCTTCCTCAACACGCAGCGCGCTCTACTGCTCAGCGTGATCGCGCAGGAACTGCGACAGCACATCTCTTAAATTTGTTTTGTTGTCTAAACGAGACTCTGTAGAGAACGCCGGGCGGGCGGCGAGTGTGTCTGACTCGACCTGACCGTAGTTGAGTTTAACGATGCGGTCGGCAACATGATAGTAGCGGTCGTCGTGGCTGATGACGAGCACGGTCTTGCCCCTCGCTTTAAGATCGGGCAGCAGACGCAGGTAGAAGATTTCCTTGAACACAGGGTCTTGGTCGGCAGCCCATTCGTCGAACACGTAGACGGGGCGATCTTCGAGGTAAGCCGTCAGCAAAGCGAGTCGCTTGCGCTGCCCCTGCGACAAATCAACCGTGGATAATTTCCCGTCGCTGATCTGGACTTTACGATCCAGTTGGAGTTGAACGAGATAGTCTTGCGCTTTGGCGTCGAGGTCGGGCGCGCGCATGCCGAGCAGTCTTTCAAAGACGTAGAAGTCGGAGAACACGGCAGAGAAATGTCGGCGGTAGAACGTTTGGTTGCGTTCTGTCAGAGGCTCGCCGTCGAGTCGGATTTCACCGGATTCGGGAGTGTAGAGTCCGGTCAGGAGTTTCACGAGCGTCGTCTTCCCGCTCCCGTTGCCGCCCGTGATGAAGATCAACTCGCCCGGCTCGCAGCGAAAATCAATCGGCCCCAGTTGAAAACTGCGATTGTCCTGCTCGTTCCGGTAGCTGTGCGTGACGCCTACGAGTTCGAGCGAAGACCATTTGAAACGCGTCTCGTCCGCCGCCGCGTGCGGGTCTTCTTCCGCATCGCCGGAGAGCGACATGCCGAGCGCGCGTATCGCTCGCAAAGCAACTTGCGCGCGCCCGACAGCGGGAAGTTGAAACATGATCGCTTCGAGCGGCGACATCAGGTAAAGGATGGTCAGCACGTAGCCCGTCAACGTCGAGGTGTCGAGGCGGACGAGATTTGGCAGGCCGAACAGCAGCAGCCCGATGAACACCAGAAACAGGATGTGTCCCCAATTCCCCGCGACTGCGTAAACCGACATGCCGTTCACGTAATGCTGCTGCAACGCGGCGGCGGTGGAGGTCAGCGAGGCGTTCAAAAACTCTTCGCGCCGCGCCGGATGCAGTTTGAGTTCCTTAATGCCTTCGAGGAGCGCGCGAAAGTGTTTGAGGAGCGCGTCCTGCTCCTGACGTACGAGATGAAGTTGATGCATCGCGCGCTTGATCGGCAGTTGGTAACTCACGATCCCTGCCGCCATCGCGACCGCCAAGACCACGAGGACGATCCACGAAAGCCAACCGAGATAAGCGAGGCAGCCGACCACGATCGCGAGGTTGACGATGAGCACCGGGATGAGGATGAAGCCGTTGGTAATGGAGAGAACGTCGTCGGTGAACGACGCGAGCGGGCGATGCGCGCCGAGTTCCTCCAGACGGCGCAGCGGAGTCGCCGCGATGCGTCGGCTCAAATGTACGCGCAGATCAAAACTGGCGCGCTGCGATAACCGTATCAACAGGAGTTCCGAAACGACGCCGGTGATGAATTTGCCCGCACAGAGCGCGACGAAGCCCCAGACGAGGAGCGCCGTAGGAGATTGTGAACGCGCGACTGCTGCATGTATGAACGCAATAAGCCCCGTGCTTGCGACCCCGCTGAGCACGCCCGCCAACGCCGCCACAACAACCGCACGGCGCGACGAGCTAAGCAGGAGCGACAGAAGTTCCATCAGCCTTCAACACCGGTGTGCGAGTGGATACGACCTTCTTAATTTACCGCGCGCTTGACGCCCGCTTCATCTTCCGAAAAAACCCGGGTCCATCAGAAACCAGTTGTATAAGCCCGCCACCAATCCGATTCCGAATATCAATAGCGCGATGAGTTTATCCTTCGTCGTCTCCGGCTTTCCGCCCTTCCCCGGAAACAACAGCAGGAAGATTCCGCCCACCACTCCGACCGGCCCGAAGGCTGCAAGTTTCATCGAGTACTTGCCTTCAGTCAGCAACTGTTGCCAGTTGTAATAGGTCAGGCCGACGAAGACCAAGATGATTACTATGGCAAGAAGACGAACTTTCAAATGATGCATAAGCAGTTTCTCCTGATTAAGACGGCGGCGATTAATGTCCTGATTTCAAGGCTGCCTGCCTTTGAACCTCTGCGGAGTTCCTTCAACCGACACGGTGATTGACGAGTTGAGTTCGCGCGAGCGATAGACGCGCTGTGTGGCTTTTTGATAATCCGCTGCGGTCGCCTTCGGAATGTCCGTGAACTTCTGCGGGTTGCGATCAACTAACGGGAACCAGGAGCTTTGCACATGCACCATGATGCGATGCCCCGCGCGGAAGGCGTGATACACGTCGGGCATTTCGTAATTGATGGCGGCGGGTTGCCCCGGCTTAAAGGGTTCGGGTCGCTCGAAGCTGTTACGAAACTTGCCACGAAACGGCTCGCCGCGCACGAGTTGTTGATAACCGCCCATCTTCACAGCGTTCGCAGGAACGGGCTGACCCTCCGGCGTTCTCGGCGTGGGATAGCTGTCGGGATAAACGTCTATGAGTTTGACGACGAAATCCGAGTCCGTGCCCGTCGTCGAGACGTTCAGTTTAACTTTGATGGGGCCTGCGATGATCATGTCCTGCGCGAGCGGCTCAGTCTCATAGACCAACACGTCTGCGCGTTGCGAAGCGAAGCGTTGATCCTCCGTCATGTAATCGGAAGTCATGCCGCCCACGATGTAGCCGAGGTAAGGGACGGGACGATTCGGGTCGCTCACGTATTCGTCATACGCAGCCTTCGCATCGCCGACGGGAGACTCCGTCGTCAAACGTCCGTTCGCCTGCAAATAGAGTTCGACCGGCTTCAAGTCTCTGGGCGGCCAAGCGTCGTGGCGTCGCCACTCGTTGATGCCGGTCAGGAACATGTAGGCTTCGGGCAAGTCGGCGGGTTTGTCTTTCAGATATTGCATGAAGAACGGAAACTGAATCTGCTCACGGAAAAATTCTCCGGTCTTGACGGCGAAGTTGATGTTGCCGAGCCTGTCGCCATCGCCGCGCGCCCAACCGCCGTGCGACCAAGGCCCCATCACAAGTTCGTTGACAGTGCCCGGATTATTTTTTTCGACCGAGCGATAGATGTGAAACGGCCCCGCAGGGTCTTCCGCGTCGAACCAACCGCCGACGTTCAGCACAGCGCACTTCACGTTGTGCGTAAATCGCCAGAGCGAGCGACTCTTCCAGAAGTCGTCATAGTTTGTGTGATCGATAATCTCCTGAAAGTATCTGGCCTCGCCGCCGAATAATCTTTGATTGGCTTCGGAGAGAGGGCCGACGTGTAGGAAAAAATCGTAGGCATCGGGCGTGCCCATATCGAACGGGATGCGTTGCTTTGGCGGCGATGGCGCGCCGGGGCGCGGGACGAATGAGGCGTAGAAACCGAAGTTGGCCGCGAGCATGAACGCGCCGTTGTGGTAAACGTCGTCGCCCATGTAGTAGTCGGCGGTCGGGGCTTGGGGCGAAGCCGCCTTGAGCGCGGGATGTGAATCTATGATGCTTCCGGCGACGTGAAAGCCCGGTTGCGAGATGCCGACCATCCCGACCTTGCCGTTGTTGTTCGGGACGTTCTTGAGCAGCCACTCGATGGTGTCGTAGGTGTCCGTGCTCTCGTCAATATCTTTGGGGCTGCGCTTGTCGGGTATGTGTGGGCGCACTTGCTGGAACTCGCCTTCGGACATGTAACGACCGCGCGCGTCCTGATAGACGAAGATGAAACCCTCGCGCTCGAAGCTTGGCGACGGGCCGAGCGCGCCGCGATAATTATCGCTGCCGTAGGGGCCGACGCTGTAGGGTGTGCGTGTGAGTAGGAACGGGTAACGCTGCGAAGTGTCCTTCGGGACATAGACCGCAGCGAATAGTTTTACTCCGTCGCGCATTGGTATCATGTATTCGTACTTGGTGTAACGCGCTCTAACCTGATCCGCGTTCTGCGCGCTCGCTCCGGCAAATGTGAAAAGCAGCAGCGCGAGGAGTGCGACTGCGCTCCGCGCGCCTTTGACCCCGTATAAGTTAGTCAAGTTGATTTCTTCCTCTCTACACACGGCAGTGTCGAAAATTCAATGCTTATTTATAATCCCTTTTTTCGCCTAGTTCCAACATGCTCGTCGCAGCCGATCCGTTCTTGACAAGCATCCACTCAACGCGGGATAAGACTTTAATCTGCGTCAACGCTTTTCGATAATCTCTTCAAAAGGAGTCTCCCGCCATGTTTAGCCGTCTGTTGAGAGTTGCGCTGTTCATGCTGTTGCTGCCCGCCGCACTGTTCGCGCAGGAAGGCATTCCTTTCTTCACCACGGATTTTCCGCCCGAAGAATTTGCGCAGCGTCGCGCCAAAGTTTATGACGAGATCGGGAGCGGAAAGATCGCCGTCGTGCAGGGCGCGCCAAGCCCTACTGGGTTCACGCGCTTCCGGCAGACGAACGAATTTTATTACCTCTGCGGAATCGAATCGCCGCACGCTTACTTGCTCCTGGACAGCACGCAGCGCCGCGCGTCTCTCTATGTGCCGCACCGCAATGAGGGACGCGAGAGCGTCGAAGGCAAAGTGCTCTCCGTCGAAGATGCAGAGATGATCAAACAACTATCGGGCGTTGATGCCGTGTACGGCTCGGAACTGCTCGCAGAGCATCTGGCTCGCTACGCTTTTCGCAGCGGGCAGACGCGCATCACGCTCCTCACGCCATTCAGTCCGGCGGAAGGAACGGCGACGAGCCGCGACGGAGCCATTCGCGCCGTGGCCGACGTGGCCTCAGACCCGTGGGACGGCAGCCCTTCGCGCGAGGGGCGTTTTGCAGAGATGCTCCGCACGCGCTTCCCGCAGTTAGAGATTCAAGACCTGTCGCCCACGCTCGATAAGCTGCGGCTGATCAAAAGCCCGCGCGAGATCGCACTGATTCGCAAGGCGACGCGTTTGTCGTCGCTCGCACTCCTCGAAGCGATGCGCTCGACCGCGCCGGGAATCTCCGAATACGAGTTGGACGCCGTCGCCAAGTACGTCTATTACCGCAACGGCGCGCAGGGCGACGCATATTATTCTCTCGTCGCGAGCGGAACGAACGCTTGGTTCCCGCATTACAGTTCGGGCAAACGACGTATGCAGGACGGCGACTTCCTGTTGATGGACTACGCGCCAGACGTTGGCTACTACATGAGCGACGTGACGCGCATGTGGCCGGTCAACGGGAAATTCAACGCGTGGCAACGCGAGCTCTACGGCTTTTATCTTGAGTGTTATCAAGCCATCCTGAAGCACATCAGGCCGGGCGTGACGGCTGCTGTAATTAAACAGGAAGCCTTGAAAGATATGGAGCAAGCGCTCGGGCGCACGCGTTTTTCCAAACCAACTTATGAACGCGCCGCGCGTGAGTTTGTGGAAAGCTACGGGAGGTCTGCCGCTAATCCACGCGCGGGGCTCGGCCACTGGGTCGGGATGGCGACGCACGATGTCGGGCCATACGGCGACCCGTTGCGCGCCGGAATGGTCTTCACCATCGAACCTGCGCTGCGCGTGCCCGAAGAAAAGATTTATATACGCCTCGAAGACGTGATCGTGATCACGGACAAGGGCGCGGACATTCTGACCAACTGGCTGCCGATGGACATTCCGGCCATCGAAAAAACAATGAGCGAAGAGGGGATATTGCAGCGTTATCCACGCGACCAACAATAAACCCAACAGCAGCAGCACACGCGAGCACCAACACGAACGAAGACACAGCAGGAAACTTTGATTTTTATTAAAGTGACCGCGTGAGATGCACGACTGTTTCGACGTGGTGTGTTTGCGGAAACATGTCAAATGCTTTGATGGTGTCGAGGGCGAAGCCCGCGTCGAGGAGGGCGCGCAGGTCGCGCGCGAGTGTGGCGGGATCGCAGGAGACATAGGCGATGCGTTGCGGCGCGGCGGCGAGGATGCCCGCGATTGTCTCCGCTTCCGCGCCCGCGCGCGGCGGGTCTAGGAGGAGGAAGTCAACGGGCGCGAGATGGGCGGCGTTGTGCGCGAGCCATTCGCCGACGCGCGCGGTCTTGATCTCTGCGTTTGAGAGTTCGGCATCGGCTAGGTTGAGACGCGCGAAGGCTGTGGCCGATGCGTTGCCCTCGACGCCTGTGACGCGGGCGAAGCGGCGCGCGAGCGGCAGCGTGAATAAACCGACGCCGCAGTAGAGATCAATCGCCGTCTCGCCGCCGCTCTGCGTGCCCTTGAGCGCTTCTTCGACGAGCGGTTCGAGCAGCGCGTGGTTGATCTGGAAAAAGCAATCGGCGTTGAAGCGATAACGCTCGCCCGCGATACGGCGGAAGCGTTCGCGTGCGTCAGATTCTTCGAGCGGCGGCAAGAGCGAGACGCCGTCGTCGCCCGCCACGGCTTGAAACTCTTCAAGTTCGTCCGTTGCTTCAAACGCGCCCTCGCCGAGCGTCGCGCGCAGGTGCGTGAGTTTGGCTTGTACCTCGGGGAGGATGACGGGGCATTCGATCACGTCGCAGACGCGGTGCGAGGCGAGTTCGTAGTAGCCGAGAAATTGCCGCACAGCGTCGTGTTGCCAGCGTGCGCGAGAGCGGTAACGCCAGATGTCGGGCGATGGCGTGATGGGAATTTCGTCGGGCGGCGTGATGCGCGCGATGCGTCTGAGGCAGTCGCGTATGATCTCGACTTTGGCTTCGAGTTGCGCTTCGTATGTCAACTGCTGGAAATCGCAGCCGCCGCAGCGACCGAAGTAAGGGCACAATGGTTCGACGCGCGCGGGCGCGGGCGTGACGACTTCCAACAGCGACGCGAAGGCCACTTTGCCGCGCACGCGCTCGACGCGCACACGCACGCGGTCGCCGGGCGCTGTGAGCGGCACGAACAGTGTGCGGCCTTCTGCGTGTGCCAGCCCCGCGCCTCCCGGCACGATGCGCTCGATCTCGACTTCGAGTGTCGCGCCCGCAACGTGCGTGCCCGCGTCGCCGGATGTTTCCGTCGTGCGCGATCTTCGTCGCTGCTGCTGCTGCTGCCTTTTCATGTGACGCAAATTATCCCGCGCCGTTCAGAGATAGAACAAGCTGAGGCGCGGCAGGCCGCAATCTTCGCGCAGTAGTTTCGCCAGTAGATTGTCGAGCGTCTGCTCGTATGTGGCGCGCTCCATGCGCTTGCGATAGGGTTCGAGTTGCGCGGCGGCCTCCGCGCGTCGCGCTTCGACGCGGGCGGGCGGGAGCGCGGCGCGCAAGGCGCGATCCAACAAGTTTTCCAAGTCGCCGAGTGAGCCTTCGAGTTGTTCTGCGTCGGGGCGCGCGGCGGCGTTGAAATCTTTTTCCAGCGCAGAGAGGCGCGCGGCGGCGCGTGCGAGCGCTTCGGCCAACTCTCCCGCGCCGCGCTCCGACTGCTCCGCGCCCGCGCGCTCTAGCGCCGCACGGCTCTCCGCCAGATGCCCCGCGATCACTTCGCGCGGGAACGGCAACGCGCCGTTGCCCGCCGCAGCGACAGTAGCGCCCTTCTCTTCCCCCGCAGGAGTTTGCTCCGCCGATGCCGCTACGGTAGATGCGCCGAGTTGCGATTCGAGCCATTCGGCATATTGCGCCTCGACCTCCTCCTGACAATAAAAGAGCGACTTCACGCTGCGCCGTCGCGGCTTCGCCTCGTAGGAATCGAACGACTGCTCGACGCCCCTCAACACGACATGCAGCGGCACGCCGCGCGCCTTCCAACCCTCGATCAAAGCCCAGTCCATCGGACTCAACAACAAGTGCTTACCCCTGCGCCGGATAAACGTATCTTCGATCTCTGTGAAGTAGTTAAAGTAATTCATAACAAAGAGTGACAAGTGACGAGTGACAAGTGACGAGATTAAAACAGTGAATCGTAAATCGTAAATCGTGAATAGACAAAACCTGATTTCCTCTATTCACGATTTACGATTTACGATTCACTTTCTTCTCTTGTCACTTGTCACTCGTCACTCGTCACTGTCTTCTCATAGATCAGACGCAGCCCTTCGAGCGTGAGCGTGTCGTCAACGGTTTCGATGAGTTCGGAGCCGGTGGCGATGAGCGGCGCGAGGCCGCCTGTGGCGACGACGCGCACGTCCGCGCCGAGTTCTTCGCGCATGCGCCGGAGTATGCCGTCCACAAGGCCGACGTAGCCGTAGTAAAGGCCGGACTGGATCGCACCATTCGTCGTCGAGCCGATGACGACGGACGGGCGTTTGATCTCGACGCGTGGCAGGCGCGCGGCGCGTGCGAAAAGCGCGTCGGAAGAGATTTGTATGCCGGGCGTGATGACGCCGCCGAGATACTGCCCGGCGGCGTTGACGGCGTTGAAGGTGGTCGCCGTGCCGAAGTCAACGACGATGACGGGCGCGCCGTACTTGTGGCGCGCGGCGACGGCGTCAACAATGCGGTCTGCGCCCACGTCAGAAGGCGGCTGGTAGAGAATCTCCATGCCTGTCGCGGTCGTGTGGTCTATGAAAAGCGGCGAGAGGTGAAAATACTCTTCCGCCATGCGCTTGACCGTGAAGTTCAATTGCGGCACGACCGATGCGGCGGCGACCGCGTTGATCGCTTTGAAGTCCAGCCCTGCGAGCGCGAACAAATTGCGCGCGAGCACGCCGTACTCGTCCACCGTGCGCCCGCGCTCGGTCGTCAGACGCCAGTGCGTGACGAGCCGCCCGCCGTCATAGACGCCAAGCGAAGTGTTCGTGTTTCCGACATCAATGACTAGAAGCATATGGGAACAGTGACAAGTGACGAGTGACAGGTGACAAGTTAAAGCAAGTTTTTGTCGCCGGAATGTTCGTTAAGATCGAGGTGTCGTTATCCTTCTCTTTGTCGCAACCATTCGTTGCGCAGGATGGCGTATGAATATTCGTCGCCCCATTTTCCTTTGAACCAGACGTTTTGAATGAAGTGTCCCTCGCGCCTCATGCCGAGTCGCTCAAGGAGCGCGATTGAACGCGTGTTCTCGCAATCCGTGATAGCGACTACACGATGCATTTTGAGTTCGGCGAACGTGTAATCGAGCACGCGCGCGGCGGCTTCAAAGCCCAGACCTTTGCCATGATACTCGCGCGCGAGCGTGAACCCGATCTCCGCCTGTCGCTCGTCCTCCGGTTTGATGCTGAGAGCGACGTGGCCGACGAGCGCGCCCGTCTCTTTCGATTCGAGCGCGAAGGTGAACCAGCGACCGGGCACGCCGGGCACAAGTTCTTTCTGTGTATCAATCGCCGCTTGCGCCGCTTGCTCCGTGTAAGACTCCCACGTTTGATAACGCGCCACTTCGGGGTCGTTGAGATAGGCTAGAAACGACGCGAGATCGTCATCGGCGAACCGGCGAAGGATCAGTCTCGCGGATTCGAGCGGCGTGAACTGCATCTCTGTCATGTGCATCAACGGGCATTCAATTTTTGCGAAGCGGCGGGAGAGATATTAGCTCGTCGCGACAGTGCGCGTCACCCATCAGTTGCTTCTCAACACTTCCTCGATCGCGTCACAGGCAGTGCGCGCTCCGTCTTCGGCCTGCACGCGCCGACCGATTTCCAGCGCGTTAGTCTTATAACTTTCACCTGCGAGGATAGCACCGAGTTCGCGCGTCGCGCTCGCGGCGTTGTACGCGGTGCGCGCGAGCATGCGCCCGCAGCCGAGACGCGCGACGCGTGCGCCGTTGTCGAATTGATCGTGGCTGAAAGGGACGACGAGCGCGGGGCGACCCGAACGCAAACCCTGACCTGTCGTGCCGACGCCGCCTTGATGCACGACGGCGCGTGTACGCGGCAGCACGTCGCTGTAAGGCGCATACTCGAACGCGGCCATGCCTGCGGGCAGAGGTTCGGCGGGGCGATTGCGTTCGTGGCCGATGAGCAACAAGGCGCGCTGGCCGAGCGCGCGTGCGGCGGCTATTGACTCGCGGTAGAAATCGTGTGCGACCCAGATGGCCGACGAGCCGAGCGTGAAGATAATTGGCGGCTCTCCGGCGTCGAGAAATTGTTTGAGTTCGGGCGAGAGTCCGTCGTCGTTGTTGTCTGCGTCGCCCGCCATGTCGCGCCGATCGTAGAAGGGAAAGCCTGTGATGACGGTGTGCGGCGGCCAATCGGGTTGCGGGTCGGCAAGGACGCGCGAGAAAAGCGCGAGCACGAGCGTCGGCGAATGTTGCGCCTCAAACAGCGGGTGCGCGGCCGACGGCGCGAGGCCGACCTCTGCGCGCAGGCGGTTCACAGTCTGCCACATCGCGCGCCACTTCCACTTGCCGAGGCGCATCATCACGCGCCCGACGGCCGGATGGAGCATCATCAACTTGTGCAGCGCGGGCAACTGCGGCGGCACGGGCGGGTCGTAGACGGAGAGCATCGAAGCGGGCGCGAGCACGCTCGACACCCAACGCACGCCCGTCTTCTCCACGACGAGCGGCCCCATCATCGAGAGCGGGTGCGTCACGAACAAATCCGCGCCGCGCGTGGCGGCGAGCAGATCGTCGTAGGTGTCGCGCAGGTGCGGGACGATGAGCGTCTTGATCACCTCTTCCGTGCCCGTGCGCGCGTCCATCATTTTTTCGAGCATCGGGACGACCTTGTCCGGCTCGTCGTAGGACGGGACGACGGGGCGCACCGTATGAATTTCGAGTCCGAGCGCGTCCATCTTCTCGCGGTATATTTCCGACGTGGCGATGATCGGATGATGCCCGCGCGCCTTTAACTCAAGCGCGACGGCGACGTAAGGATGCACGTCGCCGAACGAACCGAACGTAGAAAGTATGATACGCCTGCTCTTCATAATATTTAGTGACAAGTGGCGAGATAAGAACGGGTTTCAAGTTACAGGTTTCAAGTTTCAGGAAAGAAGTTCTTTTGTCTTTAACTTGTCACTCGGCACTTGTCACTTGTCACTTCTTTTCCAGAGTCCTTGCGACGGCACGCGCAGGGCGCGGTTGAATTTGCTGGAAGCGTTTTCCCACGCAATGATGGCCGTCAGTTCTACGATGGCGTCGTCGTCGTAGAAGCTGCGTAGGCGCGCGAAGAGTTCGTCGGGCGCGTCGCGTCCCGTGATGGTCATCGCGTCGGCGTAGCGAAGCGCGGCGCGTTCTGCGTCTGTGTAGAGCGGGCTCCCGGCGTAATCGGCGAGGGCTAAAATTTTCTCTTCGGCGATGCCGAGTTCGCTGCCGACCGCAGCGTTGATGTCCTGTCAAAACTCGCAACCGTTTAGCGCGGCGACGCGACGGTTAAGGAGTGCTTGCAGTTTGGCATCAATCAACCCCGACGCCTCTATGCCGCCCCACATGCCGCGCACGCCGCGAAAGATCGTCGGGCGGCGCGCGTAGAGCAGATGATTGAGGAGCGGCGCGCCCCACTTGCGCGCCTGCGCCTCGAACACACGCTTGATATATCCGTCGGCCTCTCCCGGTTCGACACCTTCAATTCTTGCCATCGTGTGCGCCGCCTTTCATTAGAATTGAATCGGAAGTGAGTGCAGCTTTAACTTTGACGGACTCACCGCAGAGGCGCAGAGCCAAGCCGCAGAGGAAGCGCAGAAACGTTAACATTGAACACTCCGCGTTAACTCCGCGCGACCTCTGCGCCTCTGCGGTGAGTGCTTTCGTCGCATCCAATTCAAACTTATTTCAGTCGTTCGTTTCCCTGAGCGCGTACACGTCGCCCGCGCGCACGATCCTTGTCTCGCCCGCAGCCGTTTCTACACGCAATGCGCCGTCGGGTTCAAGGCCGCGCGTCGTGCCTTCGTAGGTTTCAGTCTCGGTGTGGACGCGCACACGCTTGCCTGCGGCGTAAGAAGAGTTGGCCGACCAGTCGCGTATGATTTGCGCCTGACCTTCGGGTGCGCGTTGCAGTTGCGCGTAGCGCGCGGCGAGTCGGCGGACGAGCGCGGTGAGCAGCGTTTCAATGTCCGGCGGCGTTGCGCCTGTTGCTGCTGTCGCGGCTTCGACGGAGGTGGCGCGCTCACGCAACTCGTGCGGGTAGGCGCTCTCGCAGAGGTTGATGCCGATGCCGAGTATGCAGGCGCGCCCTGTTTTGGTCTCGATTGCTTCGGCGAGGATGCCGCAGAGTTTGCGCCCGCCGGAGGCGAGTACGTCGTTCGGCCACTTGATGTCCGTTTCAAGCGCGCACGTCTCTCGCAGCGCCTCACAGACTGCGAGCACGGCCATCAGTGTGATGAGCGGCCACGCCTGCGCTGCGAGACGCGGGCGCAAGACGATGCTGAAATAGAGACCCGCACCAGGCGGCGACGCCCAGACGCGCTCGCGCCGCCCGCGCCCGCGCGTCTGCTCGCGCGCCACGATGCACAAGCCTTCCGACGCGCCGCGCGCCGCCTGCCCCGCCGCCTCCGTGTTGGTCGAAGGCAGCGAGTCGTAACGCAAGATGACGGGTTGGAACTGGTCGGGCACGCGCGCTAATTCTCGCACGTCATCTTATGCGAGCGTGGATTGACGGACAATGCGCGGGCGTGAAAAATTCGGTCGCGCCCACAGACGGGGCGACTTGCAGTTATCTTCGACGCTCCACTAAGGACATCCCTCGCGCATCTACGGTCGCACTCGCCGCGCAAGAAAGAAAAGCGTGCGCCGTTCTTACCTATGCTTGAGAAGTTCGAGAGTTGCCCGACTCTGTGTACGAAAGGCGAGAACTCATGTCTCCACTACTCAAACGCCTGCAACTGCCAGCGACCTTCGTGCTCGTCCTGACGGGCGCGGCCTTCCTGCTCAAGATGTGTTACCTGCCGCTTCTTCTCTGCACGCTCATGGGCGGCGCGTGGCTCGCGGCGGTCTATTTTTATCTGCGCGCAAGTTATCAAATCTCGTTGCCGCCCGTGTTGTTGCTACTGGTCTTCGCCGCGCTTGAGGTGGACGCGCTCGGCAACTTCTTCTCGATGTACGGGCGCGCGGTCGGCCCCGTTATGTACGACGAGTTGGCGCATCTCTCGGTGCAGGCCTTGACGATGCCGCTCGTCGTGTGGCTTCTGTCCGAAGCACTCAGGCGATGCGGTTATCAGCTTCCGCTCGCGCTCGCAAACTTCTTCGCCGTCGCAGTCTTCTTCAGCCTCTCGGCCTTCTACGAGATCATCGAACTCTGGGACGAACTCTACTTCGGCGGTCAACGCATCTGGAGCAAACACGACGCGCCGAACGACCTCCAATGGGATTTGGCTGGCATCCTCATCGGCGCGCTGCTCGCTTATGTGATCTTGCGGCGCGAGCGAAACGTCGCGGCGGTGGTGGCAGTTTGAGGCGAGTGTTGATGTAGGATCACTCACCGCAGAGACGCAAAGGACGCAGAGGGGGCGCAGAGAAAACATTCAATTCTCTGCGCCCCCTCTGCGCTCTCTGCGTCTCTGCGGTGAACTCTTAACCGATCACGCCGCGAAACTTTGCAGCGTTTGAAGCGTAGCCGGGAAAGACACGCTTCAAGTCGGCGTTGCCGAGGTGCTTCGCGGCGACTTCGCCGAACACGTCGCGGAAGTCCGTCGTCAAAGCGAGGTCGCGCCCGTCGTAGAGTTTGTCTGCGTCGAGTCCCGGCCATTGACCATAAACTTTGCCTCCGCGCGTCTGGCCGCCGATGACGAACATGGCGTTGGCGTGGCCGTGATCCGTGCCGCGATTGCCGTTCTCTCTGACGGTGCGCCCGAACTCCGACATCGTCAGGATCACAACGTCGTCCATACAGCGCGCGCCGAGGTCTGTGTAGAGCGCCGTGATGCCGTTGCCAAACTCCGTCAAGCGCAGCGCGAGTTGGCCGCGCGCACCGCCCTCGTTGACGTGCGTGTCCCAGCCGCCAACGTCCGTGAAGGCGACTTCCAGACCGACGCCCGCTTTGACGAGTTGCGCGATCTGCAAGAGCGCGTTGCCGAACGCGGTGCGCGGATACTGCGCGCCGTTTTCAGGTTTGTACTGCGCGGGATTGACCTGCTTCAAAAATGCTATGGCCTCGAAAGTCTCTTTGCCCGTGCCACGAAGCGCGTCGCCCGCCGCCTGCTCGTAGATGTCCTCGAAGCCGCCCTGAACAGTTGGCGTCGCTTGCCCTGCGCGAATCGAGAAGTCGTTGAGGTTCGAGATGGCGAGCGCGGGCGCGCGTCCCTGCATCGCGCGCGGCAAATTCTGCGTCATCGAGACGGCGCGAAACGGCGACGACTTGGGATCAACGCGCGCTTGCAGGTAACGATTGAGCCAACCGTCGGGCGTTGATTTGACGCCCGGCGTGCCCGCCTCCATGTAATCCTGCGCGTCGAAGTGCGATCGCGTGTTGTCGGGCGACCCTGCGGCGTGAACAATCGCGAGCCGCTTCGCATCCCAGATTGGTTTGAAGCCCGCGAGCGCCGGATGCAGGCCGAAGAACCCGTCTAGATCAATGGCCGACTCGCCGCCCGCGCCTTTGCCCGGCTGCGCGATGGCGATTGAAGGGCGCAAAGCGTAATAATTTTTCTCGCCGTGCGGCACGACCATGTTGAGGCCATCCACCGCGCCGCGCTGGAAGATGGCGATCAAAGTCTTGCGCCGCCCGCCCGCGCTCGCGTTCAACCCCTGCGCCGCCACGCGTCGCAGAAACGACGGCGACGCGCCAACCAGTCCCACACTCGCCAGCGCCACGCCGCCCGACTTCAAAAAGAATCTACGATTCATCTCCATACCTCTCTAAATCAGTGACGAGTGACGAGTGACAAGTTAAAACTGAAAGACTTGTCTTCATCTTGTCACTTATCACTCGTCACTTGTCACTGTCTTTTACTGCCTTTGAAACTCGGGCGAGCCGAGAATGAGCGCGGCGACGCGCGCGGCTTCGGGGATCGGCGCGTTTGTATTCACGGCCAACATCTCGCCGCGACGCGCGCCGCGCGGGCGTGCGCGGGCGAAGTCTTCTGTGTTCATCGCGCCTGTCGTCATCGTCGAAGCGTCCGCCGTCGTCGTCATTGTTGACGGCGGCGCGTTTGTCGTCGTGTTTGTTGTCGTCGTCGTCGCCGCTTCGTTCAACTGTCTCAAGAGCGCCGCTTTCGTCTTGGGCGACATGTCGCCTTGCAGGATCGCTTCGGCGAACTCGTCTACGAGACGCGACTTGTCCGCGACTGTCGCGCCGCTCGCGAAGCGAGAGAGATTAACGCGCGTGCCGTTGATGCGACCCGCGACGAGCGCGAGCGCGAAGTTCATGCGTTCGAGGAGCGCGCCCGTGTTGACCCAGTGCTCCGCCGTGTCCGGGTAGCCGGTGGGCGCTTGGTATTGATAGAGCGGCTCGCCCATGCGCGCGATCCATTGATGCAGCGCGGGCGCGCCTGTAGTCTCGCCGCCGAGCGAGCGCACGGCGCTGATGGCGAGTTCAAACGGCGTCTTGATCTTCGCGCGATAGTTCTCCGGCGCGTTGAATTCGGGCGACGCGAACAGCGCGCGCAAAGTTGCGCGTATGTCGCCGTCGGACTTCGTGTAGGCCGCAGCCGTGCGCTCGACGAGCGCAGGTGTCGGGTTGTCTGAGACGAAACGGCGCGCGAGTTTCGTGGCGATGAACTTCGCCGTCGAAGGGTGCTTCGAGAGAATGTCCAAGACCTGTAGGCCGTCATTGATGCCGCCGCCCGCAGGAATCTTGTGACCGAGCACGAGTTTTTCGCCGTCGTCGTGTAGGCGCGCGTTGAAGAAGAACGTTCCGGCACGTTCGGGATTCGTCACACCATTCATGCCGCCTAGTCCGCGCGGGTCGAAGATCGTCCAGCCTGTGAAGCAGCGTGCGACTTCCTGCACGTCCTTCTGCGTGTAGCCTCCCTCGACGCCGAGCGTGTGCAGTTCCATCAACTCGCGCGCGTAGTTTTCGTTGATGCCGCGTCGCTGTCGCTGCTGCTGCGGGCGCGGCATCTGCGCTTGCTGTTCGGCGGGCGTCTGCGCGTTCTGCCCGTTCGCCTGTTCACGCATCAACTCGCGCCTGCGATTCATGCCGCCAGCGCGACGCTGCGGCGCTGCTTGACCCGCGCCTGCTTCGCCACGCATCTGCGGATCATTGAGCGTCTCGAAGAAACGGCGTACGCGCGGGCGCATGCGATTCGCGCCCTGTCCGGCTGTGGGGCTGACGCTCTGGAAGTTGTCGAGGTAGAAAAGCATCGCGGGGCTTTGCGCCGTCGCGAGCAGGAGGTCTTTGAACTTGCCGAGCGTGTGCGGACGAATCGTGTCGCGGTCGTAGGAGACCAAGAGCCAGCGATCCGCGCCCTTGCCCGCGTAGACGTTGAAGTGGTTCGTCCAGAAATCAACGAGAACTTCCTGCAACTGCCGCTCGCTGTAGACGGCGCGCAGAATACGCGACGCCTGCAACTCCGCAGTGATGCGCGCGGGTTGCAGCAGATTGTTCTCGCGGTAATATTCCTGTATGGCCTGACGATAATCTCTGCGCGCGTCGCCGCGTGCCGCTTCGGGTTCGTTGCTGCCCGGCTTCATCGCCGCCGCGTCGTTCGACATCGCGCCTTCCGCATCAGGCTTCGCGCCCGCTCTCATCGCCGCATCCGGCTCGCCGCCCTTGCGACTGTCGGCCAGCGCCGCGAGGTCTGCGGGCAGACGACCCTGACGCTGCAACGCGCGCACGAGTTGACCCGGCTGCGGGTACTTGCGGAAAAGCTCTGCGGTCGTCATGCGATAAGACGACAAACCACTCAACTTCGCTTCCGCCGCCGCATCTTCGATCCCTTCGGGCGCGAGTTGCTGTTCGACGTAACGCTCAAGGCCGATTTTTCGCACGCGCTCCACATCTCCGGGACGCGCGCCGAAACCGAGTCGGCTAAGGATGTGTACGATGCGCTGATCTTCGCTGAGCCGTGCGCTCTTCGACGACGACGCCATCTGCGCCCCGACCGGCGGCGTTGAGGCAGCAAGCATCGCGCCTATGAGCGCGTAAGCCAGCGCGAGAGCCAGCACGCGCCGCGCGAGGCCAGCCTCGTGTTTGAAGTGTTGCCCGAACATTCTTTTCATAACAGTGTCCTTAAATCCCGACTCGCTTCCGTCAATAAAACTTGAGTTATTTGCAGATGTTTCCGCCAAACATTTAGACGCACGCGGCAGCCCGTTGGTTGAACAAAAAATTTGCGGCGACGGAGAGCGCAATAAATATTGACCGCACGCGCTGAACGCTTAGCGCACAGGGCGCGGCGCGCTGGCGGGGCTGCGATTGCCCTCTTTGTCGACGGCGCGCACGCCGAAGAAATAGTTGTCCTTCGAGATGCCCTTCGCGGTGTAGGTCGTCACGTTGCCGACCATCTGCGCGTGCGTCCAGACGGGCGAATCGGTCTCGCGCCAGACGACTTCGTAGCCCGCCAGATCGTCTTCCGTGTTCGCAGTCCACTGGAGGTCTGTGTCGTTCGTCAGGCGGCTCGTTAGCAGGCCGACGCCTTTGGGGCGCGCGGGGGCGCGTGCGAGCGTGGCGAGCGAGGCTGCGTTCAGGCGCGCGACCTGCGCGATGTAGCCGAAGTCTACGAACTCCGGCAGGTCGCCGTAAACGATTCCGTTTTCGGTGCGGACGTTTTGATGCTGGTGCGTGTAGTCCTCGTTCGGCTCGGTGAAGCGCACCGCCGTGAAGCCGCGTTCGAGAAACGGGATGTGATCGCCGCCGCGCAGGTAACGATCGCGCCGGTAGATCGTCTCCACGTTGAACGAGGGCATATAGGTTGCGCCGACTTCCTTGATGAAGCGCGCGAGTTGGCGCGACGTGGAATCGTTTTCGCCGCCCGTGCCGCGACGCACGTTAGCCTCTTCCGGCGTCTCGTTCGAGGGCACGCCTTCGGAGAAGACGCGCACGGTGTTGCGGTCGCGCACGCCGTTTCCGCCAAGGCTGTTGCCGACGATGTCGTTCGTGAACATCGCCTCGATGTTCAGATTATTCTTCTTCGCCTGCTCCGCGTAATGGGTCGAGCCGAGCAAGCCCTGTTCTTCGCCCGCGACCGCCATGAACACAATCGTCGCATCGAACTCACGACGCGACATCACGCGCGCCATCTCGACGACCGCCGCCACACCCGATGCGTCGTCGTTCGCGCCCGGCGCGTCGCAAGTCGCATCAATCGGGCGGGTACACATCGAATCGTAGTGGCCGCTCACGACGTACATGCGCGCTGACGAAGCGGGCTGTGTGCCGCGAAGCGTCGCGACGACGTTCGTGATGACGGTCGGTTGCGGGACGCGACCGCGCGGGGGCGGCATCGCCTCCTGCGTGTAAGACTGTAGCTCGACCGTCATACGCTCGCGCCCTGCGCCGCGCGCGATGCTCTCAAATTCGCTCTTGAGCCAATCGCGCGCCGCGCCGATGCCGCGCGCGGGATTGTCCTGCGCGGAGAGCGTGTTGCGCGTGCCTAAGGAGACTAGCTTTCTGACCGTGCGCTCGATGTTGCGCGGATCGATCTCGGCGACGATGCGCGCAACGTCCGCGTCGCGTCGCGTCGTGCTCGACGTTCGGGCGGTGGCCTGCGCTCTCCCGCGCGCGTTGCCACGCCTTTGCGCGTGCGTGGCGGGCGAGAGGTTGAAGATTGTGACGATAAAGACGGCGGCGATTAGCGACGCACACGCGGCGCGTGCGATGTGTGAGATGTTCAACATGAGAAGTTTGTCCCTTATCGCGTTGGTTATCAGGTTTAAGATTTACTTTGCGCGGTCGCGCTCGACGAGCAGGCGGCGCAGGATTTTGCCGGATGCGGACTTGGGAATCTTGTCTATAAATTCCAGTTGACGAATCTTCTTATACGGCGCGACTTGCCTGGCGACGAAGGCCATCAATTCTGCGGGCGTCAGGCTCTCCGCTCCCTGTTTGCGTACGACGAAGGCTTTCGGCAGTTCGCCCGCCGCCTCGTCCGGCAAGGGCACGACCGCCGCGTCCGCAACCGACGGGTGCGTTAAGAGCAGCGCCTCGAGTTCTGCGGGCGCAACTTGCATCCCCTTGTATTTGATCAACTCTTTCAGGCGATCAACGATGAAGAAATGGCCTTCTTCGTCGCAATAGCCGATGTCGCCTGTGTGCAGCCAGCCGTCTGCGTCAATCGTCGCGGCGGTGGCTTCGGGACGATTGAGGTAGCCCTTCATCATCTGCGGCCCGCGCATGCAAATCTCGCCCTCCTGCCCGCAACCCACAGGCTCGTTCGTCTCCACGTCAACGATCTTGCATTCGGTGTCCGGCACGCACTGTCCGATTGAGCCGTACTTCGCCCAGTCGAACGCGAGCGGCGTGAGGTGTATGGCGGGGCTGGTCTCGGTCATGCCGTAGCCCTGCCGTATGTCGCAGCCGAGACGCTCGCTGCACGCACGCGCGAGTTTCTCGCTCAGAGGGGCTGCGCCGGAAAAGAGCGTCTTCAGTTTCGAGAGATCGTAGTTGTCAACAGAAGGGTGCTGCGCGAGCGCGAGCATGATCGGCGGCACGACGTGCGCGAGCGTGACGCCGTAGTCCTGCAAGACGCGTAGAAACGTTTCGAGATCGAAGCGCGACATGACGACAATGCTCGCGCCCGTGTAGAGGCCGACGTTCATGATGACGACCATCCCGTAGATGTGAAACAGCGGCAGCACGCAGACGAGCGTGTCCGACTCTTTGATCAACTCGCACGCCTGCACTTGCAGCGTGTTTGCGATCAAGTTCCGGTGCGTGAGCATCACGCCTTTGGGTAGCCCCGTCGTGCCGCTCGAATAAGGAAGCACGACCACATCCTCGCGCGGATCAATTTCGACCTGCGGTACTTCCCCGTCGCCGCTGTTCTCGTAAAGCGAGGCGAACGGCGTCGCGTCCTCTACGGCGTCGGAAGCGTCGCCGAAGACGAAAATCTCTTCGATGTGCGCGGCAGCGGCTGCTTCGCGCGCCTTGTCGAGCAGCGCGGGAATGGTGAGCAGATACTTGGCGTGCGCGTCCTCAAGTTGGTGCGCGACTTCATCAACGGTATAGAGCGGGTTGAGCGTCGTCAGCGTCCCGCCGATGAGCGAGACGGCGTGGAAGGCTACGGCGTACTCCGGTAGGTTCGGACTGTAGATGGCGAACACGTCGCCTTTGCGAAAACCGCGCGCGGCGAGCGCGGCGGCGGCGGCTTGCACGTAGTCGAACAGTTGACGATAGGTGATCGTGCGCCCGCTCGCGGCGTCAATCAAAGCGGGCTTGTCGCCGCGTACACGCGCGCCCGCCAGCACAAACGGCGTCAGAGGCACGTCGGGCAACTCAATGGTCGGGTAGGGACTGCGGAAGATCATCGAAGACCTCCAAAAACAGTGACAAGTGATGGGTGACGAGTGACAAGTTAAAACGGAACTTTGGTTTCAACCCTGTGCAGCATCTTCGCTTGTAGTTAGTTGTCAGCCGAAGCGGCTCTTGAGGGATACACCTTACATGAGAAGCGGGCGACAGGTAAATATTTTTCACCCATCGCCCGCCAGTTCTTACTTGTCACTTGTCACTCGTCACTCTTTTAACGGATGCGGTAGGCGCGGCCTTTCCAGACGATGGTGACTTCGCCGCCGAGTGAGTCTGCGATGCGACCTATGGCCGGTTCGTCGGCGACGAGCGCGCGGTATTGTTCGGAGTTGCGACGTACGACCGTGTAGGACTGCCCCGCGCTGTAGGCCGTGTCAATCCACGCGCCGCCCTGCTTGCGAAATCGCCTGCCGCCGACGGCGCGCGTCTCGCCCGACGCCGTAGACTCCGGCGCGCGCCTGCTCTCGCTCTTCAAGGAGTTGTCGGATGGCTTCGTTTCGTCTCTCTCCTTGTCGGCGTCGCGCTGCCTTGCGCGCCTTGAGGCAGCGGGCGCGGGCGACGCGGGCGCACCGGCCGTCGCCGAAACGTTTCCGTCGTTTTTGTCAGCTTTGTCTGCGCGGTCGCGCGAATCGTCGGCGTTTATCCCGCGCGAGTTGCGCGTCTGTTCGTTGTTGCGTCGCGGCCCGCTCAGTTTTTCGGCGCGACGCGCGTTGGCCGCTTGCTCGCGCTGCATGTTCTCATAGTCGGCCTGTTTCTGCGGCGCATCTTTCGCCGCTACCTCTCCGACAGATTCGGCGCTTTTAACTTTCGCCTCGCTCTCCTTGGCAACGACGACCGGCTCGGCAACAGGAGGAGGCAAAGGTGTGGGCATGGGCATCTCTGTGATTGAGCGCCCAAGCGCGCCGCTACCCGTCGTTACAGGCGCGGGCGGCTGCTGGGGAGGCGTCGCATCTTCGCTCACAACAATGCCCGGCTTCGGCAGCGGCTGCCCTCCGCTCGCACCGTCAACGACAATTGGAGCGGTCTCTTCTCTCGTCGTCACGGTCGCATTTGAGTTCGGCGCGTTGGCCGCGCTCTCGTTCGGGTTCGCAGTCGTAGCAGTGGCCGCGTTGCTGTTCTGCTGTGTCGCGTGATTCTGTTCGGTCTGCGCGAGCGATGGTTTCGCCCTCTCAGAGGCGTCGCTCTGCGCGACAGAAGTTTCAGTGCCACTCTGCCAACTGCGCATGAACACCACGAGCGTGACCGCACCGACGAGCAACAACGCTAACGCCGGAACTGCATAACGCCAAGCGCGCGGGGCAAAGAGTGCGCCGAAGCGTTCGCGCCAACCTGCGTTCGTTGTAACTTTTTGCTGTGCTGTTGCTGCTATTGCCTCGCGCTGCTCCAACTGCGCGGGCATCCCTGCGGCGAGCGCAAGCGAGGTCACGCTACGGCGGCAGTCGTCGCAATCCGCCAGGTGCGCCGTGTGGTGCGCGCGCGCGGCGGCGGGCAGCGCGTTCTCCGCGTAGGCGTTCAACTCGTCTGCGTCGAGATGCGCGCCCGAAGGCGTCGCACGCACGCTGCCGCCCGCGTGCCGCGCCGCGCTCGGTTCGACGGACGCACCGCGCCCGCGCCGCGCGCCCTCGCGCAACAACGAATCTATATCTTTGTCGAACTCTGAACTCATCAAATTTCCGTTCAAACTCTACTCAACTTCCAGCCACTTGAAGAACGCGCGGCGCGCTCTGATCTTGCGTCGCATTCATCTAAGGCGATCGCGGCGACGCTCCGCGCAATTCACTAATCTTATCGAGCGATTCATTCATAAAGCTCCTCGCGTCGCTCGGTGGCCTGAGAAGTTTCCGCTCCGGCGAGCATGCGCCGCAGGTCTGTGTCGAGATGCGTCGCGGCGTCCGAGAGCGTGCGCGCCGTCTCCTGCTTCGTCCAGCCGTGCTCTTTGATCAAAAACGCTTCGACGCTCTTTCGCACCTCCGTGTGCAGGCGCGTCAGACGACGGCTCGCCGTCGCCTCGTGTACGCCGAGCACCGCACCCGCTTCGCGCAGGCGCAGGTCGTCGAAGTAGTAAAGTTTGATCAAGAGACGATCTTCGGCGTCGAGCGCGGCGACTGCGTGTGCGAGCGCGCGTTCGAGCGCATCGGCGGTCTGTCGTCCGGCGAGCGCGTGTTCGGGGTCGGGCGCGGCGGCGACTGTGAAGTTGTCCGTCTCTTCGTGCCCCTCGCGCGCGAGCCGGTCGAAGTCCGTCACCTCTTCTGTCTGCACGAGCCGCGCCGTTTTGCGATGACGGTCAACGGCGAGTTGCCCGACGACGGCGCGCAGCCAACCGCCGAGCGAACCGCAGCCCGAATAATAAGCCAGCTTGCCCGACACGCTCCCGTCCGCGCGCGCGCGCAACCCGTAGAGGTCAGCCCAGACGGACTGCGCCAACTCCTCCGCCGCATCTTCGTTCGCCGACGCACCGCGCGCAGCCGAGTGTACCGTCGCTCTGAACTGCTCCATCAAATCCGTCCACGCCGCATCGTCGCCGCGCTCGCACGCCACGACGAGACATAGATCGTCCGCGCGCAAAGCGTCGAGAAAATTATTGATCTCCCCGGCAGACGCTTCCGGCTGGTGGCGCAACAAATACTTCTCCAACACGCCGCCGATGCGCGGGAGTATGGCCGCCGCGTCGAGCGCACGCGCGTCAGCCGCACGCCCGAGCAAGCGCGCCGCGCCCTCGCGCAAAAGTCGCTCCGTATTCGCCTTTGTTGCTGCTGTCGCCTTCCGGCTCATCGCTTCGGTTTGATGCTCAGCCTGCCAAACGCGTATGCTAACACCATGCTTCGCGTGACGGAAATTTTTCGTTCCATTCAAGGCGAGTCAACGCACGCCGGGCGACCGTGCGCGTTCGTGCGCCTGACGGGCTGCCCGATGCGTTGCGTCTGGTGCGATAGCGAGTACACGTTCACGGGCGGCGAGCGCATGTCGCTCGAAGACGTACTCGCCGAGGTGCGCGCGATGAACTGTCAACTAGTCGAAGTGACGGGCGGCGAACCGCTCGCGCAACAAGAAGCCTTCACGCTGATTGCGCGCCTCTGCGACGCGGGCTACGAGGTCTTGATCGAGACGGGCGGCTACGTCTCGACTGAAAAAGTTGACCCGCGCGCTAAGATCATCCTCGACGTGAAATGTCCCGCGTCCGGCGAATCGGAGCGCAACCACTGGCCGAACCTCGAACGTTTGCGCGCCGACCGCGACGAGATTAAATTCGTCGTAGTGGATCGCGCCGACTGGGACTACGCACGCGACGTGATCGCGCGCTACGATCTCGAACAACGCGCACACGCGATTTTGATCTCGCCCGTTTGGGGACAGACCGACCTCAAGGCGTTGGCCGAATGGACAGCTTCGAGCGGCCTCCGAAAAGTTCGCATGCAGATGCAACTCCACAAAATGATCTGGGGCGCGGACGTTCACGGAGTTTGAAGAAAAGGATGAACGAAAGACAGTCAGTAGTCAGTTGTCCGTTGCATGTGACCATCACACAAGTTGCTAAAGACGTTCTTGAACAACTGACAACTGACAACTGACAGCTTTTCATTTATGGGTGGATTTGACGAAAAGGCTTTGGCGGTGTTGGAAGAGCCGGAGGAGTTGGAGGACGGCGCGGCGTTGGCGGTGTGTCTGGTGTCGGGCGGGATGGATTCGTGTGTGACGGCGGCGATTGCGGGGACGGAATTTGACGAGTTGGCCTTTTTGCACGTCTCTTACGGGCAGCGTACGGAGGCGCGAGAGGGGCGTGCGTTTGAGGAACTCGCAGAGCATTACAAGGTGACGAAGCGACTCGTCGCGTCGCTCGATTATCTGGCGCGCATCGGCGGTTCATCTCTGACGGATGCGCGGATTCCCGTCGCGGTTGCCGACTTGAGTGCGCGCGAGATACCGACGAGCTACGTCCCTTTTCGCAACGCGCACCTGCTCTCGATCGCTGTGAGTTGGGCGGAAGTCTTGGGCGCGCGTGCCGTCTATATCGGAGCGGTGGCGGAAGATTCTTCCGGTTATCCCGATTGCAGGCCGGAGTTTTACGCGGCCTTCCAGCAAGCCATCGACACTGGAACGCGACCGGAGACGCGCGTGGAAATAAGGACGCCCGTGATTCACTTGCGCAAGTCGGAGATCGTCAGGCGCGGACTCGAACTCGGCGCGCCGCTCGCGCTCACTTGGTCTTGCTATCAGGCGGAGGATCGCGCCTGCGGGCGTTGCGATTCGTGCGCGTTGCGCCTGCGCGCCTTCAAAGAGGCGGGCGCGGTTGATCCCATTCCTTACGCTTGATCGCCGCGCCCCCGATCTGGTATTAACGACAACCGGACGCCCCCCGTACGCATCTTAAACGTCGGCTGAAGACTTGATCGCACCCCCATTTATAATTAAACTCCCGCAGAATCATTTACAGGAGAAGCCCAACATGCGTATCCAAAAATTTACACACTTCGTCGTCGCCGCGTTGCTGCTCGTCGCAGCCTTCGCCGTGAGTGTTTCGGCACAGCAAGCCACAGCCACCGGCAAAGTTACACTCAAACAGGCCGACGGCACGGAAGTGCCCGTTCAGGGCGCACAGGTGGAGTTTCATCGCACAGATATTAAACAAACCTTAAAGACGAAGACGGATAAGAAAGGCGAATACGTCTACGCCGGACTCGACCTCGGCGGCACGTACACCATTCTCGTCAGCGCGCCGGGCGCGACTCCTTCTTATAGCGCGAACATACGCATCGGCAGGCAGCCGAACAACAACTTCGCGCTCACCCCGGGCGATGGCCGTGTGTTGACGCTCGCAGAAGTTCAGGCGGGTGGCGGCGGCACGGCGAAACCGGGCGCGGCAGCAGCCGCAGCAACAGGAGCGCCGAAGATGACCGCCGAAGAGGCGAAGAAGTTGGACGAGGAGAACGCGCGTTTGCGCGCGGAGATCGCGGCCAAGAACGCGAAGATCGAGGAGCGCAACGCGAAACTCCCCGCCGTCTTCAAGGCCGCCAACGATGCCTTCAACGCCAAGAATTACGATCTCGCTATCGCCACCTACGATCAGGCGATAGCGATTGACCCGAGCGAGGCGGTCGTTCATCGCAACAAAGCGATCGCGCTGCGCTCGCGCGGCGTGGACAACTACAACAAAGCTGCGAAGGCCAGAGATCAGGCGGGCAAAGACGCCGCGCGCGCCGACTTGAAACTCGCGACCGAAACGGCTGAAAAGGCCATCGCCGCCTACCGCACCCCGCAGGCGGATCGCGTCGCCGCGTCGGGCGATGCGGCAAAGAGTGAAGATTTAGACTATTTGTTCCAGCGCGCGGAATCTTACCGCGTCGCGTTGCAGACGAACGCGCAGGTTGACACGGAAGCAGGGATCAAGGCGTTTCAGGAGTACATCGCCGCCGAAACCGACACGGCGAAAAAGACCAAAGCGGAGGCGAGCCTCGGCGACGCGCTCTTCATGGGCGGGCGCGTGGACGAGTCAATCGCCGCCTACAAGGCGATTCTGGCGTCGAACCCGAGCAACCTCGACGCCATCTACGGTCTCGGTCTAGCTTTGGCTTCCGACCCGACTGGCGCGAAGACCGCCGAGGGGCGCGACATGCTCGAACAGTTCGCCAGCAAAGCCCCCGCGACCGACCCGCGCAAGCAGATGGCCGAAGAAGCCGTCGCCGGACTCAACGAAGCACTCAAGCCCAAACCGGCTGACAAGTCTACGACCACGACCAAAAAACGCAAGACCTAAATTCTTTTCCACTCCGAACCGCGCTAGAGGCGACGCTCAAAACGGGCGTCGCCTCTAGCGCGTTTAACACTCATCCGTCTTAACAGCCCGCCTCGCCCTCGTTCAGATTGACGCCAACCCCGCCCCTCTTACATCTGGAAATTACTGTAAAGACTTCGTTTTTGAGTCCGCGCGCCCCGCCCGCCGCGTCAACGCATATTCATCTTGACAGGCGCACGACATGTCCGGTAACATGATTTTGCCAACGATGTTTGTCATCGTTGCCTTAAGACTAACAACGCGCGTCTGGCGTGCATCTCCCATGTCCGAGTCGAGTTGAAAGTTCCTGCCCCGTCTCAAGTTCTTACCCCGTAGCGTTCGATTCCTGTGGAAACAGTCAAGAAATGTCAGCTAAATTAGGCGAAATACTCGTCCGCGAAAATATCCTGACGCCGCAGCAATTACGTGAAGCGCTCGACTACCAGCGCGAGCACGGCGGGCGTCTCGGCTTCAATCTCGTCAAACTCGGACTCGTCTCAGACGACATGGTGACGGCTGTGCTCTCGCGCCAGTATGGCGTGCCTTCCGTCAATCTCGACCTGTTCGACGTTGACGCCTCCGTCATACGCCTCATCCCACGCGAAGTCGCCGACAAGTATTCAGTCTTGCCGCTCTCGCGCGTCGGGGCGACTTTGACGCTGGCGATGGTTGACCCCACGAACGTCTTCGCGATGGACGACATCAAGTTTATGACGGGCTTGAACATCGAACCCGTAGTCGTCTCGGAAGCGGGCGTGCAGGAGGCCATAGAGGAATACTACGGCGGGACGCGCGAGATCGAACTCGCAGGGATGGTCGAGGCGACGCTGGCCGGTGCGAACGGCAACGGGCACGGCAACGGAAACGGTTTTGCGATGGCGGCGGACGCAGTCTCGCTCGCGCAGTTGGATTTCGACGAAGAGGCCGCTGGCGACGTTGAGGTCATCAACGAAGACGACGAGATAGACGTGTCGAGTCTGGCGCGCATGAGCGAAGACGCGCCCGTCGTGCGTCTCGTCAACGTCCTGCTCGTGGACGCGTTGCAGCGCGGCGCTTCCGATATTCACATCGAGCCTTACGAAAAAGAGATGCGCATACGCCTGCGCATTGACGGCGTGCTCTACGACGTGATGCATCCGCCGCTTCGACTGCGCGACGCTCTCATCTCCCGCATCAAGATCATGTCGAAGCTCGACATCTCGGAGAAGCGCCTGCCGCAGGACGGTCGCATCAAGATCAAGTTGCGCTCCGAAGGTCGTTCGCGCGAGTTGGACTTCCGCGTCTCGACCTTGCCCACGCTCTTCGGCGAAAAAGTCGTGATGCGTCTTCTCGACAAAGAGAAGCTGATGCTCGACATGACGAAGCTCGGCTTCGAGCCTGAGTCGCTCGTCAAGTTCAAGCGCAACATCGAACGCCCTTACGGCATGGTGCTCGTCACAGGCCCGACTGGGTCGGGCAAGACCAACACGCTCTACTCCGCGCTGCAATCCTTGAACACGACCGAGACGAACATCATGACGGCGGAAGACCCCGTCGAGTTCAACCTCGTCGGCATCAATCAGGTGCAGATGAAGGAGCAGATCGGTTTGAACTTCGCCGCCGCCCTGCGTTCGTTCCTGCGTCAAGACCCGAACATCGTCCTCGTCGGCGAAATACGCGATTTCGAGACCGCCGAGATCGCCATCAAAGCCGCGCTCACAGGCCACCTCGTCCTCTCCACCCTCCACACCAACGACGCGCCCTCCACCATCTCCCGCCTGATGAACATGGGCATCGAGCCTTTCCTCGTCGCCACCTCCGTTAACTTGATTCAGGCGCAGCGACTCATACGCCGCGTCTGCACGGAATGCAAAGAAGTGCATCCGACGCCTTCGGAAGCCCTCGTCGAGATCGGCTTCACGAAGGAAGAAGCGCACGACTTGAAGATTTACAAGGGCAAGGGTTGCTCGAAGTGCAACAATACCGGCTACAAAGGCCGCGTCGGTCTCTACGAAGTGATGGAGATCACGGACGACATACGCGAGTTGATCTTGATCGGCGCATCTGCGCTCGAACTGCGCAAGCGAGCCATCGAGAACGGCATGCTCACCTTGCGCGCCTCCGGCTTGGTGAAGATTAGAAACGGCGTGACCACCATCGAAGAAGTCGTGCGCGAGACGGTCGCTTAGAAGAGAGGTTCACAAATGTTTTTGCGCGCTTTAGTTTTAACGATACTCATCATGTGTACGGTGGCGGCGACGCTGCCGATCTCGGATTCGCTGGCGCACTGGTCTTCGCGCCCCTCCGCCTCGCGCCGCGCCAAAGGCCGCTACGCACGCCGCCACTCACGCGCCTGGTGGCGACGCTACCGCGCACGCGTGCGCCGCCAACGAGCCGCCGCTGCCGAACGCCGCCGTCGTCGCGCCGCCATGATGACGGCGTCCAAACCCAAACTTATCTCCCCGTTCGCACCCGCCGCCAATCATGCGTTGACGACAACAACGGCGACGGGTCAGGCGAACAATCTCATGCTGCCCGACGTGGCTCTACCGAGCACCGCCGCGCTCTCAAGCATCACGCCTGTCGTGACGCCGACGCCCATGCTCGAACTGCCTACGGCGTCGAAGGATGCGTTGCCGACAGCGTTGCCGCGCACTGCTGCGTCGAGTTCGCCGATGCCGAGCGGTTGGACGAGTGCGGCTGCCTCGCGTGCGGGCGAGATGCGTTTCAACGTGCGCGCCGCCGACGGGCGCGTGCGCTCCTCCGCCGTCTGGTCGCGCGTCAACTTGCAGTCGGCCGCGCCCTCTGTTTCAGACGCGCGCAGCAAAACTTTCGGCGGCGTCCCCGTCACGCTCCTGCGCCGCACGGTCATCAACCGGATGGTTGCCGAGGGCGGCTGGGTCATCAACGACGTGCAGCGCCAGTTCGGCGAACGCCGCGTCTTCGTCGTCACCGCGCAGACAATCGCTGCGGGCGGCGAACGCCGCGCGTGGACGTTCTACTTCACGGAGTCGGACGGCCAGGTCTACAGCCTCGCGACGAACGCGCCCGCCGAGTTCGCAGACACGCTCGCAGCCGAATCCGAACAGGCCATCGTCGCGCTCGGCTCGCGCCGCTTAAACTCTACGACCGCGCAAAACCAGAAGTGAGTCGTTGATTCATCGCACGCGCGCGAACTTTTTCAGTCGCGCGCGTACGCGCCTCGCGTTCTCGCCCCTTCGTCCGGGCAATCTTCACCTACGGAGTCCACAAAGCAAAAATGTCAGCTAACGAATCGTCTCTGGCCGAGCAACTTTCGCTCTCCGATCTGCTCAAGAAGTTGATCGAGTTGGGCGGGTCTGACTTGCACCTGACCACAAACACGCCGCCGCAGGTGCGCGTTGACGGAGCGCTCAAGCCGCTCGACGGCTTCAAAACCTTAACCTCCGCAGACACAAAGCAACTCGCCTACAGCGTCCTGACAGACGCGCAGAAGCACCGCTTCGAGGAATCGCTCGAACTCGACTTCTCTTTCGGCGTGCGCGGCCTGTCTCGCTTTCGCGCCAACCTCTTCAACCAGCGCGGCGCGGTCGGCTGCGTCTTTCGCGCCATCCCCTACGAGATCAGATCGTTCGAGCAACTCGGCCTTCCGGCGGTCGTCACCAAACTTTGCGACAAGCCGCGCGGACTCATTCTCGTCACAGGCCCGACCGGCTCCGGCAAATCGACCACGCTCGCCGCGATGATCGACAAGATCAACCGCGAACGCCACGAGCACATCGTTACAATCGAAGACCCCATAGAGTTTCTGCACAACCACAAGTCTTGCGTCGTCAACCAGCGCGAAGTAGGCTCCGACACGAAAGGCTTCGCCGAAGCCCTGCGCACAGCCTTGCGCCAAGACCCCGATGTAGTGCTCGTCGGCGAAATGCGCGACCTCGAAACCATCGAGTCCGCCCTTCGCATCGCCGAGACAGGCCACTTGACGTTCGCCACGCTGCACACGAACTCCGCCGCTTCGACCATCAACCGCATCATCGACGTGTTTCCTTCGAACCAGCAAGCGCAGATTCGCGCGCAGCTTTCGCTCGTGCTCGAAGGCATCATGTGCCAAGCCTTGCTGCCGCGCGCCACCGGGCAGGGGCGCGTCGCCGCGCTCGAAATCCTCGTCCCCAACGCGGCCATACGCAACCTGATCCGCGAAGACAAGATTCACCAGATTTACTCGATGATGCAGACGGGTCAGGAAAAATACGGCATGCAGACTTTCAATCAGGCGCTCGCCACGCTCTACCACAAACGCCTGATCTCTCTCGAACTCGCCATGCAGCGTTCGTCGAACACGGACGAGCTACGCGAACTGATCGAACACGGCGCGGGTGTCAACACGGGCAACGGAAACGGCGCAGGCAACATGCCGCCCCGCCCCGCCGCGCACCCCAGCCCCTACGCCCAACCGCGTCCTATCGGCACGCGCCCCACGAGATAAAGCAGTGACAGGTGACGAGTGACAAGTGACGAGATGAAAACCAGAAACTTGTTCTAACTTGTCACTTGTCACTTGTCACTCGTCACTGCTTCTTAAGGAGTTTTTAACAGATGCCTACTTACGTCTTCAAAGGCCGCAACCGACTCGGCGAAGTGATGGTCGGCGAACGCGTCGCCGACAATCGCGACATGTTGAAACAACTGTTGCGCCGCGAACAGGTCATGCTCACCTCGGTCAAAGAGAAGGGGCGCGAGATCGCCGTGCCGAAGTTGAGCGGGCGCGGCAAGGTGAAGTCGAAAGAGCTGTCCATCTTCACGCGCCAGTTCTCCGTGATGATCGACGCGGGGTTGCCGCTCGTGCAGTGTCTCGACATTCTGGCGAGCCAGCAGGAGAACAAATTTTTTCAGCAAGTCTTGACGCAAACCCGGCAGGACGTGGAAGAGGGATCAACTTTGGCGGCGGCCATGTCGAATCATCCCAAAGTGTTCGATCAACTCTTCGTCAACATGATCGAAGCGGGCGAGACCGGCGGTATTCTCGACATCATCCTGCAACGCCTGTCAACCTTCATTGAAAAAATCGTCAAACTGCGACGCGACGTGATCTCCGCCATGATCTACCCGACGGCGGTGATACTCATCGCCATCCTCGTCGTCGCCGCGATTCTCATCTTCGTTATTCCGCAGTTCCAGACGATATTCCTCGGCCTCCTTGGCCCCGGCGAAAAACTTCCGCTCCCGACGCGCATCGTCGTCGCCTTCAGCGACTTCGTAGCGGGCTGGGGCGGCCTCTGCATCCTCGTCGGCCTCATCGCCTCTGGCCTCGGACTGCGCTCCTACTACAAGACCCCCAACGGGCATCGCAACATTGACCGGCTGCTCCTGAAAGCACCGATCATCGGCATCGTCCTGCGCAAGATCGCCATCGCGCGCTTCTCGCGCACGCTCTCGACGCTCCTTTCTTCAGGCGTCCCCATCCTGCAATCCTTAGACATCACGGCGCGCACCGCCGGAAACGTCATCATCGAAGAAGCCATACGCGGCATCCGCACGGGCGTCGAACGCGGCGAGAGTTTCGTCGAACCCTTGAAGGCGACCGACGTGTTCCCCAACATGGTCGCGCAGATGGTCGGCATCGGCGAACAGACCGGCGCACTCGACTCCATGCTCGGCAAGATCGCCGACTTCTACGAACAGGAAGTCGACACAGCCATCGCCAACATGCTGACCTTGATCGAACCCGCCATGATCGGTTTCCTCGGCGTCACCATCGGCGGCATCGTCATCGCCATGTACATGCCCCTCTTCACCCTCGTCGGCAAACTCTCAAACGGCGGCCACTAGCCTGACGGGCACAGTTGATGTAGTAGCGGAATTAAGATGCGTACTCCGAAATAGAGATGCGTACTCTGGAATAGAGTTGCGTACTCAAATTTCGTCGAATTACGAGAGCCGCCGAGGAAACTTCCTCGGCGGCTCTCGTAATTCGAGAGTCAAAGTCATTAAGGAGGAAAGGTACCGCGAGCTTCGATTGAAGAATCCTATTCGTGTGATAGCTACTGTGGTTAGCGAAAATTAAGATGTGGACTCTGCTTCAACGAATAAAATAGCCGCCAGATGTAAGCATTCTTATCCGACGGCTCATTATTTATTCCCTATCAGAAGCCCAATATTCTCTCATGAACTAAAACGGCGATTGATCCCTTTGTCTCCGCAGAGGGCATCTATAAAATCATAGTATTAACATGCTTACTAATCTTCTAATACCCATGCGACATCTACCGCAATATTAGCGAGCATGGGAATTTTCAAGTTAGGCGTCGTTAGTTGCTCTTTATCAGGTTGAATCATCGAAGACACGCGCCCACTTGCCACAAACTTCCGGGGCTTATAATCCGGATAAAGATACATCTTACAACGCCATATAGAATTCAAGCTTTTGAGTTCCTTGTACGTAATGATTTCTATATGGGCTGACAACTCGTATAGAGTTAGAGGTGCCTTAGAAGAGCGGTCTTTAGCGACTTTCAATGTATCCTGCTGAACCAGTTCCGCCGAATGATGATCGAGTGCGTCCTACATCACAACAATGCGCACCGGATGAAGAAATATCCGAAAGACGAATTCATGATTCCGAAGAAGGTCGAGCCGGTGCCGATCAATCTCTGGAACTACGGGATGAAGCATCGCACCGGGAAGCTCCGGTGGGAGTCCCCCGAGAAGATTCATTTGAATCTACTGCCCCGCGGCAAGGCTTCCGCTACGCCGGATGGTCTTTACCACAAAGGACTCTACTACACCTGCGACATGGCGATTGAGGATCAGTTGTTCGTCCGCCGCAAAGGTAGAAAGGCAACCGGATTCCAGATCGTCTCAGAGCCTCTGGTTGACAGAATTCACCTCCGGCTCGACCGGGGCAGGCGGTTCGTGACGTGCGAATTAACACCGAAATACAGAAGGTTTCAAGGAAGAGATTGGTACGAGATGAAAGAGTATTTCGCCTTGGAGAGGCAAGCCGAGAAGGACGCTGAGACTGAGGTTCAGCAGTCGAAGGCTGACTTCCACGCCAAGATCAGCACTATCGTCACCGAGGGAGAGAAAATGACTAAAGAGGCTAGAAGGGAGTCAGAACCTAGCGCCAGCGCGCTCACGAAGGGCGTCCGCAACAACCGTAAAGGGCTAAAGGCCCACGAGCGTAAGAATGGCGCGAATGGTATAGGTGAGAACCAGCTAAAGCCCCGGACCCCGGCAAATCAGGCACAGGTGATTGCGTTTAAGAAAACGGACGTTCCCGAGGGCTATGTTCCTCCGGCGAGACCATTCGATGAGCTTCGCGAAGCGCGCAGGGAGGCCAAAGAAGATGAATAACGATCAAGACAACACCTACTCTGTTCAAGTCGATAAGGGTACCGTCGTCGAAGCCTCTTACTCGGCTCCGGAATTACCTAAATTCGGCGGTAACCCGCTTTTAGAGGCGCTGCCGCCGATCAATACCCGGAAGCGGGCCACTAAACTTATGCAGTGGTTTCCGGAGTACAGCGACGAGATGCGTCTGCTGCCGCTACACCTGCGCACGCATGCGGCCATGGATCTTCTCCATTTCGTGCAGCCCCTGCCCCATCACTTGAAACTTGAGGGCATGATCTCCCGCGTAATCAGAGATGGGTACCTGTCGCGTAATCCCATGAACCCTTCATACGCGGGCACGCTTGAAGAGCGGCTGCTGTGCTTTAAGAACCAGCGGGATATAACGACGCAGTTCGCCCCGACAGCGGCGGGTTTCGCAATCATTGGCATGAGCGGGGTCGGTAAATCGACGGCCTTGCGCAGCGTCCTGCACCTCTACCCGCAGATCATCCTCCACAACAATTACAAGGGGAGGAACTTCACCAAGGCGCAGATCGTGTGGCTCACGCTCCAATGCCCCAAGGACGGCTCGACGAGAGGTCTATGCCTGAGCTTCTTCGAGGCGCTCGACGCCCTCCTCGGCACCAACTACAAGAAGGATTTCGACAAGCGTTGGCGCTCCACGAACGAGATGTAGTTTGCCATGACGAGCATCGCCGCCCGCCACCACCTCGGCGTGCTCGGGATCGACGAGATTCAGCACCTGAACGCCGCGAAGAGTGGTGGGGCCGACGAGATGCTCAATTTCTTCGTTAAGCTCATCAACAAGATCGGGCTACCGGTCATCCTGATCGGCACCTATGAGGCCGCAAGCCTCCTCGGTGGCACCTTCCGTCAGGCGCGACGGGGGTCGGGACAGGGCGATCTCGTGTGGAACTGGATGGAGTTCGATGAAGAATGGCGCCTTTTTATCGAGACGCTGTGGGGCCTACAGTACGTGAAGGAGGAATGCTCACTCACACCCGCCCTGTCCCGCACTCTTCATGAAGTATCCTACGGAGTCATTGATCTTGCCATCAGAATCTATCTGGCGGCCCAAATAAGGGCCATCGAGACGGGTCAAGAGATGATAAATGAAGGCTTACTCCGCTCCGCTTACCGCGATGACTTCAAACTCCTGAGCCGCATTGTGGAAGTGCTCAGGTCGGGAGACAGCGCGGCCATTGCAAAAATCGGAGACGTTTGCCCGCCGTCGGTAGTGCCGGTACATGAGATAGCCACCGCGCCCGAACAGCCTGACGGGGAGCATAATTTGGCTAACGGCGCTCGGGCGGCCTCGGCTCAAAACCCTAATGGAAATGGGTCAGGAGGCCGTAAGGCGTCAAAGGAAGATGACATAAAAATCATTCAGGGCTTTTTCAGTCGCGGTAAAGGGCGAGGGTCGAAGGACATCACTTTCGAGCATGGAGATTTGCGGGGCATCGTTACTCAAGGCGCACAATCCAAACCGCCTGTGAGTCCCTACCAATCACTGCTGGACGCCGGTATCATCAAGCCGTCGAGCGAATTTCTGTCTTGAGGAGGCGGCCATGATCTCATGTTTCCCTGATCCTCACTCCGACGAACTGCTGTTCAGCGTCTATGTGCGCTTCGATGCGACGATGCCGTACCTGCATAGGGGCATTGCCATCCGGGAGATGTTCGGGGTTGAATATGCCGCCGCGGCGATAGATTTGCCGAACAGAATAGACCACCTTATCGGCTCGATAGTGATTAAACATAACTACACCGCCGATGGTCTCGTTGACGATAACACCCTTTACCCTTTCTACGCCCCTTTCATCCCGCCCGAGCGCGCGTTGGCCGTTCGACGCGAAATGCGTGAATCAGGCACAAACCATGTTTACGAGCGGTTAGGCATTACGGCTGGAAGGCTCAAGCCGCCGACATATCTTAAATTCTGTCCGGAGTGTGTGTCGGACGACAGAAGGCTCTGCGGCGAGACTTACTGGCATCGCATACATCAGGTTCCCGGAGTCGAAGTATGCCAGCATCACTCTGTCTTCTTAGAGGCAAGTGCGGCATCGTGGAGAACTTCGAAAAGCAGAGAGGAAGTAATGACAGCCGAGCGGGCGGTCCACGCCATGAGCCCTCGCCCGCTGGACCCTTCTAACAACACTCACACAGCACTGCTGAAGTTAGCTGAGGGTGCCGCATGGTTACTTAAGTGGCGGGGGCAGGCTCTCGATAGCGAAGTTTTACTCAACCGTTATTACAATTTGCTACTCCGGCGCGGCCTCGCTTTCTTTAACGGGCGCGTCAGGTCGAGTGAACTGACGGAGAAATTCATCACGTTCTACACTCCTGAGCTACTGGAGCGCCTTCAGTGCCCTATCGGCGATCAGAGCTAGCACTGGCTCCTCCGGCTGGTACACCGGGGCAAATTGGGGATTATTCAACATCCGCTCCGACACCTGTTGCTGATGGTTTTCCTTGGCTGTACACCGGAGGAAGTTTTTACCGATTTCAAGGAGTTCAAGCCGTTCGGCGACGCGCCATGGCCGTGCCTTAACAAAGCATCGGATCACTTCGAGAGGCCGCACGTGGAGAATTGCCGGATAGAGGATGGTGTCAAGAAGAATCTCGGCAAACCGGTGGGTACGTTCACCTGCGAGTGCGGGTTTACTTACACGAGAACCGGACCCGACGAGGCGGAGAAAGACCGCCTCAAGAAGAGCAGCGTACAATCCTACGGTCATGTTTGGGAGAAGTCTCTGCGCGCGTTGTGGGATAATACATCCCTCACAATCCGCGTGATCGCTGACAGACTTGGGGTTAACGAGTTGACTGTCAAAAGGCGTGCTATTCAACTAGGGTTCACTTACCCCCGGAACACTCCGGGGTCGCAGAGGGCGAGCGGCGAGATACTCAACCGCTATCGGATCGTTCGGAAACCATTTAATGAAGAATTAGAAACGCGCCGAGTTCAGTTTTTAGGCGTCCGTAAAGCCAACCCGGAGGCGGGCCGTCTTCAGTTGCAGGAGATTACTTTCTCTCTGCTTGATTGGCTGCGACGTTACGATCCTGATTGGCTGGAAGCTAACCTGCCCGCGGTTAATAAATATCTTCCACCTCCCACGCGCGTTGATTGGGAGAGTTGGGATGTGAAACTTGCAGAGGCAGTAAAAGACGCGGCCTTACGGATTAAGCAAACTGTCGGTCAACCCATGCGGGCTTCCCTAAAAGCAATCGTCGAGGAGGTGGGGCATCGCGCGTGGTTCGAGAAAAACCTTGACCGGCTGCCGCTCACAGCACAAGCCGTCTCTCAGCATATGGAATGTTTCGAGGAGTATCTCCTTCGGAGAGTAAGTTGGACCGAGAACTATTACCGACAGCAGAATGTCTTACCCACGCGCCATCGCTTTGAAGCACATGCAGGGACTAGAGGTAGAAAAGGGAAAACTCGGAAGGTTGAAGATGCAATTGATGCAGCCTTGAAAAGCTTAGCAGCAGGCACGTCTCAGGAAGTTACCTACTATCTATAGGCTACATCTACTATGCTTTATGCGCTTCGTTTGATAGCTTTATTGCTTCTTTGCTATATTCGCATTTGCGGTTGGATATTGTTACTCTCTCACAAATGATCATAGCTCGAAAAACACCATGTCCTCATTCCATATCACACCAAAAGTAGATGAAACGCAGGAATTTATTGAAATCGCCAACGATTTCTCTAATCCATTAGACCTCGTCCGGGAGGCCATCAGTAATTCATTCGACGCTAACGCGCGTAAAATAGAGATCCTTTTTTCAGTTGTGCAGGAATTTGGAGAAAAGATTTTACAGATAGAGTTAAAGGACGATGGTGAAGGAATGGATCGGGAGGGCTTACAGTCATTCTTCGATCTAGGAAATTCTCTTAGGAGAAATGATTTAGATACTATTGGGGAAAAAGGGCATGGGACAAAAGTTTATTTTAATAGTTCAGAGATAAAGGTGATAACAACTAAGAACGGAACAACTTATACAGCTACTATGAAAGAGCCGTTTAAGAAATTATTTAATAGAGAAATCCCCACAGTAGAGGTGACTGAGAGCGGCGCTCCGAATGGTTTGACGGGCACGGAAATAATCATAAAGGGCTATAACAATAACAGAAGAAATAAATTTACTCATGAGATTTTGAGGGACTACATTTTATGGTTCACTAAATATGGTTCTAGCGAACGAGCTTTCGGCATCAATACACACGCTGACGCGGTGGTCATTCTCAAGGGGCTAAATCGTGATGAGTCAGAAATGGTTACCTTTGGACATCCTTTTCCAGAAGCCAGCAAAACCATCAGTGATTTATTCGATGAACACTTGATACACGCGCCTGATTATTATTCCAAAAAAGTTATTAGAACTGGTCAGCTTAAAAATTTTCCCGATATTAGCTTCCAAGCAATTTTCTCAATAGAGGGGAACAAAGTTAAATACTCTTACAATCCTATGTTAAGGCGGAGTGGTTACCAAGCGCCCACCGGCAGTTACTCCGTACAAGAAAGATACGGCCTTTGGTTGTGCAAGGACTTCATACCCATTCAGCGAAAAAACGAGTGGATAACTTATAAAGGTTCCGAGTTCACCAAGTTCCACGCATTTTTTAATTGCCAAGACCTTCGACTTACGGCTAACAGAGGGTCTGTTGAGAATACGCCTGTAGAAATCCTAGAAGATATACAACTTGCTGCTGAAGATATATACCGAGAAATCGTCGAAGGTGATGAATGGCGTGAAATTAGCTGGCTGGAAGAAGAAGCTGTTGCCTATCGCACAGTCGAAAAGGAAAGAAAGGATTTCGCATGGAGGATCAAAAAAGCTAATAAGGCCAACGTGGTCGAATACAAAGGTCAAACGTTCATTGAGCCGAATAGAGAAAGCGGGGTCTTCGCTCTTTTATTACAGCTATCAATCCTCGAACCGAATCTATTTCCATTTTATATCGTGGATTACGACACGCATTCCGGTATTGATGTGATTGCTAAAGGTGATAACACAACGCCGATACAATATTCAAAGCTGTATTACGTGGAGTTCAAGCATTTCCTGACTGGTCAGCAGTTCAATCATTCCTTTGATAATCTGCACAGCATAGTGTGTTGGGACACAGACGTGAAGCATGACGACGTTATTAAGGACCTTAGTGGTGAAGAAAGGAAAATGCAGATTGCTCAGGCCGGAACCGGTGGCAGCTACACCAAATACCTACTCGATAATCCAACAAAAGTTCATAAAATAGAAGTCTTTGTTTTGAAGGATTATCTAAAAGAGAAATTAGGTATTGAATTCAGGCCACGTACAGCTTCTTCAACAGTGTAGTTAACCATTTTGTGCAGTCAGCGACTTTTAAGAGATTGAGGTTATTTTACAGAGCTTTCTCTAAGGCGAGTGAGCCATGAGTAACAGTATCAAATATTGACAGTCCGGTGCGGAAGGAATAATCTTCGCCTGTCTCACTTCTTATTTCTTGCTGACGTAAATCTTACCTCGTTAGCCTTCAACAACCATAAGTATATGGGACTAAACCTCACTCAGGTACCGGCTCAGAACTCCAGATTGAGTAGGTTGATAAGTTGCTAGCTAGTCATCAACACGAGTCAAGAGAGGATCCACATAGGACAGTGTAATCATCTTTTAACTGCCCATAAGCTCCTGCTGGCTTACTTATGGAGGCAGACTTGGCGAAGAATTTACAGCCTGCTGCACTCAATGCCGTTTCCTAGAACTTAGGAACTCGCTGCCCGCTTCGCGGTAAGGGAAAAGCAATGGACTCCAAACTAGCATCTTGGATATTCGGCTCAATCCTTCTTGCATTCATTATCATAGTCTTTTTTGTAGCCCCCGACTCACTTCCTCAATTCAAGCAGCGATTGCTCGCCTTTGTCTGTTCGTTGTTGGCGGGCTTTTTCACTTTCTTTTTTACGGGCACGATTGGCGTAAACATTGGCGGCTCTGCCGGCAGCTTCGGGCAGATTTCCGTTCAAGCAGTTGGTGGAGTAGCCGCATTTGTACTTGTACTCTGGTGGTGGTATTCCGGATCAGCGCCCATCAAGGCGGAGGAGGAGGATGTTCCCATTAAAGTCAAAAAACAGCCGAGACCTACCCGAAAATAAATAGGGGTGATCTAGGGAGAGATAAACATGATTCCTGTGCCCGGATTAGATCAGGTTCGCATTGCTTGGATTCAAATACAGGCTTATGGCTTTATTCTTTATGGCTTTATGCTCTATTCAGATATGGATACACCTCTGGTTCAATACATGCAATCAGGGATATTGGAACTGGATAGCTTATCCGGCGCGGAATGTGCCATCTTTGTTATCGAATCTCCTTCAACGAAGTGGATTGAAATTACGCGTAGCAAGAACCACCCATGGTGGAAGCTGTTCGGAAACAAAGTGCAAGAGGATACTTCTAACATCCAATCGCAGCCTCAACTAGCGGGCGCTGGCAGTGCTCTTCTGCAAAGTCTGGTTAAAAACCAACAGGCCATAATCGTTCGTGTGGGCGAGGGCCAACTCGTTACGCTCGAACATCTATTAGAGCCTAAATATCATTTGCTGTACGACCGGAATGAGGTTTGGGCCGTAGCCAAGCATTTTGGGATAAAGCCTGAACACGTGCCCTGTCTAGTATTTTTCAATGATCTTGATACAGGCGAGATAACCATTGTTGATTTAACTGATTTGCGCTCGGAGCGCCAAGCCACACGCTTTTTCCGCCGTTTTTTTAGCAGTAAACAGTTCAATGGACTCTTAAAGGAAGCTAGAACACATGCCTGAAATATATAGGACAACAATCCAAGGGCCGCTAAGGGATTCCCTCGCGAGCGCGAAGCGGGAATTATTGCCTCAAGCTATTCTCGCAGATTCCTTAGCCCGATGGGTCATGAATTTTGACGAGCTTGACTCCGAAAGGTCGCATAGTACATTCAGGACTTCGGAGCGTGGAGATGACGTTTCTAATTTCATACTTGGGAGTGTTTTGGCGGCAGCACTCCAACAGTTAATGCCTTTATATTTTGCCTCACTCTTCCACATAGGCAGGCAATGGCGCGTCTCCGAAATGGCTATCCAGTCACTTGAGTCAGCCTCAACAGATAGGAATATTCTCGGTTCAGTTAGATTAACAAAGGACAATTTGGCGAGGTTCAGGAATCGTCAAGCGGTAATGTTGCGTGAGACTTCTACGGAGTCCTTCGCAGGGTCTCTTCGTACTATTTATAGTTTGGGTATAGAGCATCATCGTTCTCAACTTAGAACGGCACAAACATGGTGGAGAGCATGGCGCGAAGAAGTGGAAAGCTTGAAGCGGTCCGTAGACAATTATCGCGAAACATCTGGTCAACGAGATGCCGAACGAGCTTGGCCTGTAGTAATAGACGTTATATTTCAAACCTACCGCCCATCACCACTACAACTGTCGTTAGAACAATCAGGAGTAAATTTCAAAGAACACATAGCGAGGAAACCGATATTAAATCAAGGGGCATTATCTGACCCCTTGTTGCTGCTGCTTTTTGCCGCGATAATTCCCGGCAGGTATTCAGGATATGAGCATTCTAGGCATATCGAGTATTTGATACATGAGTTGTTTAGAGTGTTGAGGTATAAGCCTGAAGTCCAGTTGGTTCTGGAGCGACTCAGAAAGAAGTACGATTTAGATAATCCATTTGACGAGTATCAGCCGATGGTGCGAGCAGCTTCTAAAGAGCTACGACAACTTATTAAGGAGAACGAACTGCCGGACGGGGATGCATCACCTTGGCTGAAGATTTGGAAGAACTCCTTGGAAGAAGAGCCATCTAGCCTTGAGGCGTTGAGACCCCGCCGCTTAGATGATGCGGGAGTCATACAAAGTTTCGCGCACTCAGCAGATTCAACCATTAAAAGACATATAGATGACTCAATACGTCCGGGTGAACTATGGAAGGAGTTTGTTCAGCGTTTATTTGAATACGAATGGATTTCTGCAATTGTGGAACAAATAGCAGAGGCTAATAAAGAATCCACATCAAATGTAAAACCATGGTCATTTGATTCCTTCATAAAATTGATTAAAAAGGTCATCTCACAGCTTAATGAGGTTGGTTATACGTTAGTCATGCCAGACGAACAACGTTGCCGGGCGGTGTGGGACAAGGCAAATACTGAAGATGGGCTAGATTACAATGAAGAGTGGTAACTAAGATGAGTGGGTGTAGGGAGAAGACATACTTGTAAGCACCTTGAAAAGTTGTTATTGATGTCGGCTCTAATGACTAATTAAATGTAACTTTTTGAGCAGTGCAACAACCTAACGCATAGTTGAGTACGCATCTTTATTTGCCTTTCCAGTCCAAGTCAGGAATAGTCCCTCATTTCAGTACGCGTCTTCACCTTTCTGAACTGAAAAAGAGCCCATCTAAAATCAACAAGTTAGAGAGCCTTTAGTACGCTACTTAATTTGTTTCCTACAGTTGAAGGAGCTAAATAAAGTTCTGCGCTGAATAGTAGAGTCGCCCGTGGTGTTAAACACCACGGGCGACTCGTTGCTTTACCCTAAAGGGGATGTAACGAAAGCCGTTCAATACTTCGTTGTACCGAGTCCGAAACAGATACCACTGACGGCTGACGAAGAGAAAGAACTGAACAACACACCGTCTGTTGCTGCTTTGTATAGTGAAATGACAACACATCCCAAAGGAGAAGTGCGACCAGGTGTTGACTGTATTATGCGCAGACTTACCTCATTATTGGGCTATGATGTATAATTACGTTCTACCGTCCAAACGCTATCCCAATTCACACCCCATAAGGAATGCGCCAACAATCCCTGAACAAAATTCGAGCTAAATTCAATCCAACTGACGAGTCGCGTTACCTGCCCATCTTCTCTGCGATTTTCATTTCCATACCCGGAGACGAACCTCGACGAGCCATGATAGTAAGCGAGATTGCCTTTAGTTGGTACGAACATCAGCCCCGTGCTGGCAAATAGCTGCGATGGCGTCTAAAACGCACGGCACTTCGGGCGACGTCTCGTCATAAGCAATGATCTTATCAACCTCTTCCGAGATTGCTGTCAGAGCTTTCTTGTATCGTTCTTCGCTCACCTCTCATGTCCTTCATTACTCAACATAGGGCACAATAAATAAGTTCTTCTACCTGACAAAATTCCATCCCTGTTTCATCAATTTCCCATATGCGGGTTACTTCAGAAAAAACATATCGCACATCAAAAGGAAGAGCATATTGGTGCCACACACTCGGAATTAACCCGCCACCCGACATGACCGCACAAGTTGCATCACAGGACACTATGTTGATGAGAGGCGAACTGAGGGCGATGGGGTTGAATGAGTTTTAAGCAGCCTTAACTATGAGGTAATATTTTATGGTCTTGCAGATGTTCCACCGTCCAAGAATTTACCTCCATATATGCTTTCTTAACAAGTGAAGCTATTTTCTTATTTGACAAAGGAGTGGAATTAATTCTACCAGCCGGAAAATGTTGCCAGTATCGAATTAGATTTACTCCCTCATGCATGTCTCTCCATGCATTTGACTCTATCTCGACTCCGGTTGGCCTCTGATCACCTAGCACTAACCCATTTAAATTTCGATTTATATCGGCACCATTCCCCCAAGTAAAGGTGATTACCGGAGCATCCCAACGCCAGCGCTCTTCACTAAAGAGGCTTCCATGAAGAGATTGAAAAACATTGTGAATTATATCAAGCACTTCATCGAAGGCAACATAGTCCCTTCGCCCTTGTTCGTGCTTCTCAATCGTTTGGAATTTTTCGTTTTGCATGATAATCCTCACATACTTGAATCATAAGCGCCAATTGCAAAAGACCAAAGGCCGAATAACCATACTGGCTCATTAGTAGAAACTTCTAGCCCCCCGCCTGGATGACCAAATGCGGGAGCTATACGACGAGGGCCAGTTGATAAAGGGGGCATTAAGTTTTCTGGTATAGGGCCAACACGATACATCGGTATAATCGATGATGGTAAGGCAAGCTCTCGTTGAGCAACTAGTGGATCATCGTATCGTGTAGGTGTGTACCAGGTTACGTAGCGACTCACACTGTTGATCGAAAGTACTTTCCGTTCAGCTATCAACTGATTACGCTCCATTACCTCAACTATATAGCGATAGTAAACTGTAGTCATCCTTGATTCCTCTAGATTTATTTATTTGTAATTTCGCCCAGACCTGTAGTCCGGGCAGCCGGGATGATAGTTAGGGGAAGCTTGCGAGAGATTTCATGTGAGAAACGATGTCCAATGTGGCAGAACTAGTGCCCAAATCACCCCACGCCAAGTGCAGGCATTGAATTTACGACGTGAGGACACACTTAAAAATCATGCAATTGAGGGATCGGGTTGAATGAGTTGTTGAGCTGCCCTTTTGAGTGAATCATCCAACATACGCATTAACCTCGCTATACTTCGCCACATTCAACTCTACTCAATTGGACAGCTTACTTGGCGCTTGGTTTGCCCGGCGCTAAGAACGCCGCAAGCTCCGGTTGCAGGAGTTGTTATGCTGCGGGTGTAAATGAGCTTTCATTCATTGTTTTCAGCAAGTTCAGGTTCGTGTATCTTGTAATAGATCATTCAATGCTGTAGTTACTCTCCGTATCTCGGAATTAATAATCTGCGTAACTTTCGGATTTAGCTGCTTTAACTTTACCGCCCTTAGAGATTGTAAATAGTCAATTGAACACTCTCCAATATCAGAATAGATTCGCAGGGATTCTTTAAGGTTATAAATAGCCCTGCTTCTATCATCAACGTCGAATTGACTTAAAGAAAGATTTAATAAACCCCATGCAAATCCCCTTCTATTTTCTCCCTCTTTGAAAAGAGCCACTGCATCGTTAAGCTTTTCAAAACCTAGTTGAGTGTCTCCAGTTAGACGACTAATTATTCCTCCATGAGTTAAAGCAATTGCGCCTCCGAGCTTATCATCACGTTGGGTACTCTCAACCAATAGACTTTCACATAATTCTTTAGCTTCACGATATTTCTCAAGTTTGGTAAGAAGCCACACCTCGGTTGTTCTTGCTTGGGAAAGCACTATTACTTTAGCCAAGGCAGAATCAATGGCACTCATTACCCCTCTTAATTTTTGTAATGCCAGTTGAGGTTTGCCCATTGCACCTAGAATTTCAGCGTATAGCCTAGCAAAAGAAAGCCGTTTATTAGCATTTCTATCCGTGGTGTTATAGAGAAGAGGTTCAATTACGTGGAGGCTTTGTTTTATTTTTCCGGTAATAAGGCAAAAATGCGCGTGATGATAATCAATCCAACTATCACGATCATGGTTATTCTGCAATTCATTTGTACTTAACTGTATGAATAGTTCGTAATGCCCCCGGAAATTAATTGTTTTAGAAACATCATGAAGAATCTTTTCCGACTCTTTAAATTCTTTGGCTAGTTGAAACTGTTTACAAGCCCTAATCTTCCAGAAAAACTCCTCCTCATCTAAAATGCGTGGCACTCTAATACTGAAGCCTGCCAGATAATGACGGGCTAAGGTTAAATTAATTCTTTTTCTATCTTTCACATCTAATGCTGAAAGACAGAACATTGCAATTAGCTGATGTACGTTCCAACGGTAGGGAGAATATTTCTGAATTAAATAGGTGCGCTGTAAGTTCTCAAAGACTTGTTCGGCTGAGCCTATCTTCTCATAATTACAGAGTTTGCGGATAACACCTATATTGAATGGGCCATCACAAACGCTTAAGACATGTAATAATCTAGATTCCTTTTCTCCAATAAGTGAAAGAACTTCATCGAACCAATTGCGGAGACGGACAGTGTTTATCATATTGCCACTTAGTAGATCATCTGGATGGCGTCCGAAGTCAAGGACAAGCGTGGTAAACAGTGAGGCAGCTAAAGGCAGGCCATCTGTCTTTGCAATTAAATCATTTATGGTTAGATGATTGATGTTTTTAAAGCCCCTGCTTGCTAAGAACCGGCTCATTTCCTCAAATGCAAAACCAGTGATCTCAAGGTGGCCGATACGGGGTGCGCTTCTAACTAGGTCAACGTATGTGCGGCTTATGAGAATAATGCGTGCTTTATCTCCCGAGCCAGAGGCAATGTTTATGAGAGTAGAGTATGAGGTCTGGTCAACTTGATGGAAATCATCAATTACTAGTAGGACATTACGCTCACGCAGTATATGGATGAGTTCTTTACATTTAGAAACAATGGCAAGCCCAACTAGGCTGATCTGTGTTTCTATAAGTGCCAATAAATCATTTAGGGTTTCTTTCTCATAAGTATCGTACCAAAGTATCGAGTCATACATTAAATGTGGTTTTTTCTCTTTAAGAAAAGACGCTACCAAATAAGTTTTACCGCTCCCGGGTAATCCTTCAACAGAAACAAGTGGATTTGATTCAACCAAACTTCTTATACGGGAGAGTAAGGATGGGCGAGGAACTTGATCAGGGAAAACGGGTATATCAAATAACCCTGGATCAGGCTTTATCCTTTTGACTTGATTTGCTGATTTCTTTCCTGTAATCCCATAGATTAGCTTTTCAATCTTCTCGTCAAAAGATGTTTCATCACGAAAATCTACATAGTTACGATTCCCTAAGAATCCAGGCATTTCAGCTTCGCGTAATATGACAGGGATAAGTTGCAGTGGTCGATCTTTTGATTGGGCAAGACTTAAAGCACGATCATACTCTTCCTCAACCCATCCAGAAGCCATTGCTTCAGGCGAGACGATCAATGCAACCGCCTTGCTCTCTTCTAAACCTATCTCAATTGCGCGCACAAATCTGGCTCCTGGCCGTATTTCATCTTTATCAAGCCACACTTTTACCCCTCGCTCTTGTAATGCAACTTTGAGACGATTCACCCAAGGTTCATCAATACTATTATGACTAAGGAATACATCAAATTTCTTACGTCTCACAATAGAGCACCCTCCTTTGAGAGTCATTAGCAAAGAGTATTTCGCTGTTTATTCTACAATACCATCCTCTCTCTATTTCTGATTTAGGTTTTCCAATTCCATAGTCTGCAAATACCCGAGCCCGGGCTCAGATTAGAGGGATTTCCAGACTTGCAAAACAGTGTTATTCTTTAATTGAAGAGCCTGTCTCTTAGGGTTCTGAGGAGTTTAGCGTTTAACGCAGTATCGATCTTTATTTGACGGAAGAGGATTCAGTACCTGCAAGGTATTGTCTCGTGGAGCCAATCTTTATTTTACGGCATGAAAAAACGCCGACGTAGAATCAATCACTTACGTGGCGTTCAGGTCTGAACTTTATTTAGCTGCTACAGATATGTGTCCAAGCTAAATAAAGATGCGCTCAGCTAAATAAAGATGGACTCTAAGTAAGGGAGACGCCCATAGTGTTGAACACTATGGGCGTCTCCCTTCGCGTTATGGCTAACGGGTAGTTACATTTTCTGATTGAGGTGTTTGACAGTTCTATATTACGTATATGATCGACAGGTTATTAGAAGCGGTCTCATAAATACCCTTGCTAGCATTTGGGCATGGCACGAGGCGAAGAACTAACTGACGAACAATGGGCGTTAATCAAGCCACATATGCTTGAACTTCCGAGTCAAGAAGATGGACGGGGCAGGCCGTGGCGAGAGAACCGCGAAGTGATGGACGGCATCCTTTCGGCCTTCGAGATACTCAGTAAACTTTCGAGCGATGTCCTCCCAAAGCGGTTCCCACTGCTGCTCGCGTTTCCAGACATATTGTCTTTGGAATAGAGGGGCTTCTAACTGTAGTTTCTTTTCGAAGATGGCTGGTAGTGGCGCGGCATTGGCTTTCATAGTGTGTTTTCTCCACCAGTCATCCCTTGCATAGGCGCGGACGGATTCACGACATTTATTGCCTCGAAGCAATTTTCCCAACACCATCGTAGGAACGACCTTTACCGGCAAAGACGTGATCAGTATACTGGCACTGCTGTTTCTGCCAACGGCCAATGAATGTTGGCTGAAGTTAATACACGCGAATCGCCTCAGCGACATGTTTACCGGTGGTGACCTCTGGCAAGACATGGTATTACCGGAATGCACTCCAAAAGATGCGTCAAGGTATGTGATTTGTTTCTATGCCCTCATATCCTCAACCTAGTCACTCGGCACGCGAGATCCATTTCTCCAGCTTCGGCTCGATGGCAGCTCGAATTGCTGAGCTAATGTCTCAAGGGCTTCTCATTCCTCTTCATGTCGGTGATACTTATCTATCTCCGCCCGCCTCGGCCATGAAGGTTTCGCTCGAACCGAACGCTCTCCATCGCTACGGTTCGCTCGAAGGCTTCCCCGAACTTCGCCTTGGCATAGCTGCACGCGTAAATGTACGCTTCGATCTGCAAGTAAAGAAGGAGAATGTCTTCGTTACTCCGGGCGCAATTGGAGCACTGTCTCTCCTTGCAGACGCGCTCTTCGACCCCGGAGAAGAGGTGATCGTTCTAACACCCAGTTGGCCGGTTATTTTCGGCATTCTCAATCGTCGTGGACTTGTAGTTAAAGAAGTGCCGGTTGGTATGAATGGCGTCCCGGAGGCAAACTCGGACGATTTCATGGCTCGGCTACAAGCTGCCATTACAGAGCGAACTAAGGGGATTTACTTCTGTAACCCGAATAACCCGAGCGGCTTTGTGTTTCCCGAGTCCTATGAGGCTGCTCTCACTGCACTCGCGCTCGAACATAATTTATGGGTACTGGAGGATATCGCGTACGGAGACCTCGTTTTTGAGGGACGCTTTCTCCCAATCAGTCGTAACCCTCGAATACAAGGACGTTCTGTAGTCATAGGTACATTCTCAAAGTCACACGCGCTAGCGGGACATCGCGTTGGCTATCTACTTGCCCCACCCGAGATACAGGAGTTGATTCCGCGCCTTCTAATGCATACGACCTACCATACATCAACGGTCGCCCAACGCATGGCACTGGCATGTTTAGGTTGCTCTGCCGAAGAGGAGCAAAAGACGCTCGCTTCATACATTGAGGGTGCGCGCATCACGCACGAGTCGTTGTCTTGCATAGTGGCTCCCGCTGAGGCTGGCGCATTTGTACTGTTGGATTTGCGTCCCTATGGTATCGCCGGAAAGTCCGAGACGGATAAGTTCCTATCCGCACTACTCGACCGACACGTCTCCCTTTGTCCCGGCTTTGTCGTTGGCCGTCATTACGAATCCTTTGCACGCCTATGTTTCACCGCGATCCCGCCCGAGCAACTCAAGGAGGGTATCACGCGTATCAACGAGGTACTGACGAATTGGGAGGCGAGGTCATGAGCCAAAACACGAGAGACGGAATCTTGGCTGCGATCGGCAATACGCCGCTGATTCCTTTATCGCGAATATCAGCCAGCCTCCCCCAGCCCATTCTCGCCAAAGCCGAGTACCTAAACCCGACCGGTTCTATCAAGGATCGTATGGCCATTCATCTAATCGAGAAGGCAGAGCAGGCCGGGCTGTTGGGGCCCCACTCCACCATTGTCGAAAGCACGTCCGGCAATACGGGTGCTTCGCTCGCCATGGTTTGTGCCATCCGCGGTTATCGTACAATCCTCGTCTGCCCCGATAAGGTATCTGACGAAAAAATCAGGCTCCTCGAAATGTTTGGGGCCAAAGTTGTCATCACTCCGACTGACCGTCCATCAACGTCGCCCGAGTCATACTACGCAACTGCCAGAAGGATCGCGGCGGAAACTCCCGGTGCCTTTTTCGTAGATCAACTCGCGCATCCCGACAACATTGAGGCACACTATGTCAGTACCGGGCCGGAAATTTGGGAGCAGACTAACGGTCAGGTTGATTGTGTTATTATTGGCGCTGGAACCGGCGGCACAGTCTCTGGGGTTGGACGCTATCTAAAGGAGCGTAACCCTGACATTCTTGTTGTCGCCGTAGAGCCCGTTGGCTCTGTGTTTCATGACTGGTTCAAGGAACAGAGAATGACCCAGCCCGCTACTTACTTAGTTGAGGGGATAGGTGATGACATCTTACCCGAGACGCTGGATTTCTCAGTGATCGACGACATCTTGCAAGTTAGTGACGCTGAATGTTTTCAGATGGCGCGCAGGCTGGTGGCTGAAGAGGGTATCTTTGTTGGCGGTTCGTCCGGAGGGGCTGTTTCAGCCGCCCTCCGTTTTGTAGAGAGTAGGGGTACCTTGTCGACAGTTGTAACGCTATTGCCTGATTCTGGATTTCGATACATGTCGAAATCCTTCTCGGACACTTGGATGCGTGCTCATGGTCTGACGTTCTAACATTTGCTTCCTCCCAGACGCCGCACTCTGTAGAATATGATTAACGTTGCGCACCTTTGCCGTTGAGTATGCATCAATAGGATGGATGTGCATCCTTTGGCCTGTGCTCATCGTGTAGACATCAGCATCATCCACGACCATATTAGACTTTTGACGAGCCATGCCGGGTGCGGCGGCCAAGCGATTCCGTCAGATACGTGTAAATGCGGTTTTATAAATAAAGGCGGCGTCGCCAACTCATCGCACGCCGACTTCACGGACGGGGTATTAACCCTGCTCTTGATCAGAGGGTACGCTGTTCCCTCCGGACTCCCATATTTCGCATTCGGCATCCCCGCAGCTTGCTGCCGGGAATCTGAGGTTAAATCTCCTCAATTGCAAGATGCCTGCGCCACCTAATCGCAACATCGCCTAGAGGTGGTACTTGGCAGCTAGGGAGGTAGGCCATGCGGTTTGAGAAGCCACTCGGTAGATTTTGTTTCCTCAACGCTCCATTCAATACAGAATTCCTCGGTTACGGGGGCGAGCCGACAAGTCTTCTTTACGCCTTAGCTGTATTAGTTGACGAAATTCGTCGTGGCCACTTCAGCACCATCCATATAGAAGACATTAGCGTCATCAGTTTTCGATCTGCCGCTGAGATGGATATAGCAGCGTTTCAGCGAAGTATCCAGAGTTCCCCTCCCAGAGTCTTCGGGGTCAGCAGTATGACGCCAAGCAGTGAAAATGCGCGAAGAATTGCCCAAGGCGTAAAGGCGGTATATCCCGACGTAATAACCATATTTGGCGGGCCTCATGAGGACGAGATGGCCGAACCCAATGCGCGCCTCGGCTCCGAGCCTCTCACGAAGCCGACCGCGATAACACACCCATACCTCGCCGATTTTTCTGTGTCCGGCGACGGTGAATACGCCTTGAGTTTTCTGGTGGGCGAAATCGAGATGGCTGGCCCGAATGCCCACGGTCAAATGGTGAAGGAACGAATCCTGGCGAAACGATCTGAAATTGAGCAACTGCCTGGAATCGGCAGCATTTCGTTTATGTTAGCCGGTGTGGAGCAGCGAATTCGCCTATCGGGACATCCGCTGAACATTGATGCCCTGCCATTCATGCCGCGAGAACTTCTCGACGATAATCACTCGCGCTCTTTCTCAATCTTCCGTGGCTCTGGGAGGAACCTACGGACAGCTCAGTTGATGACGAGTCGAGGCTGCTTCTGGACTTGCGCTTTTTGTACCGAGGCTACAGGCAAGACTCTTCAGCGTTCCTTTGAGAAAGTTCGGCAGGAGATCGAGCAACTGCGGCCTCTTGGGTACGATGCGATTTTCTTTGATGACAGCACATTTACCAACATAGTTACGGCAAGAAATCCGCGGGGCAGCGAAGGCGCTTCGCGACGTGCCTTCCTGAGCGAACTCTTGAAATATTTGGGTGACACGGGGTGGAACTGGGGATGTGAAACGCGTATTGACCAGGTGGATAAGTCTGTACTTTATCAACTCAAACAGGCAGGGTGCAGTTACATCTACTTCGGCGTCGAGTCGGTAAACGATGCTATTCTCCGCGATATGCATAAAGGGCAAAGGCGCAACAGAGTTCAGAACACTCTCGATGCTATCGAGGAAGTCGGTCTGCGGATCGGCTTGTCACTCATGTTCTGCGCGCCCGATATGAAGCGGAACCTGACGAATGAATCGCACGAGACGTTCGAGGAAACAATCAGTTTTTTCAAAGAGAGAGTTGCGCGGGGGAACATCAGCATAATCAGCACGAACATCGCAACCTATTATCCTGGATCGGAAATGACGCACCGTGCTATCGCTGGAGGAATGAAGCTCGATTTCCTTCATCCGACGCCAAATACCGGCTATCCCTGGACACGCTTCGAGGACGGCCAAGGCTATCACCCGCCGAATGTCAACAAGTCCTTCGTTGAGGACATTGCGACCTTAACGGCTCGGCGTCTAGCACCCTACTTGCTGAAGGGAAACATCGCGGCTGTCGAAGACGAGCGCCTGGCCGAATCCTTATATAGAAAAGAGCTTATCAACCTGAACTTCCCGGTTGAACTCTCAGGTAGTGTTGCGTCGAAGGTTGAGGTTTCCTCGGACGCGGAGATGCACGCCGAGCCAAATTCGCGTTCCGATATTTTTGAGGAAGGGAGGGTGTTGCTTGGCTCTCTCTGTGGCCTCAAGGAGGAAGAAGCGCGGCGCTCCGTCGTATTCACGCGAACGCCAGATGAGGCTATAGCCGTGGGATTAGCCGCGGCCGGTTATTACGCAGCGCCATTCAGAGCACTCGTTCCGGACATTGATCTGACCACGATAGCTGCTCCGTTCCAGTTTATCGCGGATCACGGCGACGTTCGTGGCGAAAGCGTTCGCAGCAGGGTATTCCAAAAGCTTAATATTCAGTATCAGGCTAGACAGCGAATGATTAGTCGCCGGACGAAGGCAACGGTGATCCTGCTCGACCATTTCACCGATGAGTACGAGTTGCTCCACCGCATCCGACGCCTTTTGACCGACTCTAACGATGTTGTTCTGTTGCCCCATATTGATCCATCTACAGGCAGAATCCTGGATGTACGTATGCTTTGTGCGGAACTCCGCGAGGAAAAGTCGGGTGAAGACCTTCTTATTATAGTAGACGGACGCCTTGCGGGAGGGGCTATACCCGGCGGGTGGTCGGTCGAAGATATCGCTTGCGATTATTACGTAGTATCACCACTGGAATCGTTGAGCTTACTCGGCTGTTGTGGTCTCATCGTTTGCGCCAGGCGGAGAGGTCGCTCGATGGCTCACCTCCAGGAATGGGCACCCTTGGACGCAGGAATGTTGCCTGCCCATTATGGAGTTGATTCGGGCGTCAGGGAAAGCTTCCCCGGCATCCTCGTCAAGAATATTCTGGATAATCTCGATCGGATCACTTCACCGGGTGACAACCGCGCGCGCCTCAATGAGATTACCCGGCACCGGCTTGAGATGAAACAGCAACTCACGGCACTTTTGTTGGAGCGTTTTCCTGTAGATATCCTATCAGCCGATGATTCTCGTTATGTAGACGGAATCCTCTCGGCGCGCTTCCGCGATATTGATCAATTCGGTCTCGTCGAACATCTATGGCGTGAGCAGCAGGTGCTTGTCTCATACTTCTGTGCGAGTGATCTCATCCGATTTGCATTCGATCTTTCCACAACCACCCCTGATTTGCAGGAGGCCGTTAACAGACTAAGCAACATCATGCCTCGCTTCCAGACTCGAGATACAGCCAGAGATATGACGCACTTACTACAGCATTCCGAGGTGCAAAGACTTGGATAGACGACTAAAGGGCAACCTGAACAGAAAGAAGTACTAGCACACGTTGTGAAGTCTATTGCTTTTGGTCAGCCAGCTATTTTCAACTTATTTGGTTGAAACGTTGGTAACTCAATCTTCAATCCAGCTTTTGAATTTCCACGTCAATAACTGCCCGGAGGATATTAGGCCGCAACACATCAACCGATCTTCCTCATAATTAAACCGCAGAATGGTGAATTAATGACTGATCACAACTCACACGATCAACATCCATTGTCTAAGGTCATGATCTCTGGCACCTACGACGACCTGAAGTCTCTCCGTGATGCTATGAAGGAAGCCCTACACGCGCAGGGACTTCCTATCCTAGACATGGCTTATGAACAGACGAAGGTCGGTAGCGTCTTGTCTAACTCACTCGACATGGTGCGCAGAAGCTCCGTTTACGTTGCCATCATCGGTTGGAAATACGGCAAAATTCCGACTGAAAATAACCCCGACCGCCTGTCATTGACCGAGTTGGAATATAACGCGGCGAAAGAAGCTGGCATAACAATAAAAGTCTTTATAGTGAGGGGAAGTTACCTTTTGGAGACCGCTTATGATGAGTCGGACGAAGGGAAAATAAAGCTCGCCGCGTTCAAAAAAAGGCTGGAAGACGACGGCAATATTTGCACTTTCTTTGAAAACTTTCACGACTTTGATAAGAAAGCTGTCCACACCGCTATTGAGATCAGCAAAGCCATCGAACAGCACCCCAAATTATCTACCGATAGCAACTCGCGTGAAGGTAAGGTGAGAGGCGAACGTATGCGGCCTTCTACTTCTTCCGCCCCTCCGCCAGCACGCTTAATTAAGAACCGATCACCGCGAGAATTGGTAGAGGATAGATTCACTGAACTGTTGAGACCAATCCTCCGCGATTTAAAGAGCCTGTTAAAGGTTAATGAACTGGCTCTCGCGTTCCTTCCCCCACGACGAGGCAACCAAGTTCCTGACCTGAGTCATGAAGAGTATGCTGACTATGAAAAAGTCAGAATTAGTCTCATGAACCAAAGCAAGCTGTTTAGAAGGCATGAACTGTCGAGAGCCATTGTAATTGATACGAGCGGAGAACTAACGTTCCACGACGATCGCAACCGGGCTCAGACGAACAGACTAAACCGAATCTTGAATGAGGCACAGGCGAGTTGGGACGAGTGGGTTGACACGGAGCTTTCCCAACAGATCAGTCGCTGGTTGGCAGAGCCTGCCCGGGAGATCGTATGTGGTCTCAAATACATTCCTTCTACGTCCAATTGTGATGTCATCGGCTATGTGGTCGTACCCAGATTTTATCGATCTACTGTGGGGGAACAAGAAGAGCAGGATGTCGTGGAGGAGGTAGAGCAACTTCTTCGGGAGCGCTTGCTGCCCGTTTTACGCCATCTCGTGCTCGCGCTTGCGAAGGCGCAAGTGCATGAGCAAAGCGCGCGAGGGGAGATTCTAAACACCATCCTCGAGGCAGCCGTCAGCTTGAGCGGGGGGGATTGGGGGTGCATTAAGTCAAGCACTATGGGGGCGGCACGAATGGACGTGCCAAAGGAGCATTGCGAAGTGGTGCAGGCCGTGTGCGTACATAATTGCCCCCGATTCTTTCAAGAGGGGCGATTGGTTGAAACAGAGGCGCTAGTTGCGAGAGCCGTCAATGACGACCGCGATATGGTATTGGACTTAGACGAAAAGCTAAAAAATTCTAATAAGCACCCCGCCACGCAAATGGCAGTCTTTCTTATCCGCGACTTGGAGAAGGTCATTGAGCCACAATTGCCTAAGTCTGATGTGGTCGGCGCGATAGTCATTCAGCACACAGCGCCGACCTATCTGAGGGATTATGAAGAAGTCTACAGTCCGTTTATGCAAGGACTCGCGGAGCTTACAGCACGAGCGACGCGAGCTGCAGCATCTAAGTCGCTTGTTTCGATATTAAGGACTGGGATCACCGGAGACCTAACCTCGTCCAGTTTTATGAATGAGGTGGATAAGGTCATAAGTATTCTTACGCCCGGGGCAGATGCTACTTGGGTTTTGCTTCAGCCTGATGAAAACAATTTTAAGGTTGTTCGCGAGTCTACGAATAAACTAGGTGGACTACAAACGGTTCTCAAAAGTCTTATCGGGGCTGAGGGAAACCTTCATGATCAGAGCCGCCTCGCCGCATTTGCCTGCAACTCAACCATGAGCCTTGTGCTTCAAAACTTCCACCTGAGTCAGCTCAAGCACGTGGGGACAATAAGCACTGAGAATTTTGCTGCGGCTTATTTTCACGAGATGTACGAAAGCCAGAAAAAAATATGTGAGTCTGAGAAGCGAAACGCAGTATTTTTCGATCTGGGCAGCCCGGAATCATGGTCTGCCCTCGAAACTGAAAATAAGAAGCGCTGGTTATCCTTGGTCGTAGGGCCGGTCGTATCTCCGACCGGCCGACCGGTAGGCGTACTGGCTGCACTGCGCGAAGTACATGAGCTATCGCCAATATGGGGTCTCGGAAAACTCCGATTGTTCGAGTCGGAACTAACGAAACTTCGCGATGAGCTTTATGCTAATCACCTCAGGCGGGTAAGAAAGTTGCCCATTGTTCCCAATGAGTCGGGCCGTTAGTGAAGGCCAATTACGGACAGGGTGTGGTAAGCATGAGCGGACTGCGCGGAATTATCATTTGCGGGTTGTAACTATACGGGGATTAGCAAGCTGGGACGCTCCATTGACTAGCAAACTTCGTAGGGAGATTATAAATCTGCATGAGATCATTATTTCTAAATGTCGTTATTATCACAGTAGTGAGCGTGTTATTCACAGCATGTTCTGGGCCACAGCCTGAAGGGCAACAGTCGAGCGGAGCTACGACTAATCAGAACAACGAAAAGGGTCTATGGGCGCTTTATGACCAATCCCTCAGGACTGCCCGATACGTAGACCTCACTCACACCCTCACACCGACGATCCCGGTGTGGCAGGGTTTCGGCCCGGCGAAATTTGGGCCAAGCCTGAATCCTGAGAACGGAAAGCCATATCAATACGGGAAGGATGGGTTTGAGGCGAATCGGTATGAACTGACGACGGATCAGTTCGGCACACAACTTGATCCCCCTGCTCACTGGGCACCGGAGTATCCGAGCATTGACGAGTTGCCCCCGACGTATGCCGTTCGACCGCTCGCTGTTATCTCCATCGTGCAACAGGTGGCGAAAGACCCCGGCTATCATCTACAGGTATCGGACATCGAAGAATGGGAATCCCGAAACGGACGGATTCCACAAGGAGCTGTGGTTATGGTACGTTCCGATTGGTCGAAGGATTGGCCAAACCCGCAGCTAGCAACGCGCCGCCCCTTTCCCGGCGTATCACTCACCGCACTACAGTTCTTGCACTTGCAGCGCCGCATTCTTTTCCATGGCCATGAGCCTCTCGATACTGACACAACGCCGACGCTCGAGGGGGAGGCTTGGTTGCTGCACAACGGCTACACACAGGCTGAGGGCGTTGCTAATCTAGGTCAGGTTCCCGAGACCGGCTGTCTCATCAATATCGGCTACCCGAAATTTCAGGGTGGACTCGGCGGCTATGCGCGCTTTGTCGCTATCTGTCCTGCCGGATGGAAATACGGTGTGACGATTGATGGAACACCCGAAGCCCCTCTGCCAAAGAGCGACAAGGTACTCCAGTGGGACAATTCGCGGGGTGTTCGTGTGCGAAAGTAGCGGTTTGCCTATCAGTCATAATTCGATGTCCGTGACAACTACCGTGAAAATAGGGAAGTAAATAGAAGCAGCCTAATAAATATCTTAGGCTATCTGGAAGCTGCATGAACATTGGCAAAAAAACGCGTGCAGGTGTTTATGAGATAGCTCTAGTCGATTGAGCGCATCTAGACACCGATATTTCCTTCCATGTCATTGATCTCACAGATGGCTCACACAAGAGAGGCGGCTAGTTGTCATGTGACTGGCGACTCTGCCGTTTTAAGTTCTAGTTTTTGCGCTGCTGGCTAATACCAAATTGCTGCTCATTGCACATAATGCCGGACGACACCTAGTTTAGGATTCCCACTATTGCCCGGCTGGTTCGGTTAGCCTTAACGACAGGTGACTTTGCCATGACATTCCGTGTCGGCTTGCTTTTTCACTTCACACCCGAACAACCTTACGCTGTAGACCCGATCGTTGCGCTGCTCCAAAGGATTGACGTGAAATCCGCGGCGGTGCGCAACAGTCGGCCGCTTACACTTATGCCTTTCGTCCGTACCGCGGACATGGCTGTCTTTTCTCAGACAGTTGCTGGTAGCGGATATGCTGTCGAAGCTGCTGCGTTTGATGAGGCTGGCGTGACCTTCGGTTCACTTGACGCATTCGCAAAGATGGCACATCCCGCATACAACGCTTCCCTGGACTTCGATCTGGGTATGAGGGTGCTTCTATCACGCTGCGACGTGATCGTGATTGTGTGCCAGGACGTGGCCGCCGCCGAACAAATCAGACTCCAGCTAAGGACAATTTATAATAATACGTCCGTGTTGTTAGCACTTGTCTCACTGCAAGGTGGACACACCAGCTTCGTTGAAGTTGATCCTCTGCCGACGGATAAGGAGGTGACGGACTGGCTGCTTGCCGTCACAGAAAGGTGGGAAGCACAGAAGGCGGCATCGCGCCCGCGACCTGCGAGCAAGTGGACTATGCTCGGACGCCTCTTCCCGTGGCTCAACAGCATTCTTATCGGCCAGTGGTTCGAGACAGTCAAAAAGAAGCCGCCGACTGAGGCAGAGCGTTGCCGTTCGGGAATGGGTCTGTCGGCAACGGTTGATAAAAAGCTGGTAGCCGCGGATAGGAATTCTTTAGACGCAGTGCTGCGCGTGATCTGTCCTTATTTTGATCGTCATGACGGACTCGGCAGGCATTATTCAAATGTCTTCAGAACAACATGCTTCCTTGTGCCATTGCTCATTATCGTTTCCACGGTGTTGGCGGTTGTAGCTCCCATCGACAATGCACGGCACGACGCCTGGCATATTATTGAAGGATTCCTGCTGCTAGCTGCCGCTCTCCTGTTCTTTAGATCGAAGCTTGCTAAGCACCATCTCAAATGGGTCGAAAACCGGCTGCTGACAGAGTTGCTCCGCCCCCTCTTACTCAATGAGCTGTTTCACATCACATCGCAACTAAATTTACCGGCGGAAGAGCCTAAGCTATGGGTCGGACAAAGCCGGTTGCTGCTGCAACATGAGAGGGAGCTGCCGCTGGTGACATTCGTCACACCACGGGAAGACCTGCTATCAGCCAGGATTTCAGCGATTGCTGATTTTTCTATCTATCAAGCGAGCTGGCATAGGAAGTTTGCAGACCAGCACCGGGCCGCCCAACGGCGTCTCACGCGTATCTCTGCTTACGCTTTTCTCGTTACGCTATTCTTATGTGTTATGCAGTTGCTGATGTCATATAACCTTCATGAACTTGAGCCCTACTTGGGCGAACCGAAGAGAGTCGCTCATGTCCTGATGGTGCTGACATTGATTTCCGCTGGCGGTGCGTTCGTTCTCTCGATACTGTCACACCAGTTAGGTTTTGAAGCCATCGCCGAACGCTCAAGCAATGCAGCAGACCATTTTGCGGGCTTAGCGCAAGCGATCGAGCACGGCCGCCACGCAGCAAACGCGAGTCAAGTGTATGCATGGACATTCGAATGCGCCAATGCAATCCTTGTTGAACAGCATAGCTGGTATCGGCATATACCTCTCATCCAGATGCACCTCTAGACCAGTCGGCAGCTTGAACGTCCTGTACGACATCAATCCTCTTCACGACAACCTGGCCAATCGGAAGGTTTCGGTTTATCTGAACGCGATGAATTTAGAGACATGTCGTTTCCGGCATGGCTCGCATAACTTGTGCTGCGGCGTGCATTCGATTTACGAGTTGGGGATTGAGCGGCCGGAACGATTCAAAGCTCTGAGGGCGTGACGGGTTTGAACTGTCCGTCGCGTTCGGCGGCGAAGTAGAAGTAGCGGAATCGTTTGTCGTTCAGGTCGTCTTGCTCCCAAGGTCGCTCGCCTTCGCGCAGGGGGTTGAGGAGACGCGCGCCTCCCACCTCGACGACGTACTGCGAACCGTCGGAGTTGCCGCCGCGCCACGTTCTGCCGTACAGCCCCTCGAAGAGTCCTTCAAATTTGTCGGGTCTGAGCGACACCCCTTTGAGCCAGAGTTCGTCCGATTCGGGCGTGTCGCCTTCGAGCCATTCGCCGGGGACTTTGCAATACACCAGACAACGGTAAGGCGACTCGGCGACGAACCCTGAAGGCAGACGCAACCCGTCGCTCAGCAGCACCATGAGAATGCGACCCGGCTTTGCTTCGTCCGTGCGGAAGTCATTAAACGGAAACGCGTAGGTTGTGCCAGGGCCGAAGAAGTTGAAAAGCAGGCCGTCAATGCCTAACACTGCCGCTTTTGTCATCAGCACATCTCCGGCGATCACTGCTTGTCGCAGCTGCGCGGCCTGTTCTTCGCCGATCTCAGACAAAAACTTGTCGGCGCAATCGGGCGCGGTGAAGGCAGCCGCCGGACTTGACATCCCGCCCTGGTTCGGCAGAGTGACTATGGGGCCGGACGAGTGGTCGAACACAAGGAAGGCGCGATAGTTGCCGACAGCCGTTTTGTCTGGATTGCCCGTCTGCCGCCACTGCTCGAAACTTTCTTCGAGCGCGATTGCGTCCGCCCAAATCTTCCCCACCTCGGAGGCGCAGCCTTCCGAAAATATCCAAGTCCGTTCGCGCGGCGAGTAGGGATTGACGCGCACGGTTTCTATCTCCGGGTTGATGCTGCGAAACAGTTCCGTTCCGGCGATGCCGCCCGCGTACGCGCCGAGCGACGCGCCCGCCGCCTGTGCGACATCGGCGGCCTCGCGGTCTGTAAAAATCCACAACTCGCCGGGCGGCAGTCGTGTCTCCGCGCCGAAGATCGTCATGTTGTCAACTCTACGGGTCTGTTCGCCGCTTTGTGCGAAGAGTAGAGTCGGCACGAGCCAACCGCGATGGCTCACGAGAGCGCGCATCACGTCGTTGACGTTCGCGCGCCCCTCACTGTAGGCCGTCAGCATTTGCACCATGTTGTTTTAGCTCCTTCCACTCAAAATGCGCGCGTATTTTTAGTTTGGCCCGCCCACACTTGTCAACAAACGCTCAAACCAGCCGAATACCAACTCATGGGGCTCATATAGTTTGAAGTGGAGCTTTGGACAGGTGTGTTGATATTATGCGTGTGTTTGGTGCTGCTCTTTTCGCAACGGAAAGACCTGCGCCAGTACTTACAGCACCGACGCAACGCTGAACAGCTTCAAGCAAAGAAACTTTTTCTTAGGTCGGAATAAAGTTTATCAAGATCATGCAAGGAGAAAGAATGGAACGAAAGCAAGCATCCGATTATCCGCAGGAGTTGTTAGACCTGTTTCACGAATACCAGCACGGCGACATTGACCGCCGCACTTTCCTCAACAGCGCCGCCAAGTTTGCGGTCGGCGGCCTGACCGTCGCGGCAATCTTCGAGAGCCTGACACCCAACTACGCCTGGGCGCAGCAGGTTCAGCCGGACGACAAACGCATCAAGGTGGGCTACGAAGTCGTGCAATCCCCGGCCGGAAACGGTTCGATCAAAGGTTATCTGGCTCGTCCGGCGAAAGGTGGGAAGCTGCCCGTCGTGATCGTCATTCACGAAAATCGCGGACTCAATCCCTATATCGAAGACGTAGCGCGGCGGCTCGCGCTCGCCAAGTTCATAGCCTTCGCGCCCGACGGGTTGACCTCGGTCGGCGGCTATCCGGGCAACGACGAGAAAGGCGCAGCCCTCTTCCGCACGGTGGACGGGAAGAAGATGACCGAAGATTTCGTCGCGGCGGCCAAGTGGCTCAAAGCGCGCCCCGATTCCACACGCAAACTGGGCGCGGTGGGTTTTTGTTTCGGCGGCGGGATGGTCAATCAACTGGCCGTGCGGCTGGGCGCTGATCTAAATGCCGGAGTCGCGTTCTATGGTCGGCAAGCGGGCGCGGATGATGTTCCCAAAATTGCTGCGCCGCTGTTGCTGCATTACGCGGGCAACGATCAGAACGTCAACGCAGGCATCGCGAACTATGAGGCGGCGCTCAAGGCCAACAGGAAGAAGTACGCGCTCTACATGTACGAGGGCAAACAGCACGGCTTCCACAACGACACGACGCCGCGTTACGACGAGACGGCCGCCAAACTGGCATGGACGCGCACGCTCGAATGGTTCAACAAATACTTGCGATGACGCCCGGTTGCCGGTTACAACGTGTCTCGAACAGTTGATAGGATTTCGTAAGACCGCAGGCGCGCAGACGGGTCGTAGATTTGTGATGTCACCATCAACTCGTCTGCTCCTGTCAGTTCTATAAATGACTTAATCCCTCTGCGAACCGTCTCGGGTGAGCCGACGACGGAGTAACGCAACGCGTGCGCTGCCCCTCTCCTCTCGAATGCAGGCCAATCTTCTTCTTCCATTGAATCAACCGGCGGCGGCAAGAGGCCGGGCTTGTTGCGGCGCAGGTTGATAAAAGCCTGCTCGACGGAGGTGAACAGACGGCGTGCTTCATCGTCCCGTTCTGCCGCGAACACGTTAAGGCACGCCATGGCGTACGGGGCTGAGAGTGTTTCCGATGGACGAAATTCACTGCGGTAGGTTTCGAGCGCTTGCAGCAGGTAGTCGGGCGCGAAGTGAGAGGCGAAGGCGAAGGGAAGACCGAGCAGTGCCGCCAGTTGTGCGCTGTAGAGACTAGAACCCAGTAACCAGACCGGCACACTCAATCCTTCACCGGGCACTGCGCGCACCGTTTGCCCCACGCGTGCGGGCGCGAAGTAGGAGAGCAGTTCCGCCACATCGCGCGGGAAATCTTCAACGTCGTTTGAGAGACGGCGACGGAGCGCTCGCATCGTGAGCTGGTCTGTGCCGGGTGCGCGTCCGATGCCTAAGTCAATCCTGCCGGGATAGAGCGTCTCAAGCGTGCCGAACTGCTCGGCGATGATGAGGGGGGCGTGGTTCGGCAGCATCACACCGCCTGAGCCGACACGAATCGTCTTAGTGCTGCCTGCGACGTGAGCAATCAGCACGGCGGTGGCTGCGCTGGCGATGCCTGCGATATTGTGGTGCTCGGCCAACCAGAAACGGCGATAGCCCAGAGCTTCCGCATGACGTGCCAGGGAAAGAGTCTCGCGGAAAGAGTCGCTTATCGTCCCGCCCTGTTTGACGGGGGCAAGGTCGAGAACCGAAAAAGGGATGTTCTTCTCTTTGATGTTCATGCAGCTTCTTCACGCGCACCAGAAGTCGTGTCAGGAATCTCCGGCAGCATAGCAGAAATCACGCAGAGAGCTTTCGTGCCTCTCAATAATTTTTTGCCACGCAAACGCCCACTCCGCGGCCTTCCTTTATTTTTGAGGAAGGATTCACCCGCCGGATGGCTCTTATTCTATGAGACGGGTAAAGAGTAAAGTTCCGGTGAAAGATGTCCGCAGCTTAATTCAAAGTGCTACTGACTTTCGCCGACCAATCGGCGAGAGACACGAGGCTTTCGGCGAGTTGGTGGCGCGCTTTCAGGACATGGCGTTCGGGTGCGCCTATGCCGTGCTGGGTGATTTCTACCTTGCAGAGGATGCCGCACAGGAAGCGTTCATAAACGCGTGGCAAAGTCTCCACCAGCTCCGCACGCCCGAAGCTTTTCCCGGATGGCTCAGGCGCATCGTGCTCACACGTTGCAACCGCCTGACCAGAGGTAAACGATTGCAGGTCGTACCGCTGGAGTTGAGCGTGAATACGCCGTCCGCCGCCCCCGACCCGCACGCAGAGGCGGAACAAAGCGAACTGCGCGGGAAAGTGTTAACGGCAATCGGGGCATTACCTGCAAACGAGCGGCTAGTGACGACACTATTTTACGTCAACGGATTTACGCAGACAGATATCGGCGAATTCTTACAGGTTCCACTGACGACCGTTACCAAGCGTCTGCATTCGGCGAGGCGGCGTTTGAAGGAGAGCGCGGTAGTCGAAATGTATAGAGATGATCTGCGGCAGCGGCGTCCTTCGCGCGACGAATCTTTCGCCGACAAAGTTAAGGCACGGCTGCGTCCATTCGGCGATGATTGGGCATCCGTTTCAAACATCTCTCCTGCCACGACGGAGAGCGACCCGGAAGGCGTCGAGCTATGGCTGCGCCATCGCCGTGAGTTTAATGAGACGCGCTACACAAGACGGCACTACGTCGCGGAAGACGAAGAGACGGGGCAGCTTCTCGGCTACGGCTCGGTCGAGCAGACCATCTATCTGCCGAGGTACAGGCTCATCCTCGTCATCAATCCCCTCTGGCTGCGTCGAGGCGTTGGCGACCTGCTGCTGGATCGTCTGACTGATGATTTGCGCGAAGCTGATGCCGTCACCGTCACGTTCAGAGACTACGAATCCTCAAGCGAGATTCAGGCGTTCCTCAAAGAGCGCGGCTTTGCCGAGACGACGCGCCTGCTGGATTTGAGGTTGTCAGTTAAGGACGCAGACCTTTCGAGCTTTGCGCCCGCAGTTGAGCGAGTCAAAGCGCGTGGCATCTCGATCAGCACGCTTCGAGAGGAGCGCGAACACGATCCACGTTACGTCGAGAAATTATACGAGTTGACGACCGCACTCAAACTCGACGATCCGGTACGCGATTTTTTCACGCCGCCCTCTTACTACGAGCGCGAAGCGCGTCTCTGGTTAGAGCTGCCGCACGTGCTACCGGACGCATTCTTTATCGCCAAAGACGGCGATCAATATGTCGGGGTGTGTGACCTGAATCTGCTCGATGCTATGCCGGGAGGCGTCTCGCACGGTTTCACGGGCGTCCGTGCCGAGTATCGCCGACGCGGAATCGCGACGGCGTTGAAAGCCTGCGCCATCGAATACGCCGCGCGGCATGGATTCAAAACGATTCGCGCTTTCAACCGCCCCGCCCACTCGTCGCTTCTTGCGCTGAATGCAAAGCTCGGATTCCGCAACCTGTTCAGTTACATCACGCTTGAGAGGTGTCTGAAAGAGATCATCCGTGTAGAGCCGCGTCTTTACGACGAATACGCAGGCCAATACCGCGACGACGAGCGCCGCCCCGATCTACTTTTCGTCGTCAAGAACGAGGGCGGGCGGCTCACGCTTGAGTGCATCGGGCAGAAGGTCGAACTCTTTCCCGAATCGGAGAACAGGTTCTTCGTCAAATTTTTCTACGGCGAGTTTACTTTCGTAAAAGACGTTGAAGGAAAAGTTACACGTCTCGACTCGCGCGTGCGTGGACAAAACCAACCGGAGAGCACACTTCGCGCTAAGAAGATCGAGTAGTCAATCTGATCGTGGGCGGCTGACGCCACACCACCGAAAGGAACAGTCATGATAAAGCGGATACAACTTCTCGCGCTTCTCCTAACAATCACAGTCCTCGCCGCCATCGGCTTGTCGCGAGAAAGCGCGGAAGCGGGCGTCGGTCTTTCGCCTGCGGGATTACTGATCGGATCGTTTCCGCCTCAAGATAAGTCATCTGCGCAAGTGAAAACGGTAGAACAGGTCTACAAGAACATACAGGTCTTGAACGGCACGCCCGCACCTCAACTCGACGCCGTGATGGCTTTCTTCACAGGCTCGCTCGGAGTCAGGTGTAACCACTGCCACATCCCCGGTCAATTCGAGAAGGACGACAAGCCCACCAAGCAGACCGCGAGGAAAATGATCCGTATGGTCTTCGATCTCAACAAGGGTAGCTTTGACGGTCGGGGCGCGGTCACTTGTGTCACCTGCCATCGAGGCCAACCGAAGCCCGTGTCCGTCCCCTCGCTCGGGCAGAACCTCTGGCAGCCCTCTAATCAGGCGGCGAAGCAGGAAGCTGCGTTGCCGGGCGTGGAGCAAATTCTTGATCGTTATGTTCAGGCGGTCGGCGGTAAGCAGGCGATTGAGCGTGTGACGAGCCGCGTGTGGAAAGGCTCGCGCGTCGGGGCCGACGGCGTCCTCGTCCCCGAAGAGGTCTACGCGAAAGCGCCGAACAAGCTGCTCACCATCACCAGCTATCCCAATCTAGTCTTTCGCACGGGCTTCGACGGCGCACGCGGCTGGGCGAAAAGCAATGAGGGCAGCCGTGACATCCCGCGCGAAATGTTGGCTCAACTCAGGCGCGACGCAGAGTTTTATCAGGAGACACGGTTGAAAGACATTTACTCGAAGCTGGCCGTTCTGGGTAGGGCGACGGTCGGGGAGCGTGAGGCGTATGTCGTCGAAGCCACGCCACCTGAAGGTGTCTCCGAGAAACTCTACTTCGACGTGCAGACGGGCTTGCTCATGCGCAAATACTCTGAGATTAAAACCGTGCTCGGCCAGTTTCCGACACAGACCGACTACGAAGATTACAGAGAAGTGGACGGGGTGAAGTTGCCGTTCGCCATACGCTGGTCGATTCCCGGCAGAACGTGGGGACGCAAGATTACAGAGGTCAAGCAGAACGTCCCACTCGACGACGCACGATTTGATCCGCAGACCGGGGGCAATTGAGAAGTTAGGGCAAGCAACAGAACTCACCGCAGAGAGCGCAGAGGGGGCGCAGAGAAAGACATTGTTCTTCTCTGCGCCCCCTCTGCGCTCCCTGCGTCTCTGCGGTGAATCTTTTGTTCCGGACACTCAATTGAAAAACACTCTAAAGTCATAACAATGACAGTGCAGTTCGCTTGAAGCTCAACTACCACGCTATGCCGTAGTCCTCGCCGTGATTGCTTGAGCCGCCCCACATCGTCCCGTGCCTCTGGTCGAAGAGGATTGCGTTGATGGGGCCGGAGGTTCGTTCCTCGTAAGTCAATTCGTAACCCATTCGCCTCAACTCCGTGCGCACCCAGGGCGGCACGGACTCGGCCAGCAGGATACGCCCCGGTCTCGTCTCGTGCGCGCCGAAGGAACTGCGCATCTGGAAGCTGTTGATGTTCGGTGCTTCGGTCGCCTCCTGCACGCTCATGCCGAACTCGACGACGTTGAGGAAGAACTGCAAGAGGTTCTGATCCTGACTGTCGCCGCCCTGCACTGCGAACGAGAGAAATGGCTTGCCGTCTTTGAGCGCAAGCGTCGGCGTGAGCGTGACGCGCGGCAGTTTGCCCGGCTCGATGACGTTGAAGGGGCCTTCCGACGCATCGGTCACAAAGCTCTGCGCGCGCTGGCTCAGTCCCACACCTGTCCTGCCCGCGATGACGGCGGGAACCCAACCGCCGCTCGGCGTGACGGAGACGACCCATCCTTCGGCGTCCGCCGCCTGCACGGAAGTCGTGCCCGCGTAGAACGAGCGCATGAACGCTTCCTCACGCTCCGGCGCGGCTCTTTGATTGATGGGACTGACGTGACTGATGGGGCTGTTGGGACTGGTGGGACGAACGGTGTCCTGCGTGGCGGGCGGCGGCGTTGCAGGGTTCGCTTGCTGCGGGCGCACGTTCCACTTTTCCAACGCGGCGCGGTAAGGGTTGGCCGCGCCCTGAAAAGGATAGGGGTCGCCGGGGCTTATATTCGGGTCGTTGCGCTCCCATTTGATCTGCGCGGCGCGTTGCTTCGCATACTCCTTCGAGAGCAGTCCGCGAATCGGTTCTTCGGGCGGGAAGTAGGGGTCGCCGTAGTAAAAGTCGCGGTCGGCGAAGGCCATGCTCATCGCTTGATAGACGGCGTGTATGTAGCGCGCGCTGTTGTAGCCCATCGGCTTGAGATCGACGTTCTCAAGGATGTTGAGCGCCTGTAGCATCGCAGGCCCCTGCGTCCAATGTGTGAGCTTGTAGACTTCGACGCCCTTGTAAGTGGTCTTGACCGGCTCCTCTATACGCACTTTCCAATCGGCTAAATCTCGCTCGGTGAAGAGACCGCCCTCCTCGCGCACGCCGCGAACGATCTCGCGCGCGATGTCTCCTTTGTAGAAGCGTTCGTAGGCGGCCATGATCGCCTCGCGCCTCCCCTTCCCTGCCGCGAGCGCCGCCGCTTCGGCCTCGACGAGTTTGCGGAGCGTGGCCGCCAAGTCGGGCTGCTTGAAAATCTCGCCCGCCTCCGGCGCTTCGCGTCGCTCGCCCACGTGCGTGAGCATCACCTCGCGCGAATAGCGCCACTCTTTTAGACGCCTTTTCTCGCGCTCGATGGCGTTGGCGAGTTGCGCTTCGATGGGGTAGCCGTCGGCCATTTGAATCGAAGGCTCAAGCACCTCCTTGAGCGAGAGCTTGCCATACTCTGCGAGCATGACGAGGATGCCGCCCGGCGTGCCCGGCGTGACGGCGGCGAGCGGGCCATATTCGGGCGGGTACTTCATCCCCTTCGACTTGTAGAACGCGGCGGTCGCGCCCGTTGGGGCGACGCCGAGCGCGTTGATGCCGACGACCTTTCCGGTCTTCGGGTTGTAGATGAGCGCCTGCGTCTCGCCGCCCCACGAGAGCGTGTCCCACATGGTCGAGGTCGCCGCGATCATCGCGCAAGCCGCGTCCACGGCGTTCCCGCCCCGCTGGAATGTGATCGCGCCCGCAGTCGCCGCCAGAGGCTTACCCGTGATCGCCATCCAGTGCCGCCCGTGCAGCGCAGGCTTCTGCGTTCGCTGCGCGCCGAGCCTGACGGGTAACGCAAGCAACACAGTCGCTATGAGAAGAAAACTAACGAGCCATTTTGTGACGAGCCATTTTGTTTTGTGCGAGAGCATCTCTTTCCTTCCTGCCAGGTAAAGCCGCCGATTTAACTTGAACATGCTGCCAAGCAGAAGATTAACTGATCGAAGCTCTGCGGCGGCGGCTCATCTCCGCCGCCGCAGAGCTTTGAGAAGCTAGAAACTGACGCGGAAACCGAGTTGGAGCGACCGCGCAGGTTTGGCTCCGGTCTGCACCAGAAAGTCTCGGTTCGTGCCTGCGAGGAAGTTGTTGAAGTTGGCGGTCAACACGTCCGGGTCGTAGTTGGTGCGGTTCGTCAGATTGAAGACCTCGAACGTGAAACCCGCTTTGATGCGTTCGGTGAAGTTGTACTTGTAGGCCAGACGCAAATCCACTGTGAAGAATCCCGGCAGCCGCGCACCGTTGCGCCCGCCCTCGTTCTCGTAGTCGAAGGTCAGCGTCTCGCCGTTGGCAAACGTACGCGTCGCGGTGTACGAGCCGGGGGCGATGGGATCGAAATTGATCCCGTTCTGATCAACGTCGAACCTCGTGTCTTGAATGGTGAACGGAGTGCCGGAGAGTTTGCGTATGATGGTGCTGATCATGAGCCCGCGCGTGTGCGGGACTTGATAGACGCCGCTGAAGACGAAGTTATGTCGGCGGTCGAAATCCGTCGGCCCTTCGTTCAAGTTCAGGCGCAGGTCGTCGAGCAGTTGGAAATTGGCCGTGGGCACGCCGTTGCCGCTCGTGTCGCCACGACTCTTCGAGAGCGTGTAGGAGGCTTTGAACTGGAAGCCGCGTGTGAAGCGTTTGTCCACGGACAACTGGAGCGCGTCGTAGTCGGTGCTGCCTTCGTTGATGCGTGTGGTGACGCTTGAGACCGCCGCCGTCTGGAACGCGCTGCCGCTGAACAGGCTCGTATCTACGGGAAAGGGACTGTGCTCGATAACCTGGCCGAGCGTGGTGTAGCGGCGCGTGATCGCGCTGGTCGAGTTCGTGTTGGCGCGCGTGCCCGGGTTGAGGTTGGCAGTCAAAAACTGGTCAACGCCGTCTTGATGTATGTAGTCAACCGTCAGCGCCGTGTTGGAGAAGATTTGGTGCTGGAAGCCGATGGAAAGCGAGCGCACGTAGGGCATGCGCCGCTCGGTGTTATCAACCACAGGCGTTGCGTTAGCGAGGACAGTGCCGGTGCCGACGATGGAGGCAATCACGGCGGGGTTGACGACGGGGCCGTTAACGAGCGTCGGGTCGGTTGGCAGACGCCCCGCGCGTGGCCCCGGGTCGGCGTTGTTGAGCGGGAACGAGCGCACGAATGAGGTGGAGAACGGCCCGGCGGTATTGAAGGCCGTGATCAACTCGAATGGCGTGTTTTGATAGAAGAAGCCGTAGCCGCCGCGTATGGCCGTCTTGCCGTCGCCGCGCGGATCGTAGGCGAAGCCGAGGCGCGGCGAGATGTTGTTGTTGTCGTCGGAGATGGTTTCGTCGTCGTAGCGCAGGCCGAGGTTGAGCGTCAGCTTCGGTGTAACTTTCCAGTTGTCCTGCGCGAAGACGCTGGTGTTGTGGTTCTTGAGCAGAAACTGTTGCGGGCCGCCGACGCGTATCTGAAAGCGTTCGGGGTAAGTGCGCGGGTCGCTGGCGTTGAACGGCAGGTTGGTCGGGAAGATGAAGACGCCGTTGGCCGACCCCGCATCAAAGTTATCCGCCGTTACATAATTGTATTCGAGGCCATACTTCATCGAGTGCCCGCCGCGCACGTAAGAGAGAACTTCTGCGAGGCGGTAGGAGTTGTTGATGCGCGCCTGCGCGACGTTGCTCTGCTGCGTGGTGAAAGAGGCGAAGGCGAGCGTGGGCGGCAGATCGCTCTGCGCCGTGCCGGAGTTGAAGCCCGGGTTGGCGAAGGCCACGTCCTCGCGCGTGAAGGAGAAGCGCAGGTCGTTGACGAGATGTGAACTGAGCGTCGCAGTCCAGTTGCCGACTGCGGTTTGATCTATGTCGGATTCCTCGCGCGCCGCTTCGAGTGTGACCGCGCCGATGATCTGGTTGAACTGCGGCGAACTCTCACGAATCCAACGACCTGAGAGTTGATGGTTCTGCGTGGGCTGCGTGTCTATGCGGACTGTGGTGTTGAGCGCACGCGTCTGTGTGCTGGTCGAGGCGTTAAATTCCGGGCGCGAGGGAATGTCTATGATGACGCCGCTGGCGATGTTCGTCTTTTCGAGACCGAAGAAGAAGTGCGCGAGATTCCTCTTGATGGGGCCGCCGACGGTGAACCCGAACTGCCGCTGGTTGGCCTCCGGGCTATTCAAATTATTGAGGACGGCGAAACGGTTCTTGGCGTTGAGCCGGTTGTCTTGAAAGAAGCCGAAGCCGCTGCCGTGAAAGTCGTTCGTGCCGCTCTTGGTGATGGCGTTGATGATGCCGCCGGAGGTGCGCCCGAACTCGGCGTCGAACTGGTTGGTGAGAACCTGAAACTCCTGAACGGTCTCTAAAGCCGTGCGCGTCTGCGAGCCTGCGCGCTGGCCGATCACGTCGTCGTTGTTGTTCGAGCCGTCGAGCAGGAAATTGTTGTAGCGCGGGTCTTGGCCGTTGACGCTGACCGCGTCGGAGCCGAACGACTCTGTGCTGATGTTGGGCACGACGCCGGGCAGCAGGCCGACGAAGCCTATGAAGTTGCGGTTAATCGAAGGCAACTCGACGAGTTCCGTTTGCCCTATGTGGCCGCCGATCTCTTTTGAAGTGGTCTGCACGATGGGATCATCCGTCGTTACGGTGACGGTCTCGGACGCACCGCCGATCTCAAGGCTCACCTTGAACTCATGCTCCTGGCCGACATCGAGCTTGACGCCCTCCTTCACCACGCGCTTGAAGTTCGCCGCCTCGACTGTGACACGGTAGAGGCCGGGCGTGAGCGAGGTGAAGATGTACTCGCCGTCATCGCCGGTGGTCGAAGTGCGACGGTTGAGGCCGGTCTCCTGATTGGCGATTGAAACCTGCGCGCCGGGCACGGCCGCCCCGTTCGGGTCGAGCACAGTGCCTCTTAATGCCGCCGTTCCCTCCTGCGCAAACGCTGCGGGAGCGAGCGCGAGCAGCACAAACATTATTGCCGTCAAGACAACGAGCTTGACGCCAGTCCCCCTTCTAAACATGAGCGACTCCTTTCTTTGAATGAGAAAGCGTGTCGGGACAAGTCCCTTGCGGGCGACTGCCCCGGTAGGAGTTAAAGCGATAGTTCGGGTTGACGGCAGGGTGCGGGCACTCGCAGTTCAGCCCGAATGAGACCTGTGACCTGAGGCTTGAGGCTCAAGGTCAGACAACTTACTCTAAAAGCCCGGGGCAACTTCGTACGGCAAACTGCTACCAGCCTCGGGCTGCATTATGGCTGCACATGAAAAGAAGGATGGTGTAGACGGAGCAGATAATATACCCCTCGCCATTTTTAGTCAAAAATTGAACTCATCTGCGCGAACAATACACGATATGGTGATTCGATACGGACAGGCCGGAGCATTTATCCGGCAATAATCAATTAAATCTCTCCGCAGAGGGCGGCATGTTGCTTGCTATTACATGCTTCGGAGGATAAGTACAAACATGAAAAAGTTGATCAACGGTATGGGTGGGGCAATCATAACGCTTCTGTTGGTGGCGGGTTTCTCTGTGGCAACGAGTGCCACAGCACAGGCACAGTACCGGCAGTATCCGGGCGCACAAAATCGTCAGGTGCGTCGTGATCGTAATCACCGCGATCATGACAATCGTAATCGTCGTGACCGCCGCGATGGTCGCTACGATGATCGCTACGAGCGCAATAACGGTTATCGCGGGTATGGCAACAACGACGGCTACAACAACAACGCCTACCAGATCGCCTTGAATCAGGGCTACCAGAACGGCCTGAACACCGGCGCGAGCGATGCGCAACGCGGGCAGAGCTACAGCCCGCAAAGATCGCACTTCTACAAGGATGCGTCTTCGCAGGCGTTCCGCGAAGGCTTCGTGCGTGGCTATGACGAAGGCTATCGTCGTTATGCCGACTACAGGAATGACGACTACCGCAGGGGCAACGGCAGCGGTATCGGAAACATCCTCGGCGGCATCTTTGGCCGACCCTAACGAGCAGCAGACAAATTAAAAGCTCACCGAACCAGAGATGCCGTGACCTTATCGTCACGGCATCTCTTTTCGTGCTTATGTCTGATTATTCGCCCAACGCTTCTGATGGTCGAACACGGGTTTTGAACTCCACACACTATCATCCCAATGTTCGCCGATCTCGTCGAACATTTGACGGCTGAACTCCTTGTCATCGCTTGTCATGGCGAGCAGACAGATTTGATTAGCCGTCTGCATAGAGATGCCGTATTTCTTGACCATCTCCGAAAAGCCGGATTTAACCCGTACCCAAGAGACGCTCGACTCGCGAAAGAACCTGCCGCCTTTCACGTCTTGAACCTGAATACGCGCGATGTAGGCCGCGATCTTGTAATAGATGATCGAGCCTTCCGCGCCACCGACCGCCAGCGCCGAAGCGTCTGCGAAACGCTCCCAGTCGCCGGGTCGGCCATTCCAGCGCGGCATCAAGTACATGGCTTTCAGTTCGTAGTAACTGTAATAGAGCGGTTCAAGTTTAGTGGCTTCGGCGAAGAGGCGTTCGAAACTGTCAGCATCCCAACACTGCCCGATTGCGACGTAAAGCATGACCGCGTAGGCATGCGGGCATTCGAGCTTGAGGCTTTTCGCTTCCGCCAGAATCGCTCGCGCGCGTGCAAGCCGCTCGACAAACAGGCGAGCGCCATCGCGGCTGACCGTATTCGTATAACCGCCCCCGCGAGCCTTCCAACCGTAGTCGAGATATGCAGAAGCGAGTCCTACTCTCGCCGTAATCGAGGTCGGCTTTTGTGCGCTCCACTTTTCAAGTTTACCGAGATGATACTTCCAAGCGCCTTCGGACGACTCCATGAGGTCGTCGGGACACCTCAAGCCCTGATAAAACAATTGCAGTTTCCAAGCGCCTCCGCCGAGTCTTTCTCTAGAACTTCTGGCCGCGTCTGCGATGCTGTCGAGCAATTCAAATTCTTCGTGATACAGGTAGTCTCTGACCTGTGCGCCGTAATCATAGTTAGCGTGCGGATCAATTTTGGGGTCAACTTTCGGGGGCGTGAGCCGCGCCTCACGGTTCGTCGCCTGCTCCGTGTATTTCAGCATGCGCTCAAGCGTTGCTTTGTAATACGCCTCTTCAGGTTCGAGACGAATCGCATGTTTGACGGCTTCCGTCGCCGCACTCATCTCGTTCAGTTTGTTGTATGACACTCCGAGGTTGAAATACGCCAGGCCATAGTGCGTGTTCAGGCGTATGGCCTCCTTGTACGCGCCGATAGAGTCTTGATATTGACCCAAGCCGTACAGGATTTTGCCGAGGACGTTGTGCGCTTTATCGAAGTCCGGTTTAAGACGAACGGCCTCGCGCGCCGGGGCTAGAGCTTCATCGTAGCGATGCAACTCGCAGAGTGAGAGCGCCAGATTCTTTTGCGCTTCGGCGAACGTGGGAGCGAGCCGGACGGCCTCTTGAGCTTTGGGGAGGGCTTCTTTCGCCTTGTCCTGTTTGATCAGTTCATAGGCGGCATCGTTGAGCGTTTTAGCGTGCGGCGAGACGCTTTTGTCGGCGGCAGTTGCGCCGAGGAGAGTTGTGCCACCGCAAGAAGAAGTGACGACTCCGAGAGCCGTCAGTAGCCACAGATAGGCCACTACTGCGAAATAACGTGTGGTCATGTACGAGGTTTCTCCGCTGAAGGGTGATTTTGGGAATCTCGAAAGAGGTGAGGGGTCTTGGAACCTGTGTAGGATTCCGGACAAGAAAAATAGTAGCTTTTAGACTGACCGCCGGTCAACAATTACTTTCAAGAAACTGTTGCCCGAAGGAAATTTCCGAAGACTAGGTAGTGGTAATCTCATGCCGGACTTGTTATAGTCTGAAGCGTTCCCCTGAACTCCCCCTTTACTACACCCATATAAGTTCCGACGGATAAGTGTGCGTATGCCCAGCAGGACTTCGCCGACAAATCTGCCTGCCAACAAAACCAAGAAGGATTCGTTTGCCGACTTGCAAGGGAGCGAACTCGCTCCCTACTGGCTAGCCGCGATCATCGAGTCGGCGGACGACGCCATCATCAGCAAGACGCTCGAGGGCATCATCACGAGTTGGAACAAGGGCGCTGAACACATCTTCGGCTACACGGCGGAGGAGGCCATCGGCCAACCCGTCCTGATGTTGATCCCCGAAGACCACAAGGACGAGGAGCCCGCCATTCTCGCGCGTCTGAGGAAGGGCGACCGGATCGAGCACTACGAGACGATACGCATGCGCAAGGACGGCACGCTTGTAGACATCTCGCTGACCGTGTCGCCCATCAGGAAGCCGGACGGCACGATCATCGGCGCGTCGAAGATCGCGCGCGACATCACCGAGCGCAAACGTCACGAGGGACAACTGCTTCAATTCGCCGCAATCGTTGAAAACTCGGACGACGCGATCATCAGTAAGAATCTGGACGGCGTTATTCTCAGTTGGAATCAGGGAGCCGAACGGCTCTACGGCTACACGGCGGAGGAGACTATCGGCCAGCCCGTCACGATGTTGATCCCTGAAGGTCTTCCCGACGAGGAGCCGCGCATACTTGAACAGATCAGGCGCGGCGAGCGCGTGGATCATTACGAGACAGTGCGTGTGCGCAAGGACGGCACACACATCGACGTGTCGCTCACAGTCTCGCCGTTGAAGGACTCGAACGGCACGATCATCGGTGCGTCGAAGATCGCGCGAGACATCAGCGAGCGCAAGCGTGCAGAGGCGGCCTTGCGCGAGCAGTCGGAGATCATCGAGACGGTCAATCGCGTCGGGCAGGCGGTAGCGGGCGAACTCGACCAACATAAGCTCGTGCAGTCGGTGACAGACGCGGCGACCGAGATCACGGGCGCGCACTTCGGGTCGTTCTTCTACAACGTGTTGGACGAACGCGGCGCGTCCTACATGCTCTACACGCTCTCAGGCGTGCCGCGCGAGGCATTCGCACATTTTCCGATGCCGCGCGCCACAGACCTCTTCGGCCCTACCTTTCGTGGCGAAGGCACGATCCTCATTGACGACGTGCGGAGCGATCCGCGCTACGGCAAGAACTCGCCTTATTACGGCATGCCGGAAGGACACTTGCCTGTTGTGAGTTATCTGGCCGTGCCCGTCGTCTCGCGTTCTGGCGAAGTTTACGGCGGCCTCTTCTTCGGCGATCCGAAGGTGGGAGTCTTCACAGCGCGCGCGGCGCGCATCGTCGAGGGGCTGGCGGCGCAGGCGGCGGTCGCGATGGATAACGCGAGGCTCTACGATGCCGCGCAACGCGCACGCGACGAAGCCGAACAAGTCGCAGAGGAAAAGGAGCGACTCTATGTTGACGCGCAGGAGTCGAGCCGCCTCAAAGACGAGTTTCTCGCCACCGTCTCGCACGAACTACGCACACCGCTCACGGCCATACTCGGCTGGGCGCACATGTTGCGCACAGGGCAGTTCAACAGCGACTCCGCCGCCAAAGCCTTTGAAACGATAGAGCGAAACGCGCGTGCGCAGGCGCAACTCATAGACGACTTGCTCGATGTCTCGCGCATCATCACAGGCAAACTACGAATTGACGTGCGGCCTGTTGACCCGAACTCTTTCATCGAAGCCGCCATCGAATCGGTGAGGCCAGCGGCGGAGGCGAAGGGCGTGCGCGTGCAGAAGATCGTAGACACGGGCGTCGTCACAGTCTCCGGCGACCCCGTGAGGCTGCAACAGGTCGTCTGGAACTTGCTCTCGAACGCCATCAAGTTCACACCGCGCGGCGGGCGCGTGCAGGTCAGGCTTGAGCGCATCAACTCGCACGTCGAGATCGGCGTGAGCGATAGCGGCTCGGGAATCGCGCAGGAGTTTTTGCCCTACGTCTTCGACCGCTTCCGGCAGGCCGACCAGCGCACCACACGACAATACGGCGGACTCGGACTTGGCCTTTCAATCGTGCGCCACCTCGTCGAACTTCACGGCGGGACGGTGCGCGCTGAGAGTCAAGGCGAGGGACAGGGTGCGACCTTCACAGTGCTGTTGCCGGTCGCTCCCGTCTATCACAGTACCGGTCAACAGGTGCGCGTGCATCCGGCGGCGAGAGACACACTGCCCTCATACGAGTGCCCCGATAGGCTCGACGGGTTGAGGATTCTCGCGGTGGACGACGAGCCGGACACGCGCGAGATGCTGAAAGCGGGACTCGGGCAATGCGGCGCTGACGTGACGGTCGTAGGGTCTGCATCCGAGGCGTTGGAGGCGATGAGTCGTGCCGTCCCAGACCTTTTGATCAGCGACATAGGGATGCCGGATGAGGACGGGTACGAACTAATCAGGCGCGTGCGCGAACTTCCCGCCGAAGGTGGAGGCAAAGTTCCGGCTATCGCGCTGACCGCCTACGCGCGTGTCGAGGATCGCATGCAGGCGCTTCGTGCGGGTTATCAAATGCACGTGCCGAAGCCCGTCGAACTCGCGGAACTGGTGGCCGTCGCCGCCAGCCTCGTCCGACGCGGTAACTGAGCAGAGTTGCCGTCGCATCAATAAAATTTTGATTATTGGCCTCTAACAACGGGTAAAATGACAAGGGAGATTCCTTGAGTATCGTCTCAAGGAATCTCCCTTTTGCTGCCGACCTATTCTCCCTGTTATTGCTGGCCGAATCTTAGACGGTACTCCGTAGAGTTGAGGAAACCATTGACCATCGTGCGCACGTTTCCAGCCTGTAGGACGCCGAGCCACGCCTGAAAGCCCGCCGCATCCGGCTTCCTTCTCAAGTATCCGTAGTACTGCATCCCCACAAACGCATTGTTGACCTCCTGCGCTCCCACCTCGTCCGAGTCTGCCACCGCTCTCAAGACCTGCGCTCT
>DATFGP010000045.1:0-1001 GCA_035249365.1 Pyrinomonadaceae bacterium | reverse complement strand
GACTGGCGGCGGGCAGCCGAGTGACACGGGAACGCTTAACGGTTCACGCGTAGTTGAATGCATCGACGACGGCGACAACGGTGTGCTCCACGTGGTCCAGGGCGGTTCGCCTGTTCGCGAAGCAGTGGTGCGCGGGCGAGTTGATTGGGCTCGCCGTCTGGACCACATACAACAGCATACTGGCCAGCACATTCTCTCACAGGCTTTCATTAAACTCTTCAACGCGCCGACTAAAAGCTTTCGCGTGATGGATGCGTCGCGCGAAATCGACGTCGAGCTTAACAACCCGACCACAGAGATCATCGAACGCGGCGTGGAACTGGCGAACAACGTCATCTGGGAAGATCGACAGATAACAATTCTGAACGTGACGTCTGATCAGGCTGCGGAGTTGCCTTTGCGAAAGGAGCCTGCGCGCGAAGGCGAGTTGCGTTTGATTGAGATCGAAGGTTTTGATTTGACGCCTTGCGGTGGGACGCATGCGTATCGCACGGGAGAAGTTGGCAGTGTCGCCGTGCGATCGTGGGAACGCGCCAAGGGTTTGACGCGAATTGAGTTTGTGGCAGGCATGCGTGCGCTGGCGGATTATCGCAAAGCGAACAAGAGCGCGCGTGAGATGGCGGCGTTGTTTAGCACGGGCCGCGACGATGCGCCACAACTCGCGGCGCAGATGGTTGAAGAGAATAAAGAGCTGCATCGACGAGTTCGTGTGCTGGAGGAAGTGGCGGCAGGAGTCGAAGCTGAGCGACTGCTCGCCGGCGCTGAAGCGGGGATCGTGGTTCAAGTCTTCGACGGCCGTGACGCCGAGTCTTTGAAAAAACTCGCGCACGCTCTCGTTGGTAAGCCGGGCACAGTCGCATTGCTCGGCTCGCGCGACAAAGACACCGCTCGTCTCGTCTTCGCGCGCGCTTCTGACGCGCCCGGCGACATGAGCGTGTTGATGCGTGAAGCCTGCGCGATGCTCGACGGCCGTGGCGGCGGCCGACCGGAGATGGCTCAGG
>DATFGP010000044.1:0-116765 GCA_035249365.1 Pyrinomonadaceae bacterium | reverse complement strand
CGCCGCGCCCGGGGCCCACGCCGCCGCCTTCGCCCGAACCGACGCCGCCGCCCGTGCCCGTGCCGATGCCGTTACCCGTGCCGGGGCCGGAACTCGTCTCGGTTGATTTGGACTTTGGATCGCCGTAAGCGATCTGGCGATTGTCGGGCGGAAAGAGCACCGGATCGGCCACGATGCTGGCCGGAACCGGCAGATTCGGATTCTTGATCGTAGGCGGATGCGGGTCGGGAGCACGCACCTGCGGAATGTCTAAAGAGGCCGGAGGCAGTTTGCCGAACGACGCGGGCTTCTGCTCCTGTCGTCCGCCGCCGCCGCCGCCGCCCGGTTTGTCCTGTTTCGGTTTCGACCCGCCGCCCTTGCCTTTGGCATTTCCGGCAGGCCCTTCGTCGGGCTTTTTCTGCTCTTCGGGGATGTCCGTCACGATCCCCTGAAGTTCAAGGTCTTCGCGCACCGCGTCGAGCGACGCCACATGCTTGTCCTGCAAACGGAAGAGGATCGCGCCGAGCACGCCAATCGTCAACATCATGACGAGCGCGGACATGATGCCGACCGCGACGTTTCGCTGCGAGAGGACGCGCCAGGAGGCTTTGCCGTAGGCGTTCGCCCCGCGCTTCACAAATCCGCCCGGGTCGCGTTTGAACTCAGGCCACGTCAATTCCGCGTCGTGTCCGACCTCGCGCACTTCCTTCGTCAGGCGACGGAGCAAGCCCTCGTCATCGAAGAATGTCAGATTATACTCGCCGCGCGCGTAAGGAATGATGGCCGTCGCTTCGTCCGGCGAAGTGTTCGCGGGAATCTGTGCGGCGGGCACGGTGGCGGTCGTCGCATCTACGATGGCGTCGGCGGGGCTAATGGCCGAGCCGTTTCCGGCGTCGGTCGAAGCGGCGCGTTCGTGCGCGGAATTGCTGATGGTGGCGGTGTCCGTGTCGGCGGCTTGAAAACCGTTCGGCAAGTGTGTGCCGTCAACCGGACAAAATTCGAACTGCGCAGAAAAAACTTCTTTGCATGTCGGGCAGCTCTTTGTTGTCATACCTCGCGCCTTTTGTTGGGGAAACTAACTAACTTCTTTGCACTGTGGAATTACTCGAGCTCAGGGCACACGCCTTCGAGCATCGTGAGATGCCACGCAGGCTGTAAGAGTTTACTACCGGAAATAAAAATATCCTAGTTTCCACGCGGTTGACCGCGTACCCGCCCGCCTCTAAAATGCACGGGCATCTCCCGCAACCCTTTTGATGCATCTAAACGACTTCGTGACGAAATTATTCCAACACCTTGCGGCCTTCTGTTCGCCGCCCCGTCAGTCCCCCGAACCAGCTATGAGACGCCAATTTTTTTCACTCAAGAACCGACCCGCGAGGACAACTTTCGTCGCTCTCGCGCTCCTCGTCTCGCTTAGCTTGCCCGTCGCGCGTGTCGCGGCGCAAAACACAGGGACTCCCGCGCCGCGTCGCGAGCAACTACTCAACGGCCTTCGACTGCTGCTCCTTCATCGCCCCAACGACCCGCAGGTCTTACTCAAATTGAGAATCAACAACGGCGCGGCCTTCGATCTCGCGGGCAAGGAAGGCTTGACGACGCTTCTCACCGACGCACTGTTCCCAGACCCGGGCACGCGCCAGTACGTCACGGAAGAGTTGGACGGGCGGCTCGAAGTCAACACTTCATACGACCGGATCGAGATTACGCTCGGCGGCAAAGCGAGCGACTTTGAACGCCTCGCAGAACTCCTGCGCAACGCCCTCTTGCAAATGCGCCTCGCCCCCGAAGATGTCTCGCGCCTGCGCGACGAACGCCTCAAGGCCGCGCGCGACGCCGCCGCAAAGCCCGAACTCGTGGCCGACCGCGCCATCGCCGCGCGTCTCTACGGCTCATACCCTTACGGGCGCACGCTCGCGGGCACGCCCGAAAGCCTCGCACGCATTGATCGCTTTGATTTGATGCTCGCGCGCGACCGCTTTTTGATCCCGAACAATTCCACGCTCACGCTCGTTGGCGGCGTCGAAGCCCCGCGCGCCATGCGCGTGTTTCGACAGTTCCTGGGCTCCTGGCGCAAGAGCGAGACGATCCCGCCCGCAACTTTTCGTCAACCCGACGCGCCCGACGCACGCACGCTCATCGTCAATCTCCCCAACGCAAGCGAAGTCGAAATACGCCTCGCCGCACGCGGCCTCTCGCGCTCTGACCGCGACCGCGCCGCCGCTGCCGTCGTCGCCGCGCTCGTGCGCGAACGCTGGACGGCGGCGCTACGGGAGTTTCAACCAAGGTCAACTTTCGCGCGCCACGACATGCATAATCTCTCCGGCGTGATGCTGCTCGGCGCGACCGTTCCGGCGGGCGTCGCCGCGCAGACGCTCGAAGCGGCGCGCACGCTCTTGCGCACGCTCGCCGCGTCGCAAGTCTCCGCCTCCGAACTCGACGCCGCGCGCCGCGCCGCGCTCGCCGCGCTCAACGAACGCCGCAGTCAGCCCGACGCGCTCGCAGACAACTGGCTCGACGCCGCCTCCAACAATTCCACGCTCGCAGAAGAAGAGACGGCTCTGAATGCCCTCACCATCGCAGACGTGCAGCGCGTGGCTGCGCGACTCTTTGGCGATGCGAAACTGGCGAGCGTCGTCGTCGGCGATGCGGCGCAACTCCGCAACGAACTGGCGCGTCTGAGCGGCGGCATCGAAGTGGCCGGGGCGAGCGCAAGCGCGCCCGCCGCCGCGTCCGAGCCGAAGCCAGCGAAGCGCCCGTAGTCAATTCACAAAAAAATCGCAAGCCATCTGCAACCAAACGCCCGCATAAAATCCTTTAAGGTGTCAACGCCAACAAGTCTTAATGAAAATGAGCGACGGCAGGAGCACGCGCGTCGAGTCAACTCGATGTTCGCGGGCATCGCGAGCCGTTACGATCTTTTGAATCATCTGCTATCGGCGAACATAGATCGTCGTTGGCGCAGACTTGTGGCCGAACGCTTGCGCCCCGCGCTCGTTGCCGGAACGCGCACGCTCGACGTTGCCTGCGGCACAGGCGACCTCGCGCTCACGCTCTCGGAAGCAGGCGAGACGCGCGTAACGGGACTTGATTTTTGTCGCCCGATGCTCGAAGTCGCAGCGCAAAAGGCTGCGCAGAGCAAACGCGCTGTTCCGTTCATAGAAGCCGACGCGCTCGCTCTGCCGTTTGCGCCGGAGACGTTCGATGTTGCGACCATCGCTTTCGGTCTGCGGAATCTGGCGAGCGTCGAAGGCGGACTACGTGAGTTGTTTCGCGTGCTCAGGCCGGGCGGGCGAGTCGCCATCTTAGAATTTTCGCATCCGGTCGTGCCGGGCTTTCGTGCTCTTTTTCAGTTCTACTTCTCGCGCGTGCTGCCGCGCATCGGCGGTCTCGTGAGCGGCGAGCGCGGCGCATATGAGTATTTGCCGGATTCCGTTTCGCGCTTTCCAGATCAGAGGCGTCTGGCGGAGTTGATGCGCGAAGTCGGCTTCGAGGAGGTGTCGTATCAGAATTTGACGGGCGGCATCGCGGCACTGCATCTGGGCACGCGCCCGCCTCGCTAGATAATTCGAGATTGGCTTGCGCTCTCAGCGAAGTAGCGCAAACCGAAAACGTAGTCCGATGGTTTTTGGTCATTCCTGCGCGACGGTTGTCGGGGCTGTTCGCGCGACGAAAGACGCAACTTCCGTCGGGCTACGTTTTTTTAAGAACAGTGACGAGTGACAAGTGACGAGTGACGAGTTAAAACTACTTGTCTTTAACTCGTCACTCGTCACTTGTCACTCGTCACTGTTATCATATGCTATCATCCTGCGCGTAGTTTCAAACTAACTCCTCTTCCGAATATTGCAGGCTCGCTCGCCGAAGATGAAGCACAAGCTACTCGATGTTGCGCGGCGCATCTTGATTCTCCTTCTCGTGGTGTGGACTGTGGTGTCGCTCGTCACGCTCTTGATCGAACTCGTGCCCGGCGATCCGGCGACGGCGACGCTCGGCGAAGACGCAACGGCAGCGCAGATCGAACAGTTTCGCCAGAAGCACAACCTCGACCGCCCCGCCTTCTTCTTCTCCTACGCGCGCGACGCCGCAACCGGCGAGAGGCATTTGCGCTGGCACGGCGCGAACAATCGCTACGTTGACTACTGGAGCACGCTCCTGCAAGGCGACATGGGGCGCTCGTTTCGCAGCGACTGCCCCGTCACGAGAGCCATCTTCGGACGTTGCGGCGGACAGCCTCTGACGTGGCGTGATTGGCTGTCGGACTTTCTTCAATCGCGTTTCGTTTCGACGGCTCAACTCGCCATCGTCGCACTGCTCGTCGCCGTGTCAATCTCAATTCCTCTAGGTGTTGTTGCGGGCAAGAATCAAGGGACGTGGTTGGATAATGTTTTATCGGTCGTCGCGCTCATCGGCATCAGCACGCCGGGTTTCGTCTTAGGGCCGCTGTTCATCTATCTATTCGCGCTCCAACTCGGTTTGCTCGCGCCTTCGGGTCGAAATCATTGGGAAGACATCATCCTGCCCGCCGTGACGCTCGGCGCGGCGCTCTCCGCGCTTCTGACGCGCATGGTGCGCTCGTCCGTCATCGAAGAGATGGGCGAAGACTACGTGCGCACGGCGCGAGCGAAAGGTTTGAGCGAACGCACTGTCGTTTACAAACACGTTTTGAAAAACGGTCTCATTCCGGTGGTCACGATCCTAGGTCTGCAACTCGGCGTCCTGCTCGCCGGAGCGATCATCACGGAGAAAATTTTCAACTGGCCGGGCTTAGGTCTCCTGCTCATTGACGACGGCATCGGCAAGCGCGACTACCGGCTCGTGCAAGGCTGCGTCCTCGTCATCAGCGTGACCTACATCTTCGCCAACACGCTCACGGACATCGTCTATCGCCGACTCGATCCTAGAATAAGAGTTTCGTGATAGGTGATGGGTGATAGGTGATAAGAGAAATGCTGTTTCCATTCCTATCACCGATTACCAATCACTTATCACTAAAGTTGTTATGAATCGCCTCTCAAAATTCGGTCTCGTCGTAGTCGCGCTGTTCGTCTTGGTCGCGTTGTTCGCGCCGCTGATTGCGACGCACGATGTCGGCGAAACCGATCTGCTCAATCGCTACATGGCTCCCTCCGCCGCGCACTGGCTGGGCACGGACGCGACGGGGCGCGACGTGTTCTCGCGCGTCATCTACGGCGCGCGCATCTCTCTGCGCGTCGGACTCGTGGTGGTCTTCGTCTCGACGCTGGTTGGCACTGTAATCGGCTCGCTCGCGGGCTACTACGGCGGCTGGATTGACCGCGTAGTGAACGGCTATCTCTTTAACGTCTTCCTAGCCTTCCCCGGCCTGCTGCTCGCAATCGCGATGGTCGCTTTTCTCGGCGCGGGTCTGAACAAGTTGATCCTCGCGCTCTGCATCATCGGTTGGGTGGGTTATGCGCGCGTGATTCGCGGGCAGGTGTTGAAGGTGCGCGAGTATGATTTCGTGCAGGCGGCGCGTGCGCTCGGCGCGAGCGACATGCGCATACTCTTCGTTCACATCCTGCCGAACGCCATTCAACCGCTCATCGTGCAGGCAAGTCTTGGCATGGCGGGCGCGGTGTTGTCGGAAGCGACGCTTTCGTTCCTCGGCTTGGGCGTGCCGCCGCCCGCGCCTTCCTGGGGCGTGATGCTCGAAGAGGCGCGCGATCTTTCGACGCTGCAAGCCGCGCCGCACGCGCTACTCGTCCCCGGCATCGCCATCGCGCTCTCCGTGCTCGCCTTCAACTTCATCGGCGACGGGCTGCGCGAGTATCTCGATCCACGACAACGCAGGCGTTAATTTCCAAACAGTGACAGCAAGCAGTTCCCCAATTATTTCCGACGAGAGCGCGGGCGACGCGGCGCGAGAGGCTACGACACAGAGCGTCGCCATCTCCATCAGTCAACTTTCAAAAACGTATCCCGTCCCGCTCGCACGTCTCAAAAAACTTTTCCGCCGCGAGGCTACGAATCCCGTAGAAGCCCTACGCGATGTCAGCCTCGACGTGCGCGAAGGCGAAATCTTCGGCCTCATCGGGCGCAACGGCGCGGGCAAAACTACGCTCACTAAGATCATCGCCACGCTCGTGCAGCCGACTTCCGGCGCGGTCGTGGTGCGCGGCTTCGACAGCGTGCATGACGAAGAAGCCGTGCGCGCACAGATTGGCCTCGCCAACGCGGAGGAACGCAGTTTCTACTGGCGTCTGACCATCGAACAAAACCTCACCTTCTTCGCGCGACTCTACGGCCTCACGGATCGCGCGACGCGCTCGCGCATCATTGATTTGCTCGCGCGACTCGAACTCGAATCGCTCGCGCGACGCCGCTTCGGCGAACTCTCTACGGGAAACAAACAACGCGTCGCCGTCGCACGCGCGATGCTCAGTTCGCCGCACATCCTGCTGCTCGACGAACCCACGCGCTCGCTCGACCCGCTCGCCGCCGCACAGACGCGCATGCTCATCCATTCGCTCGCGCGCGATGCCGAGCGACCCGTCACCGTCCTGCTCACCTCGCACAACCTCGCCGAGATAGAGGAGCTATGTGATCGCGTCGCCATCATCTCGCGCGGCCAGATTCGCGCGCTCGACACGCCCGCACACCTGCGCGCCCTGCACAAAAGCGCCGAGCGCGTGCGCCTGAGCGTGCGCGGTCTTTCGCAGCAACAGGCGCGCGATGCGCTCTCGGAGGCGTTGGACGAATTTGAACTTTCGGAAGACGCGGACGCGCTCGTCGCCGAGTTCACGCGCGAGGTTAATGACGACACACTCGACCGTGTGATTCGCGCGCTGCAAGCGGCTGGCGGGCGCATCAACGCCTGTGAGGCCGAACGCGCCACGCTGCTCGACGTGCTCGAACGCTACGAGCGCGAACAAGAGGTGCAGGAGAAGTAAGGAGAAAAAATTTGAAACGCATCGGCAGATTCTTCGGGCGTATGCGCGCCTTCATCGTGCGCGATTTTCAGTTGGCGCTCAGCTATCGCTTACAGTTTCTCTTCCGCACGCTCGAAGTGCTCTTCTTCGTCACGACGTTCTTTTTCATCTCCAAGATTTTTACGGGCGGCGCGGTCACGAGTTACACGCAATGGACGAATCCGCTCGCCGCGTGGATCACGGGGCTGGCCGTGCTCAACTACTTCATGACGGGCTTCTCCAGTTTCGCCAACGCCATACGGCAGGAGCAGGCGCAAGGCACGCTCGAAGGCGTGTTGATGACGCCCGTTAGTATCCCGACCTTTATCGTCTCAAGTTCCGCTTACGACTTCGTGCAAGCGACGATCTACTCTTCGCTCTACCTGCTCTTCGGCTGGCTCTTTTTCGACGTGCGCTTTCAGGGCAACTTCCTGCTCGCGTTTCTCTTTCTCATCATAACGACGCTCGTGCTCGCCTCCATCGGCATCCTCTCCGCTAGCTTCGCGATGGTCTTCAAACGCGGCGACCCGTTCGGCATCCTGCTGGCGACATCCTCGACGCTCTTCTCCGGCGTCTTCTTCCCCACGCAGTTGCTTACACAATATGGCGGGCGCATCTTCGGCGCAATCTCGCGTTTCCTCCCGCCGACTTACGGACTCGACGGCATCCGCCGCGTCCTCATTCAAGGGCAGGGCTTCAACCAGGTGCGCGAACCGCTTTTTATACTCTTGTTGTTTCTCGCCGTCCTCATGCCCTTCTCCTTCTGGGTCTTCTCTCGCGCCGTCCGCCGCGCCAAACGCGAAGGCAGCCTGATACAATATTGAAAAAGCGTCAGTGGTCAGTGGTCAGCGGTCAGTTGTTTTCGTGTGACCCGAATTGAGTCTCAATTTTCAGCACGCAAGCTGCCCGGCCACATGCAACTGACAACTGACTACTGACAAAGAACAATCTTGATGCAAGTTTTCTACACGCCGCGTTACTACGCGGACATCGGCGAGGGACACGTCTTCCCGATACGCAAATTTGAACTCGTGCGTGACCGCTTGCTTGCGGAAGGCACGCTCGCGCCGTCAGAGATCGTCGAACCGCAGCCCGCTGCAATCGCCGACGTGCTGCTCGTCCACACGGAGGATTATGTGACGCGCCTGCGCGCCGGATCGCTTACGGAGCGCGAGTTGAGAAGGCTCGGTTTGCCCTGGTCGAAGGCGCTGGTGCGGCGTTCGTTTCTCGCGACGGGCGGGACGCTTGCAGCCGCGCGTGTTGCGCTCGTTGAAGGCATTGCGTCGAATCTCGCGGGCGGGACGCATCACGCTTTCGCGGATCGCGGCGAAGGCTTCTGCGTGCTGAACGATGTAGCCGTCGCCATTCGCGCGCTGCGGCGCGACAAACTAATCGAGCGCGTGGCCGTCGTTGATTGCGACGTGCATCAGGGCAACGGCACGGCGACGATTTTCGAGGGCGACGCGGGCGTCTTCACGTTCTCCATGCACGGCGCGAGAAACTATCCCGTCTTCAAAGCGCGCTCGACGCTCGACGTTGAATTGCCCGACGGGACGGGCGATGAAGAATATATGCACACTCTCGCTGAACACTTGCCGCGTGTCTTAGCCGCACGCCCCGACATGGTCTTTTATCTCGGCGGCGCAGACCCTTTCGCTGGCGACAAACTCGGACGCCTTTCTCTCTCAATCGCGGGCTTGCGCACACGCGACGAGTTCGTTTTGTCTGAATGCCTCGCGCGCGGCGTGCCTGTCGCGACCGTGATGTCAGGCGGTTATGCTGCCGACATCAACGACACGGTGGAGATTCATTGCAACACGATCCGCGCGGCCAAAGCGGTTGCCGCCGGTCGGAGTGTGAAGCGTAATTCGGTTCGGCTATAATTCGTCGGCGATGATAAGAAGAATTTGGAGATTGACGAAGGCGGTCGTGATCGGCGTGCTCGTGTTCGTCGTGCTCGCGCTGCTTTACGAGCTTGCGACGTTCCCGCGCGTGGGGAAACTGCGCGACAACAATCCTGAGACGACGGCGCTCATCGAGACGCGTATGCAGGAGGCGCGCGAACGAGGCGAGCAGCCGAAGCGCGTGCAGCAGTGGGTTCCGCTGGAGAAGATTTCCGTTCACTTGCTGCGCGCCGTGCTCGCGGGCGAAGACAGCAACTTCGCCACGCATAACGGCTTCGACTACGAGGCCATTCAGAAGGCGTGGGATCAGGCGCAGCGCGACGCGGCAAAGGAAGCGAAACAACAGGGCGAAGACGAATCGAGTTGGATTCCGGCGATGCCCAACTTCAAACGCGGCGCTTCCACCATCTCGCAGCAGTTAGCCAAAAATCTTTACCTGACAACCGAGCGTTCGTTCGTACGCAAAGCGCGCGAGGCGGCGATCACGTATTTCATGGAGAAGAATTTATCGAAGCGTCGCATACTCGAAATTTACCTGAACGTGATCGAATGGGGCGACGGCATCTACGGCGCGGAGGCCGCCGCGCGAACTTACTTTCATAAATCAGCCGCCGACTTAAGCACGGACGAAGCAGCCTTCCTCTCGGCTATCATCCCCAACCCGCGCACGGAATTTAACCCGCAACTCAAACCCAAACGCGTCGCGCGCCGCAAGCGCATCATCCTGCGCGGCATGCCTTACGTCAGGCTGCCCTGACGCGCAAGTAGAAAGTAGAAAGGCGAAGGGCGAAAGTTAAGACGGAATTTTTCCGCCTAACTTTCGCCCTTCGCCTTTCTACTTCAGTTAGACCGCGAACTCGCGCGCGAGGTCGAGTTCGACTTTGCGTAGCTCGAACCTGCCGCGACCGATGTTTCCGTCCTGCGTTAAGGCGAGCAGGATGAAGTATTCGCGGTTGAAGAGGCGCATCAGGACGTTCATGTCGTCGAAGCCGACGACGACTTCGCGGACTTGACCGAGGCCGATGTCACCGCCCGCGCGCTGTGCGTTGCGCAGGAGCGAAGTGAATTCGGCGGCGGCTACGTCCAGATTGGCGTCGCGGCCTTCGGGCATCAAGACCTTCTCGACGGCGATGCCGTCCGTGCCCATGATGAGAGCGCCGACTGCGCCCTCCGTGCGTTCGACAACGCGTGTGAGTGTCTCTTTGAACATGAGGTTCTGTTCTCCTTCCCGTTTAGGGGCGTTCGCCGCGCGTGGCGGCGGGGCGGGCTGTCGGGGCGGTGTCGGATTGCGGCTGCGAGGTGGGTTGCGTTTGCTGCTGCCCTTCAACGGTCGGCGCGGGCGTATTGCTCTGCGGGTTGCCGAGCGGGACGGGCTGCGGGATGGTGGTCGAGCGGTTACGGTCGGTCACGGTTCCGGCCATCGGACGCCCGTTGTAGTCGGGACGATAGATGCGCGGCGTGATGAAGAACAAAAGTTCGTTCGTGTTGCGCGTGGTGGCCTTGCGCTTGAAGAGGTTGCCGAGCACGGGGATGCCGGAGATGCCGGGCGTGCGCGTCTGCGTCTCGCCTTCGCTGTCCAGCAACACGCCGCCGACAACCGTTGTGCCGCCATCTGGCACGAGCACTTCGGTCTGCATGCGCTGCGTGTCGATGCCGGGCGTGCCGAGCGAGTTGGTCAGAGAGCGGTTGACGCTGTTGTTCTCCGCCGTGACGCGTAGGACGACTGTGCCCGCGTCTGTGATCTGCGGCGTGATGGAGAGACGCAAGGGAACGGAGATGAAGGTTGTCGTGAAGACAGTCGCGCCGCCGAGTTCGCTGCCGCCGCTGCCTGCGCCCGCCGCTTGCGGGGTGACGACCGGAATCTGCGCGCCGCTTTCGATCTGCGCGGGGCGATTGTTCAAAGCCGTGACGCGCGGGTTGGCGACGATCTTCGCCTGACCTTTGCTCTCTGCGGCGGTGATGAGCGCGCCGATTTGAGCCGTGCCGAAGATGCCTGTGGTCAAACCGATGACGGTTGTGGGCGCAGTCGCGCCGAGTCCGCCGGTTGAAGGAGGCGTGTTGCTGAGTCCGCCGGGCAATCCGCCCGGACGCAGGCCACCGTTTGCGGGAGCCGTCTCGAACGCGCCGCCCTGTCCGTTCCTGCCGAAGACCGCTGCTTGCAACTGCACGCCGAGGTCGCGGCTGAAACTGCGGCTGGCGACCACGATGCGCGTTTCGATTTCGACTTGCGGTTCGGGCTGGTCGAGCAATTCGACGAGCATGCGTATGCTTGCGATGTTCTCGCGCACGTCCGTGACGATGAGCGTGTTGCTGCGCCCGTCAACTTCGACGCTGCCGCGCTTGGAGAGGCGGCGCGAGATGATCGGGAGGATGCCTTTGTCGCCGCTCTTGCCTGTGGCGTCGCCGCCGGAGCCGCCGGAGAAGCTGTCGTTGCTCGCGCCGCCGGAGAAGCCGCCCGTAGAACCTGCGGCCTGCGCCAGCGTGCCGACCGCGCGCGCGTAGTTGAGGCGTATAAATTCGGTGACGAGCGGCGCGGCGTTCAAGCGCCCTTCGTCAATCGAGGCTTGCGCTTCGGCCTCTTCGGCCAACACCTTGAGCGTTGCGACGCGCAGGATGTTGCCGCTCACTTCGATGCCCAGACGATTTGCACGCAGGATCGAATTGAGCGCGATGTTCCAGGGAACTTCCGTGACGTTGACCGTGACGGGCACTGCGCCGACGGAAGAGTCTATGATGAAGTTCACGCCGTACTGCTCTGTGATGTAGTTGAGGATGGCGCGAATGTCTGCGTTGACGACGTTCAGGTTGATCGGCTCGCCGACGAAACCATACTGGCCGTACTGCTGACCCTGCGAAGACTGCTGCGCGCCGTCCTGTGCAGACGAGGCGCTCATCACGGGCGTGGGCGACGGCTTCGCTTGAGTCTGTTGGTCGGAGGCTGTGGCGGCGGAAGCGTGCGCTTCGCGTGTACCTGTCTGCTGTTGCTGCGCGGGAGTTTCCGCTGGACGCAGTTCGAGCACGAGTTCGTTGGCTTCGAGGAAGGAGCGGTCGCGTGCGTTTGCGCGCAGGGCGACGCGCAGACGCGCAAAGGGCGCGCCTGTTTTGTCGGTCGCGCATTGCACCGTAAGACCTGCGACTAGCGGCGATGTCGTCGAATAAGAATTTGCGAGGCGAGAGGCGTCAACGCCCGGCAGTTCGACCATCAGTGTGCGTTCGTCTATGCGGCGCACGCCGTAGGCCAGGGGAGCGTTGGCGGCGAACTTGATGCGCGTCGCGTCGCCTTCGACCGACGTGCGAACGCCGGTCAGCAGGCGAGCGGTTGCCGCCTGTGAGAAAGTTGAGACCGAACATAAAAGAAAGAGGACGAGCGCGCCTCTTTTTATGACCGCCGAAAGCGGGTGTTGCTGGTTAACCATTTTCTTTTCCTTTGTCAGGAGTGACCGGAAGCCTGTCGCCACGCGCTAACGCTCGTGCGAGTCTAGGGAAAACTCTTCAAGCGCGCGCCGCACAATGCGAAGACCTGCGGCGGGTTTGTCTTGCCAAATAGCGGGAGCACAGGCTGCATCTGGATAGCGAAGGAAATCCAAGAGCGTGTGTGCGACGGGAGACATGTTCGTTCGCGCTTGCGAGGCGGCTCAGGCTTCCGCCGTCGTGCGGAACGAACATGAAGGAAAACGTTACTGTTTGTTGGGAGCGGTGGCGCTCTCTTCTTTCGTCTTCGGCGAGGCGGCTGCTGGCGCTCCGCCGCCGGTGACGGCGGGAGGAGCCGGAACAGGAGCGGTCAAAGTCTCCTTGACGGTGTTGTCAACTCCCAGAGCTTTCATCTCGACTTTCATCTCGCGCCGCCCGTCCGTCCAGCGCGTCTCTTTACGAAACACGAGGCGGTCTTCTTCGATGGCGACGAGCATCCCGTCGTAGAAAGTTTCGCCGGGATAGATGACGTAGGAGAGGTTGATCGGTTTGGCGTCAACCATCGCCGCGTATCCGCGCGGGGTGCGGAAGATGCCCGTCACTTGCGCCTCGCTCAAGAGGAGCGCGGTGGTCGGCTTCGGGGCGGGCAGTTGGGCGTTCATCGCAATGGCCTTCTGCGCTTTGTAGGCGGCGATGCGCTGCTCGATGGAAGGCGCGGCCACCTGCTGCGGCACGGGTTTGACGCGCTTGACCGGCGGCTTGTACTTCGTGAACGGGTCGCGACCCGCGCCACGATAAGTTGTGCTCGCCTCTTGAGCCTGCACAAAGGCGTTCGCGGAAAATGTCAACAGCGCGCCTGCGGCCAACGCCGCGTGCAAAGTCTGCTTGATCATCTTGGTGTAGTTCATCTCTTTTTATTCCTGATATGTCACTGGCCGCGAACCCTTTTGTCGGCGGCGATGCAATTTGAAAACTACTTCGCGGCTGGCGCGGGCTGCTGTGCTGCTCCGGCGGCGGGTGCTGCCCCGGGCGCGGCGGTGGGCACTTGCGTCGGATTCTTCGGCGTGTTCTGCAACTTCTCGCTCGAAGCGTAGTAGGCCGTCAGAAGGAACTGCGCGTCGACGGTTCTGCCCGTGTTCTGTTCCTTCATGCGCGAGACTTTGAAATCGCTGATCGAGACGATGCGCTGGTAGGCTGCGATCTGCGCGAAGAACGCGCCGAGATTGTTGTAAGAACTTGAGACTTCGATCTCGACGGGCTTACCGGCGTAGAAGTCCTGTTGCACATCTTCCTTCGGCGTGAAGCGCGTGACGGAGAGACGACCACGCGCGCGATCCTGCAATCCCTGCAACACGGTTGTCAGTTCGCGCTGTTCGGGCAGCAGCGCCTTCAAGTCTTCGTAGTCGGCCTGCGCGCGTGCGTAGGTGGCTTTGAAGTCGTTGAGTCGCTGCGAAGCGATCTGCGCGCGTGCGTTCTCCTGTTGCAGTTGGTCAACTTGCGCTTGCAGCGTCTTCGTCTCTTCGCGCGTGCCGCTGGTGATGAAATACCAGAAGCCGCCGTAGATAAGGAGAGCGACGAAGCCAAAGATGGCGAACTGGAAGTACCAGGGCTTTTGTTGTAGTGAATCTAATTTCAACATGAGATGTCAGTTCCCTTCGGGCGCGAGGCCGGACGACGAACGCAGTGCTTAATTTTTCGCGACCTGAGTAGGCGCTGCGGCGGGCGCGCTCGCAGGCTTCGAGTTGCTGGCGGGCGTAGACGTTTGACCGCCTGCGGGCGTGTACTTGCACTTCAAAGTGAAGGTCACGGTATCCAATTTGACGACGGGTTTGCTCTCGTCGTTGGAAGTGGGCGGAGGAGTCGCCGAAGCGCCGTTGACTTTATCCATCAACTCGCGTTTCGTTTCGATGCTGACGTTGGTGAACAGGCCGGAGGAAAATTCCATGCTGCGGCCAAACTGTGTAACGGCTGCTTCGTTCGGCGAGTCGCCCTTGAGGATCAATTCCCCGCCCTTCTGCTCGATGCTTTCGAGGCGGAAGTCCGGAATCTTCGGCAGGCGTTCGTTGATGGCCGAGAGCACCGCGACCGGCCCTTGCTGCGAAGCGCGCAATTTCTTGATCGCGTCGATGCGCGTCTGAATCTCCTGCGTCTTCTTCTCAAGTTCGGCCTGTTCCTTCTTGATGGCTTCCATGCGCGCGGCCTGTTCTTCCTGCCGCTTGAGTTCCGCAGTCACTTCCGCGTGCGCGGAGTTTGCGCTCGTCCAGTCGAAGGCGATGCCGAGTCCTAAAAGCACGACGACGACAAGCAGCACGAGACGACCTTGCGTGCGCGGGTTGGCGACGCGCGTTTCGATGGCGGCAACGCTCGTCTTGTCTGTGACGGAGTCCAGTAAGTTGACCTTAATCATTTAAGCCTCCACTCCTCTCAAAGCGAGCCCGACGGCCACGGCCAACTCAGGCACAACTTCCCGCATGTAATCGGGATCAAAACGGCGCGCGTCAACCTTGATCTGGCGGAACGGGTTGAACGCCTCTACGGGAATGCCGAAACGGTTCGCCAAAAAGTCCGTCAGCCCCGGCAACTTCGAGCCGCCGCCGGAGACGAGAATCTTCTGCACAGTGCCTTCGCCGTCGTCGGACGTGGCGCGGTAGAAGTCGAACGTCTTTTGAATTTCAAGCGCGAGAATGTCGGACACGGTTTCCAACACGTCGGACAAGTTGCGCGGCTCGGCTTCGCCCGGCACAAGCGCGCCGCGCTTGACCGACTCGGCCTGCTCGAACGTCAGACCCAACTCTTTTTGCAGGAGCGCCGTGTACTGGTTGCCGCCAACAGAAACGTCGCGCGTGAAGACGCTGCGCACGCCGTGCAGGATGTTGATGTTCATTGTGGACGCGCCGATATTCAAGAGCGCGACCGACTGATCTGGCGACGGCTGGTAGTTCACCTCGTAGCAGTTCTGCAAGGCGAAGGCATCCACGTCGATGATGGCTGGAAGTTTGCCCGCGAGTTGGATGGCCTGCTTGATGTTCGCCACGAAGTCGCGTTTGCAGGCGGCCATCAAAACATGCAGCGAGTCGGCGCTTGAGCCAACGACTTGATAGTCCAAACTCACGTCGGCGATGTCGAAGGGGATGTGCTCCTCGGCGTGCCAGTCAATTGACTCTTCAAGTTCCTCTTTGCTCATCGGCGGCACGACGATGTTTTTGACGATCACGGAGCTGCCGCTCACGCCAGCCGCCACACGGTCGGTCTTGATCTGGTGCGAGCCGAAGATGTTGGAGATGGTTTGCGAGACGGAGTTCAACTCCATGATCTGCCCGTCAACGACCGTGTCGGGCTGCAAACTCTCCTGGCCGAGATTGACGAGCGTGAGGTTGCCGGGTTTGCCCTGCAACTCGACGGCCTTCACCGAGCTTGAGCCGATGTCCAAGCCGACTAAGTTCTTTTTGTTAGAATTTTTTCTTCCAAACATTTTCTATTTTTCCCCGGAAACTTTCCGTGCTCTTCTGCGTTGGTCTCGCCGGAGGCGGGCGCGTATGCGGCGCGCTCTGGAACGAACGGCGCGTGTGGAGGGTAACGTCGTGGGCGAATAGGGAGTGGGGTTCATGTGGCTGCGGCTTTGCTGTCGGCGTCTCGGCTGCATGGCACGAAAGAGTTGAACGCCGCTTGAGATCAGGAGAGAAGCGGTGCGCGAGACCGAGGCAGACAATTCACTTGTGTCGAGCAATTTTCACTAAGCGTGAAGGTGGCGGGTAAAACTGCTTGCGTGCCCGCGACGCTACAAAGAGCGTCCGGCGCCGCAGTCGCCTCACCTTCGGCAACCCGGCCAAGTCAGCGGCAAAACTGCTTCTGACTCCCGTAGGCTTTGCGGCCTCCGCTCGCGCGAAGTGTGCCTTTATCGGTTGAGTTTCAAAGATAAGCGCTCGTCTGAGTCCACACGCCCTGCGCGTCGGAGACGAGCACGGAAATCGTTTTGACCGGCGGCTGACCGAGCCTTATCAACCAGGGCGGGAATGTGGTTCCCACCGTCAACACAGAATATAAACCATCGCGTTTATCAGTGTCAACAACAATTTTGTTTGTTTAACTTATAGATTTTACAAATCTTGTTACATCATTTTGACCTCTCGGCCTTGTTTTCTGGAAAAAACGCGCACGGCTTCCAGTTTCAAAGGCGAGCCGTTTTTCGTGGATTGTTGGCGTGTGAAAGCAATGATCTTGCTTCGTCAGGTTCGTGAAAGGTAGGATGCTCGGATGAATAGTTGGCCGCGTAGGATACTCCTGTCAATAATCGCGCTCGCGGTTCTCTGCGCCGCATGGGTCTGGTGGAATCGCCCCGAACCCGTTGACATGTCGGCCTACGTGCCCGCCGAATCGCTTGTCTATCTCGAAACAAACAACCTGCCGGAGATCGTGCGCGGGATGACTTCGACCGACGCATGGCAGGCGCTCGCCCCGCCTGCCGGATTGAATCCGAACGTCGGGCGCGTCGGCTGGATGAGTCGCCTGTCGGCTTGGAGCGGGATCGGGTCGGCTGAGACGGTCGTGTTTTCGCGCGCGCAGGTGGCGGTCGCGGTGCTCGGCTTCGAGGTGACGGAGGAATCGAGCACCGTGCGCGACATCAAGCCGCGCATCGCGCTCGTCGCGGAGACTCACACGGGCGCGGCGCGCGTGCAGGCAGCCCTCACCAAATTGATCGGCAACTACGCGCGGCGCAAGTACGGCGAGCCTGCGATCCAACGACAGGAAGCCGACGACGCAACTTTCATCACTTGGACGACGCCCGACGGCAAAAGAAAGATCGTCGCGGCGATCATCGAGAGCGTGGCTATCGTCGGCAACGACGAGGAGACCGTCCGCGCCTGTCTCGCTGTTCGCAGAGGCCAGCGCGCGTCTCTTGCGAACGACGAACAACTGGCCGAGATGCGTCTGCGCATGAACGCCGCCGACGCGCTCGCCTTCGGCTACGTGTCGCCCGCCGGAACAGGGAGGCTTCTGGAGATGGCCGCCGTCGCCTACGCGGGCGGGCTTGCCTCCGATCCCAATACGCAACGCGCGGCGGCGATTTTGATACCGCAACTGGCAGGACGGATTCTCGGCGGCGTCGCTTGGAGCGCTCGCGTCGCCGAAGGCGCGATCGTTGACAGCTACTATGTCCACCTGCAAAACGAACTCGCATCGCGTCTGCGCAATTCGCTCGCGGCTTCGGGCGAACATAATTTCCGCGCGGGCGATCTTCTGCCAGTCGACACGAATCAACTCACCGTCTACAATTACCGCGACCCGGAGGCGGCTTGGCGCGGCGTCAACGCTGCTATCTCTTCGCAACTCGAAATTACCATCGCGCCGCTCGTCGGTCGTTTCCTCGACGCATCTCTTCAGCCCTTCGGCATCGAATCGCCGCACGATTTCTTGCGCGCCGCCGGGCCTGAGATTGCGACGGCTCGCCTCGACAGCGACGGCTCCGCGCTCGTGCTACTCGCCCCCGTCCGCGACCGCGAAGCGTTGGAGGCGTTAGTGCGCAAGCGGCTCGGCGCGGGCGTTGTGAGCAAACGAGTCGGCGACGTGGAGATGTTGGTTGCGGCTGACGAAGAGAGGGGCGCGGCAAGTTTCGTCGGCGATTATCTCGTCATAGGCGGCGCTGAAGAGGTGCGTCGTTGCCTGCAAGAGCGCGCCGCGTCGCAGACGCTCGGCGCGTCGGGCGCATTTCAACAAGCCTCGCGCCCCACCGCAAACGCGAACGACGCAGCAAACGTCATCACATACACCAACGATTACGAGCCTGCGCGTCGCTTCGTCTCTTTTCTCGGCAGGCAAAGCGGCGCGCGCAACTCTCCGCCGAACGCAGCCGCTTTGCAGCGTTCGCTTTCCGCGCTGCCTTATGCGCTCAGCGAGACGCGTCTCGTCGAAGGTGGTTTTGAAAAAAAGACCCGCTCAGCGTTCGGCCAGTTCGGAGCGATGCTCGTGCAACTGGCGTCTGACGTTGAAGCGGGCAAGGACAATTAAATCGTTAAAGTCACTCGGCCAACGCCGGATAGTTGAACGGATGATCTGCGAGCACGATGCGCATGTTGATCTGGCCGAACAACGCTTCGAGATACGTGCCGAAGCGATGCAGCACGGGTGTGACTTCAACCGCGCCGCGCGCCGCCGAAACTTCCATCACGAACCTCTCGAACGGCTCCCAATCCTTGTACATCAGGAAGCGCAAACTTCCCTCGCGAAACGTGTTGAGTCGTTCAAGAAGCGGCGCGAGCGGGCGGCGGTCGCGGTCTTTCTCAGCTTGCAGCACGAGTTGAAGCAGCGCCCACAAGTCGCGGCGCAGCACGAGCGATTGTTCGAGACGTGAGCGGAAAGATTGAAAAAAGTCCGCGCCCGCGAAAGCCGGATCGAAGACTTGAGCCAGCGCAACGAGAGTCTGCTGGAAACTATCGCGTAACAGCCCGTGCGCGTTTTCGATCTTCGTGTAAATGGCGGGCGGCTGCCGCAAGCTAGCGAGGCCGACGAGTTCACGGCCGAAGACGCGCGCTAACTCCACGCCGACCGCGTAGCCCGTGCAGTCAAGAGCGTCGAAGACTGTGCGATCAATTTCCTTCGTGCGAATCGCGCGTTTCTCTATAAATTCGACCAGCGCGCGTGCCTCTTCATGCACCGCAGTGAAGATGGGGAGCGTCTGTTTCAGCGGTGCGTCTTGCCGGAGCAACGTCTCGACCAGACGCAGTTGTTCGAGCAACTGCGTGAGCTGAGAAAAGATCACGGACATGTCCGCCGCGAGCGCAGCGGGCGTGATGCGCTCCGTCAACTTTTGCAATTCGGGTCGCTGCCGCAAGAGCGTTCCGGCGCGCACGCGGCGTTCGAGTTGCCGTATAAACGTCGAGTGTTCCAACTCCGGCTTCACGATCCGCCCGATGCTCGACCACACTTGATAATCAACCTTCGACAACAGCGTGCTCTCGCACAAGCAATACAATTCGCCGAACGTGTTAATCAGAGGGACGAGCGACGAATGATCAACCTGAATCGAAGAATCGCCCGACGCGACCAAAGCAATGCCGTCGAACGCATCGGCTTCATCCGTCTCAAACGACGAGGGCGAGGGTTCGGGCGTGCAGTTCAAGCCGAGCAGAAGGCAGCGTCTCAACACTTGCACGACGATCCTCAGTTCGGGAGAGAAATCGCGCGAGATGATTTCCGCCCTTTCCGCGTCGCTCAAAGAATGATTGCGTAGATTAAAGAAGCTGCGCAGGGCGAGTTGCCAGATGTGCAATTCGACGAGACTCGAATCATCGCCGACGAAGAGGCCGTCGCCTGCCCGCTGGATAGGTGCGTTGAAAGATTCAGGAGTGACTTGGAGAGTTGTCCCGCCCGTTAGATTCGTATGTACGTTCAAAGCTATAAACCCCGTGAAGATTCTCAGTGGCGGTGGCGCGCGTCTCCCGCGCGCCCCTTTTATTGTTAGCATGAATCTTCACGGCTTGGCAAAAAAACTTTTCACTCTCTATTATTGAGGGCGACAATTTTTTCATTTGAACACTTCTTTCGCTACAGATTGAATGACAACACCGGCGCATTCCGAACTGCTTATCGCAACTAATAACACGGGGAAGATTCGCGAGTTGACGAACCTGCTTTCAAATCTCCCTCTGCGACTGCGGCGGCTGTCCGAGTTTTCGCAAATCAGTGAGGTTGAAGAGACGGGACAGACGTTTGCGGAAAACGCCGAACTCAAGGCGCGGCTCTACAGTCGCCAGACGAATCTCTGGACGCTGGCCGACGATTCGGGTCTGGAAGTTGATGCGCTGGGTGGTGCGCCGGGCGTGTTATCTGCGCGCTACGCGGGCGCGCACGCTACCAGCGAAGAACGCAACGCTCGTCTGCTCTCAGAATTGAGTTTGACCGGCGACGAACAAAGAAGCGCCCGGTTCATCTGCGTGATTGCGCTCTATGAACCGGGCGAAGAGATGACGCATTTATTCAACGGCGTTTGCGAAGGCCGCATCGCACAGCGTCCGCAAGGACGTGGCGGTTTCGGTTACGACCCGCTGTTCATCCCTGCTGGCTACGAACAAACTTTCGGCGAATTGCCCGACGAGTTGAAGCAACAAATCAGCCATCGAGCGCGCGCACTAGCAAAGGTTCGAGCCTACCTGAACGCGCGTTTCGCGCGCCCCTAGCTTGACCCGCCGCCGAAGCGCTGGCAGAATCGCTGCACCCTGATTTATTTAGCAGCCGCTAAAGACGTTCGGAAGATTTATACGGGGCGTAGCACAGCCTGGTAGTGCGCTCGGTTTGGGACCGAGAGGTCGAGTGTTCGAATCACTCCGCCCCGATCATTTCTCCCTTATTCTCGCGCCTTCGCTTTCAACTCAAGCTGGCGATCACTCTACGACGAAGTCGAGTTGCTGCGTCACTGTGGTCTTTGCGACGCGGTCTTCGACGACGACCTGCAACGCATACCTGCCGGGCGGAATGCTCGCGAGCGGGAAGCCGGAGCTATATTCCAGACGCGCCGGATCGGCTAGGGCGGGCAGCGGCGCGGGTCTCGCACCGATTACCATTTTCCCATCTCGCAAGACGTTTAACCCGACAGTCACGTCCGGTTTACCGTCTGCGGAGAGCGTGGGGTTATAGACGAAGAATTGAAGGATCATGCTCGACGTGCGCGCGAATTTACGCGCCACCTCAAGGGTTGCATTCTTCTCGTCGCCGCCGACCGCTTCGGCCATCATCAAACTGCTCAAGGACATTTTTCCGGGTTTGAACTCCGGCACCTCGACCCACTGGAAGACGCTGCCGATGCGCCCCGTGCGCGAGTCGCGTGCGGCCACACGCACTTGATAAAGTCCCGGTTGGAGCGCGTTCGGCAGTTTGGCCGTGACTCTGAACGGCTTCGCACCGTCTTCGTCCGAAGGCGCGCTCACTTTCTGACCCACGCCCGAAACCGACTTGCCTTTATCGTCTAAGACGACGACTGCGAAATCCAATTCGCCCTTACCCTGTGCGACGGTGTAGCCGGAGAGGTCTGTGAGCGCCGCGATCTTGTAGCCGCCCGAAGCCTCGTTCGTCAGAACGGCGTAGGAGGCGACATTTATCTGTCGTTTGGGGAAAGGCGAGATGATGGCGGCGCGGACTTCCGCTTCCGAAGCCTCGGTTGCCTTCGCCTTCGTCGCGCTGCTCGCGGCCTTTTCATCTGACGGGAGCGGCGGCGGAGGCGCGGTGTAAAAACCTTTACGCGAAAGTACGCGCAGGTCGGAGCGTCCTTTGACGCTGACCTGAATCGTCTTGAACCTGGGCTTCCCGGCTTCGACTTCCAGCGGCTTCCACGCGAGAACATAATACGAGGAGCTTTCGTCAATGACTTGTTGCAGGCCGGATGCGAGATCGTTCCGGTTGAGGATGGCACGCCCGCCCGTATCCTCTGCCAGCGCGCGAAGCACAGCCTTCAATTCTCTGGACTCGTCGAGCGCAAGCGACGTTGCAGAGGTTGAAGAATTTTGACTGCCGGTGCGGCCAGCAATATCGCTGAAGACATCTTTGCTCGCGTCACCGAAATCGGCGGTCAAGCCCTGCGAGTCGAGCGTGTAGACGGCGACGCCCGATCGCGCCGAGGCATCAATGACGCGCTGGAGACGTTCGCCGGTCGCGGAGTTTCTGGTGTCGATGACGAAGCCGTCGGAGATGAAGAAGAGGAGTTTTCGACCGGGCAGAGAGGCCGAGCCGCGCGCGACCGTTTCGAGCGACGAGAGGAGCATCATGCCGACGGAGTTCGCCTGCGCGAGGACGCGTTGCGCTTCGCCTTTGACGAAAGCAGAAGCCTGCTGGCGTCGCTGTCCCAGGTTCGTCGAGCCGCCGGATTCTAATCCCGCACTCGACCCGTCGCCTTTGATCTCGCCCATCTGCCCGTTACCCAGATTAATGAGCGTCGAGCCGTTAGAAGTTTGGACGCGGGTGGTACTGCTCCCGCTGTCCGTCGTCGTGGGCGTGATGGCGGGCGAACGCTCCAACCCCATGTCGTCTATTGCCTCTTTGATCTTGTAGTCGAGCACGTCGCGCTGCCCGCGTTCGATGGCGGCGGCTTCGGCGACGGTCATCACGCGCCTGCCGGTCGGAGGTGCGAACTGACTCTGATAGTTGATGCGCGAGGCGGCGAGTTTGAGCACGGCTTTGTTGTCAGTCAGTTGTTGCAGGAAGCCGATCTGGTTGGTCGGCGTAAACAACATCGCCTGATCGCCCGGCGACATCTTGTCCACGAACTTGTTGAGCATTTCGCGCGTACGCTGAATGCTGGCCTGCCCCAGATGAAGATCGTCTATGAAGAAGATGAACGATCTGCCTGTCGCGAGTGTTCCCGTCGGCGTCGCTGCTGCCGCTGCCGTCTCAGGCGCTGTCTTGCCTCTCGCCGCAGCGAGTTTCGTGGCCTCTCTGCCGCTGCCGCTCTCCACACTCTCAAAGAAGAGGATGGGCTGCGGTTGCCCGTCAACAAGCAATTCAAATTGCTCGCGCGTGAGTCCCGTAACGGCGCGTCCCTGCTTGTCGAGCACCATCAAGTCTGTCTGCACGATGTCTGTGTTGATGCGCAGCACTTCGTCTTGCAAGTCTCGCTGAGGGGTGGCGGTGCTCTGCGCTTGTGTGACAGGAAGGCACACGGAAAGAATTGCAAATGAGAGAAACAGGCTGGAAAAAGCATTCAGGTGGCGACGCATAGAACCTCCTTCGGATGGCAAGACATTGATAGCGGTAGGAAGACGGCGTTTGCGCGACGCGGACGAGCAATCTTTTCGTCGCGTGCGCATCGCGGCGACAGTAATTCCTTCAAATGTTCCTTATATTTGAAGAGGAATAACAGAGTCGTCGGCCTATTATTCAGTTTCGCGTAATGGAAAATGCGAGTGGCGCATACGATAATTTAGAATTAACGCAGCGTGCAGTTTACCTATGTATGGAAAATTTGCAACAGAAAATGCGTGCCGCGACCTGAAAGAGCCGGACGGCGACGAGAATTCTTATTTTTCTTATAAAAAAAGCCAAAATCTGGCTTTTTTTGAAGACGCGAAGGGTAACTGTGTGATATATCTGCTCGTGCAAGTTTTTTCATTCTTCCCAATACCGCAGGAGGTAGCCACACTTCGACATGGCGACTAAAGAAGGCAAAAAACGCATGACGCAATCCGAGATTCTCAACCATTTTGCTGAGAAAAGCGGGTTGAAGCGTGCTCAGGTGAAAGAGTTTTTCGATCAATTGGCCGAGCTGGCTAGCAACGAAGTCAAAGAAAACGGGGAGTTTGCTCTACCGGGTTTTGGCAAATTGGTGCTGTCAGAACGCAAAGCGCGTGAGGGGCGTAATCCTCAAACGGGCGAGACGATTCAAATTCCCGCCAAAACGACTCTTAAGTTCCGCCTGGGCAAGAGCATAAAAGATACGGTTGTGCCGAAAAAGTAGGCTGGACGACCGTTGTTTTCACGCTCGACATGCACTTAGAGCGCCGCCTGCGAGTTGAGTGCGCAAGAATTTTGCGCGCGACTCGCAAGCGGTGTCGCATGTCCACACCAGCAAGCAACTCATCCTCAAATCGCGCTTTTCCCGCCTTTTAAGTGTTTTTCGCACACTTTCCTCAATCAAGACAATCAACATACTCGTAAATTGCTTTAGAGCGGCAATTTGAATCCCTCGAATTCCACTCCCCGCCCTCTTCAACCGTCCCCCGTTTGAATCAAGCTCGCTAGCCTTAACTTGTTGATAAGCGCTAACTTGCCGTCTCGAATCGTGCTCAAAGCCAGATTGGCCTTGAGGTTTGTGCGTGGTCGAAATAATTTTCTGGTATTTTTTTGAGTTTTCGTTTAGAATCTTCCGTTCCGCAGATACAGCTATTATTCGCTGGGAGAGGTTGGATTAATTTTAGGGGCTGGTTTGTGCTAATTTGCGGAAAATGTAACAGAAACGCATCCCAAACGAAGGGGCGGGCATCTAAAATGTTCATTCATTGATTGGAGTAGCCCGCTGGGAGTTTAGGCCACGAGTTCAAATGAGAAGGAGCAGAAGGTAAAGTGACTTTTAATGTGACATTGCCGCTGGAAGAGCGGCTCAAAGTTATTGACCACATTCAAGCCCGCCGTTATTCCAAATTGACGGGCGCGGCGCTCGACATCGCCACCGAGGGCATTCTGCGCCATTTGAAGGCGTGCGACCGCATGGATGTTAACCCCGACGTTGCCGCCGTACGCGAAATCATTGATGACGCGTTGAACGGTCGCCGCGTCTTCGCCGAGCCTGTGACCGTTGACGGGCGTTACGCAGCCTAAATTGATACCGTAAGCATTCAAAAGAATCGGACACATACGTAAAAGCCAGACCGCCAGCTTTTTGAGTTGGCGGTCTGGCTCTTTTTATAGCTCAAGATTGCAGATAGCCTCGACGTTCAAACTGCCGCGTGCAACTTTAAGCTAGAGCGTGTTTTCGACCGCCAGCCGGTACTGCATGATCGCCAGTTGGCTAATGGCGTCGCTGATCTCGCCGCTCATCACCATGCGCAAGGCGTCTTTGAAGTGGACGCGCCGCACTTCGAGTTGCTCTGTTCCTTCGGGACGGTACACGCCCTGTTCCAGTCCGGTTGCGACAAACCAAATGGCAAGCTCGTCGGAGACGGAGTTTGACAGGTAGGCTTCTCCGAGTTTGCGCCAGTTCCTCGCGCGCAGTCCCGTCTCCTCTTCCAGTTCACGCTGCGCCGCGTCGAGCGGGTCTTCGCCTTCCCCGCAGCCGCCTTCCGGTATTTCCCACGAATAACGTTCGAGCGGGTAGCGATACTGCCCGACCAGATATACCGACTCGTCTTCGACCGCAAGCACACCGATGGCTATGTTCTTGAAATGAACGACTCCGTAAATCCCTCGCTCGCCGTCCGGCTGCACAACAGCGTCCTCTCTGACGCTGATCCAATTGTTGTCGTAAATTTTCTTCGTCGAAACTACCGTCCAGGGGTTCTTCGTTTCGTCAGGCATGAATCTTCTCTCTGCTGAAATCGCCGCCGGTAACTCGCCGCGCCCGTATAAGATTATTGCGAAGGCACGATTCCCGTCTTTCTCGATTCGACGGAGCGCGCGTCGCCTGCGTCTTCATCTTTCAACGCGCCGTGCTCTATGAACGTCCTCTCGTGCGCGCCTGTCGGGTGGCGATCAACGTGCCGCATCACGTCAAGCAGCGCGAGCGTGACGGCGAGCACGACGGGGCCGAGCACGAGTCCGAGTACGCCGAAGACCTGCAAGCCGCCGAGCACCGAAAAGAAAATGAACAACTCGTGCAACTTGGTTTTTTCGCCAACGAGTTTCGGCCTGAGAAAGTTATCCACCGTGCCGATGACGAGCGTTCCCCAAGCGACAAGTATTGCGGCCTTCACCCAATGCCCCGTCACCGCCAAAAAGATCGCCGCCGGAATCCAGACCACGAAAGCCCCCGCCATAGGGATGAGCGACAAGAACGTCATCACGACGCCCCAGACGAGCGCCGACGGCACTTTGAGCGCGAAGAACGCGACTGCGCCGAGCGCGCCCTGAATTGCCGCGATGACCAGCACGCCGTTGACGCTCGCGCTGACGACATCTTTCGTCCGCGCGAAAATTTCCGCGCTCTGCGCGCGCTCCAAAGGCATCACGTCGGGCAGCGCGTTCACGATCTTCGCCCCGTCGCGGAACAGGTAATACATCGTGAAGATGATGAAGAAGATTTGCACGACGATGCCGAGCGCGCCGCCGACGAGTCCGAGCGTGCGCTGCGCGACCGAGCCGAGCACCTGTTGCAAGTGCTCTTGAATTGATTGCGGGTTGCGCAGTTGTTCTATGTCAACGTAATTGCCGAACCAACCGAAAATCCTTCCGGCCAGCGCCGAGTTCGGATCGAGAAACGCGCTGATGTAGCTTTGGACACCGCGAGCAGCGCCGGAGGCTTCGCGCACGAGCGCGAGCGTGATGAGTGAAAGCGGAATGAGAATGACGAAGATAACGAGCAGGCACGAGATCATCGCGCTTAAGGACGGACGCTTCGTGCGCTCGACAAGACGACGATGGACGGGATAAAAAACCACCACGAGGACAGTCGCCCAAGCCAGCACGTTGATGAATGGCAACAGCATCAACCAGCACAAGTAGAGGCATGCGACAGTCGCCGCCAGAAGCGCCAGCCAGCGCGGTTGTATCCTTTGTTGATTCATTCTTTATCCAATCCCGATAGTTGTTTCAGACAGACTAACACGGGCGGCGCAATTGCCGTTTCCCGTTCGTGTGCAGTCTCCAGTTGCGCGGTTGACGCCGACAGTGAGGCGCATGCTAACATCCGCGTCGTCGAGAAAGCCTGCTCCCGTAGCTCAGTGGATAGAGCATCTGCCTTCTAAGCAGAGGGTCGCTGGTTCGAGTCCAGCCGGGGGTATCATCATTTTGGAGCGAATTTCTACCCGGTTTGCCGGTTAAATTGGACGACAATTTGCCGACTTGTCAGACGCCGGACGCTTCGGTAATATTGCTTCATTCATCAACGCTTCTCTTTGTGGCGGCTATAGCTCAGTTGGTTAGAGCGCGAGATTGTGGTTCTTGAGGTCGTCGGTTCGATCCCGACTAGCCGCCCTCAAACTTTCCCTACTAAAAAATAAATTTGCCAGTTTGTTTGAACGTCTTCTAGTCGGATTCTTTCTCGACCGGATAGCCAGCCTCGACGTAAGCGGAAGTGCCGCCCGTGACGTTGTAGAGTTGGCGGAAGCCGCGACTTTCCAAGAGGCTCGTGGCCGCGCTGGAACGATAGCCGCCTGCGCAGATGACTGCGACGGGACGTTGCGGGTCGAGCCAGTCGAGCGCGTTTGCCTGCAACTCCGATAGCGGCGCGAGGCGAGCGCGCGGGACGTGCCCGCTTTCATATTCTCCAACGCGGCGGACATCAACGATCTGCAAGTCTTGTCCTTCCTCCATTCTCCTGTAGAGTTCCGCGACGCTTATCTGCGGGACAATGGCCGTCGGGCGTCCGTCCTGACGCCACGCATCCATCCCGCCGCTCAAGCAACCTCTGACGTTTTCCAGACCGACGCGCGCGAGCCTGAGCACAGCTTCTTCGGCCTTCGTTTCATCATCTGCGACGAGTATGAGCGGCGTCTCCGGCGCGATCAAACTGCCCGCCCACGAAGCGAACTGGCCGCCGAGACCTATGTTGAGCGAGTTTGGGATGTGGCCGTTGCCGTAGTCAGACGCCGCACGCACGTCCAAGACGAGCGCGCCTTGCTCTGTCTCAGCCTGCACCGCTTGCGGCGTCAACGCTTCGGGACGCGGCAGAGCTTCGAGCGCGCTCGCGCCCGTGCGGTTGATCTCTGCGTCGCGCGAAAAGTAGGTGGGCGCGGCGGGCATTCCCGTTGTCATCATGCGTACGAACTCATCTTTAGGCATCGGTGCGAGCGCGTAGTTAAATTTGCGTTGCTGGCCGATGGTGGACGAAGTTTCGTTGGAGATGTTGCGCCCGCACATAGAGCCTGCGCCGTGCGCGGGGAAGACTTCGACCGCGTCGTCGAGTTTGAGAAGTTTGCCGTGCAGGCTTTCATAGAGCGTGGCGGCCATCGCTTCGGCGGTGTGGCCGCGCGCGCCGGAGAGATCAGGGCGTCCTACGTCGCCGATGAAAAGCGTGTCGCCGGTCAAAACTTTCTGCGGCTCGTCGGAAACATCCGTGTCGATAATTAAGACCGACATGCTTTCGGGCGTGTGGCCGGGCGTCTCCCAGAAGCGCAGCGTGACGCGCCCGACGCTCAACTCGTCGCCGTCTCGAACAGCGCGATGCGGAAAGGATGCGTTCGCGTGTCGGCTAAAGACGATCTCTGCTCCGGTGCGCGCGGCGAGTTCGCAGTGGCCGCTGACGAAGTCCGCGTGCAGATGTGTCTCGACGACGTACTTGATCTTCAAGCCGTGCGCCGCGCTCTCCGCGATGTACTGCTCGATGTCGCGCTGCGGGTCAACGACCGCCGCTTCGCCTTCCGAGCCGATCAAGTATGAAGCGTGCGCGAGACAGCCCAGATAGAATTGTTTGAAGTACAAGAACCCCTCCAACATTTTCACGATAACTTAACTAACGCGGCTGCGACCTGAACACCATTGTTGTCACGAGCCATCCATTGGCGACTTCGATTAGACGCGCGGCGACACGCTGTTGGAAATCACTAACGCCTCATAGCCGTTAGGAATTATTTGCGCGTGTAGCCGACAGGGTAAGCGATTTCCGCGTCCGTGCCGGGCGATTCGATCTTGATGCGGTGTGATCCTTTGTTCGCGTGCGTCGAGAGATAGGTCAGAGCAAACTGGCGCGAGAGCCTGTCGGAAAGTTGGCGCAGGAAAGGCTCGAAGCTGACGGGCGCGCCCGTGCCTTGAAAAAACGCCTTGCCGCCGGTCTCGTCGGCGAGCCGCGCGAGCGACCCTTGCGCGTTGCCGACCAGAAACGAATTGCTGCCCTGCCCGACCGTCGGCGCGTAGATACCGTAGATGGCCACGCTGCGTCGCTGCGCTTCGCCGATGGCGCGTTCGAGGTCTGTGCTCTGCGATGGCGAAGAACTGTCCGCGCCGCGCGAGAGATCGAGTCCGTCGGAGACGACCAGCACGGCGCGTCGCGTTCCGAGCGGCACGCCGCCGTAACGTTTCAGCGAATCGTAAATCTGCGAGTAAGGATTGTTAGGCCCAACGCTGGCGGCACCTACCGGGACGCGCAATGCCTTCGCCGCGCGTTCGAGATCGGGCGTAAATCTTTGCCTTACTTGAAGCGAACCGGCGCGCATGTAGCCGACTTGAACGAGCGAGCCTTGCGGCAAGCTGCGTATGAACTTCGCGAGGCCGTTGATTTCAAGTGCGACGGAAGAGACGAGGTCGTCTTGCACAAGAATGGTCAGGGCGAGCGAAGCGCGGTCGGCGGCGCTGCGGGTCGAGAGTATCTCTTGGCGTTCGCCGTCTTCTGTGACGAGAAGATTGAGCGTTCGCAGTTCTTCGCTGGCCGGAGTCTCTTCCTTGAGCCTGAGCGTCACCGGAATCGTCACGGAGCGCACGCTGCGCGGCACTTCCGCGCGACGCGCGCCGTTGCCGTCGCCCTTCTGCGCATGCCCAGTGGCGCAGCAGGCGAGCGCAAGCAACAAGAGCTGCGTCAAACGCCACGTCCGTCCGGGCGGCAATCCTTTTTTCATCATCTCTCCTGTGTGCCTTGTCGCATACCTGTTTGACAAGGCATTATATAGCCTGTCCGTCTCGAAGCGAAGAACACTTTAATGAGCGATAAACGTAACAACAGGCTTACGTCGAAAGAGCGCGCGACGCTTTTCCTGCTGCAATACGCGCCGTGGCTCGTCTTCCCCATCATCGCGCTGCCCGCGCCGCTCTATTTCCTGTTCCGTTATTTCAACGCCGCGACGGGCGCGGAAGCGGGCGAGTGGATGTTGGCGGCTATGGCGGCGCTCGCGCTAGGTTCGATCATCGGCCTCATCGTCGTCGTGCTCATGTATGTCTATCGCTGGCAGTGGGAGAAACGTCTGCGCAACCGTCTGGCCGCCGACGGCGTGACGAGTGACGAGTTGCCCTGGTTCACAGGCGAGTTGACGAAAGACGAGCGGCGCACGCTCCGCGAGATCGAAGCGCGCAACTTGTTACTCGCAGATGCCTACCGCGAAACGCTCGCCGCGCGCGTGACGGCTGCGCGCGTCGCCGCCAACGCCAAACGCGAAGCGCTGGCCGTCGAACGCAGAATCCAAAATTCGTCGCGCTTGCAATCAAGCGAACGCGCCACGCTGGATGAAGATTTGCGTAGCGACCGCGAGCGGCTCAACAAAATCGAGGCGGAGGCAGTCCGGCGGCGGGCGCAGGCCGAAGCGCGACTGTTGATGATCGAGGCTGCGGCGGGACGCGACGCCAGCGACGAAGAGACGCGCATCGCGCTCCAACGCCTCGAACTAGCCGAAGCTCAAGTTCCCTATTCGCTCGAAAGCGCACGCCTCGAACGCGAAGCACGCGAGGAGATCGAGCAAGAGTTGCGCGCGGGCAAGCAACTCTCACTCGGCGAAAGCAACGAACGATAGTCAATTCATTTCTCCGAGACGCTGCTCCAAATCCGCGAGTTGATACACGCCGTCCTCTATGCGCACGGCGTAGCCTTCTGCGACGAGCGCGCGGTTGCCGAGTCCGGCGTCGGGTCTTGAGAGTCCTGTGACTTTCGCCAGTTCGCCGCGCAACGTCCTCCCGGCTCCATCTAAAAAGGCGCGCGCCACTTCACGCAAAGCCACTTCGCGACGCACCTTCACTTTCAACTCCGATGCGAAACGCCCCTCCGCCAGCGTCCAGATGTACGTGAACCAAGGCTCGTAGAGCACGTCGCAGGGAATCACTTTGAGCGTGCGCTGCAATTCGTCAATGGCGCGTGTCAACTGCGCACGCTCGCCAACCTTCGCCGCCATACGCAGATCGCACGTCGCCATCTCCCACTCGCGACGCAAAACTTTCAACACCGCCTGCGCCTCCGCAGATAAGATTGTCTTCTCATCGCGTCGAGACACGCCCCACAGAGCGTTGAAGTGCGGCACGAGTCGCGGCGCGACGAACAGCGCGCGTGCCTTTGCGAGTTTCGCGTAGTAGACGCGACCGCGCCGCATAATCTCGTCTTTCAACAACCAGGTCTGGCTGCTCTCAGGGTCTTTCTGCACGTTGCGCGGCATGTGCGCGTCTCTGCGCCCGCAGACGCTCACGTAGAGCGATGCGCCCGGTCGGCGCGCGTCCGTCATGGCCGCGCAAAACCCTGCGCGCTCGATCAACTTCTCCGCTTCGATTGCCGTCTCCACACGGCTCTCCGGCTCGCGCTGCCACATGCGGTCGCGATATGTTTCGATCTCCTCCGGCAACACGTCTGCGACTTTCAAAGTCTCTCCCCTCTCAAAAAATGGAAGCACTCAAACGCGCCCATCGCACGCGCTCAGATTCTCGCCGCGCGCCCGTCGCTGCTTTCAAAGTGACTGACCGAACTCTCTCAGGCTGACCGAAGACCTTTGTTTCCAATTTCAGCCCGTTCATCAGAACCACACGTTTTTCCGCGCTTTTCCGGTATTTTTATCAAAAAGGCGCTCTGGCACAAGCGTTGCCCAACTGTCTTGCGGGCGGCCTCTCGATCCGAAGCCGCAAGATGTTCTGAAAATCCGACCGAGAGACGTTTCCACGTCGAAGTTTAATCAGATGAAATTGACCAAACGCCATTCGATGATTTCCAAGCTCGCGGCTTGTTTGCTGCTGGCGACGGCGTGCGTTTGGTTCTTCTCTTCCGGCGCTGTCGAAGCAAACTCGGAGCAGGACAAGAAAGATAAAGTCGCCGGAGACTTGCGCGAAAAGATCGGCAAGGCGAAAAATGGCGAGAACGTAAAAGTCATCGTCCAGCCGAGCGGCGCTTGGAACGGTTCGCTCGATTCGGACATCAGCTATCATAAAGGCAACACGACGCGCAAGTATGCCAACTTTCAGGCGCGCGCCCTGACTCTTCCCGCTCCCGCCGTGCAGGCTTTGGCCGACCGCGCCGATGTCGAATACATCTCCCTCGACCGCGAAGTGAAACAACTCGGCCACCTGTCGCTCACGACCGGCGCAGACGCCGCACGCACGCTCGGCGGTTCGACCACACTCGATGGCACGAACATAGGCATCGTCGTCCTCGATTCCGGTATTGACCCGAACCACCTCGCCTTCCGCGACAGCGCAAACAAATCGCGCATCGTCTATAGCCAGGACTTCACAGGCGAAAACCGCACCGACGACCCTTACGGACACGGCACGCACGTCGCGAGCCTTGCCGCCGCAAACGGCGATACAGCGTTAGGCGCGTATCGCGGCATCGCTCCCAATGCCAAGCTCATCAACCTGCGTGTCCTCAACTCTCAAGGCAAGGGCACGACTTCGAGTTTGCTCGCCGCGCTCGACTGGGTTTACGCCAACCGTGCCAACGCCACTTACAAGATCAAGGTCGTCAACATGAGTCTCGGCACGGCTGCCGTTGATTCTTACAAATACGATCCGCTCTGCCGTGCGGCGCGTCGGCTCGCCGACGCCGGAATCGTTGTCGTCGCCGCAGCGGGCAACGAAGGCACGGACAGCGCGGGACGTGAACTGTACGGCCAGATTCACGCGCCCGGCAACGAGCCTTCCGTCGTCACCGTCGGCGCGGCCAACAGTCTCGGCACGGATTCTCGCGCCGACGACTTGATGACCACATATAGTTCGCGCGGCCCGACCCGTAGTTTCTGGACGGACAACAAACGCACCAAGCATTACGACAACTTGTTGAAGCCAGATGTCGTCGCGCCCGGTAACAAACTCGTCGGCGCGCAGTCAGCGAACAATTATCTCGTCGCCCAAAACCCTGCGCTCGATGCCAACGTCAGCACCATCGCGGCGAAAGAGGGAATGTATCTTTCGGGCACTTCGATGGCGTCGCCCGTCGTGGCGGGCGCGGCTGCCTTGTTGCTGCAAGCCAATCCTTCGCTCACGCCGAATCTCGCCAAAGCCATTCTGATGTACACCGCTCAGCCGCTCGCAGGGTTCAACCACTTCGAGCAGGGCGCTGGCGAAATCAACATCGAAGGCGCGGTGCGACTCGCGAAGGCGATGCGCACAGACATCTCGACCGCCGCGCTTCCGCTCAATGCGCCGCTGCTCTGCAACACCTGCACACTCCCGTCAGCGCAAACCACCATCGCGGGCAAAACCTTCAAGTGGTCGCAGGGTCTCATACTCGACCACTCCTACGCCACCGGCTCGAATCTCGTCACGCGCTACCAGAGAATTTACGATGTCGGAGTGCTGATGGGCGACGGCACTGTCGAGTCTGGCGGCGTGCTTATCGGCGACGGCGTCTTGATCGGCGACGGCGTGCTCATCGGCGACAGCATTCTCACGAGTTACGGAACGACGATCAATCAGGGCAGTTTCCTATTCGGAACGGGAGTATTGATCGGCGACGGCGTGCTGATAGGTGACGGCGTACTCATCGGCGACGGGGTCTTGATCGGTGACGGCGTTTTGATCGGCGACGGCGTGCTTATCGGCGACCTTTATGCGCAGGCCAATCTGGCGTTGAACTACGGCGATAACACGCTCTGCATGGGCGTGGTGAAAGATACCGCGAAATAATATCTCCACACCCGCGCCGCACACGCCAATTTAATTGCGCGCTTCCCCGATACAAAAATTCAAGCCCACACCTCACCGCGCTTCCCTTAAGCTGAACGCCGCATCTAAAAAACCTTCTTAAAATTTCGCTGCTGACGATGCAAGAATCAGGCAAACAACGCTTCGCCAAGCCGTTCATGCGTTTGCTGAGCGTGCTCGGTTTGTGCGCCGTGCTGGTGTCGCTTGCAGACCTTCAGTTCGCCGTCATTGATCTGAGATTCTTGCTGCTGGCCTTCATGACGCTCACCGTCGGCACGCGCATCAGCGTCCAGATTCCGCGTGTGTGCGGCCACATCTCCGTCTCCGACACCTTCATTTTCCTAACCATCCTGCTCTTCGGCGGAGAGGCGGGCGTCCTGCTCGCCGCGCTCGACGGCCTGTTCACCTCGTTGCGCATCAGCAAGAAAACCTCGACCATGATTTTCAACGGGGCGATCATGGCTTTCTCCACCTTCGTCACTGTCAAGTGCGTCGAATACCTGTTCGGCGACATTGTCGCGTTGACCAAAGCGCCCTACTCGCCACACTTCATCCTCGCCGCGTGCGTTATGGCGTTCGTCCAGTACATCGTCAACTCGGGCACGGTCGCCATTGGCGGCGCGCTCAAGTTCGACGAGCCTTTCTGGGAGACGTGGCGCAAGAAGTATCTGTGGACTTCGCTCACCTATCTCGTAGGCGCTTCCGGCGCAGCCGTCCTCGCCAAGCTTGTCGGCGTTGTAGGCTTCTACGCCTTCATCGGCGCGCTTCCCTTCATCGGCGTCGTCTATTTCACCTACGTCACTTACATGAAGAACATCGAGGCGGCGGCGGCTCAGGCGGAACAGGCCGAGCGGCACGTGGCCGAGTTGTCTCATTACATCGCCGAGCAGGAACGTCTCCGCCAGCAGTTTTCACAACTGGAAAAACTCTCCGCGCTCGGCGAACTCGCCTCCGGCGTCGCACACGATTTCAACAACACGCTCGCAGGCATTCTCGGTCGCGCGCAATTGATGCTGCGCACAAGCGATCCCGAAAAACTCTCGCGCGGGTTACAGATCATCATCAAGACGGCGGAAGACGGCGCGAAGACCGTCAAACGCATACAAGACTTCGCACGCCAGCGACGCGACCACGATTTCGCGCCCGTCTCGGTTGATCAACTCCTGTTCGATGTCAGCGAGATGACGCGCCCGCGTTGGAAGAATCACGCCGAAGCCAACAACGTCTACATCCACCTGAATTTGCAAATCAACTCGAACGCTCTTGTTCGCGGCGACGAGTCGGAGTTGCGTGAAGTCTTGGTCAACATGGTCTTCAACGCCGTCGATGCGATGCCTGCGGGCGGGACGCTGACGCTTGCCACGAACGAGGACGATCAATGCGTCGTCATCAGCGTGTCCGATACGGGCTGCGGCATGACGCCCGAAGTGCGCTCGCGCATTTTCGACCCGTTCTTCACGACGAAGGGCAAAGCCGGAAACGGGCTTGGCTTGGCCGTCAGCTACGGCATCATTCTCAGGCACGAAGGCGAGGTCGAAGTCGAGTCTGCGCCCGGACAAGGCTCGACCTTCAAGATCAAATTGCCGATGGCGAAAGGCGCTCTGAAGGCGGCTGCTTCAGAGTCAGAACCGGCGCACACGCACGCGACGATGACGCTTGTGGCCGAGTCGGCACGCGCGCGGATTCTCGTCGTGGACGACGAACCGCACGTACGCGAACTGCTCTGCGAGATGGTTCAAAGCGAAGGTTGCGAGGCGGTGGCGGCGAGCAACGGAACAGACGCGCTCAAATTGTTCGACGCTGAAAAGTTCGATGCGGTCTTCACGGATGTGGGGATGCCGGGCATGAGTGGCTGGGAACTCTCGCGCCTGCTGCGCGAGCGCAACGCTCATCTTCCGCTCGCGGTAATTACGGGATGGGGCGATGTAGTGGGAACGGGCGAACAGAAAGAGGCGCGGATTGACTGGGTCGTGACGAAACCGTTTTCGATGAATCGCATCACGGAGATCATACAAGGCGTTATGCAGCGCAAGAACGAATCAAGACGGGGCGAGTTAACGACCGTTGCCGCGTGACGCACGCCGCGCATGGCTTTCGTCTCCAAGCGCTGGTCAAGTTCAACTCAACAAACTTCCAATCAGTTTCAACTCAACAAAGTTCAAGTCGCATCAGTTTCTTTAAGCAGCCGTGTGCGATACTCGATTGCGCGCGCGACGCTCTGCTCGACAACCTCCAGCCTGAACGGCTTCAATAAATAATCGAATGCTCCGAGCGTGATCATGCCTTTGGCGTGCTCTTGATCTTGTATGCCGGAGATGATGATCACGGGGGTTTGCGGTTGGTTCTGCCGGACATGGCCGAGCAGTTCGACGCCGCTCAAGCCCGGCATAGAGATGTCCGTGAGCACCACGTCGTAAACGTCCGTCGCCAGCCATTCGAGAGCGCGTTCGGCCGTCGCGGCGACGTGGCACAGGTGATCTTCGGATAACAGGTCGTAGAGTGTGTCGCGGATTGCGTCGTCGTCGTCAACGACCAGAATTGCTGCCATAGCTGTGAGGATAACACATCCGATTTTGAGTTTTCACGCATAAAGAAGCGGGAGAAGTTGACGCGCCCGCCAGCCGCTTCCGGCGACGGCAACACGCGTCAAACTTCTCCCGCTCCGTTTGTGTTAAGAACGAATGATCGTTCTGCTATCTAGGGCTGCTCGTGCGAATCGTCACTTCCGTGCCGCTTCGCAGATCGAGATCGTCGCTGCCCTGCACGTAGACGGAGCCTGCGCCGCCGCCCGCGCCGAGCACTGCGCCGATGGCCGCGCCCTTACCGCCGCCAGCAATCGCGCCGATGATCGCGCCGACCGCCGTACCGATGGCCGTGCGCTGCACCGTCGTGTTGGTGCGGTTATCGCTATCCTGCACCGTGCCTTCGTTATCCACGCGCACGCTCTCGCCGCCCACCGTGCGGACGTTCTCCACAAGGCCGGAGAAGTTATACGTGCGCCCGTCGCGCATGCGTATGCGGTCGAAGTTGAAATTCAACCCCGAACGACCCGAAACGCGACCCGAACGGCTGACCTGCGAGACGTGCCCCTCGATGGTCGCGCCCGAATACTGCGAAGGCTCGCGCACGGTCATCGTGAAGGTATCACCTTCGCGCGCATTTCTGGTGTTGAGATCAGTGTTCAGCGTGGCGATCAAAGTCGTCCCGTCGGCGAGGACGTAACCGTCATTAACAGTGCCCGACGCGGTTGTCGGGTAAGTGCTCCCGCCGCGATAGATGTCAAAGCGCGCCACGTCGGCCGTCCGGTCGTAGACGCTGCGGACGACGATTGGATTGGCAACGTTCGCCAGAGTAATACGGCGCGTCACCTGCAAGCGACGACCGTTGTTGAGCGGATCAAACGTCACAGTGAAATCGCTGTCGCGGTCGCCCGCGCTGCTGACAGTCAACTGGTCGCCGTAGAAGGCCGCACGTGCGCGAATCGTGTTGCCGCGCACGCCGGTTTCGACGCGTTCCGAGCCGTCTGCGATGAAGTTGATCTGCGGTGCGCGCGTCGAAGCGATGGTCACGTTGTCGCCGCGCCGTTCGATGGCGAGTTCGGTCGGCGGCTCAAGTCGCGCCACGACGGCATCGTAGATGCGGCGACGGTCGCGGTACGGCAGATTGTTGGTGGCCGCCTGCGCTTCGCGGCGCGGGTCTTCGCTCTGCGCCACGTTGAGGCGATACGTGCCGGTCAATCCTGTGTCGTAGTTGTAGCCGCTGTTGACGGGCGGGTAGGGCGAGTAAGGCGAATTATCGTTAGCACGCCACGCCACGTTGTAGATGCCCGCCAGTTGGTTGAGGTCTGCCTTCAAGGTCGCCCAGTCGCTCTGCGAACGCGCGCTCAGACGGTTGCCCTGATTCGTCATAAAACGGTCGAGGCGAGAAGCGCGCGCAAGCAACGCTTCCACATCGGCTGCGGCCAACTGCTGCTGGTCGTTGCGCTCGCGCACGTGATCGACGATGTGGTTGAAATCGTCGACTACTGTGTTGATGTTGTCTTCGCGTCGCGTGCCGTCGTAGCGGCTCTGGTCGAGCGCCTGGCCGAGGCTCACGCGGAAACGTTCGGCGTTGGTTTCCAGACGCCTGAGGATTTGCTGCGTTTGGTATGTGTTGTTGCGATAGACGGGACGGCGGCGCGTTGTGATCTGCGCCTGCACGTTGAAGCTGAGGCTCAGCAGCGCCAGCACCATCCACGCCGAAAATATTTGTCTTGCTTTAGTCATTTACTCTTCCCTCCATTTTTGCTGTTTTCACTCGTCGGTCATCTTCCAAAGTTTTCACGAGCCACGAACAAACGCTTGTCTCATGTCTCGTGATTTCCGCATTGTGGGGGGAGTGATGTTTTGAAAAGAGGAGAGATGCGAACTTGCCCGCGCGGTCAACATTTTCGCCTGTCGCTAGTTGGAAATTCTGTGTCGCTAACCGCACGAAGCGTCGAATAATTTCCCGGTCTCCACCATTAACGGCGGCGGCCACTCGTCAAGTGTGATTCGAGACCACCTTCGGAGGGTTGCCGCTTTTTTCGCGTCGCAGCCGTAAAAGTTTACGCGCTACTGATGACGCCTATTTATGTACAAAGATCATGCACACTGCATGCTTATCCGTATCATGCAAAGTCACTGAATTGCACGCGGAATCGCTTTTTTTCCCTGTAACTGAACGAACATCCTCCCACCTCATTCGTACATGCAATTCGTGTGCGGCTGAGGGCGCGTTGGGCACACTTTTAGCGCGCGTGCTATGCTCGTCCGGTACGTTGAAGGAGGCTTGACGGATGAACTCGGAAGACGCTAAAGCGACGATTCACTACGCAGGCGACGACCTCTTCGTCGCCATCACGCCGAGCGGCCACGCGCAGACGCTCGACACCAGACACGAACGCTCCGCCGCCGCGACGCCTGTGGAATTACTGCTCCTCGCGCTCGGCAGTTGCACAGCCGTCGATGTCATCTCGATCCTCAAAAAGAAACGTGAGCATGTGACGGACTACCGCGTCGAAGTTCGCGGCGAGCGGCGCGCGGAGCACCCGCGCAAGTACACGCGCTTTGAAGTGCGACACATCCTGCGCGGTCGCGGCATTTCGGAAAAAGCTGTAGCGCAGGCGATTGAACTTTCCGAAACGAAGTATTGCAGCGTCGCCGCAACGCTCAGTCCCGCCGCAGAGATCGTGTCGAGTTTTGAGATTCAGGAAGATGCCGAAGGCGCGAGTTCCTGAGTCGCTCTTAAGTTGCGCCCGGCGTCCGGCGCGTGCGCGGCTGGCGTGTAGGCTGTTAGAATAGGCGCAGCACTGAACCGTAACTTCCAGTAAGGAGAATTAACGACATGGCCGACGAGAGAAAAAAATGCGCCCACGCCGCTTGCACCTGTCCGGCAGACGAAGGCGAGAAATATTGCAGCGCCTACTGTCAGGGCAAGGCCGGCACGACGACGATTGACTGCGATTGCGGCTGCGACACCTGCGGCAGCAACATCTAATTCTTCAACCGAACGGCTGAAGCCTGCTCCGCCTTCGTGAGGTGAAGTTCACGCTTCAGCCGTTCGCCCCTCTCTCCCCACTCAGGCGGCGCACGCGCGCTCGCGCCTCAAGCATCTAACTTCACCGGCGCGCCCCTTCTCCTGCGCTTCCGACGAAGCAGGCGTTGATTCAAAATTTATAATTTCACTGTAAGCGGCATCTATGTTTGTTTCTTTGACCCAGTACATCTTCGCCAGCCTCGTCGCGCTCTCGCTGACTCCGGCCTGCGCGACGGTCGAGACTTCTAACGCGACAGCCTCCAATGTCACGGGCACAGTCTTCGTCGAGTCCGAAGCCGAGCAGGGCGACGACGCGCTCTCGAACGCGCGCCGTCTGGATCGAGAAGGCCGCGCGCGAGACGGCCAACTCGCGCAACTCACGCCCGCCGAACACATGCGCCGCGCCGCCGCCTACCACGCCAACCGCGCCTTCGCCGAAGCGCGCGAACACTGGCAGACTATGATCGGGCGCTATCCGACCGACGTTAATGTCCCCGCCGCACTCTTCGGCATGGGTCGCACCTTCTATCAAGAGCGTCGCTACGCCGAGGCGCTTCCCTTCTTCGAGCGTCTCGGTCGCGAGTTCATCGCGCGGAAAGAGGGGCGCGAGGGTTTTTACTACGTCGCTGCAACGCTCCTGCGCCTTGATCGTACCGTCGAGGCCGCGACGCGCTACGGCGATTACGCCACGCGTTTCCCGCAGGGCGAGCGCATCGAAAACGCTTATCTCAACGCGATTGACAGTTGGCGTGAGGCCGGACGAAACGACGAGGCGATCAACTGGATCGCGCGTACGCGCGAACGTTTTCGCGGCACGCCGACCGACACGAACGCACTCTTCGCGCGCCTGCGTCTCGACGTATCAACTAAAGATTGGCAATCCGCTCTGCGTACGGCAGACGAACTGCGTGGCGCAAACTTCTCCGCCGCCGTCCAGACCACGCCATATGAGATCGCATACCTGCGCGGCTTCAGTCTCGAACATTTGAAGCAGACAGCGCAGGCCGCCGCCGCCTACCAATCAATTCCAGACCGCGCCTCGTCTTATTACGGCGGCGTTGCCACAGCACGTCTGCGCACGCTCGACGCAGCCTCTAAACGCGCCGCCGAAGCGCGCGACACGGGCGTCCGCAGAGAGTTCGACGCTGTGGCTAACGCTTACCCCGTCCCGTTTCGCGAAATCATCCTGCGCGCGTCGGCCAAACGAAACGTCGATCCGAGATTCGTGCTCGCCATCATGCGACAGGAGAGCGGCTTTCGTGAGCGCGCACGCTCCGCCGCAGCCGCGCGCGGCTTGCTGCAACTGACGATGGATATTGTCGCGAAGTACGGCGCGCAGGCAGGATTGCAGAATGTTCAGGAGGACGATCTTTACAGGCCGGAGGTTAACGTACGCGTCGGCGTCGAATACCTGGCCGATCTCTTTCGCATGTTCCCGAATCTGCCCGAAGCCGTCGCCGCTTCTTACAACGGCGGCGAAGATAACGTCGCGCGCTGGGTGCGCCGCGCAGGGCACAAGGATGCGGGCGTCTTCTCTTCCGAAGTCGGGTTCACGGAATCAAAAGACTACGTCTTCAAAGTGATGGCGAACTATCGCGCCTATAAACAACTCTACACGTCTGATCTCAAGCGTCAGCGATAACTTCGGGCGCGCTAGTTTTCACCAACCGGTCTTTGTTCCGGCGTAAGCTCCATTTGCCCGTTAGCCCAAACGGCGCGCGGTTCGAGCGCGATGTCTCCCATGATTGCGAACTCTTCCGAAGGCTGAGTCGGAGGCGTTTCTTCTTCGTTAATAGGCACGGGCGCTATCAAATCAAGTCCCGCTTCGGTCGCGGCGTCCAGAGAATTTTGCGCCGTCTCCAATCCCGCGAGCACGGCCATCCCTGCGAAGAAACTCAAGACCGACGAGACAACCGCACGCGAAATTCCCGACACGCGCCGTTTGATCGCACGCAAACCCACAGGGCAATTTTTGGTCAGGATCGTGCCGTCCGCGCGGTTGTAGTAACGCACGCACAGACGCCCCTCCGTGCTCAAGATCAAAGCCTCCGCATCTTTCTTCGTCATGTTGGAAAGGTTATAGACGTTCATGCTGCACTGATCGCAGAAGCGCACGCGCTCGTTGCCGCGCATACGTTCCCAATCGGCGCGACACGGCGCGGCGACTCTAACGTGCGAGAGCGGATCGGTGAATTGAGTCATAGTTAAAAGACCTCCGCCAATTTCAGTTCAACCAAGACTGAGCGGTTAGACGCCGCGCGCTCCCTTTCTGTTCCCGAACTTGAACAGCCTCACGCGCGACGCTCTTACGGCTCCGGCGAAAACTGCCCGTCTTCAAATCCGCGCGCACGCTCGCGCCGCCGCAAAGGGTCTGAATGCGGCGGGTAGTTTCGCGGCAACACGCCGAGCCGCACCAGCGCATCGCGAAACTCGTAACGGATCGTGACCTCAGCCGCCGGACTCGACTCCAAATCCATCTCCACACGCCACACGTCGTTCGTCACGGAACGCCCTATCCCTGTTGCCGCATAATCGTCGTCGGCTTCGGGTGCGAGCACGCCGCGCCCGCGCGCCATGTTGCCCGCGCTGCTCGCCGCAGGCGATTTGCTCTGTGCGCTTTGCTTCGCGGCATCGTTGCGGTCGCTCTCGCGTCGCTCTGATTCGAGCGGGCGCGGACGCGGCGTCGGCATGATCTCCACGCGCTCACGCCGCTCGCGGTAGAAGACTGCTGTGATCACGCCCATGTCCGAAGCTCGCCCGAGTTTGTTCGCGTAGGAATCGCGCTCGTTGGTGAAGTAGAAGCGGCGCGCGCGCGTGGAACTCATCTGCCAACCGCTGACCGTGATCGAGCCGTAGGGCGGGATCACCCACTTGCTCGCGTCGCGCGCGGTTGTGCGCCGCGCGTCAATCGTGTTCAGCCCGTCAACCGAGAGCGCAACCGCCACGCGCACAGGGAGCGGGTTCGTGAGCCTGAGCGCGTACTCCTCGCCCTCGACGGCTTCGACGTAAACCCGCCCGCGCGCCGGATACTTCTCGCGCGCGCCGCCCCCCGCCAACACTTCGACGCCGAAACGCTGCTCGTATACCGGCCTGCGCTCGACAATCCGCCCCTCAGTTCGCTGGCTATTACTGCGCCCGCCACGGTCGCCCCCGTTGCCCTGTGCCAAAACAAGAACGCTCAAAGTTACCAGCACCGCGCCGCCCGTCAACGCCATCAACGCTTTGCGCATAAGTTTTCTCCCGCTCAAATAATTTTCACCGTCCACGCTTTCTGAACGCGCCCCGCGATTATTTCTTGCAGCCTGCGCCGCACTTTGTGATACAAGTTTTCGCGGAAGGAGCGACTTGAACGGATGATCAAATTCGACGCGGAAGCCTACCAGAATCTCGACTTTGCGACGGCGCGCGAATGGTTGGAGACCAACAATCTCGGCGGCTTCGCCTCTTCGACCATCGCGGGCGCGAACACGCGCCGCTATCACGGGCTGCTCACAGCCGCGCTCCGACCGCCTACGGGGCGCGCCGTCCTGCTCTCGAAATTCGAAGAGACGCTTATCATCGACGGCCAGCGTTTCGATCTCTCAACCAACATTTACCAATCGGGCGTCGTTCACCCGCAAGGCTTTCGCCTGCAAGTGGATTTCCGGCTCGACCCGTTCCCCGTCTTCACATATCAGGTCGGCGAGACGCGCGTGGAAAAACGTGTCTTCATGCTGCACGGCGAGAACACGACCGTCGTGCGCTACCGTGTGCGAACGTCCGGCGTGGCGAACGCCTCGCTTGAGATTCGCCCGCTCGTCGCCTTCCGCGATTATCATTCTTTGCAGCGCGAAGCCCTGGACATTTTTCTGCGTGCGGAACTCAAACCGAATCTCGTCAGTTTGTTCAAACAAGACGACAACTCACAACTGTTTCTCGCGCACAACGCGGGGCACGTCTCGATTGAAGGCTACTGGTACAGGCGCTTCGAGTATGCGGAGGAACGCGCGCGCGGCTTCGACTTTCACGAAGACCTTTTCAACCCCTGCCTGCTCGTCTGGCAGATCGAATCGGAAGACACATCATGCGATATCATCGCCTCGACCGTAGAACACGCCGCAAGCGACGCTGCTGATTTTGAACAGCGCGAACGCGCGCGTCGAAGCGACGATAGCGGCGCGACGACGCGCATCGGCGAAGAAGATAATAGCGAGGAAGATGACGCTTACGTGCGGTCGCTCGTCGCGGCAGCGGATCAGTTTCTCGTCAAGCGCGGCGACGATCTCAGTTCCGTGATCGCCGGTTATCACTGGTTCACGGACTGGGGGCGCGACACGATGATCTCGCTGGGCGGCCTCGCCTTCGCACGCGGCAAGTTCGACACCGCACGCGAAATCCTGCTGGCCTTCGCCGCGCACATGCGCGAGGGCGTCATCCCGAACCGTTTCCCCGACGCAGACGAGCAGCCGGAATATAACAACGTTGACGGCACGCTATGGTTCGTCAACGCCGTCGGCGAACTCGTCCGCCGCACGGGCGACATCGCGTTCGTGCGCGAGCACCTCTACGCGCGGCTCAAAGAGTTCATCGAGTGGCACGAGCGCGGCACAGTCTATTCCATCCGCGTCGACGAGGACGGGTTGTTGAGCGCGGGGCAAGAGGATGTTCAACTGACTTGGATGGACGCCAAGATCGGAGACTATGTCGTAACGCCGCGCGCCGGAAAAGCTGTGGAGATACAGGCGCTGTGGTACAACGCGCTACGCACCATCGAAGAGATCGCCGCGCAAGTAGAAGACGAACCGATGCGCAACCATTGCCGCGCACAGGCCGAACTCGCACGCGCAAGTTTTCACGGGCTGTTCTGGAACGAGGCGGGCAACTGTCTCTACGATTACATCAATCCGTCGGGCGAACCCGACGCCGCAATTCGCCCCAATCAAATTTTCGCGCTCAGTCTGCCCCACCCGATCATGACGGGCGCGCGCGGCCTCGCGGTCGTCGAAACAGTCGAGCGCGAACTGCTCACGCCCTACGGCCTGCGCTCGCTCTCGCCACGCCATCCCGACTATCGCCCGCGTTACGAAGGCGACTCTTACGCGCGCGACACCGCCTACCATCAAGGCACGGTCTGGGCGTGGCTCATAGGGCCTTTCGTCACCGCATATCTACGCGTACACGGGCGCACGCCCGCTGGGCTCGAACAGGCGCGCGGATACTTGCGCGCTTTCCGCGAGCATTTAACGCAGGCGGGCGTCGGGCAAGTATCCGAAATATTCGACGCCGACGCGCCGCACACGCCGCGCGGCTGCATCGCCCAAGCGTGGAGCGTCGCCGAACTGTTGCGTTGCGAGTTGGAAGAGTTGAGATGAGACGATGTTGGAGTTAACTATTGAAGTCTAGTGGCGAATTTGATCGCTCAGCTCGCGTCGCCTTCCTGTCCGGTACGTACAGCATTTATGAATCAGAGGATTGATTGAATGCCGACTTCAACTCCGCCGCCCTATTTTCCGCAGAATCCGCTGCTCCCACCCGACGAGCATCGCGCGCGCAAGGTGAAACTCGCGCTCGCCGGTTGTCTCATACTGCTCTTGCTGCTCGTTGCCGCGATAGTCGTCGGGGTCGTCTACCTGATTAGAACGTGACGACGGGTGAAATAAAACCTCTCCAAACGAAAAACCGTATCAACGTTCGCGGCTAAAATTTTTGGAAGCAAACGGTCGCTTGCGTCGTCTGATAGTTGAACGATCTCTTTTCCAGAAGCGAGGTTGATATGGACAAAGCACTTCACAACGTTGATCGCCGTAGTTTCCTGAAACGCGCCTCCGTCTTCGCCGTCGCACTACAGACCGGAGTTTTCGTCAATTGCGTCCGCCCTGCACAGACGCAGCCCGCACGCCGCGAGTCGAATGAACGTGTCGGCGGACATTGCGACGGCTGCGAAATCATCTACGAAGGCATGCCGTCGCAACTGAACTGGGAGACGCGTATCGCTTCTGCTTCCGAGCCGGGCGAGCCGATGGAAGTGAGCGGCGTGATCTATCAGGCGGACGGGAAGACGCCCGCGCCCGGCGTGATTCTCTATGTCTATCACACCGACGCGAAGGGCATTTACTCGCCCGCGCCCGACGCGACCGGCGGCGCGCGTCGTCATGGACACTTGCGCGGCTGGATGAAAACCAATGCGAAAGGCGAGTATAAGTTCGTCAGCATCAAGCCCGCGTCTTACCCGAACTCGAACATTCCGGCGCACATTCACCCGATCATAAAAGAGGCCGACAAGAACGAGTATTACATCGACTCGTATGAGTTCACGAACGACCCTTTGCTCACACAGCAGGAACGCGCGCGGCGCAGAAACTACGGCGGCTCCGGCGTCATCCCTTTGACGAAGAGCAATGGCGGCGTGTGGCTCGCACGTAGAGACATCACGCTCGGTCTCAACGTGCCGAACTACAGGTGACGATCATAAGTGTCTCTGAGCTGACGGGAATTTGCGGCGCGACTTGTCACGTCATTTTACGAAGCGACGCGCGACTATGATGATGGCGAGGAGCGTTGTGATGGCCGCAGAGAGCAGGCAGTACTGGCAAAAGGCGTGTAGGACGAAAGCTTGCACGTAGAGCAGCCAGAGCGTCGTGGCAAACATGAGCGCGACGAGGACGGCGAGAAATTTGGCGGCACGCTCCGAGCCGAAGGCTGCGAGCGTGGCGAGGCTGAAGGCCGTGAAATAGGCGAGCGCGCCAAAGAGCGCGAGCGGGTAGCCGAAAACCGTTGCGTAAGGGCTGCCCAAGACTTCCGAACAGCCGCTCGTGACGGTGCAACGCACGCTCCTGCCCGTCAAGTGTTCGACGGTGAGATAGACTGCATCGGCTAGCCCCGCGAGCGCGAGCGCGGCGGCCAGCGCAAACAGGCGCGAGATGCGGGGCGGCGAAGTTTCGCTTTCACGCTCGCCCGTCGTGCGCGCTACGGCGCTCTGTGTGCCGTTCGGGTTCACTTCTTTGCGGCGATTTCGCTTTCGATTGCGGCGCGCAGACGGTCGTAGTTCGTGATGACTTCATACGGCACTTCGCGCCCGTTGAGAAACACGGTCGGCGTCCCCGTCACGCCGCGCGCGGTGCCCACCGTCTCGTCGTTCATCACACGATTGCTGACGGGCGTGCTGTCTATGTCCTGCGTGAACTTTTCTACGTCGAGGCCGAGCGTGCGCGCGTATCCCAAGAAGACTGGGCGCGCGGCGGGCGCGTCGCTCCATTCCTTCTGCTTCTCGAAAAGCATGTCGTGCATCTGCCAGAATTTTCCTTGCAGCGCGGCGGCTTCCGCAGCACGCGCGGCTTCGGCGGCGTTCCTGTGCATATTTCTGAGCGGGTAATGATGAAACGAGACGCGCACCTCTCGCTCAAACTCGCCCTCGATGCGTTTCAAAATCGGATGAAAGAAACCGCACGGCGGGCACTGGAAGTCGCCGTACTCTTCCAGCAGGAGAGGCGCGTCGGCGCGTCCGCGCAGGTGTACGATGGGCGCAATGTTCGCAGCGGCGGGGCGCGACGCAACGGGAGCGTTCGAGTTAAGCCCGCTCGTATTGTCCGTGCCCGTCGTCGTGGGCGGCATCTGGGCTAGGTTCGGTCGCGAAGACTCTGACGGGCGCATCATGAGCGCGCCGCCTGCGAGCGCGACGAGGAGCACCCCGACGATAATGATGATGGGAAGTTTGCGTCTCATAGACGCAGAGGATAACTGCTAGAGCGCGATCCGCGCAATTCGCTGCGAAACATTTTCCAGCCCCGTGAAGCCGGGCAACAGTTGCAAGCGCTGGTTGACGTTTTGGTCGAAAAACTCCACGCCGTCTTTGCCCTTGAACAGTGTGGCGATGACGTAATCCGTCTCGGCTTGCGGCTTCGTTCCCTGCCCGACGGGCGACCAGAATTTTCCTATGATGAAGCGTGCGACGGCGCGCGTGTAGCCGGAGCGTTCGAGTTTTAGGCGGGCGATGCTCCAATAGAAATGTGAATGGACGGACTCTTCGCGCGCGATGGCTCGTAGCAACTCTTCGAGCACTGGATGCCCCGCCAGATTCCAGAGGCGACGATAGCCTTGCAGCGTCGTCATCTCGTTGATCGCGCCCCAGACCATGTGCGCGCCGCTGAAATATTTGCCGAAGCAGTTGGTGATAACGGGATAGAAACGGTTCTCGAAAGTGTAGCGAAAGGGGATGGCCGCTTTCGCCTCCGCCTGCCAACGCTCGCTCGTAGGGTATCCGGCTTCGTTCAAAAAGCGGTTGAGCAGTGTGGCGTGCTCGAACTCTTCCACGCTCCAACGATCCATGAATTTACGAATGACGGGATTTTTTCCGGTCGGCGTGCGCAGCAGTTCGTCGTAGTAAATCTCCGTGAAGCTCTCCACGTCGCGCATGTAGACGATGACATCTTTGAACGCGGGATTGAGCGGGTGCTCGCGAACTTCCTTCCAATTCAACGACTCTACAAATTCTTTTGTGATGGAGCGCGGCTGTGCTTCGTACCACGTCAGCACGTCTTGTTCTGTCTCAAACACGGGAAGTCTCCTTGAAGATTTACGAAACTATTTGTATAAGTGTCCTGCCCTTTAATTTACGTACTGCTTCTTCCCCTCGGATTCCCCAATGTTCGGCTTCTACCCCTGAAGATGCTGGTCGGAGCACTCATGGTACAAAATTCCGGCATTACCACCACGATTGACGACAACCGCGCAGGCTCGCTCTACGACCGCATCGCGCGTCTCTACGACCTGACTTTCAAAATCAACGGCTACGGTCGCTCGCTCGAACGCTATTTCCGCGACCATCCCGTCCCGCTCGAAGACAACGCGCAGATTCTCGACGCCGGATGCGGCACTGGACTTTTGACTCTGGCGATGCTCCGCACGCTCACGCGCGCCGCCAACATCACCGCCATTGATCTCTCGGCCTCGTCGCTCCAAAAAGCGCGGCAAGCGGTAGCAAACGTTCTCGCCGGTCGGCCACACCAACACAGCGTGCGCTTCCTTCAAGCAAACTTGCTCTCGCTGCCCTTCGCGAGCGAAACGTTCGACTTCATCGCGACCAGCGGCGCGCTCGAATACGTCCCGCTCCGCGAAGGCTTGGGCGAACTGTCGCGCGTGCTCAAGCCCGGTGGCTACCTGTTTCACCTGCCCGTGCGCCCCGCTCCGGCCAGCACGCTACTCGAAATCATGTTTCGTTTCAAGACCCACCCGCCGCAAGAAGTCAACGACAACACCGAACGCTACCTGCGCATCATCTCCCGCTATCACTTTCCTCCGACCGACATCATCGGCTGGACGAAACTCGCCATCATGGCTCAAAAGCAGTGACGAGTGACAAGTGACGAGTAACGAGCCGGATAGAAGTTAAAAGAGCGCGCGATAGATGATGATGGAGTATAAGTTTTCATTTCGACTATCACGTTTCGACAACCGCTTTCACGCATCGCTTTAAGACTCAGAGTTGGTTTTTAACTTGTCACTCGTCACTCGTCACTCGTCACTGTCTGCTCATCTTCTTAAGGACGATACCGGCGACCGTCGGGATGATGTCGCGGTCGTTGCTGTGCCCTTCGGTGAAGGTGACGAGAACGAAACGCGCGCCGTTCGGGAGTTCGATGTAGGCCGCATCGTGGCGCACGCTGCTCGTCCAACCGGCTTTCGACCAGAGCCGCGCGCCATCGTAGTCCTTCAAGGCGATGCCTGTGAAGCCGTGCGCTTGATCGTCCACGTCGTTGCTCTTGCCTGAGAAGTCGCGCTTCAAAAGTTCCATCATCTGTTCTGAGCGCGCGGGCGTGACGATGCGGCGCGTGGCGATCTCTGCGAGCAGGCGCGCGGTGGCGTTGGTGGTCAGCTTGTTGCGATTCTCGCCCTTCGGGCCGCGCCCGAAGTTTTCGCGCCCGTAGGCGTCTTCGCAAAAAGTTTTCTGGTTGACGTTGATGTTGGTGTAGCCGAGCGAGGCGAAATAGCGGTTGACGGCGTTGCGTTTCTCCTGCCACTTACGCATCTCTGCGGGCGGCAACTCGATGCCGCTTGAAGTGCCTGTCAAAACGTCTAGCACGTAGCCCGTTGCGTCGTTTGACGAATCGACGATCATGTCGCGCAGCGCACGCTTCAACTCGTCCGTCTCCTTCAAACGACCGTCTTCCAACCAGCGATGTGCCGCCGCAAGATAGAACAACTTGACGACGCTCGCCGTGTAGATGCGCTCCTCGCCGCGATAACTCGCCTGTGCGGGTCGCTCAGCATCGCGCAAGTCAATCAAAGTGATCGCCAGTTGATTCTCAGCGAGTTTCTTGTCGCTGAATTTCTGCAAAGTTTCGCGTGCCGCTTCGTCAACCAACGCTTGCAGCGCGGGCGACGGGACGGGTGTGATTTTTTGAGTTTGCGGCGTGGGCGTCGAACGCTTCCGGCTCTCTTGCTGCGCCTGAGCGTTGGAAGCGGAAGGCCAGAGGCCGACGATGGCGATGATGGCGGCGCAGCAAAGTGTCTTTCTATTCAGCATGATCAATTTCGTCTTCAACGCAGGAAGTTTGCGAACAGCGTGATGATAATTGCGTTTGAGAAGTCTATGAAGAATGCGCCGACTATCGGCACGATCAAAAAACTGCGCGGGGCTGCGCCGTATCGTTCGGTCAATGCCTCCATGTTGGCGACGGCGTTCGGCGTGATGCCCAGACCGAAGCCGATGAAGCCGCTCGTCGTCACCGCCGCCTCGTAGTCGCGCCCCATGAGGACGAACACCACCACGACGGCGTAAATTATCATAAGTACAACTTGCACGGCGAGTATCAAGAGCAGCGGCACGGCCAGCCCCGCCAGTTGCCACAGTTTCAAATCCATCAACGCGATGACCAGAAAGAGCGCGAGCGCGATCCCGCCGAGCACTTCAATCGCACGCATGTCGAGTCGAAACCAGCGAAAGTGATCGTCTAGATTACGCACGAGCGCCGCCACCAACATCGCGCCGACGTAAGCCGGAAGCGTCACGGGGCGGCCTGCTATGTAAAGCTTCGACAAGGCTATGCCGACGAGCGCGCCGACGCCCATCACCAACAGCAGGATGAGCAAGTTTCGCAGCAACTCGCCGCCGTTCAAGCCCGCCTCTTCCCTGCTTCGTGTCTCGCGCTCGACCGCGTCAACAGTCCCGCTGTCGTCAATTTCGCCCATCGAACCGATAGCCCAAAATTCGTCGGTCGCGTCTCGCTTCGTGTCCTCACGCGGCGAGGCGAGGCGGAAGCGGCGTATGAGCGCGGTGGCGATAGGATTGCCGACCAGACTTGAGACGAAGATTCCGAACGTTGCCGACGCGATGATGAGCGCGCCCGCGCCTGTGACGCCTAACTTCTCGAATTGTTCTGTAAACGCCAAACCCGTCGCAGGGCCGCCGAGCAACGTCAGCGACCCGCAAATGATTCCGAGCGCGGCGGGCGCGCCGAGCGCCAGCGCCACGCCTATCCCCGCCACGTTCTGCACAACTCCTGCGAGCGATGCGATGATGAAGAACAGGATCATTCGCCAGCCGCCAGCGCCGAGCAGCTTGAGCGTCGCGCCGAACCCGATGGTCGTGAAGAAAGCTATCTGCAAAGGTGCGCGCAAGGATGTGTCGAGCGCAACGCCGAGCGTGCCGCGCGAACGCAGGAGCAGTACGAGAGCCGCGAACAACAACCCGCCAATCGCCGCCGCTGGAATACTCGCGCGCCTTAGAAATCCCACGCGCCCCTGCACGACGCCGCCGACGAACAGAAACACAGCCGCCAGCGCGAGCGTCAAGACGAGATCGAGTTTCAGCGTCCGCAGACCTTCGACGACAGTGAACTCCAACAAAACCTCCAATGGCTAGAGGTCAGAGATTAGAGGTTAGAGGTTAGTTAAAAACCTCTTCTTATCTTTCACTAACCTCTGACCTCTAGCTTCTGCTTTTCTCTTCGTAAACAACCTTGCCGTCCATGATCGTCATGCGAACATTTGTTCGTTCGATCTCGATGGGGTTGATGCGGAAGATGTCTTGCGAGAGGATGACTATGTCTGCGAGTTTGCCGGGCGTGAGCGTGCCTTTCGTGTTCTCTGCAAACTCTGCGTAGGCCGAGCCGACGGTGTAGGCGCGCACGGCTTCTTCGACCGTGATCTTCTGTTCGGGTATCCAGCCTTGCGGGTTCTTGCCGTCGAGCGTGCGGCGCGTCGTGGCGGCGTAGATGCCGAACAGAGGGTTGAGCGGTGCGACGTACCAATCTGTGCCGAAGGCGAGAGTCGCGCCCGAATCGAGCAGCGAGCGGAAGGCGTAAGTCGTGCGCGCGCGTTCGTGGCCGATGCGCTTCTCTGCCCAGCGCCCGTCGTCAATCGCATGATAGGGCTGCATCGAAGCGATGACGCCGCCGCGACCGAAACGCGCGATGTCTTGCGCGCGTATGTGCTGCGCGTGCTCGATGCGGAAGCGACGGTCGCGCGCGCCGTTCGTCCGCGCGACTCCTTCGTAGATGGAAAGTATTTTGTCGTTCGCGCTGTCGCCGATGGCGTGAATCATCACTTGCAGCCCCGCCGCATCCGCGCCCGCGACGCGCTTGAGCATCTCGCCTTCGGGAAACATCTCATCTGAGGGGAGGCCGCGCGTCGTGGGCGCGTCGTTGTAAGGCTCGAAGAAGAGCGCGGTGGTCGAGCCGAGGCTGCCGTCTGCGAAACCTTTCAAGCCGCCGACGCGCAAGAGGTCTGAGCCGAACACTGCGCGCACGCCCGTACGCGCCAGACGCTCCCACTGCGGGAGAGGCGAGACGGCATAAACGCGCGTCTTCAACTCGCCGCGCGACGCGAGCGTCTGAAAGACGCCGACATCGTTTCCGGCGGACATGTCCTGCACGCTCGTCACGCCGAGGCTCGCCGCGTGTTCGGTCGCCGCGCGCGCCGCGTCGAGTTTTTCGTCGAAGGTCGCATCGGGAATCTTCGCGTAGACGAAACTCATCGCGGCGTCTTTCAACACGCCCGTCGGTTCGCCCTGTGCGTCGCGCACGATAAGGCCGCCGTCCGGGTCTTTCGTCTCGCGCGTCACGCCCGCGAGTTTCAGCGCGGCGCTGTTGGCGAGCGACATGTGGCCGTCGAGTCGGTTGACGAAGACGGGCGTGTCGGGCGTGAACTTGTCAATCAACTCTTTCGTCGGCAGCGGCGCGCCCGGCCAGCGTTCGTGATCCCAATCGCCGCCCGTGATCCAGCGACCTTTCGGGGTCTTCGCGGCGAACTGGCGTATGCGCTCTGCGAACTCTTCGGGGCTTGCGGCGTCGCGCAGTTGCACGCTGGCGAGATGGCCGCCGCCGTCTATGAAATGCACGTGCGCGTCGTTGAAGCCGGGGAGAACTAGCGCGCCATGCGCGTCAACGATGCGCGCCCGCGCGCCCGCGAGTTTGCGTATCTCTTCGGACGTGCCGACGGCGGCAATGCGATTGCCATAGACGGCGAGGGCTTCGACTTCCGGCCGTGCCTTATCCATCGTGTGGACGCGCGCGTTGACGATAATTAGATCGGCTAACATGGTTTGGGCGTTGGCGTGTATGCCGAAAGTCGAGGCCAATAAACACGCGGCGATGGCAAGCGAAATGAGCGATTCGGTTTTCATAAGATGTGACAGAAGTTTGCGCGGCATGCGGGCGCGTAGTGTATCATTGCGCGCGTTCTATGAGGTAGAAAAACTTTAGAGCAGTGACAAGTGACGAGTGACAGGTGACAAGATAAAACAGTGAATCGTGAATCGTAAATCGTGAATAGATGTAAGGCAGTTACTATTTACGATTCACGATTTACGATTCACGTCTTTTTCCCTGCTCGTCACTTGTCACTTGTCACTTGTCACTCGTCACTTAAAAAAATGATTGAAAATCCACTTCGTAAACAGTTGGCCGGAGCGGGGGCGTTGCTGTTCTTCATCGGCATGGTGACGGGGCTGTGGTCGGCGGCGGCTTTGACGGGCAAGGTCGTGGTGGGGATGCCGCGCATGGCTCTGGCGGCGCATCTCAACGCGCTGCTCGGCGGACTCTGGCTGCTCGCCGTGGCGTGGAGTTTTGAATTTTTGCACTACGGCGCACGTGGTTTGCGTCGGCTCGCTCTCGGCGTCATGGTTCCGGCCTACGCCAACTGGCTCGTCACGCTCGTCGCTTCTTTCATAGGCGTCAACGGACTCGATTACACAGGCCAGCGCGGAAACGATATCATCGCCTTTCTACTCCAAACGCTCGTCGTCCTGCCGACGCTCGTTGCGTCCGCCTTCTGGGCGTGGGGCTTTCGCGCGAAGCGTGCCTTGAAGTGAGAAGACTCACCGCAACTGTCATTCGAACACGCTAACCTCCGCCAGCTTGCAATTCGTTAAACGCGACGCGCCCGCCGATCAAGGTCAGACGCACGCGTCCCTCTTCATCGAGCGCGGTGAGGTCTGCGCGCTTGCCCTCTTCGATTGTTCCGCAACTGTCTGCGACGCCGATGAGCCGCGCGGGATTCGCCGACGCCATACGCGACACTTCGTGCGGCTGGGCTCCGAGCGCGCGCATCTGCTGAACTGCGTCGCGCAAAGTGATGACCGAACCCGCGATGCTGCCGCGCTCGTTTCGTGTGCGCCCGTCAGACACCTTGATCGTTTCTCCCCAGATGCGAAACTCGCCGTCGCCCTCTCCTGCGGGCGCGACCGCGTCGCTGATGAGCATGAGCCGCTCCGTCGTCTTGCAGCGCAACGCGAGTTGCAGCATGAGCGGCGCGACGTGATGCCCGTCGGCGATGATGTCGCAAGTCACGTCGTCGCGCATGAGTCCCCAGCCGACGGGGCCAGGCGCGCGATGATTGAGCGGCGACATGGCGTTGAAGAAGTGCGTCATGTGACGCGCGCCCGCCGCGCACGCCTCTTCAAGCGACTCGACGCCCGCGCGCGTGTGCCCGATGGAGACAATCCAACCGCGCCGCACGAGTTCGCCGACCAACTCGATGCCGCCCTCGATTTCCGGCGCGACCGTGATCATGCGTATCGCTCCGCGCGCATTGGCGACGGGCAAGTCACTCAAGTCTTCAGGCTTTGCGTACGTGCGAAAGTAAGGCGGGCGGAGCGCGCCGCACTGCGCGCTGTTGATGAAGGGGCCTTCGTAGTGCAGGCCGAGCGCGCGTGCTGCGGCTGGCGTTTCCACGTCGTCCTGCCGGGCGATCAGTTGCTCGATTGAGTTTGCAGCGCGCCGGTAATCTTCAACAGGCGCGGGTACGAGCGTCGGCAGCCACGCCGTCACTCCTTCGCGCGCGAGAAACTGCGCGACGCGTGAAAGATCGTCCGTCGTCGCCTCCATCGTATCAACGCCGACCGCGCCGTGTATATGCACATCAACGAAGCCGGGATAGAGCGTGAGGCCGCTCAAATCTATGGTGCGTTCGGCCGTTGCGCCGTCATTCGCCAGCGACTCTCGAACGCATAGGATGCGACCGTCTTTGACGAGGAGACTGCCGCTCTCGATGATCTTATGCGGCGAGATGATCCGCGCGCCTCGCAGGAGGACGGACGTTGTTCGAGAGTCGTCCCGTGGTGGGTCGGCCTTACTCATTTCTGCTGCTTCGTCTACGCTTGTAAAAAAATCATGCCCGCGACATTTGAGATCATTTTGTCGCGGGCATGAATTTGACAGGCTTACCCGTGCTCAGAAGTTGAACTTCACTCCGAGCTGAACGTTTCTGGGATCGCGCGTGCCTGTGATGACCCCGAAGGTCGTGTTGGTCTGGATGTAACGCGTCGGGAAAGTCCCTGCGGGCGCAGCCGGGTCTGCCGTAAACGTCGCGGCAGTTCCGGGATTATTGTACTGTGCGTGGTTGAAGACGTTGAAGAACTCGGCTCTCAACTGAAGATTTCTGGACTCCGCAAAGCGGAAGTTTTTGAAGACGGCCATATCCCAGTTGTTGATGCCGGGGCCGCGCACAACGCTGCGCCCAGCCGAGCCATAGTTGAAGAAAGACGGCGCGAAGGCGGCGGTGTTGAACCATTGCGTGACGCTCCCGTTGCCGTGCGGGTCGCCAACTAGATTCGGGCGCAGGGTGCTGCCCGTGCCGAGCGGGTCGGAGAAGGCGAAGAGCGAGCCGGTCGGCGTGGCGGCAGTGATGGTCTGCGTGATAGTTAGCGGCGTGCCGCTCTGCGCTGTGTAAAAGCCGCTGATCTGAAATCCACCGAGCACTGTGCGCGTCAGTCCCGTGCTGTTGCGGAAGAACGGCAGTTCATAGACCACGTGTCCCGTAAAGATGTGTGTGCGATCAAACTGCGAGGGCGCACGTTCGAGATCGAGGTTGAGCGGGTCTTGCGGCGAATCGCTGCGGTCGGTGGAGGCGTTGGTCATGTTTTTAGACCAGGTATAGACCGCCCCGTATTGAAGTCCGTCCGAGAGACGCTTGTTGAAGGTGACCTGCATCGAATTGTAGTCGCTGCTGGCTTCGGTGCGGCGATCATTGATTGCGCCGTAACCTAAGAACGGGCGCGCGGCGTTGATCGAGACGCGTGCGTTGCTGCCCAGAGTTCCGTTGGCGCGCAGGGCTGCGGTGAGCGCGGCCTGCGCGCCCGGCACTGGCTGGTTGATGTTGACCAGGTGCAGCAGGTTACGCCCCGCCGTCCCCACGTAGGCTATTTCCAGCACAGCGTTCTTAAAAACTTCGCGCTGGATGGAGAGACTGTATTGCGAGGTGCTCGGCACTTTGAACGGATCGCCCGTGCTGCTGAGGCCAATTACAGGTGTGGTGGTGCGCGTCGTGCCCGCCCCTGGATTCGACAGGAGCGGATTGTCAATCGTGACGCGCGAACTAATGAGCGGGTTGACGAAAGCATTCTGTTCGACGATGCCGACGAGTGTGCGGTCGTGATAGAGACCGTAGCCGCCGCGTATGACCGTGCGCCCGTCGCCAAAAAGGTTATAGGCGAACCCGATGCGCGGCCCGATGGTGTTGTACTGGTTAGACTGCACGCGATCGCCGTAGGGAGAGTTTTGTCCGGCGAAGATGATGCCGTTGAAACGGTCGCCGCTGTTGTTGATGACGTTGCCGCTGACGGGGTCGATCTTGACAGCTCTCGCCGGATCATAAAAATCCGGGCGGAAAGCCGTGAGGAAATTGCTCAGCTCAATCGGATTTTGATAGATGGCGTAACGCGCACCGTAGTCGACGGTCAGGCGCGGCGTCACTTTCCATGAATCCTGTCCGTAAAACTCTGTGGTGTTGTAGCGCAGTTGGACGCGCACTTCGTTCTGATCCTCAAGGTAAGTGCGCGGCGCACCGAGCAGAAAATCCGCAAGGTCGTTGCCGGAGCGCGTGCCGTCGAAGGAGTAGCTGCCGTTAAGGGCGTTACCCGCATTCTCGTTTTTGGCTTCGCGCGAATAGAACATGCCGAACTTGAAGGTGTGGTTGCCGTGCGCGATGCTCACATTATCGCGGAAAGTGTAGCTCGGATTTTCGATGTTCTGCGGGCTGACAAACGAGAAGTTGGAGGTCGCGCCGGTAAACGTGATGCTCGGCAGCGCGCCCTGCAAGGTGCTTGGGAAAAGTTCCGGCGAGGTGAAATCGGGCGCGTTGGCGCGCAGTCCCGTACCGGCGAACGTGGTGAAGATGCCGTTGTAGGCATAATCGAAAGCCGCTTCGTTGATCATCGTCGGAGACAGAATCGTCTTGAGACTGATGACCAGATTCTTGCCCGGCGTCGAGGTCTCCTGCGCCGCAACGAAAGGATAAATCGTGCCTGCCGCTGCGCCGATGGGGAACGGGTCTAGGAAAGGATTGCCGCCCGGGTCGCCGCGCTTAAAGTCTTCGCGGATATAGCGGCCATAGATTGACCAGTTGCTGTTGAAGTTGTGATCAAGCCGCACGATCTCCTGTCGTATGTCCGAACCGACCGGAACGGCGCGTCGAAAGCGATTAAGCGTGGTTGTGCCGGGAGTCACTTCATTGGGCAGCGGAATGAATCTCAGAATGGCGAGCGCATTCGGGTCAAGCCGCGACTGCGGAATGATAGAGTTGCCGCCCGATGAGGGGAACGCGACGCCCGTTATCGGGTCTCTGACCACTCCGGCGAAGATTCCGGCGCGCTGCGCGATGGTCGGAACTGTCCCGACCGCGGTGTTCACCGTGCGCGTCTTTTTCCACTCCTGCGAGTAGAAGAAGAAACTCTTGTCGCGCCCGTTGTAGATAGCACGGCCACCCTCGCCGAAGCGTGGCAGGATGATCGGGCCGCCGATGGTGAAGCCGTAATCGTTGTAACGCAGCGGAGCCTTGAAGCGCGGCTCGCCGTTCGCCTTGTTGATGCCCTGAAGCGCCGTGGTCTGGAAGGTCGGGCGGGCGTTCAGAGCGTCGTTGCGCAGGAACTCGTAGAGCGTACCGTGAAAATCGTTTGAGCCGGAGCGGGTCACGACGTTGATGACGCCGCCGCCGTTGCGGCCAAACTCCGGCGCGTAGTTGGATGTCAGGACGGTGAATTCCTGAATGGCATCTATGCTCGGAGTGGTCAGCAGCGTCAGGTTCGAGCCGGTATCGACATTGCGCGCCCCATCGACGAGCCAGTTGATGGCAGAGGTGCGCCCACCGTTGATTGAGAGTTGGACGACCGAGAGCGCGCCGGAGCCAATCTGGCTCGGGTTGGCAGAGTTAACGCCCGCGCTGAGCAGCGCAAGCTGTACGAAGTTGCGCGTGTTGAGCGGCAACTCACGTATCTGCTCGCCGGTGACCAATCCCTGCTGAGTCGGACTCTCCTGAAGCAGCGGGGCATCCCCAGAGATCGTCACCACTTCCGACAACTGCCCTGTCTCAAGCTCGATGTTGATCGCTCGCCTGTCGTTAACGTTGAGAATAACATTCTCCTGCACGCGCTTTTTGAACCCGGCCATCTCCACCGAGAGTGTGTAGGTTCCGACGGGCAACTGCGGAGCCGAGTACGCGCCCTCGTCGGTCGTCTGGTAAGTACGCTCGAAGCCGTGCGAGGGGTCTGTGATCGTTACCGTCGCGCCGACGACCGCCGCGCCGTTTTGATCCGTGACGCGTCCGGTGATACTGCCGGTCGTCTCTTGTGCGGAAGTGTAAATGTTGAAGCCCAGACAGAGGGCGAGAGCCATTAGCAAGTGGCGCAGTTTAATCGCGGAGCGACGTTTCATAAGTATGCTTCCTTTTCACGGATAGAACTGAATGGAAAACTCGATCCATATCACGCATTCGCTCCGATGGATGCCGTTGAACCGGCAGCATTCAACTTTTCGGCACGAATCTTCGACATGAATTATTGGAGTCCTGAAAACTAAAGGTTACTGGCGGCGAGCAACTAAAACGTGCGCGCCGCATTTGCAGAGACTATTACAACAATGATTCAAACGGCGCAAGGACTTTCACGCTACCCCCGCGCTCCTGCCCCGCGCAACGCCGCGCCGGGACGCGCTCCTGTCATCTGCCCGCCGGCTAACACCTGCTGGCCGTTGACGATTGTATAACTGATGCCGGACGGATACTGGTGCGGCGCGTCGAACGTCGCGCGGTCGGCGACTGTGGCGTCGTCGAAGATGACGATGTCGGCGGCGAAGCCTTCGCGCAAAAGGCCGCGTTCGCGCAAATGAAAAGTCTGCGCCGGAAGCGAAGTCATTTTACGCACGGCGTCTTCGAGCGTGAGCAAGTGCAACTCGCGCACGTAACGACCGAGCACGCGCGCGTTGTTGCCGTAGCCGCGCGGGTGCGGTGCGCCCTCGCCAAAACGGCGCACGCCGCTATCCGACGCGATCATGGTGAACGGCTCGCGCATGATGTTTTGCACATCCGGCTCGCTCATGCCGTGATAGACCATGCCCGCGCCGCCCGCCGCGTACATCTCCAAAATCTGCTCGATCTGGCTCGTCACGTCCCGTTTGCCGCGCGCTATCTTTGTGATCTCGGCGATGGTTTTGCCGTCGAACGCGGGGTTCTTGTCGTAGCTTGCGACCGCCGCGAAGGAAAAATCTTTGAAGCCGCTGCGCTTGAGCGTGTCTTTCATCTCGCGCACGATGCGCTCATGCGTGGCGGCGTCTGCGATGCGCGTCTTTGCCGTCTCACGCCCGCCTTCGAGCACCCAACTCGGCAGGCGCGAATCGAGCGAAGTGGAACTCGCAGTGTAGGCGTACTGGTCAACCGTGACTTGCAGGCCGCGCGCACGCGCATCGCGCACGAGGCCGATGGTGGCGGGAGTCTGCCCCCACAATTTTTTGTTGCTGATCTTGAAATGCGAAATCTCTACAGGCAATCCGGCCTGCTCGCCGATGAGGATGCTTTCGCGCACTGCATCGAAAACGCCCTCGCCCTCGTTGCGCATGTGTGTGGCGTAGACGCCGCCGTAGCGCGCGGCGACGCGTGCGAGCGCGACGACTTCGTCGGTCTTAGCATAAGTGCCGGGCACGTAGATCAATCCGGTTGACAGGCCGACCGCGCCGTCGCGCATTCCCTGCTCGACTATCGACTCCATGCGCTGCAACTCTTCCGCCGAAGGCGCACGCGCTTCAAGCCCCAGCACTTTGCGTCGCACGTCGCCGTGCGCGATCAGCGTGGCGAGATTGACGGCGAGCGGTTGCTCTTTCGTCTTACCTAAAAACTCGCCGATGTCCGTAGCCGAGTATCCACAGTTGCCCGTGACGACGGAGGTGACGCCCATGCGCACGAAGTTTTCGGCGGCGGGCTGATCGTAAATTCCTTCCGTATGCGTGTGGACATCAATGAAGCCGGGCGCGACGATCTGGTTGCGCGCATCAATAACCGTGCGCGCGTCCATCGTACTGATGCGACCGATGCGCGCGATGCGCCCGTCTTTGACGGCAACGTCGGCGCGCACCCAGGGGTTGCCCGTGCCGTCAACGATGCGCCCGTTTGTGATCAGGAGATCGTAGGCGGGTTGCGCGGTGTTGCCGTTTGATTTTAACTGCGCGCGTTGAAGCGCGGCGGGGAGCGCACAGAGAAACGCCGCGACGACAGACGCTACGAGAGACGTGCGCGCAGATAGAAGTTTATTCGACAAAATCAAAACGTCTTCAAGTGAATTTCAAACGGCGGTAGCCTTTGCAAGTTTGAAAGACTACCGCCGCGCCGGAGTTAGAAGTTGAACTTCACGGCTAACTGCACGCGCCGCGCGGTGTTGACGACGCTGCCGCGAATGCGCCCGAAGAGGCTGTTGGTCACAATCGCCGTCGGGAAATCGAAGGCGGGAGTGTTGGTCGCGTTCTGCATCTCGGCGCGCAGTTCGAGATTGGTAACCTCTGTGAAGTAAATCTTCTTGCCGAGCATCAGGTCGAGATTGAACAAGCGGGGGCCGGTGAAATAGTTGCGCCCCGTGTTGCCGAACTCGCCCGGCGCAGGCGCAGAGAACAGCGCGCGCTGTTCCTGCGTGAAGAAGAAGTTCGTGCCCGATTCCTGCACGACCGACCCCAGATCGGGACTACACCCGTTGCAGTTGGCGGGCGTTTGCAACACGTTGCTGATCGTGTTGACGCCCGAATAAACCGTGAACGGGCGGCCGGATTGGAGGATGAACGCGCTTGAGAGTTGGAAGCCGCCGATGATGCGGTCAATCACCGGGTTGACATCGCGCAGGAAGCGACGCCCGTTGCCGAGCGGGATGTCATAGACGAGGTAGCCTTGCAGCGCGTGGCGGCGGTCGAAGTCGGAGCGCGCGTAGTTGAGCCGCCGGTTCTGCACGTTGTAGGGCGTGTTCGAGGCGAGTTGGGTCGTGCCGCGCCCGAGGACGGTCAAGGCCGGGTCGAACGAGCGCGTGTCCATAGACTTCGAGAGCGTGTAGGCCACCTGATAGCTGAGGCCGCGGCTGTAGCGACGCGACAACTGCAGTTCGAGCGCGTTGTAGACCGAGTAGTCGTTGCTGTCGATGACGTTGACCGCGCCGGAGAACTGCGGGTAGGGGCGGAAGAAGAACGGGCTGAAGCCGCTGCGCACGATGGTCGGCGTGCTGGCGTCGCCCGTGTTCGTGCGGCGCGCGAGCGTATCGGCCACGGCCGCTACCGAGCCGATGCCGATGTCGGAGGCGAACAGAGAGGTGAAGAACTGCGAGCCGGTGAGTGCGCCCCGACGCGTATCGGACGCAAGCAGGTTGTTGATAAGCGGGCTGGCGTTGGCCGGGATCGAGGCCGGGCACAGCGTCGCACTGAAGGTCGGGAAGCAGTTGGGATTCGCCAGGAAGGCCGACCTGACTGCGTTGAAGCCTTCGAGGAAGCCGTTGCGGAAGATGTCCACCTGATTCACGTCGTAACCGCCGTACAGGCCGACGCCCTTGCGCCCGATGTAGTTGATCTCAACGACCGAACCCCAGCCGACTTCGCGCTGAAGGCTTGCGCCCCACTGGTAAGTTTTCGGCGAGCGCAGGCTCGGGTCGATCACCGTGGTGCTGCCGCCGCCGAAGGGGGCGCTCAGACGCAGCGCCTCCGGCGTGATGCCTGCGGGCGGCGCGGGCGTGGGTATGCCGAAGCGCAAACGTCCCTGTTCGTTAGCCAGCGAGCCTGCGGTCGAGTTGAGTGCGCCGAAGGTCGCGCCCGGCGCGGCGTTGTAGATGAACGAGGAGAAGACGAACGTGTTCATGCGGTCGTAGGCGAGGCGGAAGTTGCCGCGCACGGAGGTCTTGCCATCGCCGAACGGGTCCCAGGCGAGGCCGACAGTCGGCGCGAAGTTGTTCCAATCGCTGTCGAAGAGTTTGCCCTCGACGAAGCGCACGTTGTTGGCCGGAGCTTCGCCGACGCGCAGCGGTCGGTCGGGGTGCAGGATCGGAAGTTCGCCCGCCGAACTTGGCGAGATTTTGATCTCGTAGCGCAGCCCGAAATCGAGCGTCAGGTTCGGGCGCAGCTTCCAGGTGTCCTGCGCGTAGAAATCGTACTCGGGATAGCGCGCGTCGAAGGGGAAGCGCGATCCGGCCGGGCCGAAGGCGGTGTCGCTGGCGGCGACGAAGCCCTGCCCGACGTTGCCGATGCGGCCGAGCAGCGTGTTGTAGAGACTCTGCAAGCGCGGGCGGTCGTTGGCAGTGTTGATGCCTGCGGGCGAGGTCAGGTTCGTCGGCGGCGGGTTGGTGACGCGGCTGAAATCAACCTGCGGGTTGATGTAGAAGCCTGCGGCCTGCCCGCGATTGTCGAGGTGCTGCTGGTAGCGCAGGTTCGTGCCGAACTTGAACGTGTGCGCGTCGCGCAGCCAACTCAAGTTGTCCACGAATTGATAGGTGCGAAGGCTGCGCGCGTTGTTGATGATCGGCGTGTTGTCGAGCGGGTTGGTCAGGTCGAGACAACCGGACGTGCCTGCGAACGGGCAGTCGAAGCGCAGGGGCGAATTCATGTCCGCGTTCTCGTCGGCGTTGTTGAAACTGAACGTGAACCGGTTGAAGCCGACTACGACTTCGTTCGTCAAACGCGGCGAGGCTGTCCAGCGATAGTTGACGGCAAGGTTCTTCGGGTTGCGCAGCGTGTCGATGTTGCGCGGCGAGTCGGGGAACGCTTGCGGGCCGCCCGCGCCGCCGATGATGCCGCCGTTGGTGTTGCCGTTACCGGAGTCGCCGAGCGTGTTCTGCTCGCCCTGCGCGTAGCGCACGTACATCGTGTTGCGATCGTTGAAGGTGTGGTCAACCTTAAAAGCTAGATCGTACTGCCGCTCGGTCTGCGGCGCTAGGAAGGTGAATCCGGCGAAGTTCAGCCCGTCGCCGCCCGCCGCGAAAGTGTTCGGCAGCGCAGTCAGCCCGATGAGTTGTTGGACTGACGGGTCGAGGCCAAGTCCGGTCGGGTCGTTGGCGACGACGCTGTAACTGGCGATACAGGCGGGCGTGCTTGACAGGATGGTCGCGGGGCACGCGGGCAGGAGCGGGTTGCCCGCCGCGTCCACGGATGCACTGGCGACGCCCGCCGGGTTGTTTCGACCATTCGCCACGTAGCGGAAGATGCCTTGGCGCGCCGTGGGCGTCAGCACCGTGCGGGTGCGCGCGATGCTCTGCGAGGTGCGCAGGAGTTGCAGGTTGGCGAAAAAGAATGTCTTGTTTTTGATGATCGGGCCGCCGAGCGAGCCGCCGAAAATGTGCTGGACGAACTGACCGCGCGGCGTGCCGTTAATGTTGTTGTTGTACTCGTTGGCGATGAAGCGCGGCGTCTGGTAGAACTCGAAGAGGTTGCCGTGGAAGTCGTTCGTCCCTGAGCGCGTAACGAGCGTCACCTGCGCGCCGCTGCTGCGACCGAGTTCGGCGGTGAAGTTGCTGGTTACGACCTGAAACTCGCTGACCGAATCGGGGTTCGGCCTGAGCGGCGTGAAGTTAGAGCCGCCCGCGCTCGACTCGTTGATGTCAATGCCGTCGAGCGTGAAGTTGAACGCGCGGTCGCGCGAGCCGTGGACGTGGACGCCGCCGCCCGTGTTCGCGCCGCTCACGACGCCGGGCTGGAGGTTGATCAGCGCGAGCGGGTTGCGCCCGCGCACGCCGACGATGGGCAGCGACTCGAGCGTCCGCTGCTCGACCGTGTTGCCGAAGTTGCCGGAACTGTTCGTCTGCACGAGTTCGGCCGAGCCGACCACCTGCACCACGTCCGTCACGCCGCCGACTTCCAGAGTCACGTCAACGGTCGCAGGCTGATTGATGTTGACGGGGTTGCTGGTGGAGATGAACTTCTTGAACCCGGACTTCTCCACGCTCACCGTGTAGGTGCCGATCTGCACCGAGTCGAAGACGTAGTTGCCGGTCGAGGTGGTCTGCGTGTTGAAGGACACCTGCGTCCCTTCATTGGTCAAAGTCACGGTGGCGTCGGGGACGACCGCGCCGGAAGGATCGACGACCGTTCCGGTGACGCGTGAGGCAGTGCCCTGCGCCGATGCGCCGCCGACTCCGCACGCCAACAGGATGAGGCATAGCAAGATTTTGGGGAGACTGTTAATTTTCATGGACTCGGCTCCTTAGTTCCGACAATAGGCTTGAGCGATTTTGCGTTAAAGATTCGTGTACGACGCGAAACGCACAGGTTGGAAGTGTACCCGGCGCGGCGGAAGTTCCGTTGCGGTTCAAAAGGGACGCACCTGTGGACGAACCTCTCAAACATCCCGCGAGAACGATTTACCTGAAAACACGATAGAAGGACGGATTACTGCTTGAACCCTTAGTTCACTTGCGGCTCATTGTAAATGAACCGCAAATGAACTGAAAGCTAAAAAATCTTATTATGCAAATAAGCATCAATGATAATGAGTCGTTATAAATAACAACGCGCTCGAAGTCGTTAGACGAGTGCGCCGCGAACGACCCTGAACGACCCTTGCGCGCTGAAGCCTTAAGAGCTACCAGACCGTCTCTCACTCTGATTATCAATTGTTGCTGCTGCGGAGACGAACGGCGAGTTGAACTTGAGATTAGGTAACAAGTGGAAGCTGCAAATCTTGTTCCAAGTTGTGCGCCGTCGTTCTGATAATTTTTCTCACAACTTTTACACGCAACTGCGCCTCGTCGCTCCGAAAAATTGGATACGGGTATTTAATTTTTCGGAGGCGGCGAAACAGTCGCTCCCGCCTTTTCGGCAAACAGCGAGTTGAGCACGGCGGCGAGACGGTAGCCACCCAGTGCGATGCGCTCGCCCGCGACTCTCTGCGTCTCTTGAGTGTAGGCCGCCGTAGGCGTCTCGCCCTCGCGCGCTTTGGCGTAAGCGAACTCGCGCGCAATCTTTTGGCTCTCCTCGATCCAGCGCAACGGTTCGAGTTCCTTTGCCGACGGCATCGCCGCCACCGCCGCCGCCGGATGTTCCTTCATGAGTTCCTGCGCCCACGCGAGTATGCGCGCGCGATCTGTTTCGTTAAGCGGACGGCGCGGACTCTCGAAGCCGAAACGCCCGCCCGCCGCGTCCCAGAAAGAATGCAGGTTGCGTATGTTGGCCTCCGGCGGCATCACGATGGCGAAGCCGTTGCCGCCCGCGTCGCCGTTCGGATTCTTGATGGAGTAACGCGTGATGGTGTGAAGCGGCTGATGCACGTCTCCGATGAGGTGATAGAGGAAGCCCAGGACTTCCGCGTCGGTCTTCGGGCGTCCAGTGCCTTTGCGGAGCGTGTTGATAGACCAGTTGATGCGATCCAACACGTTCGCAGGCTCAGGCCCGACATCCGAACGCGCGGGGATGCCGTCGAAGAAAGGCTTGTAGTTGATGTAGTGCCAGTTCTCGTATTCGTCGTTCAGCGAGTCGCCTTTGAAGTCGTCCATCCAGACGGCGATGGTCACTGGGTCGTAAGTCTTTTCGCACGCGGGCGTGTAGTAGCCCGCGCACAAATGAATCAGAGGACGCTTCCCCTGCGGCGTCGTGAGCAATGCGTCCACGCGAGCCTTTGCGGCGGGCGACAAATTCAAGTACGCGATCTGCGCCACGAGCATGTGTCCCGTGTCGTGCCACGCCAGAGCGTGCGACTGTGCGAGCATCGACAGGGCGACCAACAACGCGGTCTTTCGAATTTTACGCATCGAAGTTCTCCTCACTTCCCTTCCTCAACGATAAATCAAAACGCGCGCGCGTGCGCGGCGAAACTCTTCGAGCCGCGTCTGCCATGAGAGCGCGAGCGCATCGGGCGCGTCGCCGCGCTTGAGCCGCTCCAGCGTGTCGGCGTTTGAGAGCAGCCGCAAAATTTTTTCGACCTGCCACTCAGACGGATAGAGACGACGCAGCGCGACGGCGATCTCTATGCCTGTCTGGACGGGACGAAACTGCGCGCGATCCGTGATGACGAGATTGACGCCGCCGCACTCCTCGCCTTGAAACACAGACGACTTCGGCGTGAAGCGCACGGGCACGAAGCGCACGCCCGCGAGGCGTCGCTCATTCAAATAGACTGCGAGGCGTTGCCCGTCAAGCCAAGGCGCGCCGACGAGTTCAAAAGGCGTGTCCGTCCCGCGCCCGACAGACACGTTCGTCGTCTCAATCAGCCCGACGCCCGGATACAGAGTCGCTTCGGTCAAGCTGCGCATGTTCGGCGAAGGGTTGACCCACGTTTGACCCGTCGCGTCGAACCACATCGCGCGCCGCCAGCGCTGCATCTCGACGACGCGCAGATCGCAACCGATCTTGCGCTCCTCGTTGAACAAGCGCGCGAGTTCACCGATGGTCATGCCGTGCATAACGGGGATCATGTGATAGCTGGTGAACGTTAATTTATCCGCGTCGGCCACAGGCCCCTGCGCTTCCATGCCGCCGATGGGGTTCGGGCGGTCGAGCACGAAGACCGGCACGCGCGCACGCGCCGCTTCTTCCATAACATAGCCGAGCGTGGAGATGTATGTATAGAAGCGCACGCCAACGTCTTGAATGTCGAAGACGATGGCATCGAGTTCTTTCAACTGTTCGGGCTTCGGGCGGCGCGTCTCGCCGTAGAGCGAATAGATGGGCAAGCCCGTCTGCTCGTCTTTCGCGTCGGAGATATTGTCGTCCACAAGGCCGCGTATGCCGTGCTCAGGCGCGAACAGCGCGACGAGTTTGACGTTCGGCGCTTCGCGCAACACGTCAATCGTCTGTCGCCCGCGACGATTGCGCCCCGTGTGATTCGTCACGAGCCCGACGCGCATCCCCGCGAGTTGCTTGAACCCGTCGCGCTCCAACACGTCAATGCCGTTCAAAACTTCCGCATCCTGCGGCGCGCTCGCCGCCGTATTCGACGCCGCAGTGTTCGAGTTCGTCATGCGCGCGAGGCTCAACAACGTCTCCGACGCGAAGCTCGAAGACTCCGCGCGCGCCGCGTCCGTCGTCACGTCCACAACCGACGATGCGACGATTGACGCGACACGGCTGCGAAGCGGCGTCACGTCGCCTTTGCCGTCAGGATGCACTCGATTGCTTAAAAAGACGACGAACGTTTCGCTCGCCGGATCGATCCACAGGGACGTGCCTGTGAAACCCGTGTGGCCGAACGACCCGAGAGGAAAGATGTCGCCGCGATTCGAAGAGAAACTGCTCGCGATGTCCCAACCGAGGCCGCGCGCCGCGCCTTCATCCGTCACGGCGCGCGGCCTCGTCATCGCCGCCACGCCGAGCGGACTCAAAATCCGCGCGCCGCCATATTCGCCGCCGTTCAAGATCATCTGACAGAAGATGGCGAGATCGTCTGCGGTCGAAAAGAGTCCTGCATGACCTGCGACGCCCGCCATGCGGAAAGCCGTCGGGTCGTGTACCTCGCCGCGCAGCCAACGCTCGCCGTCCGCGCCCGCGTCCTCCGCACGGCCACCGAGATATGCAGCCTGCGCGCGTCGTCGCTCTGTCGGCGCGATGCGCGAGCGTAAGTCGGCACGCGGTTTGAAATTCGTGTCGCGCATGCCGAGCGGCTCGTAGATGTTTTTGCGCGCGAACACGTCGAGCGTTTCGCCCGACACGCGCTTGACCACTTCACCGAGCGCGATGAAACCAATGTCGCTATAGACGAAACGCGTGCCCGCAGGGCTGCGCAAGCGTTCCGACGCCAGACGCTTCAACGCCTCGTCGTAACCCGTCCACTGTTCACCGAGATCAAAGTCTGGTGCGTAGCCCGCGCGATGCGTCAGCAGTTGCTCAATCGTCACGCGCTCGCGCCCTTCGTCTTTCACTTCCGGCAAATAGCGCGACAGCGGATCGCTCAGGCGCAACTGCCCGCGCTCGACCAAGATCATGATGCTCGTCGCCGTCGCAACTACCTTCGTCAAACTCGCCGCGTCGAAGATCGTGTCCGTCGTCATCGGTTCGCGTACGGGCTCGACGGCGCGCGAGCCGTAAGCCTTCTTCCACACGACGCGCCCACGACGCGCCGCAAGGACGACCGCGCCCGGCGTCTCTTTGCGCGCGATTGCGTCCGCGACCGCCGCGTCAATACGCGCCAGACGCTCGGCAGACATCCCTACGCTCGCGGGCGCGGCGGAGGGCAAGTTTGCCGCGAACGTTTGCGCGACTAAGACAACAAACAGCACGCACGCGACAACGCGACGCGGCTTTAGTCTGAACATAGATTCATCTTTTCCGTTCAAGAATCGAAGCGATAACGTGTTGAATAAATTATTGCCGACGGCGCGGGCGAGCTTCATTTGCTGCCGGACGCGCTGCCTTCCGTTTGCGCGCGCGTCTGTGCCTTGAGTTGTATCCCCGTGCCGCGCGCGTAGAGCGAAGGCAAAGTGATCGGGAGTTTGCCTGTGATGTCTATTTCTCCGACGAGCGCGCGTGCGGCGGCGCGTTGCAAACTCGGCATGTCGCCGTAGGCCACCATGTAAGTTTTAAGATCGGGGAAACTTTGCAACAGGTACGGGTTGCCGAAGCTGATGCCGACTATCGGCGCTTTGCGTTCGATCAATTTTTTGAGCGTGCGCATCCCCGCATCCGGCAACGCGCCGCTGTTCGACTGTCCAGTCCGCACACGCCCGTACATCGAGACGACGATCAACTCCGCGTCCTTCGCACGCTCCAGAGCCTTGTCAACTTCCTTCTCCGTCGAACGCTCGTCGAGCACAGCCGTCTCTACTTTGCGCCCGCCGCGCGAGAGCGCGCCCGCGAACGCGTTTGCGACCCACAGGCGATCTTCACCGTTCGTGATGGCGAGATTAAATATGCGCGCGCCCGCCGACAGATTGCTCGCGGGGAGAAGATGCGCGTCGTCGCGCACGAGCGTGACGGCGTGCTCCGCGATCTCCTGCGCCAACTTCGTCGCCGCATCGTTCGAGACGACAACGTCAATTTCGTCGAGCGGCGCAATGCGTTGTTTGACTAATCCCAGATCATACTTCGCCGCGAGCAGACGCCGCGCCGATTCCTCGATTCGCTTCTCCGTCAGACGCCCCGACGCCACAGCCTCACGCACACCCTTGATGACCGCATCCGTGTCGGAAGGTTTCAACAGCATATCCGCTCCGGCGACGACGGCGCGCACCGCAGCCTCGCCCGGCGTGAAGTAGATCGTCAACCCGCTCATGTCGAGCGCGTCTGTGACGATGATGCCGTCGAAGCCTAGGTCGCGACGTAAGAGTCCGCCGACGACCACAGGCGAGAGCGTTGCGGGCAGCCGCGCGTTCTCAACCAGCACTTCGCTGTCGGCGTAACCCGAACGCTTCGCCTCCGTGCGCGGAAGCGGGCTAACTGTGGTCGGGTCAATCTGCGGCAGGCCGATGTGCGCGATCATGACTGAGCCGACGCCTGCGGCAATCGCGGCGCGAAACGGGACGAGTTCGAGCGCGTCGAGCCGCGTGCGCGCGACATCAATGACGGGCAGGCCGCGATGCGAGTCAACCGCCGTGTCGCCGTGGCCGGGAAAATGTTTGGCGGTTGCGATCACGCCCGCACCTTGCGCGCCTTCGGTGAACGCGGCAGCCATGCGCGCCACCTGCGCGGGGTCTTCGCCGTAAGAGCGCACGTTGATGACAGGATTCTGCGCGTTGTTGTTCACGTCAACGACGGGCGCGAAAATCTGTTGCACGCCCATAGCACGCGCCTCGCGCGCAGTCACTTCGCCCTGCCGACGCGCGTACTCCGCGTTGCCAGTCGCGCCGACGGCCATGTTCCAGGGAAAGTTGATCGTGTCGTCGAAGCGCATCCCCGAACCGGCTTCGAGGTCTGCCGAGATGAGCAGCGGGCGACGCGCGAGTTGCTGCATGCGATTGACGAGATGCGTTGATTCGTAGACCGCGCCGCGAAACAAGATGATGCCGCCGATGTGATTTCGCTCAACCTGACGGCGCAACTCCTGATAAGCCTCGCTCCCCTGATTCAAAAACGTTGCGTTGACGCCGACCGAAACGAGTTGACCGATCTTCTCGTCTAACGTCATACGCCGCAGTTCCGCGTCCGCCCATTTCAAAGCATCGCGCGAAGCACGTCGCGTGTAAGGCTTTGCGACAAAAGTTTTCTCACCGCGCTTGGAATCGCCAGCCGTCGCCGCAAACGCACGTCCCGCCAGCGTCGCCTTCAAGTAGCTACGTTGCTGCGCACGCAAGACATTCGACGGAGCAAACACCAGAGGAAAGAATATGACTAATGCGATGAGGCGCGACGACGCGCGCATGTGTAGATGAATGCGAAGATGGATCATGTTGATAATTCGGTCTCTTGCGATGACGGCTAAAAATCTTCGACGATGACTAAATATTTTCAACTGCGCCGCCGGGCGCGAGTTCGTCGCGCTGTTCGGGTGTCGGTGGCGCGAACGCGAAGCTCACCGCGTAGGCGACGACGAAGGTGATGGCGCTCCCCAAGAGCACGTACCACGTCCACGCGAGCGGCGTCATAAAACGTACGTAGAGCATCGCACAGATACTCACAAGCATACCGACGAGCGCGGGCGGTTCGCTCACGCGCCGTAGGAACGTGCCGACGAGAAAGATGCCGAGCACGGGGCCGTTGATGAGTCCTGCGACGGACAACGCTTGATCGAGCGCGGAACGGCTCTGGCGCATGAAGAAAAGCGCGACCGCGATCTGCACGATGCCCCAGGCGAGCGTCAGCCAGTGCGAGACGCGCAGGTAATGTTTATCGTTGCGCCCGCGCGCGAAAGGCTTGTAGAGATCGTTGACGGCGGTGGCAGCAATCGAATTGAGCGACGAAGACAGTGCGGCGGCGAATATGGCTGCGACGACCAACCCCGACAGACCCGACGGCAGATGTTTTGTGATGAAGTCCGGAAAAACGCGGTCGCTTCCCACCGAGCGAAACGCGCCTTCGATTGGAAGCGTCGCCGCGCCCGCCGTCAGAGTGCCGTAAGCAGGATCACTATGCGGTTGATAGAAGGCGAATAGCAGCACGCCTATGAATAGGAAGCCTATAAATTGCGCGAGCACCACACCGCCGCTCGACAAGAGCGCGGCTGCGGCGCGGCGCGGGCGGTCTGTGCAGAGGTAACGCTGCACGAGATATTGATCCGTGCCGTGCGTGCTCATCGTGAGGAAACAGCCGCCGATGAGTCCCGCCCAGAACGTGTAGGTCTTTGTCAATGTGAACGAGAAGTCGAACACGTCGAACTTGTCGAACTGCGAGCCGAGCGCGACCGCGCCGCCGAAGCCGCCGTTGATTTTTGAAGTCAACACAATTGCCGCCGCCAGCGCGCCCGCGATGTAGATGCCGAGTTGGACGACCTCGACCCAGATAACCGCCTCCATTCCGCCGAAGTAGGTGAAGATGATCATCACCGCGCCGAGCAGTATGATCGAATAGACGATGATCGTCTCCGTGCTTGCGTCCGGCTGGAACGCCGTGTAGACGGCAGCGAGCACGATAGCCGTCAAAAGCAAGCGCACGCCGTCGGCGATGTTGCGCATGACAACGAAGAGAGCGGCGGCGAGCATCTTGATGCGTAGACCGAAGCGGCGTTCGAGTAGTTGGTAGACGGTCAGGAGTTCGCCGCGAAAGTAGGACGGGATGAAGAGGAGCGAGATGACGATGCGCCCCAACATGTAGCCGAAGACGAGTTGGAGGAATTGAAAATTGCCGCCGCGCGCAAACGCGACGCCGGGCACGGAGATGAACGTGATGGTCGAAGTCTCGGTCGCCACGATTGAGGCTGCGATAGCCCACCAGGGAACGGTGCGGTCGCCGAGAAAGTAGTCGCGCGTCGTCTCCTGTTTGCCGGAGAACCAGATGCCGAACGCCGTGATGCCGACGAGGTAGCCGAAGATGATGAACAGATCGAGCGCTCTCATAGTCTCCCGTCGAAAAGAGTAATCAACGCAGCCGGACGCAAGACTAACGCGCGCTCGCCTGTTTCAAATAGTCGCGCGCCTCTGCGAGTTCGGCGGCTCGCGCGTCGGCGCGTTCCTGAGTGCGCAGGTAATCCGTGTAAGTTTGCGCGGCGAGTTTTGCATCGCCTTGCTTGGCGGCGGCGCGTGCGAGTCCGAGCAGCGCGCGCGGGCGATTGGGCTGTCGCAGGAGCGCGGTCTTGTACTGCGCCGCCGCTTCCGTCGGACGCCCTGCGCCGAGGAGTACGTCGCCGAATAATTCGTGCGACGGCTTGATCATGTCGGGCGGCCCTGAAGGCGGGCGCAGAGATTCTTCTAAAGTCGTCGCGCGGCGCAACAGTTCGATGGCCTCGTCGAACTTGCCCGTGTTCGCGCGTGCCAGCGCGGAGACTTCCAACTCCATGATCTCGATCATCTCGGAACTAAAATAATAGTTTGCCAACTCTTTACGCATCCCGCGTATCTCCGCAGCGTACTTCTCCGCGTCCGCAAGGTTCTTCGCCGCCGCTGCCGCCAGCCCGCGCACGTAGCTGCCGTAGAGTTGCTTGAAAGTCGGGCGCGGCGTGGTCGCTTGCGTGCTCATGGACGCTGCGATCACACTCGCCGCCGTCGGCTTCGTTGTAGCAGCGACGTGGCAAGAGTCCGCGCCCGCTTCCTTCTGAGTTGAAACGGACGCAGACTTCGCAGGCGGTTCGCCAAAGAGTTTTTCGATCAAGTCCCAACGCTCCGTCTCGGCGATGAAGGCGGCGGCCATGAAAGGATAGCCGCGTATGGGCGAGCCGAGTTCGGCCATTGATTGCTGCATGAGTGCGAGTTGCGCTTCGGCCTCGCGCGTGCGCCCCTGCTGCAAGTAGACGTATTCGAGCCAACTCAGACTGTGATAATCGCGCCGCTCGACCGAGTAGTTCTTGCGCTTGACCCACGCAGCCGAAGTCGCCCAAGAAGACTCGTTCGAGGCGGCGGCTTCAGGCCACATGCCGAGTTGGATGAAGATGTGCGAAGGCATGTGGCGCGCGTGATGCGCGTCGGGCGCGATCTCCGCGTAGCGCCGCGCGGCCGGAAGGGCGAGTATGGCGTGTTCCGGATCGTCGAAGGCGTGGATGATGTAGTGCGCCGCGCCGGGATGATTCGGATTCTTTTGATAAACGTCTAAAGCGATTGCGCCCGCCTGCATCTGCAAGCGATAACCTTTATCTGTGGGGCGCGTCGCGCCGAGCAGCGAGAGCGCGTAGAAGGAGGCCGCTTCGAGGTCTTGCGGGTAGGCTTTGTAAATCTTTTCCATCGCGGCGGCGTAGGCGAGGTTGCGCGCGTGCTTGTCGCCTTCGCCGTAGAGCGCACGGACGGCTGCGATGTAGGCCGACTCGCGCGCGGTCAGTTTCGGGTTGTCGCGAATTTTCGCGACGACTTTGCGCGCCGCGTCCGTGTCCTGCTCGTTCCAGAGCGGGTGGTTGTGCGCCATCGCCTCGCCCCAGTAGCCGAGCGCGAAGTCGGGTTCAACTTTCGTCGCCGCTTGAAACGCTTCCAGAGCCTCCTCATACCAGAATGAATGCAACGCAGCGACGCCGCGCAGGAAATGCGCTTGCGCCTCGCGCGAGCCGGAGGTCGGGAAATCAATTTGGCCGAGCGCGCCCGCCTGCGGACGCTGTTGCTCCTGCGCGAAGGCGGCACACGCGAAGATGAGGGAGACGCACAAAATTAAGAACGTTTGGTGCGAAGCGCGACGACGTGACATGGCTTGGCTTGTACCTCGACTTTCTGTTTGCAGGAGAGTCCGCTCAAGAGTTGCTTCTACGCTCAATTCAACCGCAGGTCAAACGCGCACGCGCGTTTCGTCAGTTCACCGCTTGATTGTCCCCTGTCAACTCGCCGAGCGAGCGTATGCGCGGGCAGACGCTTTCGGGATAGAGGCCGAGCGGGTCGAGCAGGACGGCGCGCATGCCGACGGCGAGCGCGGGGAGCGCATCGTGCCCGTATGAATCGCCTATGTAGACGGCCTCGTGCGCTTCGATCTCAAGACGCGAGAGCGCGAGTTGGAAGATCGCCGCGTCGGGTTTGCGTCGGCCTACGATATAGGAATCTATGAAAAAATCGAAATGCGATTTGAGTTCGACCAGATCGAGCAGTTCTTCGAGCCGCCCGTCTTCCGTGTTTGAGATGACGGCGATACGCAAGCCCGCACGCTTTAGCGACGCAAGGACGTTCGCGGCTTCCGCGTCGGGCGCGCTCCACAAATGTCGCTCCGCATGCGACGCGTCAATCTGCGCGCTCAAGCGTTCGCAAGTCGCGTCGTCAATGTCGAGCGCGCGATAGACGCGCCGGAAGACCCAGTTGCGTCTCTTCGTGTCTTCGGCGGGCGGCTCGCCGCGCTGCAAAGCGGCATCAACGGCGCACATCATCTCCTTGAACTTTCGCCCCAACTCGTCCGCGACGAACGTGCGCCCCGCGCCTGCGGACGCGAGTTGTGCCAGACGTTCCCAGTCCGGATGCACGAGCGTGCCGCCCATGTCGAACAGCACGGCGCGCACGCCGCGCAAGGCCGGATGCAAAGTCGCCTGCGCCTGATTCGCCGGTTGATTCGTCAGTTTCGTATTGTCGCCTGTGTCAATCGGTTCGTCTGCGGGCATTCGCTTTCTTCGCACAATCCTTCCGTTGAATTGATTCTACGACAAATGCTCCCCGCTTTGTAAAAGTTGTGCGACCGCATCGGCGACGACGCCGCGCGCCGACGCAAGTGCGGCTTCCGCCTCAGCACGCGTGCGACGCGTGCGCTGCATCACGAGCGCAACGCGCAGATCGTCGCCCGCCGCCGCGAAGGCCGCGCTCGCCTCACGCTCGTCGAGTCCGGTTTCAGATTGAAAGATGCGTCGCGCGCGAGCGCGCAGTTTCTCGTTGCGCGCGGAAACGTTCGTCATGCGGTTGCCGCTCGTGTAGCCGAGCCGGATCATGGTCGCCGTCGAGAGCATGTTGAGAATCATCTTCTGCGCCGTGCCCGCCTTGAGTCTGGTCGAACCCGCGATCACCTCCGCCCCGACAACCGGCACAATCGCCACTTCGACCGCACGCGTGATCGGCGACGCAGGCACACACGTCACGCAAGCCGTAAACGCGCCGAGCGTGCGCGCGTGTTCGCACGCGCCGACGGTGTAAGGCGTGCGCCCAGATGCGGCGATGCCGACGACCGCATCTTTGCGCGTCAGCCCGCGTGCATCGAGATCGCGCCCGCCAGCCGCGCGGTCGTCCTCAGAGGCTTCGACCGCACGATAGCAAGCCTCGTAGCCGCCCGCGATGATGCCCTGCACCAACTCCGGCGAGACGCCGAACGTCGGCGGGCACTCCGCCGCGTCGAGCACGCCGAGACGCCCCGAAGTGCCCGTGCCCACGTAGAACAGACGCCCGCCGCTGCCGAGCCTTTCGACGATTTCATCAACCGCACGCGCCACTTCCTCTGCGACGCGCCCGACGGCTTCCGCCACGAGCGCGTCCTCCTCGTTCATCAAGCGCACGATCTCCGCCGCCGGAAGCGTGCTGATCAATGCCGTGCGCGGGTTCTCCTGTTCCGTTACGGGAAGGTCTTCCATAAGTCTCAAGTCTCAAGTCTCAAGTCCCAAGTCTCAAAGCTCTTTGACTTGAGACCTGGGACATGGGACTTGAGACTTATCCGGCCAAGGCCAGGCGTCGTATCTGCGCGCGCGCCATCGTCGCGGCGGCAACGGCGGGCGAGAGTTGCGGCGGCGCGAGAAAGGCTTGCGGGGCGACGCGTTTGACGCCCGCGCGCAGAGGGGCGAGGACGAGTTCGCCCGCAGCGAAAACCCCGCCGACGTAAGCGACTTGAAAACGCTCGCGCTCGATTCGCAACTTTTGGATCACTGTGCGCGCGAGCGCGGCCAATTCGCGCCCCGCGTCCGCGACGATCTCGGTCGCCACCGCATCGCGCGCGCCAGCCGCTTCGATGACGTGGCGCGCGAATCCCGCGATGCGTTCGTTGGTCATGCTCGGCGCGTAGATGGCGAGCGAGAGATCGTCCTGCGACGCCACGTTGAAATACTGGCACGCGGCCTCGCCCAGACTCGTCGCACCGCCGCGCCCGTCCGACGCACGCGCGACCGCCTGCAACGCGCGCCGCGCGATCCAGGAACCGCTACCCTCGTCGCCCGCCAGCGGCCCCCAACCGCCTGCGCAGACGTGTTTGCGCCGCGCGCTCCGTCCGCAGCAGATCGAACCCGTGCCCGCGATCAAAACCAGCCCGGGCTTACCATTCGTCGCGCCGTAAAGCGCGATGTCCGCGTCGGTCACGACTTCAATCGAGTTGATGCCGAGCGTGCGTTGGAGCGCATCGGTCATGCGCTCCTTCAAGTCCGCGCGGCGCACGCCCGCTAGACCGACTTCGGCAGAGGCTATGTCCGTGCGATGCACGCGCGCCGCAGCGCACGCGCGATCTACAGCCTCGCGCACCGCCGCCGCCGCGTTACTCACGCCGACGCGCAGAGGGTTCGACGGCCCGGCGAGTCCTTCGCCGAGCGCGCGTCCCTCTTCGTCTGTGATGATGGCTTGAGTCTTCGTGCCGCCGCCGTCAACGCCGAGCACGACGAGCGGCGCTTGCAAGTCTCTCGGCGCGTGGGAAAAGTTTGTGGGTTCGCGTCTGGCCTTCATTGTTTGTCGGGACGGAAAACTCGCGCGCACGCGTGCCCGTCCACGTTGGTTATGATGGGCTGATTGTAAAAAGGGTTGACATATAATGGAAACTAAAAGATTTTATCCGCTTGATAACTAACTCTGATACAGAGGTTTTGCTATGGAGATTCGACAACTCAGGGCTTTGGCCGCCATCGCCGAGACGGGCACGTTCACAGCCGCCGCCGCGCGCTGCCACGTCACGCAGGCGGCGATCAGCATGCAGATTCGTCAACTCGAACTTGAGACGGGCACGCTTCTCTTCGTGCGCACGCCGCGCCGCTGCGTGCTGACGCACGCCGGAGAGCGACTGCTCGAACGCGCACGCCGCATCCTGCGCGAGCACGACGCCGCGCTCGCGGAGTTAGCAGAGTTGTCCGGCACGTCGCACGGGCGTCTGCGTCTGGGCAGCGCGTCGGCGATGTTCAGTTCGGATCAGCTGCCGCAAATTTTGAAAGCACTCAGGGCGCAGCGTGAGAACGTCGAGGTCACGGTCACTTCGGGTACGAGCGAGTCGTTAGTCCGGCAGATCACTGCGGGCGATTTGGACATCGCGTTCATCTCGCTGCCTGTGGAGGCGCGCGGCGTCGAGACGGAGTTGTTGCTGAAAGACGAGTTAATCGCCATCGCCAGCCCCGATCACGCGCTCGCGCACAAGCGCGTTATCAGCGCGTTCGAGTTGGCGGGACAGAAGCTTATCTTGGGCGAGCGCGGCGGCAACACGCGCCGACTGATTGACGAGTTCTTCACGCAAGCGGGCTTGCGTCCCGTCGTGGCGATGGAATTGAGTCGCCTGACTTCGATCAAGCGAATGGTTGAGACGGGGATGGGCGTCGGCATCGTCCCCGTCAGGTCTGCGCTCGAAGAGATCGCGGAGGGGCGACTCATTCGCTGGTGGATCGAGGGCGCGCAGATCAACTCCGAACTCGGCTTCGCATATCTTTCAGGCGGCTATCAATCTCCTATCACGCAGACGTTCATCAACTTGTGCCGCGAGAATTTCGCCGCAGAGAATGATGTACACAAGCCGCGCAAGAAGCGCGAGCGCACTGCGCGCAAGCAGAAAGCGAAGCCGAAGAAGCGTTGAACGGGGAGCGGCGTGTGAGGAAGTTTATTCGTCAGTCTGTCCGATCAAAGTGCGTATGGCGGGGACGAGGCGTTGCGTGTCTTCGGGTTTGCGCAGGCAGCCTTGCGCGCCCGCTTTGATGGCCTCCTTGTGATCGAGGAGCGGGGCGTAGGCGGTGAAGAACAGGATGGGCGTCGCGGTGTTGAACTCGCGTATCGCGCGGCAGAGCGCGAGGCCGTCCATGTCTGTGAGGCCGATGTCGAGCAGTATGAGCGCATAGGACTTTTCACGCGCGAGCGTCAGCCCCTCTTCCGCCGTCTGCACGGCGGTCACAGCGAAGCCCTCCTGCTGCAAACTCCACTCCACCAGAAAACGCGTGTCCTGCGTGTCCTCGACATATAAGATTGCGGGTCGCTCAACTGTCATTAACATTTACCTCCGGTAAATGAAGTGACGAGTGACGAGTGACAAGTGACGAGTTAAAGACAAATCTTTTGCTTTAACTCGTCACTTGTCACTCGTCACTCGTCACTTCCGTATATCTTCGCATGAGTTCAGGCCAGCGGCCTTGTGCTTTGAGTATCAGTTCGCAGACTTCGCGGATTGCGCCGAAGCCGCCGGGGAGAGCGGTCGTGTAGTGCGCGGCGGCGCGCGTGTCTTCGGTCGCGTCGGCGACGGCGACGGCGAAACCGCAGCGGCGCATCAAAGGGATGTCCGTCACGTCGTCGCCCACGTAGGCCGCGTCCGCCGCTTCGACTCCGGCGGCGGCCAACACCTCCGCGAAATCTTTCGTCTTCTCCCACGTTCCCTGCCTGACGTGCTTGATGCCCAGATCGCGCGCGCGGCGTTCGACCGCCGAAGACGTGCGGCCGGAGATGATGCCCGATTGCAGCCCCGCGCGATGCAGTAGCACCAGGCCGTGCCCGTCGCGCGTGTGGAAACTCTTCTCCTCGTCGCCGTTCTCCAACAGAGTGATGCGCCCGTCTGTGAGCACGCCGTCGCAGTCCATCAAAAGAAGTTTGACGCGCGCGGCGCGCTCTTCAATTGTCATCTTGAGTTCGCCAGTTGTGCTGATAATCGTCATCGGTCTAGCGCACCTCGAAGATGGGAATGTCAACGAGACGCATGGCGCTGCCGCTGCGTGCGAAGACCAAAACTGCCGTGCCCGACTGTTCGCGTCCGAGCGTTTTGGCCGTGATGTGTACGTCGGCGGCGTAGCGATCCGCGCCGAGCGATTCGGTGCGCAGCAGTTTCGTCTGCCAGAGTTCGGGCTGGCTACCGATGATGCCTCTGGCGAAGGCTGCGAGTTCGCCGGGCATGACGAGCGCGTCGAGTTCGGCCTTCCTTCCGCTGCGAACCGTCTGGTCGAATTGCGTGACGGCGGCGCGCACCGTCTCGTCAATCGCAGGCGCGGACGCTCCCAATGCGGCTTCTGCTTTCAGACGCGCGGCGCGTGCGGCGAGCGTCGGCGCGTAACCGCCCTCTGCGCGCACGGCTTCGTCGAAACGTTTGGCAGCCTCTGCCGCTTGATTGCGGCGCATGGCGATTTCGCCCAGCCCTATGTTCGCCCACGCGAGCGTGGCGGGCAGCGGCAAACGCTCGTCGAGCGCGGCGCGAAATTCGCGCTCGGCGTCGGGAAGTTTGTTTTGTTCGAGCAGCGCACGCGCGAGCAGTATGCGCGCGTCCTGCATGAGCGGGGCGCGCGTGAGCATGTCGCGCGCGATTGATTCGGCCTGAGCGTGTTGTCCGGCGGCGAGCAGGCGCGTCGAGTCTTCGAGCGACTCTTCGAGCGCGGGGGCGCGCGGTGCGACATCGTTTGCGTAGTCGAGTTGCGGGTAGATTTTTTCGGGGTCAACTTCGACGCGAACTATGCGCGCGGTGGTTTTGAAATGCACGTCTGCGAAATCGCGCGCGGGGATCGTGGCCTGCGCCGCGACGCGCTCGCCGCTCTCCGTGATGGCGACGGCGTTGACGTTGGTTTCAATCGCGCCTGTGTTTCTGAGCGCGGAGACGGATTCGCCGCCGCGTTGTTGCGGCAAACCGATCAAGAGATCAATTTCTGTGGGTTGATCGAAACCTGCGTCGAGCGCGCTCTTGAGATTCGCGCCGCCGCGACCGTTGAGTGCAGCGCGCAAGACGGCGAGCGTGAGTTCGCTTTCGCGCCCCTTCTGCAATAGTTCGCGCAAGGTGGCGATGAAGGCGTCGCGCCCGAGCGCGCGGTCGGCGAGCCGCCAGATCATCGCGCCTTTGTTGGCGACGGAGAGATAGTAAGTCGGTTCGAGCGGCGTGGTGTTGGAGAGCGGCGCGTCGCGGCGCGCGACGGCTGAATAGGCGATGCGCTCGCGCAGGCGTTCGGCGTCGGCGGCTTCGCGCCCGAGCTCCTTTTCGAGAAATAGCGTCGCCAGAAAACGCACCAGCCCTTCGCGCACGACGCCCGACCCTTCGCCGCGCACAGGAGTTGCGCCGCCGACCCACATGCGCGCGACTGCTTCGGCGATCTGTTGCGCCGTCAACGCGTCGGTCTTGCTGCGTCGAAAGGCCGCCGCATCGAGCAGGATCGTGCCGCCGAGATCGAAGCCCGCGCCGCGCGTGACGGCGACGAGGCGTATGGGCGCGTCCATGCTCGCGCCGAACAGATTCGTATAAAAATTTCGCGCGGACACGCAGAGCGCGATGAGCGACTCGGCGCGTTTGCGTTCGTCTGCGCTCGCGCCGCGCGGCAGGTGCGCGCTCACGCCGCGCGCGTCCGCGCCGACTTCGACCGTCTCCCACCTGCCCGTCAGGAAAAACGGTTGGACGGAAAGTTTCTGATCGTAAGTTGCGCCCGTCGCAACTCCCGTCGAGATCACCGTCTGGTCTGCGCCCGCCGCGTTGACCGTGAGACGCATCGGAGAGGTGTCAGCCCCGCGCAGTGAGAAGGGCGAGTTGGGCGACGGATACCAGCCGGAGAGCGGGAGAAACTGCGCGCCTTCGGGCGAGATGGCCGCGAGCCCCGTGTTGGCCGCGACGGGCAGGCGATAATCGAGCGTCACGCTGATGGTCGAGCCGGGAAGAATGCTAGCGGGCAGCGTTACAGTCACCTGCTGCAACTGCGTGCGCGCCTCTGCGCGAGCGATGAACTGCGCTGGCTCTGTGCCAGCCACTGCCGACTTGATCTCCGCAGCCGAATTGAGCCGCGTCGTCAAAGTGCGCCCCGCGCCCGTGCCGACGTTTTGCGCGTAGACGATGGCGCGCACCGCGAGCGCGCGATCAGTCGTCGTTGCAGCCGGAAGCGTCGCCGTCACGTCGAAACGCACGACCTGCCACACGGGGCGCGCTTCTTCCTGCGCGCGCGCGTGTGCTGAGGTCAATAAAAGAATGGAGAGGAGAGCGAGTTTGCGAAGACGAAAAATGTTCATACTTGAGCGAGTGTTCAGCTTTCGATAGAAGCGTTGCGGCGTACGAGTTCGTGTATGTCGCGCAAGTTATGTAGCAGCGGCGCGAGCCGTGCGAGCGGGAGCGCGTTCGGCCCATCGGAGAGTGCGCGCGAAGGCTCTTCGTGTACTTCCATGAAGACCGCGTCAACGCCGCAGGCGACTCCGGCACGCGCGAGCGGTTCGATGTACTCCGACTGCCCGCCCGTTGCATGACCGAGACCGCCCGGCAGTTGCAAGCTATGCGTCACGTCGAAAACGACGGGCGCACCGAACGCGCGCATGATCGGAAACGAGCGCATGTCAACGACGAGATTGTTATAACCAAACGAGACGCCGCGCTCCGTGAGCAACAGACGCTCGCAACCGGCGGCGCGCGCTTTACTGACGATGTTGCGCGCATCGGCGGGCGCGAGAAACTGTCCCTTCTTCACATTCACGACGCGACCCGAACGCGCCGCCGCGACCACGAGGTCTGTCTGCCGCGAAAGAAACGCCGGAATCTGCAACACGTCCGCGACGCGCGCAACCGCTTCGACCTGCGACACATCATGTATGTCCGTCAAGACGGGCACGCCAATCTCTTCCTTCACGCGCTGCAAAACTTCCAAGCCCTCCTCCATCCCGCGCCCGCGAAAACTCTCGTGCGACGAGCGGTTGGCCTTGTCGAAAGATGCTTTGAAGACGTAATCGAGTCCGGCGTCGCGCGCACGCGCGGCGCATTCGCGCGCCAGCATCAAAGCGTGCTCCGCAGATTCGACCACGCATGGCCCCGCGATGATCGTCAAACGCCCGTCGCCGAACGTGGCGTTGCCGACCTTGAAAGATTGCACCTGTGATTCAGTTGACATAGATGATTCGTTAACGACTCTAAAAAAGTTCGAGACTTCTTAAAACGGGTTCAAAATCTTCTTCAATTTTTTGAAAGCTCCGCCGACCTTCGACCCCTTCTTTTCCCTGCCCCTGTTGATGTTGGCCGTCCGGCTCGTGCGTCTGGTTCTGTTCGCCTGCGCTTTTCTGTTCGCGGCGTCGTCGGGCGTAGGCGATGGAGTCGGCGTCTCTTCCGGCGTCGGCGTCGCGGCGTTCGCGTTCTCCGTCGCGGGAACTATCACGCCGCTGTTGCGCGTCCTGACAAACGCCGTGAGGCCGACGACCAGCACGATCAAGGCCAGTGCGGATGCCAGCAGCACGGGCGGTTGTTTGAGCCAGTAGATCAAGCTGCGCCGGTTCTGCAAGAAGACTCTGACGCGCGTGTACGGCTGCGGGGAGAGCGTCGGCGCGGCGACGGCGTGCGCGGCGGTCGGCTGCGCGGCGGCCACGTCGCCCGTCTGCACTTTTCGTCGCCCCGTCGTGTCCGCGAGTTTCGTGGTGTCGCTCGAACGCGCGCCGTCGCGGCGTTGCCCGTCTGAAGTTACGCCGCCCAACACGTACTGTCCCGTCTCAAGCCGCGCGCCGTTACCGTTCTCCAACTCGTCGTCGGGCGCGAGATAACCTGTGGACGGGGCGACTCCGGCACTTCTGGCCGCCGCGTGTAGTTCGCGCCTGAACGCACCTGCGTCGGGCGGGCGATTCAGAGGATTTTTTTCGAGCGCGTGAAGGACGACGCGTTCGAGTTCGGGCGGGATGCTCGCGACCAACTCGCTCGGGCGACGCGGCGGCTTCGACGAATGCTGCAAGGCGACGGCGAGCGGCGACGGCCCTGTGAAAGGCGTCGTGCCCGTGAGCATCTCGTAGAGGATGATGCCGAGGCTGTACACGTCTGCGGCGGGCGTCAGGTGCGCGCCGTCGCATTGTTCGGGCGACATGTAGCGCGGCGTGCCGATCATCACGCCCGTCTGCGTGAGCGCGTTCTGCTCCGAATCGTCAACCGTGTCGGCGGCGAGTTTGGCGATGCCGAAGTCCAACACCTTGACGATGGGCGGCGCGCCCTTCGGCTGGACGATGAAGATGTTGGCCGGTTTGAGATCACGATGAATGACGCCGCTTTCGTGCGCCGCTTCGACCGCCGCAGCCACCTGCAACATCAGTGCGACCGCGCGACCGCTCTCCATCGGCGACTCGAACGCTAAGACCTCGCGCAAGTTTCGCCCTTCGAGCAACTCCATCACGATGTAGACGAAGCCTTCGGCGGTGCGCCCGAAATCCGTCACCGTCACGGCGTTCGTGTGGCGGAGTCGCCCTGCGGCGCGCGCCTCACGCCGGAAGCGTTCCTGCGCCGCCTCGTCTTCGACGAAACGCGGGTGCAAAACTTTCACGGCCACGGGGCGATCGATCAAGAGGTGCGTCGCGTGATAGACCGTCCCCATTCCGCCCTCGCCGAGCCGCCTGTCGAGGCGATACTTCTCATCCAGCACATACCCCGCGAGCGGATCAAGCGGAGACTCAAGGGCGATGGTCGCATCAGCGCGCAAAATCGCCCCGTCTTCCGGGCACGTCTTCACGTCCGTCGCAAACAGCCGACCGCATGTGGGACAATGGAGCATAATCTCAAGTGACAAGTGCCTAAAACAGTGACAAGTGACGGATGACAAGTGACGAGTTAAAACAGTAAATCGTGAATCGTCAATCGTAAATAGGCGAAGAATAACTTTCTCTATTCACGGTTCACGATTAACGACTCACGGCTTTCTCTTGTCGCTTGTCACTCGTCACTTATCACTGCTTTATTGTCCGGTTTTCGAGGCAAAAAGTACAGCAGGAGGAAAGGGCTGAAATGAAGGAATGAAGGATGAGGGATGAATCAAAGCCGCGAATCGTCAATCGTGAATAGATAAAGCCTCAGTTCTTTCTATTCACGATTGACGATCCGCGATTTACTTTTTTCTTGTCACCTGTCACTTGTCACTCGTCACTGTCTTTCAGTCGTCTCCCGCGACGCCGACGCGCTGCGTTGCGGCGGCAGTAGTAGACATCTCGGTGTCGAGGGATTCTTCCAACGCCGTTTCGTTGCGCAGGCGATTTTCGAGTGCGGCGCGGACGAAGGAGGTGAAGATCGGGTGTGTGTGGAGCGGCTTCGACTTGTATTCGGGATGAAACTGGCAGCCGAGAAACCATGGGTGCGCGTCGCGCGGCAATTCGACCATCTCTATGAAACGACCGTCGGGCGATTCGCCGCTGAATACGAGTCCGGCGCGCTCTAACGTCTCGCGAAATTCGGGATTGAACTCGTAGCGATGCCGATGCCGCTCGCCGATCTCAGCTTCGCCGCCGTAAACTTCGCGCGCGAGACTCGCGGGCGCAAGGCGACATTGCCAAGAGCCGAGTCGCATCGTCCCGCCCATCTCTTCGACGCCTACGAGATCGCGCAGTTTGAAGATGACCGGATAGGGCGTCGCCGGATCGAACTCGGTCGAATCGGCGTTCGTCAGTCCGCACATCGAGCGCGCGTATTCGATGACGGCAGTTTGCATGCCGAGACAGATTCCGAAGAAGGGTGTGCGGCTGCGGCGCGCGTAGGAGATGGCGCGAATCATTCCGGCCACGCCGCGCGCGCCAAATCCGCCGGGCACAAGTATCGCGTCGTAGTCGCGCAGGCGCTCCTCGAAATTCTCCTCCATCAACTTCTCCGACTCTACCCAACGCACGTTCACGCGCACGTTGTTTGCCACGCCGCCGTGCGTCAGAGCCTCGCGCAGAGACTTGTAAGAGTCCTCCAACTCGACGTACTTCCCGACGATGCCGATAGTGACTTCGCCCGCCGCAGGCTCGCGTACGGTTGCGACGAGTTCGCGCCAGTGCGAGAGGTCTGTGTTTGCGGCGCGTTGACCGAGTCCGAGCGAATCGACGATCAACTCGTCGAGTCCCTGTTCGTGGAAGGCGAGCGGCACGTCGTAGATCGTGTCCACATCTTCGGCGGTGATGACGGCGCGTTCCGTGACGTTGCAGAACAGAGCGATCTTGCCACGCAGGTCGCGCGATAGCTTACGATCGGAGCGGCATAGCAAGATGTCTGCGGCGATGCCTATCTCGCGCAGTTCTCGCACGGAGTGTTGCGTGGGTTTGGTTTTGAGTTCGCCCGCGGCGGCGATGAAAGGGACAAGCGTGAGGTGTACGAAGATCGCGCCGCGCTTGCCGTCTTTCATCTCCTCGTTGCCCATCTGGCGTATGGCTTCGAGAAACGGCAGACTCTCAATGTCGCCAACCGTGCCGCCGATCTCTACGATGACGACATCCACGCCGTCGCGTTCGGCGACCGTGCGGACGGCCTTTTTGATCTCGTCCGTGATGTGCGGAATAACCTGTATGGTCTTGCCGAGATAATCGCCGCGCCGCTCTTTTTCGATGACGGAGAGATAGATGCGTCCTGTCGTCCAGTTGTTGGCGCGCGTGAGTCGCGCGTTGGTGAAGCGTTCGTAGTGGCCGAGGTCTAGGTCTGTCTCCGCGCCGTCGTCCGTGACGAAGACTTCACCGTGCTGGAAGGGCGACATCGTTCCCGGATCGACGTTGATGTATGGATCGAGTTTCATCAGCGTGACCGTCAGGCCGCGCGCTTCCAAGAGGCAGCCGATGGAAGATGCCGCCAAGCCCTTACCCAGACTCGAAACCACGCCGCCCGTGACGAAAATATATTTTGGCATCTCTCTCCTCTAGGTTTCGGACAAACTCGAATCAGCTTCGACGGGGTTGGTCGTGTCGTCGCCCTCGCCCGGCAGTCTCTTCTTGTTGTAGTAACCGTGCTTCAAATCCTGTTGCACTTCGATGGCCTTCGCAGCCTTCGGGTTCAACCACTGCTGCAAGGCGAACATCGCAGCGCGCGTGCGTGCGCCTTCCTTAACTCGTCGCTCAAACTCTTCCTGCGAAATCTTTTCCGGCGGCCTGCCGAGATAAGCCGCCGCGCAAAGGCCGCCGATGATAATCAAAAGAATTATCGTTAATCCGATCCAATCGTTCATCGGTCTCCAACGTTTGCGGCGGCGAACATTGCACGCACGCGTTCGAGGTCTTCGGGTGTGTCCACGCCGAGCGAACTTTCGTCCGTTTCAACTACACGAATCTTTGCGCCGTGTTCGAGCATGCGTAGTTGTTCGAGCGATTCGGCGCGTTCGAGTGCGGACTGCGGCCAGCGCGCATATTCTAACAAAAAGGCGCGGCGGTAAACATAAAGCCCCGTGTGCTTGCGAAACTGTGCGAGCAACTCTGGCTCGACTTCGAACGCGGCGGCGAGCGAACCCGTTTTGCGCACGGCCTCGCGCGGGTAAGGAATCGGCGAACGCGAAAAATAGAGCGCATAACCGCGCTCGTCCGAGACGACTTTGACCACGTCCGCGCTCAGCAAGTCTGCGGCGTCGCCTACGCTCTCGCACGTCGTCGCACACGCGGCGTCTGCGTCCGTCTGCAAGGCCGCGATGGCGCGTTCGATGCTGCGCGGCGAAATCAGCGGCTCGTCGCCCTGCACGTTGACTATCGTGTCGAAACTTTCGTCGAGCGCGGCGGCGGCTTCTGCGAGACGGTCGCTCCCGCTCGCGTGCTCTTTGCTCGTCAACATCGCCTCGTAGCCTGCGGCGCGCACGGCGTCGCGTATGCGTTCGTCGTCGGTTGCGACCAGCACGCGCGAGACGTTTCGTGCCGCGAGAGTGCGTTCGCAGACGCGCACGATCATCGGTCGTCCGCAGATGTCGAGCAGAGGTTTGCCGGGGAGACGTGTCGAGTGGAAGCGCGCGGGGATGATGGCGATGGCGGAGGAAACTTGAGGTTGCGAGTCCGTGTAGTTCACGGGATTGCAAGATAGCTTGAGCCACCGGCGGGTGTCAAACTAATTCAGCGCACCGCAGATTTCAAGGGCGCTTGCGCATGCGGTTCCGGCCAATGCCCGCTTAGCGTCGGCCTGTGATGGTTATGAGTTGGCTCCGGCGCTTGGCCGGATAGAAACTACTTTGATTCACGCATAGATTTAAGGGCGGCGTTCATCGCGTGGATAAAGTTCGGCGACGAGTTGCTCGTGTGTATTGCACGTCCGTTCACCACTTTCGTCTGCAAAGGGGTGACTGCGCCATCCGATTTCTCGGCGAGAATGGAATATAACTCGGCGGTGTCTCTGTTCTCTACCAGATAAGAGACCTTTTTAGTATCCGATTGGGCAGGAACGGCGACGGCTCCTACCTTTTTCATTTTGGAATCCTCCAGCAAATAAACATCGCCGTTGGAGGCAAGCAGCACTGCGCCTTCGTTACCTTCAAAAATATTAAAGGGACATTCAAACGCGCTCTGGAAATCGGCGATCTGCTTCCACGCCGAATCTTCATATTTCCATACGTTCAATTTGCCCTTCGAGAGGATATAAAATTTGTAAGAGCCGTCGGCTTTAACGGAGAAGTCATACCAGAACGGTGCATCCTTTTCTATCTGTGACCGATAGTAAGCATTATTTAACGGCGAAGCGGCAGCGACGATGTCCTGCATGCGATGCCACTTAACCGGCGACTTACTTGTCTTTTCCGGCGACCACATGGATTTCAGGTCGTCAATTTTGATTTTAACTAAAGTAAAAGTCGGTTGCTTCGGGATCAGTTCTTGGACGGAAATGGTATGAACATGAGAGTCGGTGATTTTCCATTGCGGCATAACGATATCTGCGGCCACCGACAGGGGCAACAAATTTACTTCGGATGACAGATCACCGATGTCAACCGAAATCAGGCTGCTACTTTTTTTGGCAGGGTCCACCTTCATAAAGTGGAGTCTCCCTCCGGCAATCGCCATCTGCTGTCGGCCTGAGGTCAAAACTTTTTCCGTCGCAGAACCCTCCTTCGGCGCACTGGGCGAAGACTGGGCGAACGCGCGAGAATCTATCGCGCCAGTAGAATTAGCCGCCCGAGCCGCGCCGTCGCTTCTTCGGTGGTTAATGCCGGATCGGGCGGTCATCGTAACCACACCTGCGATAAACAACAGAAGGCAGAGAGCCAGGTAACGCCTGTTTTGTTTCATGGTCGAAATCCTTAATTAATAGTCGGAAATTAATTCTTCAAGGTTGATCCCGTCGAGGTTTCGCCTGATAACAACGACGTTCGTCTGCACGCCTGTATCCGTCATATCGCCGTCCTCGTTCAAATCAAGATTGACAGTCGGCTCGTCAACACTATTTAGAATAGCGATATAAAATCCGTCGAGAGCTGTTGTTTTGAAGTCGCTGAGAGAGGCGTAAGTAAGTCCATAGGAGGGGTCGTAGTACTGGCCTCCAATATAGACGATCTGGTGATTGCTGAAAAGTGAAGCCGGGTTAACCGTCCCCTGGCCTGCCACTCCGGCGGCATCAACCACTTCGGCGAAACGCCAGTTGTAACTAGTGGTTCCGATTACATCCGCGGCTGGTAGGTTGAGATACGGGAACGTCGCAGGATAATTGCTCAAACCGCTCCCGATATACGTCCAATTCTTCACTAGAAACCCGGCGGCATTCGTATTCAGCGGTTGTATCAGCCGATACTCATTCTGGTTTTCTATGCCTTGACTTTTGAGCATGTCAATAAAGAGCTTCGCCCATGAGCTGCATTGCCCGTCCCCGTTGGCCAGAAGCGTCGCCGTATGCAGGTTCACTGTTTGATATGAAGCATAGTAGGTCAACTGCTTCTCCGCGACGTTGCCCACATCAGGGTCTGCCAGAGCAACCCTCTTCACGTTCCGGTCAGTGAACTCCCCCCAGATTGCAGCGGTGGCCTGTTCAACTGTCGTCTGCCCGTCGGCGTTCTGAGAACTGAGGCGAATGACAGTGTGATAGCGGGCGTTGGTGGAATTCGCCGGGTTCGCCAAGGTTACATAGACGGGGTTCTTACTGTAACGGGGCAGCATCGTCTCGGCGTCATAGGTCACGTCCCACTTTATTTCCATCGGGTCGAAGAAATCCACCTCGTTGGCGAACGGGGCGGACGCTTCAACGTCTGTGATGCCCATCTCCTCTTGATTGAAGGAAACGACCGTTTCGGGGATGTCAATATTAGATGGCCCGTCTCCCTTAGCCTTCACCGTCAGGCCGCCCAAGATTCCGGCGGGTCGGACGATCCACTTGACGGTGGCCCGCATCTTGGTATTTCGCGTGAATGCGACGGGACGCTTCCGGTCGGTCGAATCGTCGGCGTCGTTGTCGAGTTGTGACGAACCGTCGCGCCAGTGCGGGGCGGAGTACGGCCCCGCGCCGTTGTCCGCGTAAATCTCGTGGTAGTTCGTGCCGGAGAAAGAGACCTCTTTCAGGTTCACGCTGAAGACCGTCAAACTTTTCGTCGCGAGCAGCGCGTCGCCGTTCTTCGCGTCGAGTTGGATGTTGCCGATCACGCTGCTCTCGGTGACGCCCGTGATCTGCACCGTCGTCGTGCCGGTGATGGTCATGGTCGTACTGTTATTGGCGAAGCGCGCCTCGCCCGCCCCCGTCGTGGTTCTGAGGTTCAACGTTACGGGCGACTGGCTGCACGTATTAGCGGTGACCGTGATCACGACGGGACGGCTCTCGCCCGTCGGCACTCTGTTGAACGTGCCGATGCTGGCGTTGACGGTTTCGGCGGGCACAACCGCGGAGATGGGACTGCCCCCCGCGTTATTGCGCGCATCAACGTAATAGTAATAAGTCGAGCCCGCGCTAACCAACGTATCCGTCCACGAACTGGTTGTGACAGAGGCGCGCATCGTGTAGCCGCCCCCGCTGGTGAAGGAACGATAGACGCCGTAAGAGTCGGCGTCCGCGAGGGCGCTCCAATTCACCGTGATCTGCCCGTTTCGCCAACAAGCGTTCAAGCCCGTCGGGGCGTCGAGCTTAACGAGAGCCGAGACGGTGGCGGAACGAGTCGTACCATCGCTCGCGTCGTTATAGGGGACGGCATAATAGTAATAAGTGTTGCCGTTCGCGACGTTCGTATCATTTTTGGTGGTAGTGGAAACCAAAGGCGCGTCGATCAACGTAAAACTGCCCTGAGTCCCCGTCATCGAGCGGTAAATTTTATACTGCGTCGCATACTCGTGCGTGCTCCACGTCAGGGTCACTTTCGCCTTCCCCGCTGTGGCCGTCAGTGTCGGCGCGGGGATGTCAGGCGTGGCAGTTGCAATATTCGAGTTCGGACTCGTCCCCGCGTCGTTGTAGCAAGTGACGTAATAATAAAAAGTCTGCCCGTTATGGACATTCATGTCCACCTTGCTGAGCACGCCGGGGCCCCCGCCCATCGCGACGTAAGAGCCGGAGACACCGGTCGGGGAGCGATAGAGGATGTATCCGGTCACCCCGGCGACAGCGTTCCACGTCACCGTAATTCGGGCCTTCCCCGGCGTCGCCGTCACGGTCGGCGCGGGCGGCGGCTGAGCCTGTGCGTGAGTGCGAGTGAAGAATGCCGCGGCTGTGAGAGTTAGGCAGACAATGGCTGCGACGTAGTGGCGAACCCGGAAAGGCGCACCGTTTTTGAGCGCACGCAGAGCGTCGAGGGGCATGGTGAAGTCCTATGTTGTGATTTTAATTAAGAGTCGCCGACAAATTTTCGTAAACGGGCTAAACGCGTGAGAAAGTGAAATCGCGCGTGCCCTTCGCGTGGGATTTTGTCAGGTCTCTAAGCACCGGCTGACGGGTATGATGCAGCCGGATATTATTCTGAGGAGAACTGTCTTGCTGCTGTCAGATTGTGGTTGAGAAATTAATAAGGTCGGCTTGCTTGAACGAGCAGGCAACCAATCGTGAGCGGGCACAGGATATGATTAGGTTAAAGTTCTGTCAAGAGAATTCTTCGAATTCCCTTCGCGTGCCGTTTTCAAATCCGGTTAGTGCAGCGCGGTGGCGAAAGGCCAGTGCGCGGTCGTTTCCGCCTGCTTCGCGCGCACGCCGGGTATGACCGCGTTTGACAGCGCACTTTGGGCGGGCTACGATGCGCAAAGTTTTTCAGCTATGCTTTCGGGTGGAAAATGCGGCTTCGGCGGATTCTCGTCTGAGTTTTTCGGCGCTGGCTGTTCACCCTTTACCGTTCCGTTTTTATTGAATTATGGGATTTCAAACTACGGCCATTCACGCGGGGCAGGAGCCGGACGCGACGACGGGCGCGGTCTCCGTGCCCATCTATCAAACTTCGACATACGCGCAGGAAGGACTCGGCAAGCACAAGGGCTTCGAGTATGCGCGCACGCAGAACCCTACGCGCCTCGCGCTCGAACAAAACATCGCCGCGCTCGAAGGCGCGCGTTTCGGCTACGCCTTTGCCTCCGGCATGGCTGCCATTGACGCGACGCTCCGCCTCGTCAAAGCGGGCGATCACGTCATCGTCTCCGACAACACTTACGGCGGCACGTATCGCCTCTTCTCGCGTGTGCTTGCGAACTACGGCGTCGAGTTCACTTACGTTGACACGTCCGACGCGTCGAACGTCGAGGCGGCGATGCAGGACAACACGCGCATGGTTTTCGTAGAGACGCCGACGAACCCCGTGATGATGGTCACGGACTTGCAGGCCGTCTCCGACATCGCGCACGCGCGCGGCGCACGCGTCGTCTGCGACAACACGTTTCTGTCGCCTTACCTGCAACGCCCTCTGGAGTTCGGCGTGGACATCGTCCTGCACTCGACGACGAAATATCTGAACGGCCATTCGGACAGCGTGGGCGGCGTGGTCGTCCTGAACGACGAGCAGGACGCGGAGTGGATCAAGTTCATACAAAACAGCGCGGGCGCGATCCTGTCGCCCTTCGACTCGTGGCTCATCATGCGCGGCACAAAGACGCTCGCGCTCAGGATGGAGCAGCACGATAGGAACGGTCGCGCCGTCGCAGCCTTTCTCGAAGAGCATCCGAAGGTGCAGAAGCTCTATTATCCCGGTTCGCTCTCGCATCGCCAGCACGATCTGGCGAAGCGACAGCAGCGCGGCTTCGGCGGCATGGTCGCTTTTGATGTCGGTTCGCTCGCCAATGCCCGTGCTGTGCTCGAAGGTGTACGCCTCTGCACGCTCGCCGAAAGTCTCGGCGCGGTGGAAACTTTGATTTCTCATCCGGCGACGATGACGCACGCCTCCGTGCTTCCCGAAACGCGCGAACGGCTCGGCATCACGGACGGCCTCGTGCGCATCAGCGTCGGCCTCGAAGACGTGGACGACATCATCGCCGACATTGATCAGGCGCTCGGAAAAATTTAGTGACGGGTGACAAGTGACGAGTGACAAGTTAAAATCCGTCGCTCTTCCAACTCGTCACTCGTCACTCGTCACTCGTCACTTTTCTTATGTTCGTCGAGCTACACGCACAAACTGACGTTGGCCGCATACGGCAGGGCAACGAGGACAACTTCCTCGTGCTCGATCTCGCAACGGGCGGGAGTTGGAGCGGTTCTGACGATAAAAAAGAGCCGCCCGCGCACTTTCGCCGCTTTGAAGTCGGCGGCGAAGGGCTGGTGCTCATCGTCTCGGACGGCATGGGCGGCGCGCTCGCGGGCGACGTAGCGAGCCGTATGGCCGTCGAGAGCGTGCGCGAGATGCTCACCGAAGAGGACTCCGAGCACAAGACGGACGGGCAAGGCACAAAAGTGTCGCTCGTTGACTGCCTGCGCAACGCCACCGGCTACGCCAACTACGCCATCCACCGCAAGAGCCTCGAAGACCCACGTTGTAGCGGCATGGGCGCGACGCTCACCGCCGCCGCCATCGCCGGACAGTCAATGGACTTCGTACAGGTCGGCGACAGCCGCGCCTACGTCATACGCGGCGACGAGATCAAACTCGTCACCAAAGATCAGTCGCTCGTACAGCAACTCGTGGATGTCGGCCAGATCACAGAAGAAGACGCCGAGACGCACATGTTCCGCAACGTCATCCTCCAGGCGCTCGGCGCGCAGAGCGATTTGACTCCGGTGCTTTCGCGCGTACGCCTGCAACGCGGCGACATCATGCTGCTCTGTAGCGACGGACTCTCCGGCAAACTCCGCGCCGAAGAGATGCTACAGATCGTCGCCGAAAGTAGCGGCGACCTCGCAGCGGCCTGCGATGCGCTCGTCAAAGAAGCGAACAAGCGCGGCGGCGAGGACAACATCACAGTCGTCCTCGCGCGCTTCGACGGCGAAGACCTCGCCGCACCCGCCCGCGAACCCATCAACGTCGAACTCGCCGCCCTCGAAGATGACAAAACCCTCTCCGGCACGGAAGACGACACTTCGCCGATTCCTTGAAATAGGGGAAAGGGTAAGGGGTAAAGGGGAAAGGTAAAAACGGAAAGCGGGGCGCGGCACTTGATCGCTGCGCCCCGCTTTTGTCTTTAACCTTTAACTCTTTACCCTTCCTTTCTCTTTCACGACGTGCTGCCGTCGCCGAGTTGTTTCACGCCGTCGCCGATCTCTTTCTTGTCGTCGGCTGAAGAGAGGATGAACGCGGACAACGGGCCGAAGGCGGCGCGTGTGACGCGGTCGATCTCCGCATCTCTTTGCGCCTCACCCCAAAGGATGTCGGTCAGGACTTTCACGTTACCTTCCAACGTCAGGTTTATCCCGAAGAACTCCACAAGCGGATAGGAGACGGCCACGCTGCGACTCAAGCTGTCCAACTCGATGCGCGCCTGTTCGTACCCGCGCTCCAAGGCTTCCAAAATGATCGTTCCGGTCTGCTGCGCCGCGCCTTGAATGCTCGTGAGGATACTGCCGCCGCCGATGCTGCTGCTGGCGGCATCCGTCGCACCTGCGGTGGCCTGACTATCCACTTTCAACTTCGCGGCATTGTTTTCGGCTTGAATCGCCGTCTGTTGCGCCGCCTTCTCGTTCTTCAAACTCCCAAATCCTAACCATCCGGCAACCGCAGAAACTCCTGCGCCGATCAGATTACCGAGTCCCGACTGCGGATTGTCGTTTGCCCAAGTGTAGAGGAACAATCCGACGAAGATGACAACGGCGATCACGACGATCCAGAACAACCAACGCTTGAACGAGCCGAACAGAGTTTCCACGCCGCTGACGGCGATGTCTTTGGCCGTGTCGAGCGCCCCTTTCACCTCCTCCGCCACTTGCTTCATGGTCTGCTGGGCTTGCTGCATGGCCCCTTGAAAGTTTGTACGCAAGTTGTTCTGTATCTCGGCCGTCACGCCCCGCATGATGTCATGCGTCACGCTCTCCATGTTGTAGGCGCGCAGCGTTTGCTGTCCCGTCAGCAAGGTCTGCCAGATGTTTGATTGCTCGGCCAGCGCCAGACGCAGTTTTTTGCTCCACGGCGCAGTCTGTGTATCGCTCTGGTCGCGCAGTTGTTTCAGATGGTCGGGAATCCATTCAACGGTGCGCTGCCAGTAGTCAATACTATTCTTGACCGCTTGAATAGATTGGCTCGGCAGATCAGGGTTGGGGGCGACGAGCACGGCGTTTGCGACGACGCGTTTTACGTCCGGATGTTCCAGATAATAGGCGTCGTCGAGTTCCGAACTGAGCGCGCTGATCTGATGCTGCAAGCGGTTCACGTTTTGCACGCGAAAGATGCTCTGCCATGCGGCAAGAAATTTTTCTTCGGTAGCCTCCTGATCATGTTCCAGCAACTCGGTGGCCGACGCGATGCCCCAAGAGAAAGAACTTACGGAGTGGCCTGCCTCGTAGGCGACCAGTTCCAGATCATCGTTTGTAAACTTGCCTCCCGCGTAGAAGTTCTCACGCAGATACCCGTCCCACGCATCCAGAAACTTGACGATCCGCTCGGTGAGCGTGGCTTTCGCCTTCTCCTGAGGATTTTCTTCATCTGTGGCATTAGGGTCGCCGCCGCCCGCCTGCTGGTTTCGCGCGGCCTCAAGAATCTTTGGCACCAGACGCTCCTGAAAACTTTTGATTTTCTCAGGGACGAGACTTTCTTCTTCTTTGACATAGAGCAGCGTCAGACAGTTGATCGCGCGCCGCGTCACATCGTACAGCTTAAAATCTTTGAGACTCTCGACGCCGACGATGCCGACATCGGCATAGTCAGGATCGGGCGGATGGAGGTAAGGCAAAGCATCCTTGTCCGGCGGTTCGTAGAGCGTCTTCGCGTCAGTGCTCTTCTCAAATGCTTTGACTTGCAGGGCGGCGATCCGGTTGAAACTGGCACGCCAGACGCTGGCAAGTCGTAGGCCGGATTCTTGGTGTTCCCTGTGCGCGGCAATTTGCACTCTGTTTTTCAGTTCGATGATCCCCGAGCCGAGCAGAAAGGCGTCTCGCAGGGCATCACGCCTCTCGGATGCACGCTGGATGGCGGTCGCGTCGGGGGTGGTGACAGTGGAAGTCTTGTCTTCAGCATTCTGCGCTGTCGTGTTGTCACTTTGGAGGTCGGACATTAGTGGGAAACTCCTTTTACTCGTGAGTTGTTTGCATCAATGCGGGAATTGCTACATAGCATGTTTCGAGCAGGCGTATAATGCGCTTCTCTCGCAGTCGAATTCAATCAATTTCTGTCGTCGCTGGCGGTTCGAGAGCAAACTCGTCCGCCTCTCGCTGCAACTTGACGAAACAAAGCGGGACGGTTGAAAGCCTCAACCGCCCCGCTCAACTTGCGCAAACTCCTTTCAGCCCGAAAACGTGTGCCGTCTAAAATTAGTGATTAAGATTGCTAACTCTCTTCCCTGCCCTCCGGTAACGCGCTCTGCTGTCGCCAGCCGGGTTCGGTGGGAGCGCGGCGTACGTAGATGGATGCGCCGCGCACGCTTTCGACTACAACGCGTGCGCCAGCTTCCAAAGGTTCTTCGCCTTCCGCCGGATATGCCGTCCACGTCGAGCCGTAGACTTTCACAGCGCCTTCGGAGAGCGCGCCTTGACTTGAAGTGACGACCGTTCCCACCTGTCCCGGCAGCGATTCCGCACCGGATTTGTAGCCGCCCTCTTCGGGATGGCGCATGAGATATTTGGTGAAGATCGTGCGCGAGGCGGCGGTCAGGGCTATCGAGATGACGAAGAAGAGTAGGAACTGGAACGGGTAGCCGAGACCGGCGAGCGCGGCGAGCGCGGCGGCAATCGCGCCGATGCCGAACCAGAGCAGGACGAAGCCGGGCGTGAAAATTTCGGCGATGATCAAGATCACGCCGAGCACCACCCACAGTATCCATGCGAAATCGCTCATCTCGTCTGCCTCTGCTCGGTTTGACGCGGCACAGCGTCCAAAAGCTCCGTCGTGTTCTCTGTGATGCTCCCACGCCGAACGCCTGCAAACAACTCGGAGTCCGCAGGGTTCAACGCAGGCGCGCTTGTTTCACCCGCGAGGGCTTCGGCGGCAGCAGCGGTGGTCGCGTTGTCGAGTCGCGCACGCTTCAAGCGTTGTTGGATTTTCAGATTGACAACCAGACTTATGATCTGATGCGAGGCGATCACGATGCAGAACGCGGCGGCGAGGTAGATGTGTGAAGACTGCTCGATGCGTCCCGCCTGCGTCGTGTAAAGGAGGATCGCAGAGGCGAGCGCGAGCGCGGCGTCGAGCGTGTTAAAGACGAGCATCATCTTCATACGCTGTTCAGGCGTCTTCGCACGACGAAAGACCGGATGCCAGTGCCCTTGCATGGCGTTCGCGTCCGGCAACCATTGACCGCAACGCGTGCAGTAAGCGTCAGCCCTCTGGTCGCCCGCGCCGCATGTGGGACAAAACATCGCGCACCTCTCTTCCGCCGTCAACCTTTCAGCATATTTTTCAAGACGAACCAGATGTTCGCCGGACGCTCCGCCAGACGCCGCATGAAATAAGGATACCAGTGCTTGCCGTAAGGGACATAGACGCGCATGTTGTAGCCGTCCGCTGCGAGTTGCACTTGCAGGTCGCGCCTGACGCCGTAGAGCATCTGAAACTCGAAAGCCTCTTTGGCGATTCCTTCGCGCGCGGCGTAGTTGATGGTCGCCTCGATCATGGCCGGATCGTGTGTCGCGATGCCGTGATAGACGCCGCTCGAAAGTAGCGTCTGCATCACGCGTACGTAGTTCGCATCAACATCCTTCTTGTCTGGGAAGGCCACTTCAGGCGGCTCGTTGTACGCGCCTTTGCAGATGCGTATGCGCGCAGGAATCCGCAGGAGGTCTTGCACGTCCGCTTCGGTGCGACGCAAATACGATTGCAGGACGATGCCGACGGTGTTCAGGTCAAACTCCGCGCGCAGGCGTTTGAAAATATCAATCGTGATTTGCGTGACGCTCGACTGCTCCATGTCAACGCGTACGAAGTTGCCGCGCCGCGCCGCCTCTGCCACAACTTCGCGCGCGTTGCGATAGGCCAACTCCGGATCAATTTCGAGGCCGAACTGTGTCAACTTGATCGAGACGTTTGAGCGTATGTTCGTCTCGTCAATGGCCGCGAGCACGCGTTTATACTCGCTGACTTCGCCTTCCGTCTCGGCTACGCTGGCGACCGATTCGTTCAAATGATCGAAAGACGCGCTCGCGCCGCGCGCGTTGATCTCGCGAATCGCGGCGACGGCTTCCGCGATATCCTCGCCCGCCACGAAGCGCGTCGTCATTTTTTTGAACGGGCGGAAGCGCGTCGCGAAGTCCTTCAAACCCTCTTGCCGCGCCAGGTATAACAGTGCGTTTCTAGTGACCATTTTTTTGAGTGACAGGTGACAGGTGACAGGTGACAGGATTAAAACAGTAAATCGTGAATCGTAAATCGTAAATAGACGCAAGCGGGTTTTAGCTATTTACGATTCACGATTTACAATTCACTCGCTTTCTCCTGTCACCTGTCACCCGTCACTTGTCACTTGCTTCTCCTATGATATGCTTGGCGGCGCTCCGCCGTTCGCTCTCTAAATCAACCTCGCCAACAGTCTCCAAGCCTGACGTTTTACGAAGGCCATTTTTGCGCGGTGCGTTGGAAGTTGCTCATCATCACTTCGCTGGTTGCCGCGCTCGTCAGCGCGGGCGGATGCCTCGCGCTCGTTTACTGGCTGCGAGGCGTCGCTAACCCTTTGAGCGCGCCGCCGACGCTCCTGGCCGCTGTCATCATCCTCCCGCTCGTCATCTTCACGCTCGCGGGAATTTTCGTCTACCGGCACACGGCGCGGCGTCGCAAACTGCAAGCGGCGGCAACCGTGCTCCTCTCGATCACGCTCACGCTCGCCGCGCTCTTCGCCGCGCAAATATTTCTCAATCGCCCCGCAGACGAAATGCGCGAGTTGCCGCACGCGCCGCCGAACGTCTCATAACTCAAGCCGCGCCGCTTGCCTCCGTCGTCAAACTATTCAACCCGATCTCTTTTTGCACTGGGCGCAGCGCGTCTATGACGAAGCGTATGTGCTCGTCGAGCGAGACGCCCAACTCTGCGACGCCCTGATGTATGTCCTCGCGGTTGACCGTGCGCGCGAAAGCCTTGTCTTTCAGTTTCTTCTTGACGGACGAAACTTCCATGTCGTCCAGACTCCGCGAAGGGCGCACGAGCGCGCAGGCGACGAGGAAGCCGCAGAGTTCGTCTGTGGCAAACAGTGCGCGCGCCATCTGCGTGTCGCGCGGAACATTCGTGTAAGTCGCGTGTCCCATGATGGCGCGTATGAAGTGACCCGGATAGCCGCGCCCGCAGAGGATGTTCGCGCCTTTGAAGGGGTGGCCGCCTTCGGGGTCTGGAAACATTTCGTAGTCGAAATCGTGTAGCAGGCCGACCAAGCCCCATTCGTCTGCGTCCGCATCTGCGTCGCCGTAGCGCGCAGCACACGCGCGCATCGCGGTCTCGACGGCGATGGCGTGGCGGCGCAAACTCTCGCCCTTGGTGTACTCGCAGAGAAGTTTCCAGGCGTCGTCGCGGTCAGGCATTCTCTTTCACCTTCGAGGCGAAATAAATTGTCGGTTTGACGTGCGGCATGTCTGCCGTTCAGTTTCTCACGTCTTGGCGTTTGGTGACAACAGCGCGTTTCGGAATTGGCCGCTTGCCGCGTTTTTCCTCCATCCCGTACAATGCCGCCAGAAGTTTTTTTGTGAGTCTCGCGCTGGCGCACCTCAGATGAATTATCTTCTACTCGCAGCTCTGGCAGCCTACGTGAATGCGGCGGTTCACGCCATACTCGCGTTTGCCTACAAGCGTCGCTCGGTCGAGCGCGTGGCGCTCGCGTCGCTCGGTGTAGGCTTCGCACTGCACACGGCGGCCTTCATGCGCGACTGGATACAGGACGGGCACTATCCTCTGTTCGGCCTGCGCGAGACTTTATCTTTTCTCGCGTGGACGCTCGTAGTCGCCTACGGGCTGGCCTACTTCCGTTACAAGATCAAAGCGCTCGGCACTTTCCTGATGCCGCTCGTAGCATTTTTAGTCACGGCGACGATGCTCATGCGCGGCGCGGCGGACGCACGCATCGGGACGGTCGTAGCGGGCGCAGGCGGTTGGATTTTTCCCATCCACACGGCATTTCTGATCTTTTCCTACGCCGCGTTTTTCATCGTCTTCGCCGCGAGCGCGATGTATCTCTGGCAGGAACGCGAGTTGAAACTGAAAACTTTCTCCGCGCTCTTTCACCGCCTGCCGTCGCTGACAACAGTTGACGACATCGGCTCGACCGCCGCAGGAATCGGCTTCACGCTTCTTTCGCTCGGCATTATCACCGGCGCGATTTTGTCTTCACAACAGAAGGGACGCATCTGGAACAACGATCCCAAAGAGGTCTTCGCGCTCATCACCTGGCTGCTTTACCTGACCATGATTCACTATCGCATCCAATGGCGCGGGCGCAAGTCTGCCATCATCGGCCTCGCCGGTTTCGGCCTCGTCCTCTTCACTTTTCTCGGCACGCGCCTCATGGGCGGCTATCACGTATTCGGATAAAACGTCCGTTGTCCGTAGTCAGTTGTCCGTTGCATGTGGTCATCGAAGCTAGTTGCTAAAGATTAAATTGATCAACTGACGACAGACAAAAACAACTGACAACTGACCACGGACAACGGACAGCTTTTTATGTCAATCATCCTCGTCGGACTCAATCATAAGACTGCGCCGGTCGAGGTGCGCGAGCGTCTGGCTTTCACGGACGAAGCGTGCGCCGAGACTTTGCAGACCTTGGTTGACGGCGAATTGATCAGCGAAGGCTTGATTGTCTCCACCTGCAACCGCGTCGAAGTGCTCGCGGCGACGCGCGCGGCGGGCGGCGAAGAGGGCGCGGCGCGCATCAGTTCTTTCCTGAGCGAGACGCGGCGCGTGCCCAACCAGTTTTTCGGCGAGCACCTTTACATGCACGCGGACGAAGATGCCGTGCGCCACGTTTTTCGCGTCGCCTCTTCGCTCGATTCGATGGTCGTCGGCGAACCGCAAGTGCTCGGACAGGTGCGCCGCGCCTACTCGAACGCGGTCACGGCAGGCACTGCGGGGCGCGTCCTGCACCGCCTCGTACACCACGCGCTGCACGTCGCCAAGCGCGTGCGCACGGAGACAGGGATTGCGGCTTCCGCCGTCTCTATAAGTTTCACTGCGGTCGAGTTGGGGCGCAAAATTTTCGGCTCGCTCAAGGGCACGACCGTGCTCGTCATCGGCGCGGGCGAGATGGCCGAACTCGCCGCGCAACACTTAGCGAGCGCGGGCGCGTCGCGCGTCCTCGTCACCAATCGCACGGTCGAGACCGCCGAACAACTCGCACGTAAAATCAAAGGTGAGGCGTTAGACTTCTCTTCCCTGCCCGCGCATCTGGCCGAAGCCGACATCATCATCTGCTCGACCGCCGCCGACGAATATGTCGTCACGCAGGAGATGGCGCGCGAGGCGCTCGCCGCGCGTCGGCAGCGTCCGGCCTTCTTCATAGACATCAGCGTGCCGCGCAATGTTGATCCGGCGGTCGGCGAACTAGATAACCTTTTCGTCTTCGACGTTGACGACCTCGAAGCGGTCGTCGCCTCCAACATACGCGAGCGCGAACGCGAAGCCGAACGTGCGGAGCTGATCGTCGAATCCGAAGTGATGCAGTTTCAACAGGCGCTCCGCTCACTCGATCTAGGCCCGACGGTCGCCGCGCTCCGGCAGAAGTTGGAAGAGATCGCACGCGCCGAACTCGCGCGCCAGCGCAACAGGCTCGGCGAGTTGACGCCCGAACAGGAGCGCGCCGTCGAAGCCCTGCTCATGTCCACAGTCAACAAAATCTCGCACCCCATCATCAACCGCCTCCGCCACTCGCACGACACAGGCGAGGAAGACGACCTGAAGGCCTGGCGCAACACTTTCGGACTGGAAGAATAAAAGGCAGAGGTCAGAGGTTAGAGGTCAGAGATCAGTAAAAGACAGAACTGATTTCCACTGAACTCTAACCTCTAACCTCTAACCTCTGTTTTTATGAGAGAGCATTTCATCATCGGCTCGCGCGGCTCGAAGCTGGCGTTGTGGCAATCGGAATGGGTCAAGGCGCGGCTCGCGGCGTTGCGGCCTGAGACGGAGATTCGCATTGAAGTCATCAAGACTTCGGGCGACGTGATGCAGAGTGTGCCGCTCGCCACAATCGGCGGCAAAGGCGTCTTCACGAAGGAACTTGAAGAGGCGCTGCTCGCCGAAGAGATAGACCTCGCCGTCCACTCGCTCAAAGATTTGCCGACGACCTTGCCCGACAATCTCGCCATCACCGCCATCACCGAACGCGAAGACGCACGCGACGCGCTAGTTTTGCGAGAAGACGCTACAGCGACGGAAAACAACTCGCTTCACGGTCTGCCGCAGAATGCTGTCGTCGGCACGTCGAGTTTGCGGCGTCAGGCGCAGTTGAAACACTTGCGTCCCGATGTCGTTATCAAAGACTTGCGCGGCAACGTGGACACGCGCCTGCGCAAACTTGACGAGGGCGGCTACGACGCGATCATTCTCGCCTCCGCAGGCTTGCGTCGTCTCGGCTTCGAGCGACGCATCAACGCGACCATCCCCCACGCAGAAATGCTGCCCGCCGTCGGGCAAGGCGCGCTCGGCATCGAGACGCGCGCGAACGATGCGAGGACAATTTCGCTCGTCTCTCTCCTCGAACACGCCGCGACGCGCGCCGCCTGCACAGCCGAACGCGCACTGCTCTACGCGCTCGGCGGCGGCTGCCAGGTGCCAATCGCCGCGCACGCGGTTATGAGCGGCGACAGCAGCACGCTCCATCTCGAAGCGCTCGTCGCCGCGCTCGACGGCAAACGACTCATACGCGACTCTCTCAAAGACAACAGTGCTCACGCCGCACGCGCGGGCGAAACGCTCGCCGCGCGTCTGCGCGAACGCGGAGCGGCGGAGTTGCTCGAAGGCTTAACCGTCTGAACGTAGTAAGTCTGCTTTTTCGCGTTCCGCTTAATTGTTCCCAACGCCTCTCGAAATGACACCCGACGCACGCACGATTCAAGAACAGCCCTTGCGAGGCCGCACCGTCGTCACGACGCGCGCCCTCGCACAATCTCAAGACTTCGCCGTCGAACTTGAACGCTACGGCGCGCGCGTCGTCGCCTGCCCGACAATCGAGATCGTCGCACCCGAAAGCTACGCGCTCCTCGACGAAGCGCTCGAACATCTCTATGGCTACGATTGGCTCGTCTTCACGAGCACGAACGGCGTAGATTTTTTCATGCGCCGCATGGAGGCGCGCGGCCACGATGCGAGCGAGTTGGACGAATTGCACGTGTGCGCCACGGGCGCGGCCACCGCAGACCGTTTACGCGACGCGCGCGTGCATGTCGATGTCGTGCCCGGCGAGTTCAAGGCCGAAGGCGTCTTCGATGCGCTCGCAGATTATCTCGGCGGGCGCGAGAAGTTTGAGCGTCTGAACTTCCTCATCCCGCGCGCGGCGGTCGCACGCGACTATCTGCCGCACGCGCTCGAAGAGGCCGGAGCGCGCGCCGATGTCGTGCCCGTCTACCGCACTGTCCCGCCGCAGACGACGGAGCGTGCGCGCGTCGAAGCACTGCTCGGCGGCGGCGGCGTTGATTGCATCACCTTCACCAGTGCTTCGACCGTCAAGAACTTCGCCGCGCTTTTCGACACGCGCGATCTCGGAGAACTACTGTGCGACGTGAAAGTCGCCTGCATCGGCGACATCACCGCGCGCACCGCCGCCGACTTCAATCTATCAACCGACATTCAACCCGCCGAGTTCACAACCACTGCCCTCGCGCGCGCCATCGCCGATTATTTCTCGCAAAAGAGTTAAGGCATTCACCGCAGAGACATAGAGGACACGGAGGATGCACAGAGAGTTGAATGCTTTCCTCTGCGCCCCCTCTGCGTTCTCTGCGTCTCTGCGGTGAGTCTTCTTATAAAGTCATTAGCGACAGTGATTCTTTGTCCAAACTTAAACTGAACGCCATATGCTAAACTGCGATCATGTCTAAGGGACGGGTGTTGGTGATTGACGACGAGCCGCTGGTTTTAGACACCTTACGCGAAATTTTGGCGGCGGGTGGGTTCGAGGCTGTGGCTGAAGGAGACGCGACGCGCGCTCTCGAACACGTCGCTGCGTTTCGCCCTTCGGTCGTCGTCTCCGACGTGAAGATGCCCGGCTTGAACGGTTTCGAGTTGCTGCGCGAGTTGCGCGCGCGCCATCCCGAAATCGCCGTCATCCTTCTGACGGGCGGAGGTTCGGTCGAGATGGCCTTGCGCGCGATACAGGAAGAGGGCGCGTACCATTATTTCGAGAAGCCGATTGATAACGAAAAACTCTGCGCCGTCGTCGCACGCGCGATTGAAGAAGGCAAGGCGCAACGCGACAGCGTCGCACTCCGCCGCGAACTCAGGGCGAGCGGCGCGTTCGGAAAGTTGATCGGCAACTCCGAGCCGATGCAGCGCGTTTATAAACTCGTCGAACAGGTCGCGACATCTTCCGCCTCCGTACTCATCACAGGCGAATCGGGCACTGGCAAAGAACTCGTCGCGCGCACCATACACGAGCTCAGCCCGCGCCGCGAAGCCGAGTTCATCGCCATCAACTGCTCCGCCATTCCCGAAACTCTGATGGAGTCGGAACTCTTCGGCCACGAGCGCGGCGCGTTCACAGGCGCGAGCGCGCGCCGTCAAGGCTGCTTTGAACTCGCTAATCGCGGCACGCTTCTCTTAGACGAGATCGCGGAGATGCCCGCGCTCTTGCAAGCCAAACTTTTGCGCGTGCTCGAAGAACGTTCGGTGCGTCGGCTCGGCGGCTCGCAGGAGATTCCGGTTGATGTGCGCGTGCTGGCAGCGACCAACCGCGAGCCGCACGAAGCCGTCCGCACCGGAGCGTTCCGCGAAGACTTGCTCTATCGCCTCAACGTCATCACCATCGAACTCCCGCCGCTTCGTCAACGCAAGGAAGACTTGCCGCTCCTCGCACAACATCTCATCACGCAACTCGCCGAACGCCACGAGCGACCCGCGCGCCACCTGAGCACCGCCGCTCTCGAAGTCTTGCGCTCGCACAGTTGGCCGGGCAACGTGCGCGAACTCCGCAACGTCATCGAACGCGCCGTCATCATCTGTTCGGGCGCGTCAATCGAACGCCATCACATCGCGCCCTACCCGCTCGACCAGCGCGCACGCGCACGCGTCGAAGACACAATCACGCTCCCCGTCGGCACGCCCATCGAAGAAGTCGAACGCCAGATGATCATGCGCACCCTCCAAAAGACCGACAACAACAAAACCCGCGCCGCCGAACTCCTCCAAATCAGCCTCAAGACCCTCCACAACAAACTCCGCCTCTACCGCGAACGCGGCCAACTCCCCGACACCGAACCCCCACGCCCCAACATCAACACCACGCGCGAAGTCAACGAATAACCCGACAATGAAACATCCCTGTGCTCACCACGACATTTCCTAAAGTAAGGTCAAATGCTAAAACCATGTCCAACAACTCATTCATCGGGAGATACGGGAAATGAACAAAACTGAGATGGTTAAGTATCTTTCAAAGGAAATAGAAACGTTATCCACCAACACTATAAATGCGCGCAATCGCATCTCCTTTTCACTGTGGGTTGGGCCTTTCTTGGTTCTCGGCTCGATTATTGTAGCCAATCAGAAGAATGGGTTCAGCCCCAGCTTTAATACATGGAAGTCTTGGATAGCAGCGGCGTTAGCTGCGTTGGGCTTTTGCGCGCTCGGCTATATCGCGGGCGAGATTGAGGCAGGCGCTTGGAAGAAATGCAATGAATGGAGGCAATGCATAATCAGACTACAGAGCGAAGATGAAGTAACTGCAAAGGACTTGGAAGAACTAATAATATATGAACAGGTAGCCAGCAGAGTTACGCATGTTTATACCTACGTGTTTCTAATAATACTCATGATATTTGCAGCAACAGCCTACTTAACTACACAACTCACACGGGGCAGCTGAGTCTTCACCGACTGACCGAGCATCACCATTCATTCGACCCGGTCGGTAAGAGAACCGAAGGACTGTGAGTTCCCATTTCATGCGGCGAACGTGCGCATGAGATCGGTGATGCGCGCGAGGTGGTGGTCGTCGTGCTCGGCGATGAAGTAGACGAGGTCTATGACGCGCATGGGCATTTGCAGGCGTGGGTGGAGGGCGGTGCGTGCGGCGAAGTCTGCGTCGTATGCGTCAAGACGGCGAACGAACTCGCTGCGCTCGGCGCGAAAGGTGGCGAGTATCTGTTCGATGGAGTTGGCGTTGTGGTCGGCCTCGTGTGTTTTGCGGTTTTCGCGGTCGGCGGGGCGCAGAGCGTCGAGTCCCGCTTCGTAGTCGTCGAGTCGCCCGATGTCGAGCGTGCCGAGATCGAGTAGGTGTCCGGCCTGTTCCTGTATTGACCAGTTCGTGCTGTCGCGGCGCGTCAAAATTTCTCGCGGCAAACGTGCGAGGCGATCTTCGAGACGCGCGGGCGTGCCCCTCACGCGCTCCAAGACGTTCGGATACATCCAGAGCGGCAAGTCGAGTGTGAACTTCCGTTCAAACCAAATGTTGCGCGGCATCATCTTTCAAGTTCCTTTCCTTCTCACTTCTTCTGCGCGCTGCCGTCGAGTTGTTTGAGCAGTTCGCGCACTGCCGTCTCAAGTTGCGAATCGCGTCCCGTGTAGGTTTCGCCGACGGGGCGCGAGACTTGAACGTCAACGGGGCGCGGGTTCAACTCCATGTTCGTCCCGTCGTTCGCCGTCACCTTCACGCGCGGCAGGCGCACGGTCGAGCCGTCAATCAACGTCTGATTCCAGGTGTAGATGATCCAACCGGCGGTCGGCTCGCCAACCGTCTTGCCGAGTTTGAGGCTGCGATAGCCTTCTGCGAAATCTTCCGCGTCGGAGAGCGAGTGTTGATTGGTGACGAGGATGGTCGGCGATTCGAGCGAGCGTTGGCCGAGCACCGTGCGCGCTGGCGCACTGGTCTGGCCGCGCGGCGTCATCGTCAGATAACCGCGCCGCGAAAGCACGTCAATCGCATAGACGTTGACGAAGCCGCCGTTGTTGTTGCGCACGTCAACGACGACGCCTTCGCGCGAATGGTTTTCGGCGTCGAGGTCAACATAGAGTTGTGAGAGCGACGACGATCCCATGTCGAACATGTGTACGTAGCCGAGCCGCCCGTTGCTGATGCGCGCCACGTAAGCGCGATTGTCCTCAACCCACTTGCGATAAAGCAGCGCCTTCTCCGTCGCACCGTTGACGGGGCGCACGGCCAGTTCGCGCCGGTTCGCGCCGTCCGCAGATGAAGCGACGGTCAGACTCACGCGGCGGTTGATTTTGTAGTTCAACAACTCGTCTAGATTCGTGCGCGCGTTTATTTCTTTGCCGTCAACGGCGAGCAGGTAGTCGCCCGTCTTGATCTCGCCTGCGAGCGCGGCGGGGCTGAGCGGGATAATCTCTGTCACGCGCAGACGCCCGCCCGTTTCGTATTCGATGCGATCAAAGCGCAGGCCGAGCCGACCCGTCGCCGCCGTCGCGCCCGTGAACGGTGCGTTGACGCCCGAATGCGAAGCGTTCAGCTCGCCGACCATGAGTTGCAAGAGGCGTCGCATCTCGTCGGGCGTGCGGGCGCCCGCGATGCGCGGCTCGTAGGCGGCGCGCATCGCGTCCCAGTTGGCGCTGTGAAAATTCGGGTCGTAGAAATGCTCGTGCAAGTATGACCAGACCTGTCGGAACACCTCCATCTTCTCGCGCGCGAAATCAACGTCCATCTCCGCCGTCACAGCGAGCGAGCGCGTCTTGCCTTCGAGCGTGACGACGTTGATGCGCCCCTGCTCGATGTAAAAAATCTCCTTGCTGTCGGGTGAAAACTGCGCGAGAGACTTGAAGCCCGCCGTGGAGGTCAACTGCTTCGGCACGGCGGGTTCGCGCGAGAGTTCGTCGAGCGAATAGACGTAAAGATTCTGTTGCCCCGCCGCGCTCGCAATCAACACGACCCACTTGCCGTCGGGGCTGATCGCCTGATAACCCACATCGAGGCCGACGGGCAGGAGACTCAACCGCTGGCGTATGCCTTCAAAAGTGATCTCGACTTTTTTGTCGCTTGATTTCTTTTTCTCATCCGCACTGTTCGCGGCGGGCGAAGGCGTCGGGCTTGGAGTCGGTGTAGGCGACGCGGATGGTGTAGGCGTTGTCGTTGGCGTTATTGTCGTCTCGCGTTGCGGCGGTGTCAGGTTGCGCGGCGTCTCTTCTCGGAAGAGATCGCGGAATTGGTCTTCGCGGAAGCGCGGCGTGCGCGGGATGAGATCAACGCGCGCCACTTGAAAATTCTCCGTGCGTTGCCCCGTGTCGAACAGCATGAACGTGCCGTCGGGACTCCAGGAGACCGTGTTGCTGAAGACGTTCGCCAGAAAACTGACGGGGCGCGCGACCGGCTGGACTATCTGACCCGCGCCGCCGCCACTTTCGTCCACGCGCACGACCTGCACGTTGTGAAACAACTTCGCGGCGACCGGCATGTAAGCGATCCAGCGGCTGTCGGGCGACCAGACGAACGGGCGGTCGGGGTTGATCGGCGGCTTGTCGAAAGTTCCCACAGCCACCACGCGTTCCCGTTTTGTCTCGACGCTCATCACGCGCAGTTCGCTGCCCGCGCGCTCGAAGGCGAGCCATTTCCCATCGGGCGAGAAGCGCGGCGTGGCATCGGGCAGCGCGTCGCGCGTCAGTTGCGTCTCGGTGTTGCTGCCGAAATCGTAGGTGAAGAGATGCGGCGTTCCGTCGCGGTCAGAGACGTAGACGAGGCGGCGGCTGTCGGGCGACCAGGTGACTTGCGATTCGTCTGCGGGATTCACGGTGATGCGCGCCGCGTCGCCGCCGTCCGATGCGGACGCCGCGAACACTTCGCCGCGCACGACGAAGGCCACCTTCTTGCCGTCGGGCGCGAGCGCGAAGTCGTCTATGCGATCCGTCAGGCGCAAGTGTTCGACGATGGGTTCGGCGGGTGCGCCGCGCCGCGTGATCTGTACTTCGCTCGTCTGATTGTTCGACGTGTCCAGTTTCCAGATGCGGAAGTTGCGCTCGAAGACGATCATGCGACCGTCCGGAGAAATGCTCGGCCAGAGCACGCGCCCGTCCGTGAACTTCGTGATCTGCTGCGCCGCGTCTTTTGGCGTCGCGGCGGGCGTGCGCGACCAGATGTTTTGCGCGCCGCTGCGGTCGGAGACGTAAAAGATTTTGCGCCCGTCCGCGCCCCACATCGGCCACATCTCTTTCGCGCCGCCCGTTGTGACTTGCTCGTAAGAAGATGACGACGCGTTCGTCGTTCCATTGACGCCGCGCATCAACCAGATTTCCGCTTCGTCAATGTGGCTGTGGCCTTTGCGCCACCACTGCCCCGAAGAGATGCCGCGCGCCGTGAACGCAATCGCGTTGTTGTCGGGCGCGGGCGCGGAGAAAAATTCGTTCGTGTAGCGATCCGCGCTGAGTTGCATCGGCGTGCCGCCTTCGGGGCTGACGCGGAAGATGTCGTTCATGCCTGAGATGTCGCGGCTCGTCGAAGAGAAATAAAGCCAGCGACCGTCGCGCGACCATCCATCGAGTTGATCGTTCGAGTCGTCGAAGGTCACGCGGCGCAGTTCGCCCGTGTCGAACGAGAGCACGTAGATGTCGCCGCCACCCGTACGATTTGAAGTGAAAGCGAGGCGTCGCCCGTCGGGCGCATAGACGGGTCGCGCTTCGTTGGCGGCATGCGAGACGAGCAGGCGCGCTTCGCCGCCTGCAACCGGAACAGTCCAGATGTCGCCGCCTGAGACGAAAGCGATCTCCGTGCGGTCGGGCGAAATGGTCGGCTCTGTGAAATACGGGACGGGCTGCGTCGCAACCGCTGCAACAGTTTGCGGCGCGGTCTTCGTCGCGGCCTTGTCTTCCTGCTGTGCGCGCACGGCGACGAGGGGCGCGAGATTGAGCGCGGTCAAGAGCGACAGCGCGAGCGCACACAGTTTTCTAAAAGATGTCATTCGATCCTCCGGCAAGAGAGCGTTGAAAAATTATGTACGGCAGTTTCAAAGTGCAAATTCGCACGGGTGTGAAACGGGCTTGAAGGCGAACGGGTTTCAATATAACAGAGTTTTCGGCGCGAGCAGGAATTTACAGCCGTGCTACTATCTCCCGCGATGCGACGAACGCTACTCCTCTTCGTTGACGGCCTAGGCATCGGCACGCGCGGGGCGCACAACCCGCTCGACGCGCTTGGCGACAAAGCCGCGCCGCTCGCCGTCTTCGCAGACGAAGAACCCGAACTCCCGCACGATGGACTGCTCGCACGCACGGATGCCTGTCTCGGCGTCGAAGGACGACCGCAGAGCGCGTCAGGCCAGACGACGATCCTGACGGGCACAAACGCGCCCGCGCTGCTCGGCTATCACAAGCAAGGTTTCCCCAACGAAGCCATGCGCGAGATCATCGGCGAACATTCCATCTTCCTCCAACTACAACGCGCAGGGATTGAGCCGAACACTTTCGCCAATGCCTACACGCCGCGCTTCTTCCACACGCGCCCGCGCTGGGTGTCGGCTACGACGGTCGCAGTCGAAGCGGCAGGCATGAGCTTTCGCGGGCTTGAAGATTTGCAACGCGGCGAATCCGTCTATCAGGATTTCACGAACCGCCTCGTCATCGAAGCGGGCTTCGACGTTGAAGAACGCAGGCCCGAACAGGCTGCGGAAGTGTTGGCCGCGCTCGTAGCCTCGCATCGCTTCACGCTCTACGAGTATTTCATCACAGATCGCGTCGGCCACGCGCAGGACTGGGAGGCCGCGCTCACAGTTCTCTCGAATCTCGCGCAGTTCGTCCGCGCAGTCCTCGCACGCGTGGATTTATCCGACACGACCGTCATCTTGACGAGCGATCATGGCAACATTGAAGACTTGAGCATACGCAACCACACGCGCAACCTCGTGCCGACGCTCGCGTGGGGCGCTAGTCGCGTCGAAGTTCAAAGACGCGTCCGCACGCTCGCAGACATCACGCCCGCGATCATCGAAACCCTGACAGCGAAAGAGGCCACCCACGCATGAGCCACACAGAGCGAGAATCTCCCGTCGCCGCTGTGCCCCGACGCGTTGCACAACCAGAGTTGAAAAACGACCGCCGCGAAGTGTTCGGCTGGATGATGTACGACTGGGCGAACTCAGCCTTTTCAACAACGGTCGCGGGCGTCATGCTCGGACAGTACGTGACGCGGCTCGCACAAGTCGAGCTAGGCGAAAACGGCACGCTCTTTAGTTTCGGCGCGCTCGGCGCGGTCACTGCGAAATCGTTCTTTCCCTTCTGCATCTCCGTCTCGGTCTTCCTGCAAGTTTTCCTGCTCCCCATACTCGGCGCGATCGCAGACTATTCAAACTTGAAGAAGCGCCTGCTCGCGGTCTTCTGTTATCTCGGCGTGGCTGCGACGTGTTTGATGTTCGCTGTGACGGGCAGCCTCTACATCGCGGGCGGCGTGCTGTTCATCGTCGCCAACCTGAGCTTCGGCGCGGCGCTCGTCTTCTACAACGCGTTTTTGCCGGAGATCACGACGGAAGACGAGCGCGATAAAGTTTCGAGTCGCGGCTACGCGCTCGGCTATCTCGGCGGCGGGCTGCTGCTCGCGTTGAACCTCTTGCTGATTTACGCCGCGCCCGCGCTTGGCATTTCGGCAGAGATGGCCGTGCGCATCTCGCTGCTCTCGGCGGGCGTTTGGTGGGGCTGCTTCGCTTTGGTTACGTTCGCGCGTTTGAAGACGAGGGCAGCGGAGCGTTCGCTGCCGCCGGGCAAAACTTATTTCACCGTCGGCTTCAGCCAGCTCGGTGCGACCGTCCGCCAGCTAGTCAAACTCAGGCAGACGCTACGCTACCTTGTCGGTTATCTCTTCTTCAACGACGGCGTGCAGACAGTGATCAGCATGGCCGGAATTTTTCTCGCGCAGGAGCTATTCGTCTCGCGCGGGGAGGAGGCCAGCCAGTCGTTTTTGCTCGGCGTCTTTTTGATGGTGCAGTTCGTAGCGTTCCTCGGCGCGATGCTGTTCGAGCGCATTGCTAATTGGCTCGGCACGAAGAAAGCGATCATGCTGTCGCTCGTCATCTGGTCGGCGATTGTGATTTTCGCTTACGGATTTTTACGTACAGAACCGGAGATGCGTTGGCAGGCGTGGGGGATGGCGGCGATGATCGCGATTGTGTTGGGCGGCTCGCAGGCGCTCTCGCGCTCGCTCTTTTCGCGCATGATTCCGAAGGGGAGCGAGGCGTCGTTCTTCGGCCTCTACGAAATCTCGGAGCGCGGCACGTCCTGGATGGGGCCGCTCGTCTTCGGCGCGGTCGTCGGCGCGACGAACTCTTACCGCCAAGCGATCCTCTCGCTGATCTTCTTCTTCGTCGTCGGCCTCATCATCCTCGCACTCACAGACACAGACAAAGCCATCCACGACGCTGGCAACGTACTGCCGGAAGAAGTCAAACACTAAACGGTGTGAACAAAGTCCCAAGTCCCAAGTCCCAAAGCTGCGTTTGACTTAAGACTTGAGAGTTGAGACTTAGGAAAGCGTCTCTGCGGGGAGTCTTATTGTTTAGCGTTGACTGCCCGCCGTTCGATGTGTGCTTTCCGTTCCGGCGGAGCGTTCCAAGCAGGCGTGCGAGCAGAAGGTGGATGAGGTGGAGCGAAGCGTCAGCGCGCGGGATGCGGGAAGCCATGTGCCGCAGGAGGCGCAGCGCACGAGACGTTCTTCCGCATCAGTTCTCTTTCGACGCGCCGCGTTCGGCGTCGCTTGACCGGCACTCATGGCGCGTGCTTCGCGGAAGACAGCCAGCACGCGACGCGCCGCGTTGATGTAGGGGCGCAGGCGCAGGTACAAGAGAAACAAAATCGCGCCGACGATGGCTGCGACTATCAGGTACTTCAATCCTTCTCCTTCGCGGCGTTTTTTGCTTGCGCGAGTTGCGCGCGTAAGTTCGAGAGCGCGGCGTTCGAATTGTTCACCGCTTGCAGTTCTTCGATGCGCTTTTGTGCCTCTTCGATTGCCCCCGTCGCGATCAAAGCCGACGCCAGACTTTGCAAAGCCATCTCGTGGCGCGGCTCTGCGGCGAGCGACTTGCGATACTCCTTGATCGCGCGCTCAGGCTCGGAGGGCTGGCCGAAGAAGTACGTCATGCCGAGCAGCGTGTGTACGTTCGTGTCTTCCGGCTTCGTCGCGAGCGCCTTGTTGTAATAGACGCGCGCGTCCGCGTACTTCGACGCGTCCGACGCCTGCGCAAGCGCAAAGAGAGAGTTGCCGACAAGCACGGTCGTTTCGTAATTCTTCGGGTCGGCTTCGTGCGCGCGTTTCAAGAGGCGCACGGCTTCGGGCAACAGCGCGGGCTTGCCCGTGCTGAGCGCGTACATGTAAATGCCCTGCCCCACTTTGCGTTGATAATCGGTGTCGCTCGATTTGGCGTCGGCCTTCGCGATGAGTTCGCGCATCTCGTCTTCCGACGGCATAGACTCTGTATCTGCATCGCCCGACTTGCCGTTCGCAGTCGCGCCTTGCTGGCTATTCGTGTTCTGGCGCGCACGAGCCACTTCCGCGCGCAACCCCTCCAGTTCTTTACGATCGACGGAACTGGCGAAGAAAAATCCTATGAGGCAGCCCGCGACGAGTCCGGCGACGGCGAAAAGAATTTTATGAGTGTTCACTGTGGCGAAGCGTGTTCAGGGAAACGGTAATTGAGACAGGACGCGAGTTTATCAGAACGCGTGGCGAAAGGCGACGCGCTCCGGCGGTGAGGCGCGGCGCTTGAAAGTGCTTTGGAGTTGAGACGCGAGAGTTAGATTTAATCGCCCGTGTCAGCGGCACTGCTACTGTCGCTGGCACCGTCGCCCGTCGCGCCTTTGTAGGGCACGTCGTCGCGGCGTCGGCGTTCGGGCGGGTCTGAGTCGCGGCGACGCGGTTGCGAAGTAAGCGGGTTGCGGCGGTCAATCGCGCCGGGGGGGAGCGTCTTGCCATGCACGGCTTCGGTCAGGATGCGCGTGATCTCTTGCGAGAGCGTGCGGTGCTCGGCGGCGGCGCGGCGGCGCAGAGTTTCTTTCAGATCGTTCGGGACATACGCTCCAATGAAGACACCTTTGCGGTTCACCATGATCGTTCGACGCTCCTGTTTGAAGAAACGGGTTCGCAAAAACTGTGTACGCTGAAGACCGCGCCCCACGCGTGAGTTTTACGGGTTGCGGCCGAGCAGTTTGAGAGCAAGTCTGTAAGCCGAATTCTGTACTCCCGACCCTCGCGGGCGCGGGAGCGGCGACCATTCATCTAGCCCAACCGTTACCAGTTGGATCGAGCGACCTACCCGGAGGTCGTAGCGCGCATGCTTCGTGAGAAGATGCGCGGCTTCGGGCGGGCAGCCCTGTTTGACGCCTCCCTATTTGGTCTTGCACTGCGAGGAGTTTGCCTAGCCGCGCGTGTCGCCACGCGCGCTGGTGCGCTCTTACATTAAGCCCGAAGGCCGCACCGTTTCACCCATCACCCGCGCGTTGCCCCTTCCGAGGCAAATCACACGTCGGCTGGTCTGTTTTCTGTTGCACTTGTCGTCGCGCCGGTCGTCGTTAGCGGCTACTTAAAGCCACCCGCTCGACCCGCGCGCCCAGCCGTTAGCTGGCTCGCTGCCCTGTAGTGTTCGGACTTTCCTCCCCCGCACGCTCTTTACAAAGCGACGGCGGCGACCGCCCGACCTGCTCTCCTGCACGGCGCGTAAATTATAGCAAAGCATCGTTGAACACGTACAGCCGAAATGTTAAACGCGCAACTCAATAATGTTCAAACACAATGTTGATAACGTGATAATACAACTGAGGTGCAACATTATTAGTAGTTGATTTGCTGCTGATGAAGTTTGATAGAAGCATTGACTATAAAGCAACATTAAGTGATATTGGTATGGTTCATCCATTTAAGTAAAGCCGGATAGTCGAGAGATGGCGCTTAAATCCTTACAGGAGAACTGACATGCCAGATACACCACCATCAACGCCAACAACCAGTTCAATCCCTACATCCACCGTAACTATTTCAACACCAAAGGGCGGTACAATAACTGTGCAAGGACCTCAAACTCCTGCACAGTTGCTGGAAATTGCCATTAAAGCGTTGGACGACGCGCGCCTTAGACGATTGCAAAATTAAGAGACTTCCCGGCTAAATCCCAATTACGCAAGGATGACAGCACGTGCGACGACGCTTTCGCGTGCCGATCATGGCTCGTTCACCACAGGTTGCGTTATTCAAGAAGCGATTGAGTTTCATTTGGAAGGATTGCGGCTGGAAGGCTTCGATGTGCCGGAGCCAAGTAGCTATTCCTCTTACGTCGAAGTTGCCGCGTAAATCTACTCGAACCGCAGCGGAGGTTTTGTGATGAAGACTTTGTGCTTGATGCTTCTATTGCTTTTATCGTCGTCTGCTGCCACAACAGCGCGTGCGCAAAGCGCGGCGGCTTCGACGGACGCGTCGGGCGTGGCGGTCGTGCAGATCAGTTGGCGGAAGGAGATTCATAATCCCGCGCTCGACGAAGACCCGTTTCAACACAACCGCGAGCAATGGGAGGACGCGCGCAGGCAGGAAATAATTGATCGCGAGAACGCGCTCAGAACGAAAAACGGCAAGACGGCCATAGATGATCGAGGCCGCCCCGTGCCCGTCGAAGTCGCCAAGCGCGACCCGCGCGTGTCCTATCTCTATAAAGCGAAAGTCACCAACACGGAATCGAAAATCGTCCGCATGATCGAGTGGGACTACGTGTTCTACGAGCAGGAGGGCGGCAAAGAGGTCGGGCGTCAGATGTTCAAAAGTAACGTGAAGATTCAACCCGGCAAAAGCGCGGAATTATCCAGCCGCACGGTGTCGCCCCCGACCAACGTCGTCAACGTCGCGAAGACGGGAAAGAAAATAAAAGAGCAGCACGCCGAGCGCGTCGAAATACGACGCATAGAGTATGATGACGGCTCCGTCTGGACGCGTCCGGCACAGTGACTCGCTACGGCAGACGGCGCGGCAATCGTCTCTACTAAACTTCGCGTGTAAAGGAGCGAAAGCGTCTGGCCTCAGCCGAAATATTTGTAGCCGACGCGCAGGCCGCGCAAGGCGTCTGCGGGGAGCGTTGAGATGAGCACCCACGTCAGGGCGGCGTGAGAGAGCGCGAGCGCGTAGAGGTTGGGCGCTCGCTGGTAGACGGCCGCCCAGATGAGGCCGCCGAGGAACGTCGCACACATCAACAAAGGATTCGGCAAGTGCAGCAGCGCGAACAGCGCGGCGACGATGACGATGCTCGCCGCGCCCTTGCCGAAGACGATTTGCGCGCGGCGATTGATGAAAGATTGAAGGACGTACTGCTGCAAGAGTCCCCACGCGAATCCCCAGACTGGAAAACCGAAGATCGCCCAACCCGCGCGCCGCTGGCCGAAACTAAAACTCCCGCCGAACCACAACCAGCCAGCCAGTACAAGCACGAGCGAACCCGCGACCATCGGGATGATGAGCAGACGCACCGCGCGCAAGAAATTGTCTGTGCGCCAGCCGAGATCGCGTAGCGTCTCGCCGCGCAGGCGATGCGAGTAGAACATCAAGGCGAAGGCGCAGACGACCGGCACGGCGAGCAAAGTCTTACGACTTCCGAGCGCGAGCACAGCCCATTCCGCCACCAAAGTCGAAACCGCGACCGAGACGATTTCCCAAGCGGCCAGAGCGCGCGATTCCGTCGCCGACGCAGACTCTAACGCGCCCTCATTCGCATCGTGCGGAGGCGGTGCGCCGTCGCCCGCGACAGTTCCGCCATCTGTCCGCTCCGCCGCGCTCAACGTCTCTCCTCGCTTTCCCACCAAGCGTCCGGCACGTGCATGCTCTCTTTGTCCGCCGCCACGTCGAAGCGACGCGCGCCGTCAAACTCCTGTAGCACACGCCGCGCGCCGTCGCCCGCGACGTGCATGGCATAGACGCGCGCTTCGTAATTTTTATTGGGCGGGAAAGGTGGCGCGTCGAAGACGAAGCCGTGATATGCGTCGAAGCTGCGCCCTGCGGCCAACACGTCCGCGCGCGGCGCGTCTGCGATGCGTCGGCTCACGAAATGGCCGTTGATGTAGAGATGCACTTCGACGCGCTCGTCCGGCTGCGCTTCGTTGACGACCCAGCCTTCGATCGTGGCCTGGTCGGCTTTGTCTATCGAACCGCGAAAAAACGGGTTGACGTTCGCGTAGGCGAAATAGACGCCGAGCGCGACGACGAACAACGCTTCGACGATTGACTTGGCGATGAGAGCGCGCGACAGGCGCGAGAGGCGAGGGGGGGCGGGCGGCGGCGAGGCAGGGGCGGAAAAAGAATCGTCAGTCGCGAACGGTGAATAGCCTCTCACAAGATGCTTCAATCTATTCACAATTCACGACTGACGATTCGCGTTCAACTACCTGTCTGTTCGCCGCCCTTCTGTATGGGCGGCACACGTCACTGGTTCTGGTACGTGTTGCCGTTCGTGTCCTGATAGACCCAAGTGTGGCTGGTCGTGAGCGTGCGGTCAGCCGGGATGTCTGCGCGCAGGCGGACGGTTATGAGCAAGACCGCCGTGTCGTTCGGCGCGAGTTCGTTGACGCGCCAGGTGATGCGTCGAGAGTCGCCCGGCGCGTCCTGCGTGCTGAGCGCCGGGTTCGACGAGACGAACTGCAAGGCGTCGGGTAAGACTTCGTTGATGACGATGTTCTTCGCCAGCCCCGCGCCCTCGTTGATGAGCACGAGACGGTAGAAGATCATGTCGCCCGGCGCGGTCGAATCCGTCACCTGCTCCGTGCGCAC
>DATFGP010000043.1:0-12029 GCA_035249365.1 Pyrinomonadaceae bacterium | reverse complement strand
CGGTCGGCGCCTCGCGGCGCCTCCGGGGTTTCCGTCTCACGTCATGTTGAGCGTTTGGGCGCGTCTCACTCGCGCGTGGTAGTCATCGCTCGTGAGTATACCAGAACATCGGCATCTCTGCATAGGCCCATTCGATCGCCGTGCCGATCCATTCGAGCGGCGGAGGATTGCGATCGATCCAGGTTTGAATCGATTGACGCTCTCGCTTCGTGCGATCGTCCCACCATTTCCGAATGACGGGTTGCGTTGAGATCAAAACGCTTGCCTTTCGATGATGCGATGGAGAATTCGCGTGAGTGCATGCACGCGGAACCCTTGCTCCGGTGGCGGCAAGGGTTGACACGCGAGCCAACGATCGACGAACCGTTGACGACGTTGCTCGATCTCACTCAACATCTTCGTGCGTGTTTTGAGGTAGGCGTTTCGCTGCTTCTCTTGACGCCGCGTGCGCGCGGGAATTCTCGCGATCGCCCACTCGACCAGATAGAGACCGATCGACAATTCCGCGAAGGTCCACGTCTGAAACGTGCGAACCTTTATCGGAGCCATGCGAGGAGAAACGAGATCGCGATTCCGGCGACGATGTTGTAGGCAATTAATCGACTCATTGATCTCTCCGTTCACCAGAGCCACGCGGCAATGGTTCCAATGAGAATCCAGAGCACGAGCGAGATCGAGAGTGCAAGCAAACATCCTGGGACCGGATCATCGTGTGCGGGTTCCATGTGGTGTCTCGAAAAAAAGAATGTTGAGGCGGCTGTGACGACGGGCGCGAATGTAGTTCAACGTCTCGCGCGTGCGATCGCTGCCGAGCACGCAGGCGAGGAGAATGCGATGGAGGATCGGTAACGGTCGAGGCAAGGTGATTGTAACGTGGGCATGTCCAGGCGTTTTGGACGCGGCGATTTTCCAGATCCAGCCGATTGACAACCCATAGCGACGGAGCAAGGCGCGATGTGACACGAGCACGCGCATCGCTTTGATTGAGTCGAGATCGATTTGCACCTGATTTGGCCGACATCGAATCACCCTCAACGCTCGTGCGCGAATTCGGATTTTCGCGTTGAGGCTCCGAGTTGAACGGCCGATAACGCGGCGTGCTTGCCTTTTTCGATGGCCCATGGATGATCACGTCTGATGAGTGTCAGCACGAGCGCCTTGGCTCGTTGCAGGGTTGCCGCGTGCGCTTCGTAGTCTGGGAGTGTTCGGATGACGATCCGACCGCTGTAGATTTTTGGTGTGATGAGCCAGTGAATGAGTGCAGGCGTGCGGTCGATGCGGAAGGTATAAAACTGACCGCGTGATGAGAAATGACCGCGCGCGTTTCGCCGTGCGGTAATGGTGACGGGCGCGCGGTGTTTCGCTTCAAGCGCACGCCGTTTTCGTTCGGCGTGCGCGAGGGATCGATGTTGCCCGTAAGCGAGTTCAACGCGTGGGCGTTTCGCCATTGGGCCACCGTCGCAACATCGCGGCTCGTGTGGAGTCTACGAATGCCTCATCGTCCCCGTTGTAGACGTGATCGATCGCTTCGTCGAGTAACGGGCTCGCGGTGACGATCTGGCGTTCGTGATACCGGCGCTCATGGTGACGGCGATCGGGTTCACGGCGATCGGTCGGCGTTCGGAGGTATGTGCTCATGCTCATACCCCTAGTATCGATCGGAACGCCGTGAACCTGTATCGCACGTTTGCACGCTATGGCTCTTTTTGCGATGCTTTCGCGGCATCGCGCAAGGCGCGAGCGGAGGTATCCTCAGAGATACGCTTTTCTGCAAGTTTCCTGAGACGGATCGACTGGTCAAACTTGCGATTCGCGCGTTCGAGGAGCGAGACGGCTTCCTCAAGTGCGCTGTTGGATTCCCGGTAAAGGGTGACAGGATTTTTCTCAGACATCATCGCTCCACGGCGATGTAGTCTCGCCCTTGTCGCGATTCCTTGATCACGACGCGGACGGTCCCGCGCCAGCGTGCCGAATTCGCGCCGAACCGCTCGTGTAGCAACCGATGGTTGACGGAATCGACGCCAATCGCCCAATCGAACGATTTGCCGTTGACCTTCACGGGAATCACGATCTGCTCTCCGAATGCGCCATCCACGAGACGCGCATCACCGACCAACTTGATCGACGCGGCATCCCCTTCGCCGCCGATCGTCTCGGCTTTCAGAAACGGTGAGAAGCTACTCTGTGCGTCGCCTGATGGCGCGGGAATGCGTCCGCTCTTTGCGGCAGTCTTTTTCTTCGCGCTGACTTTCTTGAACGATGGGCGTGTCTTGGCGGCCTTGGCCATGGGTCTGGTCCTTTCGTGAAGTGGACGTTTAATCATCAACGGATCATGCTGTAGGGAGACGTGCTTCGCGAGACGTTCAAACGTTGGGAACCATGCGCCACAATAGACGCAATCGAGCACGTTGATGGCGTCGCGTTCGATCTCGCCGTCACCGCGATAGGCGGTTTTCATTTCGCCTTTCGTTGCTCGCGAGGATGATCGGCGCGTTCGAGTTCTTTGCACTCCATGATTGACACGTAGCTATCAACGGAGCGAAGGAATTCCATATCGTCATGTGAGACCGCGCGGCGACCGTCGCGTAAGGCATGCGCGCGAATCAAGCTGTGATAGTTCGCGAGGAGTCGAATGCCGATTTGTTCCAGGTGTTGCGCGCGCGCGTCCGCAAGGTGCCGAATGTCCTTGGTCAACGTCTCAGAGCATGCGATCGAGACGGTTGACACGGGCGGGTGAATCGCGCGGAAGGTCGGCTGTTTCTTTTTCGCGTGCGAGCCGCCATCGATCGCGTCTTTGATGCGCGCGATCAATTCGTAGGGGTAGGAGTAGGCAAAGGGAATCATGCGAGAAATAAATCCCATTTCGCGCCACTTCGATCGATGGTCCGTGAACGCGGTAAAGGGAATACAGCCGATGACGCCGATCGGTCGCGTGATCTGCTCGGTCTCGCGTCCGGCGAATGCGACCATCCCGTTCTCACCTTGCGTCAGTTGATTGAGGAGCGCCACGAGCAACGCGGTCGCCTGATGGCTCATGCCGCGAATCGTCGCGAGATCGTTGAAGAGGAGAAATTCCGTGTCTTGATGTTCTTTCAATTCCCGGAGCACGCTTTTCCCGGTGATCACGGAAATGCGGCAGACGTGCGCGCAATTCGCGGCCGTGGCGATCGTCGTTTTGCCGCTCTCTGGTGCGGCGAGGAGTAGTAGTGAGGCGCGATCGTATCCGTCGATACGATGGCTGAGTGCCACTGATTGCACGAGGGCTTCGATCAACGCAGTGCCGATCATGCGTTCATCCGCGCGTGCCGTAACGTCGAGTTGTTTGACAGACGGTGCACGTCCACATCGTATCGCCGAATGCGAGCCCGTTGACGTGTAGGGTATATCGCAGCCGCGCGATCGTGGCTCGAAGCGAGTCGGAGAGCACGCGCGATCGTATGCAGTGGTTCTCGGTCTTGACGATCTCGAATACGGGCTCGCGCGTGATCGCCGTGTCCACGTGCGGCAGGTTCGGATTACAAGTGCCTTCACAGATCAACAACCTCATATGACACACTCCGCCTCATATTAGAGCAGAACCGAACCCAGAATGCAAGGCCTTGTCAACCTCTCATGACTTTGGGGGGTCTCATATAGCACACACTCTCTCTCTATATACTATATGAGGGGGGGGGTAGTCATGTGAGGTTGACAAGGGGTCACTTTATTTGGCAAAGCGAGTGCGAGATCGAGTAGAATACGGCTCATCTATGTCACAGCGTCGCCGCCAAAAACGCTGGCCCGGAGTCGTCCTTCCGGAGCCGTCCCCGATCCCAACAGACGCGCCAGTCGCGTCACCACCGTCACCAGCCGCCGAACCCGTGGCCGCCGCGTCCCCTGACAAGCCGAAAGACGACATCGAACGCCTGACGATTCCCATGAGCGGAGGTAAGCCGCGATGGGATCGCATGCGTCCAGAGACACAGAGCAAGCTGCGCGCGATCCTCAGCACGGGCGAGACGACGGCGAGCGCGTCATCATCAACGCCTGCGTCGTTTCATCCCGTGGTTGTGCATGCGCTCTATGACATGCTCGGGCAATTGATCGTCATCGCGGCCAAGGCGCGCGGCGCGAGTGAACCGGCGCTCGCCGTGCTCGCGTTCACGGCCGATGAAAAAGCGCGGCTCACTGAACCGACACAGCGTGTGCTTGCGAAATATGCGGGCTCGCTGTTGCGGTATGAGGATGAACTCGCTCTCGCGTTCACACTCCTCGCGATCGCGCAAGCGAAGATCGCCGCATTCCACCATGCGGCGACCGTCGCTCCAATCGTGCCGCTCACGTCATCGCCTGCATACGCGCCGACCGTGACGGTCGATGACTCGGTGATTGTGTCATGATCAAGTTGATCATCGGTCGCCGCCTGATGGGAAAGAGCACACTGTCAGCGTTTCTCGCGTCACGGTCGGAACGCTCGATCGTGTTCGATCCACGCGGACTATTCGATCGCGTGGATACACTGGAGTTGACGACGGAGATCCAGACGAGGCGGATTCGCGATATGGTGATCGATCACGAGGTTCGCCGTCTGGTGATCACGCCGAATCATGAGCAGTCGCTACAATCCTCGTTCGCGTCAACCTGTGACGCCATCGCGCGCATCGTGCAGGAGCACCCACACGTGCCGCTCGTGTTCGTGGTCGATGAAGTGCGGTTCATCGGCGCAAACAACGTGCTCACACCGTCGCTCGAATGGCTGTTACGGTGTTCGGACACGCATTGTCAGGACATCATCTTCACGTGCCATCGTCCGAAAGACGTGCCGACCGATGTTCGCGCCATCGCGGATTATTGGATGCTCTTTCGGATGACGCTCGAACACGATTTGCGAGTTGTCGCCGATCAATCCACGCGAGCGGCGGCGTTGATTCCGAAACTCGCCGATCGGCAGTTTGTCTGTTGGGATGACGGCAAGGGCGAATTGATCGAGTATCGCGATCCCAAGGTGTGGTTCTATCCGCTCCGTCATAGCGGATCACGAGGAACATCATCGGCGATCGGTGGTGGAACCATCGTGCAAACCGAACAGCAACAGGAGTTGTTCTAATGGGATCTGGACTTCCGCCCGCAATCGATCCTCCGCCTCCGCCGCAGGATGATCCGCCCGTGCGTGGATCGAAACTCGTGTGCGAGTTTTGCGGATGCGCGCTGGCGCCATCCGGGGACGTGCTGAAAGTGAGCGCGCGTGCGAGAGAGATTCGCGAGCAAGACGAAACCATCCGAGACTTGAAAGCCGATCTCGCTGCCGCAGAAACAGCCGCAGACACCTATCGATCGGCGCTCGAACGTGCCGAGCGAGAACGCGATGCCGCGCTGAGTGCGGCGCAACCCAAGGGATTCTGGCGTCAACCAGTAGGGAGGAAACATGGATAACGGAAAGCTGTTCGTGCTCGTGCTCGTCGGCGCACTCGCCGCGCAAGTGTTGCAACCGCTCGTCAGCGGATTCCTACCGCCATCGCGGTAGGCCGGAGGAGATCATGAAGTTCACCGATGTGTTGATCGTAGCGGGCGCCATCGTGATTGGCGCCTACCTTGGCGATATGCTGAAACTCAATCAGCTATTGTCTGGTTTCATGCGCCCTGCGGCGTAGGAGATTCACATGGGCTCACCGCGTGGACCGCGCATCGTCACACCTGAAGGATTTTGGAACAACATTCTCGCTCGCGATTCGGCGCTCGCTCGCTATCAGGGACCGGAGCAATTCGACAGCCGAACCGTGGACTTGAACACGCCGTCATTCGTCAGCCTGCCTCCGCTCAACCTCCGTCGTCCCCTCGAAGAGATCATCATCGAAGTGCGCGGACGCGCGACCGTCACGGTCGGCGCGTATGCGGATGTTAGCGTCGAAGCGCCGCAGAACATCTTGCAGCGCATCACGCTACGCGGCAATCACACGAAGTTCGGATCACAAACGCCGATCGACATGACCGGCGCCAGTGCGTTTGTCTATCCGCGCTGTTTCCAGCAAGCGGGCGGGATGTCGTTTCTCTCCGTGGGCGGAGGCCCGTTGACACGATCGCCCGATCCAGGCGTGCCGTTCACATCGGCATTTACGGGCGCGGTCGCGACACACGATTTCATCATCCTGTATCGCATTCCCGTGACGCCGATCATTGGTGCCGACCAGAGCCTCAAACGCCAACTCGCGAACTACCTCTATTACGCGCGCGACTGGCAAGACTCGTTGCAGCTGGATCTGCAATTCGGTGACGAAACGGCGTTTGGCGACACAACCGGCGCAACGGTCGCCTTCACAGGATTCCAGAGCGCAACCGGATTGCCGCTCCTGCGAACACTGTTCAACTACGGCTTGCTCGGAGAATTCGAGAATGCCGCGATCCCGGCGATCACCGTGCGGAACGAACAGTTGCTCAATTCGTTCGTCACCGCAGGGAATCAGCTTCGTCTGATTCAACTGCAGCGCCAGATCACGAACAACGTGCTCGTCAAGTCAGGCGTGCTCGAAACCAACGGGCAGACGGCAGGCGTCCAGACGTTCGACAACCTCTCCGATCTGATTCTGGACCGCACGCAGATTCAAGTGGACTTCAAACCCGTCCGGCGCGTCGATTCCAATTTCGCGGAGCGGCTCTATCTCAACGGGATGCTCAATCAATTCCCGATGCAGGGGTATTACAACCTGTGCTTCATCGAATCGCAGAACCCGCTGACGGCGTATCGCGGTGATGCGCCTTCGATCGCGAGTGCAGACTATTCGCTGTTCTCGGACATTCTTACGACGGACGCGAACCAGCGTCTCAGCGTGATCCAGGAACGGGTCATCGGCGGTGTGTATCCTGCCGTGAAGTGAGGCGACCATGGGTTACTCAGACATGCTCGAAACAAAAACGCTCGAACAGCAAGCCGAGATCGATCGGCTCACGTCATTGCTTGCTGAGCGAGAGACACAGATCGCAGAGCTTCAGGCGAACGTCGCCGAACGCGATCAACAGATCGCTGAGTTGACAGAACCAGACAACGTTTCACCGCAGGAGTGATTGCACTGTGGCGTTGACACTCGATCAACGAGCGTTCTATATCGATCAAGCCGTTCGGTATGGCGTGCCGAGCGGCTTTATCGAGCAATTCCTGACGGCGAATCCGGGAGATGAGCACCGTCTCCTCGAAGCGTATTCGTCTGAGGCGGCCGGACGCGCGATCGTGGGCGCGCTTGGCGCCAATGCGCCGACCGCGCAAACGGGGTATCTGACACCTGGGTTGCCGTCAGGAATCACACAACCGACCGCGTTGAGCACGGGCGGATTTTCCACGTCCACGGTTGGCCCGTCCGTGGGCGGATTCAACCTCTCGACACTCCTGATACTCGCTGCGATGGGGTTCGCAGTGTGGTATCTCCTGAAACGGTGAGTCATGCCTTCCACTGAATACGCACGCCTCCGCCAACTCTGGACGCGCTATCAAGGTGGTGATCCCGCCGTGACGGCAGACACGATCCGCGACCATACCTCTATGGACGGGATCGTGGTGTTCGACTCACTTGGACGATCGAGCGAGCAATCAGATTTTGAAGACGGGTTACGTCGTCCGTGGGAAGTCGTCAGCGCATGGGCGAACAGCGCGGCGAATCGCGGCATCATTCGGCAAGACGATCGCTTGGCCGCGTCCGTTGAGTTATGGGAGACTGGCGTGCTCTTCTATCAACTCGACGCGCAACGTCGGCCGATCCTTCGCAGTTTCGCCGGACTGGAACCGCTGACACTCGCGCAAGCGGCTGAACTCAATCAACACCCTGAAGCGGTCCAATCGTCCGTGCTGACGATTGGCGGGGTGTTCACAGGAACGTCAACAGGCGCGGGCGGAGGCGGGATGACGGGGCCAGCATCGATGGAAGACAAAGTTTTTCTCTCGCTCTCTGGTTTACCATCCTCGCCCGTGCCTGTGCGCCAACTCGCGGAATTCAATCAATCAGCGCCCGTGCCGCTCGCGTTTACACCGCAAGTCGCGCGCGCCTCATCGTCCCCGCCGTGGTTGCTCCTCGCATTGATCGCGGGCGGTCTCTACTGGCTCACGAGGTAACGTCATGCCCAATGGTGAATCGTTCGATACCACAACCAAGCTCGGGATGATCCTCGCGTCCAACGAAGCCGCGCTCAAGTGGGCGGAGTTATTTCTTGGGCGCGGCGAATACGAACCGGCTGTCTCCGTCACGACACCCGGAGGCACGCGCACATCGATCGGCGGCGTGGGCAGCAATGGGCTCGTATTGCTCCTCATCGCAGGGCTCATCATCTACGTCGTGTCGCAGTCATGATCATCAAAAAAGGCACGCGCATTCGGTGGACCGCGATCGGTCAAACGAGCGCGGTGTTCGACACGCCGTCCGTAGAAGAGTTACGGAGCGCGGCGATCGCGTTTATCGATGACTACATGACGGTCAACTCGCTTTCCGTCGATCGCGATTCGGGCGGGATGTTCGGATTCGGCGAATACGGATACACCGCGACGATCGAGACCACGACGCGCGTGGATCACGGCGGCATCGATGGTCCACTGAAAGTGATTCGCGATGCGTTCGAGGAGGCGGCAGGCGCGGTGCCAACAGTCTCCGCGATGGGATACACGCCCGATCAACCGATCGGCCCACGTCCCGGAGGCACGAATGAGGAAGAGAAGCCAAGTATCTTGCCGAGTCTCGGCACGTTCGTGTTGCTCGCGTTGATCGCCGTGACGGCGACAGCGGTGTTCGTCGCGAAGCGCGGATAACATGAGCACGCGCACGATCGTGATTGTCGCGATCGTGATCGCCGTGCTCGTTTGGAGTGTAACGCCTGTGTTCGCTGTGAAGGCCGGAGCCATCCTCAGCGTGAAACCCGAGATCGCCTATGCGCGGCGCATCGTCGCCGAAATCTGGCGTGCATTCGGATACACACTGACGGTCACGTCAGGCTATGACGGCAGTCACTTGGCCCAGAGTAAACACTATGAAGGGCTCGCAGAGGACTATCGCACGCGAGACGTGAAACCCGATGACTTGCCGATCATGGTGTCGCGCGTGCGAGACGTGCTCGGAACGAACTACGATGTCGTGCTCGAACCCGATCATCTTCACGTTGAATACGATCCCAAAGTGCAGGGGTTGCGCGCATGAATACCGGACAACTTGTCGCGTTTGGCGTGCTCGCGATTGGCGTGCTCTACCTCGCAGGCTATGACGTGCTCGGTCTCGCGACAACTGCGCTCTCGCGCATTACAAACCCGAACCTCTCGCCCGCCGAACAGCAAGCGATCCAGTCAGCCGCGCAAGTCGCCGGACAGCAAGCGGGCGCGTTTGAGCAATCCGCGCCGGCACGCAGCGCGGGCGGAGGCGTTGCGGCAACCGCTGGTGCGGCGACCAGCGCGGCAGGGATCGCCACTGGAGCGGGGCTCGCAGGCGCGACCATCGCATTGACCGCAGGCATTGCCGCAGCGGCCGGATTGCTCGTGTGGGGAATTGCTAAGCGCGGATGGTTTCGCGGAGGCGAAGAAGGCATCTCGGTCAATCCGGCTCGCGATCAATTCATTGATGTCTGGATTCAGCAATACTACCCAGGTGCGGGAAGCGAGCGACAGTATGACGCGATGGCCAGCGCATTCAACGATGCAGGCGTCAACGGCATTACCGCGCAGAACACGATCGCCCAACTCTACGCGGCCGATACGATGGCGGAACTCGAGATCGCCGCGCGGAATTTCATCAACGTGTTGCAGTTAGGAGCAGCCGCCTAATGCCACTTGAAGGGTATCTCTCTGGACCGCTCCTCGAAAAGATCGCCGATCTCCTCACACAAGGTGTCGGCTATCTCGAAAAGTTTGTCCGCGACGATCAGAGCTTGCGTGTCTCGCAGGCCGCGAACGCGCCACTCGCGCAAGGGTTTCAACAAGGCACGATCATTGATACCGCGCTCACAGTGTTCACTGACGCGCAAGGCACGCGCGCCTATTCGTTTCTGATTGTGCTACTCGAAGATACAGCCGGAGCCTGCCGATACACTGTTGACGCCACGCAACCCACGAACACACGCGGACACAAGGCACCAGCCGGAGGCACGGTGATTGAAATTCCAGGCGCGCAGAACATCAAGAATTTCAAGATCATCGCGGAGGCGGGCGCAAGCGCCGCGTTCACGATGCAAGGGTTTATCTGATGTTCGGCCGGTTCTCGCAGTTTTCATTCGGCAATCGACGCGGGATGATGGCGCCGTCTCCGCTCTTGATTCAAGGCGCACCGTTTCGGTTCGAGCAACGGGTATTAACGAACGCGGAATTACTCGCGTTGAACGCCACACCGATCACGTTGTTCGCCGCGCAACCGAATACGATGTATATCCCGCTCCTCTGGGGAATCCGATCGTTGAAACCCGGAGCCGCCGCGTGGACGACATCGCCAACGATCTCTCTCATCACCGAAGGAATCACATCGCCCGCGTTAACGGCCGCAAACATTCCCGCCGCGCTCAATACAGCCGCTCCGATCGATACAGGGTTACTGCTAGATGATGTTCAGACATCGTCACTCACAACCGTCTCGAACCGCGTCAACAAGGCCCTGCAAGTGCGATCAACCGTCGTGCCCAACCAAGGGGCGGGATCGCCCGCGACCGTCCGCGTGTTCGTGGCGTTCGTGCTCTGGCGAATGCCGCTCGCAGGATAGGAGTTTCACATGGGATCTATTGCCTACTACGGCGATCGCTATGATAACGAAACTGCCGTGCAATTCACGCCGACCGTGGATCGAACAACGGGAGTCGTGACGGAACCATCAATGCCCACGTTTCGCGCGACCACCAACGAGCTTGATCGATTTCGCCTCGTGCTCCTCATTGTCGGCGTCGTCATCGGCATCGCATGGGCGCAATCGTGACAACGTTCGATCTCTGGCTCATCCGAATCGCGGCGGCATTGACGATTTTCTCTCTCCTCCGTCAACTGTCTCGCTCTGACAGCGCGCGTATGTTGGCGATCGTTCCACGCACGGACTACTGAAAGGAATCACGACTATGAACGATGCAGACATCGCACAACTTGCTGGAGCCATTGGCGCACCAAACGCCTTGAACGTGGGCATCGCGCCAGTGTCGATCCCAGGCGACGGAGCCATCCCGATCGATCGCGATGGCTCGTATCTGCTCGCGAAAGGATCGGCCGCTGCGATCACGGTCGCCGCTCCCGGAACGAACAACATCGGACGGAAGATCACGATCACGACGATCACGGACTTCGCGCACGTCGTGACGTTCACCGGAACCACGTTGATGGATGGCACGGCAGGGCTGAACACCACGTGGACCGCAACCGCCGTCTCAGGATGTTCGATCACGTTCGTCGCTGTGAGCGCCACACGATGGGCCGTGCTCAGCTTCAATCTCGGCACGATCGCGCCGTAACATGTTCCCAGGCATGCGCCCGCGTTTTCACTTAGGCGATTCACGGAGACGTGGGCGCACGTTCGATCTTCAACTCTCGCAATTCACGATCGCGAATTCGGTCGTGATGACAACACTCTACGGCGTGACGATCCCTGCCGGAGCGTTAGTCAATGGAGTGGTCGAATCGTTTCTCGACGCCACGTATCTGCAAAATGGTGGAGGCGGATCAGGATTCACGATGCAAGTGCGACTCGGAGGAGTCGTGCTCTTTGAAGATCCGACCGCGAATTATGGATCGAGCGCAACACCGCACTCGATCGGGTGGCGTTCGCGATTGTATCTTGAGAACAAAGTGATGACCGCTCCGCGCATCACTGGAGAACATTGGATCGCTGGTCAGCCCGCTGTCGTTGGAGACGGCGATCTCGGAAACCTCGCGACCGTCTTGCAATGGTCATGGGGCGGCGCGTCAGCGATCAACATGGCGATCGCGCAACTCCTCGAATTTCGGATCCAACATACCGCCGCGCTCCCAAGTATCTCGATCACTCGCCAGGTCGGCCAGTCAGATCTCATTCGCTTGAACGGATAACCTCGGCGGAGTCGCCGCGTGAGCGGCGACG
>DATFGP010000042.1:0-1355 GCA_035249365.1 Pyrinomonadaceae bacterium | reverse complement strand
TTTGCCCGTGAGCCGCGCCATCTCTCCGGGATGCGGCGTGAGTATTAAAGGAAGCTGCGGGGTGCCCCGAAGATTTTCGGCCCACGGCGCGAGCGCGTTCAACCCGTCTGCATCAATCACCATTGGCCGTTGCCGACCCATGGCGAGCGCGCGAACAAAGGCGCGCGTTGACTGTTCGGCAGAGCCAAGACCGGGGCCAATAGCCACAACGTCGCGCTCTGCGGCAAGCTCAAGCGCGCGCGTTAAAGCCTCGCGCGCCACCGCGCCCGAAGCCGTTTCGGCCAGCGGCTCGGTCATGCATTCGACGATGATTCGAGAAGCGACGACCGCCTGCACGGATTCAGCCGTCGCGACCGTGACGAGTCCCGCGCCCGCGCGCATCGCGCCACAGCCTACGAGACATGCCGCGCCGGTTTTTCCGCGCGAGCCTGCGATGACGAGCACTTTGCCTGCGTCGCCTTTATTCGCGTGCGGACTGCGGCGCGAAGCCTCAAGCCATCTCTTAACGTCGCTCGGCGCGACGAGGTTGAGCCGCGCGCCCGAAGAGTTGATTAATTCGTCAGGCGAGCCGATGTTTGCAACGATAAGCTCGCCGCTCAAGTCGCAAGCAGGAGGCAGAACGGTTGCCGCCTTCGGCGCGGTGAACGTGACCGTCAGGTGAGCGCGCACGGCTGGGCCGATCAACTCTTGCGAGTCGCTGGCGACGCCCGAAGGCACGTCAACCGCGACCACCGGCATTTCGTCGCGATGTTCGTTGATAAATTGAATCGCTTCTGCGAACAACCCGGCGGCGGGCCGCGCGAGTCCCGTCCCGAATATCGCGTCAACGAGAATGTCGTTATTAGTCGCCGCGGCTTCGCGTTTTAACTGGTCGAAGTTTTCAATTTCGATAAATCGGAATTGACCGGACTCGGAAGCGAGCGCGCGAGCGATTTCAAAGTTGGTTCGAGCGTCGCCGCGCGCATCGTCCACTCGCCCGAGCAACAGCGCGCAAACCCGTGCGCCTCGCGTGTGAAGCAGCCGCGCAAGGGCCGCGCCGTCGCCGCCGTTGTTCCCTTTGCCGCAGATAACCAGCGCGCGTTTGCCCGTTGCGGGGCCGAACTTTTTTTCGATGGCCTCAGCGCAACGAGCCGCAGCCGTTTCCATCAACAGCAGGCCGGGCACGCCATGCTTTTCGGTCGTCAAGCGATCAACTTCGCGCATCTCGGCTGCCGTCAAAACTTTCATACCGCGATGATAGGTGACTGGCGACTGCCTGTCAAAACGCGCTAATGACGAGCAATCACAGACGGCGTAATCGAAGTTCTGAAACAGTGATTGATCTACTTTCGTATCCCTGATGAAATCATCACAAA
>DATFGP010000041.1:0-1277 GCA_035249365.1 Pyrinomonadaceae bacterium | reverse complement strand
ATGCGCACGTCGTGCCCGTAAGTGCAGTTTAAGTTGAAGAGGTTGAACGAGCCCACCTCGATGTCGGTAGTGAAGATATTTCCCGCACAGAGAATATTCCCGCGACCGAGCGTGACGCGCGGCTCGTCGCGTATAACGTTCGGGTGAATCAGGTTCGGAAAACTGATGTTTGAGCGGTCGGCGAAGCGTGTCGCGATCTTGTGGATCACGGCGGGCGTGCCGACACCGATTGCGGCCGCGATTGTCTTATCGAGTAACTCTTCTTCGGTGCAGTACACGCGATACTTGCCCACCTCTTGTCCGACACGTTCGCGGTCCATTTCGACGAAGCCGAGAATGTTCCACTGCGGCGCGGCGTCGTTGATCTGTTCGATCAGAAACGCGACCTCGCGCGCCAGTCCGCCACTGCCGAAGATGACGATGTCCTGCATGAGTCTTAACGAAGTTCCCGTAACAGCATGAACGCCTCGGCGTATCCGCTTGCCACCGTGGCGCCGCGAAAGCGCGCGAGGGCGCGAATACTCTCGAGCGCGCGCGGCAATGGATAAGGATGAACTTCACCTTCGTAGAGCGACATGATCTCCAGCTTGCGCTCAAGGAAAGGAGTTATATCGCAATACACGTTGGGAAGAAAAACTGTCTCGCGCACTGGCGGCGCGGCGTCGGTCGACGAGATCGTCTCGTAACTCAGCAGCCTGCTCGCAGTGCTATTGAACGACTTCACGGTGGACATGGTGGCTTCGAAAACAACGCGATGGTCCGAGTGAATGTCGCCCGCGTGCACGGTGTAGATCCAGTCGGGTTTCACTTCAGCGACGATTTCGTTGAACGCACTCATCAGCTCTTCGAGCGGAACGGTGTCGAGCCGCGCCGCGGGAAAACTCAGACGAAACTTCTTCGCGAACCCGTACGCGGCCGAGACTTGTTCGATCTGTCGTTCGCGTCTTTCGATCACTTCAGCGGGCCAGCGCGGCTCGTAGGCTTTAGTGACGATGACCCACGAAACGCTGTCGCCGGCAGCGATGTGCTTGAGCAACGTGCCGCCGCAGCCAAGCGTCTCGTCATCGGGATGTGGGGCTATAACAAGTACACGCATATGAGTTCTTCTCTGCGGCCCTCAGCGGCCCTTTGCGATCTCCGCGTTAAAGAGCGCCTCTCAACGCAGAGATCGCAGAGAGCCGCTGAGGGCCGCAGAAATACTTAACACTTCTCCGCGGCGATGATCCAACGCGCGATCATCCGCGTGAAATCGGGCGCGAGGCGATGATCGTGCGTCT
>DATFGP010000040.1:0-1203 GCA_035249365.1 Pyrinomonadaceae bacterium | reverse complement strand
GGATGTTTCGTCAACCGGAAGTTAAGCAAACGAATGGAGGAACAATCGAGTCTGCTCTCCGCTCCTACTCACTTGCCTCAGTGTAAAAGGAAACCGATGCGGTTCTCTGCACAACGCGAACGAAACGAGCGTGCGAGGGTGCCTTCAGTGCGCGAACTCGCCGACCAGGCCTTTTCACGCGCCGCCGGTGCGCCCCTGATCGGAGGCAACAGCGTCCGCCTGCTCAAAGACGCGCGCGAAAATTACCCGGCGTGGCTCGCGGCCATCGGCGCGGCGAAACTTCACGTCCACTTCGAGAGCTACATCATTCATGAAGACGATGCGGGAGAGAGATTCGCAGACGCCTTAATCGCGAAAGCGCGAGAGGGCGTGCGCGTGCGACTCATCTACGACTGGATGGGCGGCTTCGGTAAGACTTCGCGCAAGTTCTGGAATCACTTGCGGTCGAGTGGCGTCGAGGTGCGTTGCTACAACCCGCCGCGTTTAGATTCTCCGCTCGGCTGGCTGTCGCGTGACCACCGCAAGATGCTCTCGGTTGACGGGCGTGTAGGCTTCATAACGGGCCTGTGCGTCGGGCGGATGTGGGAGGGCGTTCCTGAAAAGAAGATCGAGCCGTGGCGCGACACCGGGGTCGAGGTGCGCGGGCCGGCCGTCGCTGACATCGAGCGCGCGTTCGCGCAAGTCTGGGCGATGATGGGTGAGCCGATTCCCGAACATGAATTGAACAACAGAGACTTGCTTGACCCGGCTGGCGATGTGAGCTTGCGGGTCGTGGCGAGCGTCCCGGCGACGGCAAGCCTGCTGCGTGTAGATCAACTCGTCGCCGCGCTTGCGAGGGAGCGCTTGTGGTTGACAGACGCCTACTACGCAGGGACGACTACCTACGTGCAGGCGTTGAGGGCGGCGGCTAAGGACGGAGTTGACGTGCGCCTTCTCGTTCCCAACGGAACTGATATTCCTATTTTGAGACCTTTGTCGAGAGCGGGTTATCGCCCCTTACTTGAAGCCGGCGTGCGAGTGTTTGAGTGGAACGGAACGATGCTGCACGCGAAAGCGGCGGTCGCCGACGGACGCTGGGCGCGCGTCGGTTCGACGAACCTCAACATCGCCAGCTGGTTCGGCAACTGCGAGTTGGACGCGGTAGTCGAAGACGCGCCCTTCGCGCGTCTGATGGAAGAAACCTATCTGCATGACTTAGAAAAT
>DATFGP010000039.1:0-2323 GCA_035249365.1 Pyrinomonadaceae bacterium | reverse complement strand
GTGCCCGAAGGGCAAAACGGGGGAGAATCGGGCGCCTGAGCCCCTCATCGCCCAAAATTTTTTTTCCGAGCAGCCTGAGCGACGCCGATCTCAGTGCGTCGTCAGACATCGAAATAGTTGCGCGCGTCGCGCGCGGATTCGAAGTTGTTCGTCGTGCACACGCAAGCTCATTGAGATAACGATGACGTGTTGATCGCGCGCATGTCATCATCGAAATCTGATGAGCGTTCGCCCGCAGGCGTGATCACGTCACGATGAACGTCGGCGCGCGAAGATATCGAGAAATAGCGGTTGACCTGCACGTTTGGTGTGCACGCACCTGTGGATAACTCGCGAAAGCCTTAGTTCGTCGGTACTACGACGAATCCATCAGCGGTAGTCATGCGCTTCGTGCACGTTCGCGACGAACAAAGAGATGCGCGCCTAGCGCAACCTCTCCCCCCAACGATCGGCGGGTCCTCACAAGGACCCGTCGTTCGCTTTTCAACACATCGATTTCCACTCGTTGACGTCGATTTCGGCTGCTCGAAAAAAAATGCCCCAGGGCTTGACCTGGGGGTTCATATTCCTAGAATTACAGCAGCGTAATTACAGTTGTCGTATTAGAGACGACTGACGCGGTTGGGGAGCAGCCGCAAGCACGCGGCGAGAACATTGCAGCGGATGCTGCAAAAGGATCGGGGGAGCGAGTGCAACGGTTCGCTGATGACGAGCGGTTGCCGTGGCAAGAGCAAGCGCTCTGCGCCTATGTGGATCCAGACGTCTTCTTCCCCGAGAAGGGTGGATCCTCGCGTGAAGCAAAGCGCATCTGCGCGCAGTGCACGGTGCAGCGTGAGTGTCTTGACTACGCACTTGCGAACGACGAGCGATTCGGGATCTGGGGCGGTCTCTCCGAAAGAGAGCGCCGTCGCTTAAAGAAGCTCGCATCCTAAGCCTTCCTACCAAGGATGGAGAGGGGGTGACACCCTATGCCAGCCAAGAAGCGTCGGGCCGCAAAGAAGCCGGCCAAGAAGCGCACTGCGAAGAAGCGCACGTCGGCTGCGAAGAAGACTGCCCGCAAGGCAGCTCCGAAGCGGCGTAAGACGGCGAAGAGGGCAGCCGCGAAGAAGACAACGCGTAAGAAGGCTGCTCCCAAGCGCAAGAAGGCGGCAAAGCGGAAGCCAGCAAAGAAGAAGGCAGCCGCCAAGAAGCCAGCGCGCAGGCGCCGTCGGGCGAAGAAGAAGTAACTATTCGCCCTCGTACGTCTGAGGCCTTGCCCGCCTGGCAAGGCCTCAGTTATTTCCCGCGAACCCTTCTCATTCGCTTCGCGCGCCGAAAACGTGCGAGAAACTCGCGTAAGTGGCAGGTCTCAAAGGGCGCTTGGTAGGCTCGCGCGGCTCATGGAGCTCCCCGATGACCCTTCGATATTGGTATTGCTCGTCGCGACGGATGGCGCCGTTTGGCTTCCCGATGTCCTCAAAGGTTTGCGCGCGCAGCAGTACCGGCCGATCAAAGTTCTTGCGGTCGACAACGCATCGGGTGACGGCTCCGGCGCGATCCTTGCGAAGGCGTTCGGCGTCCGTCGCATCGTTTCGCTCGAGCGTCGGATCGGGTACGGGCGCGCGCTTGCTGCCGGCCTAAAGATCGCGACGGAGCGCCGGCTCGACGCCGACGCATTCCTGTTGCTCCACGACGATGCGGCGTTGTCACCAGGCACCGTGGAATCGATGGTTCGCACCATGAAGTCGACGGGTGCAGGGATCGTCGGGGCGAAGCTGCTCGAATGGGATAACCCCGGGCTGCTGCAGGATTTCGGTCAAACAACGGACCGATACGGTCGTGCGGTCCCGCGCGTTGAACGCGGCGAGATCGACCAAGGCCAGCACGAGAGCGTCGAGGAAGTGCTGTATGCGACGAGCGCTGCGTTGTTGGTTGCGCGCGAGCTGGTCGAGAGGGTCGGCCTCTTCGATCCGCGCTTCGTCGCCTTGCGCGACGATTTCGACCTGAGCTGGCGTGCGCGCATCGCGGGGTACAAAACCGTCGTCGATCCGGGCGCCGTCGTCCGCCACGCCGCGGCGGTACAGCGAGAGATCCGCGACTCTCCGGTTCGCGGACGCACGCGCTACTTCTACGAGCGCAACATGCTCGCGACTCTCATCAAGAACTACAGCCTCCCTCGTTTGGCGATCGCACTTCCGTTCACGCTCATCCTCACGCTCCTTAACTCGCTCCTGTATTTCCTGACGGGACGCCGCACGTCGGCGGTTCAGGTCTTACAAGCGCTGCAGTGGAATATCGCGCATCTGCCTTCAACGTTACGGGCGCGCGCCCGCGCGCAACGCAA
>DATFGP010000038.1:0-77152 GCA_035249365.1 Pyrinomonadaceae bacterium | reverse complement strand
CCGATGGCGGAGCCTTCGTTGGCGGAGCGCTTGGAGGCGAGGAGATTGGGGATGGCGATGGCGGCGATGATGCCGATGATCGCGACGACGATCAAGAGTTCGATGAGTGAGAAGCCGCGTTGGCCTTTGTTCTGTTGCATTTCTTCGTTTGCTCCTTATGGCAAATGGTAGTTGGTTAAGTTTTTTTGTTCACGCGCCAACGGGTCACCTTATTGGGGAGGCCACGCGCCGTGCTGAACTGGGAAGTAACAAGAGTCATGCCACACGCGCCTCGCGACCTGAAACCTGCTTTGAGGCCACAAATGGCGGCTTTTTATGCGGGGAAACGCGCAACCGGGCGGCGCGCAGGCAGACGGAGGGGGACGATTAACAAAACTCGTCAGATGCGGAGTGACGAATTTTGTCAAAACGCGGAGCGACGGATACCGTAGCACCCGTGCTCTCTTCGGACAGCGTCCGTGAAGACTTATGGGGAGATGCCAAAATTTTCTGAGGCCACCGGGGAGGGAGAGAGTAGCCTTGCGATCTACAGGCGCGGGCGCGCCGTTAATAGCTGATCGGCGGGCTGGAGGAGTCCGCCGCCCTGCCGTTCTCGCTGCGTATGACGCCGCTCGCGTCTATGTAATAGTAACGCCAGGGCGCGACCGAAGGCGTCGCAGACACTTCGTAGTAATCCGCGCCGAGCGTCGCGGGGTTGACGACGAAACTATAGTTACTGCGCTGTCCGCCCGTAAGCAGCGGATCGGTGAGAGTTCCCGCGTTCTTGAGGTCGGTCAAATTCCCGTACTGGTTGAAGCGCGCGCGATAAGCGATTTGAGCGGAATGAATCAAACGCAGGGAACTGAATGCGCTGGCGTTATGCGCGGCCTGCCGCGAATGCAGGAAGTTGGGGACGGAGAGCGCGGCCACGATACTGATGACGGCGACGACGATCAAGAGTTCGAGGAGCGAGAAACCGCGTTGACTTTTAGACCTGGGATGAGTCTGCATTACTATGCTGTTTCAACCTTAACCAATCAATCTGACTGACCTTGCGGTCAAACTCACCGACGGTTGAGCAACGCTCATGCCAAGAATGAGGGGAAAGGGAAAAGGGTAAGGGGAAAAGGTTGAAGACAAAAGCGGGGCGCAGCACTTAAACGCTGCGCCCCGCTTCTTGGTTTTTACCCTTAACCTTTACCCCTTTTCCCTTTCCCCTCAGTCTTATTCATGCGCGCCGCGTGCGGCGTCGTTGCGGATTTGCGCGGTGAGATTGCGTATGCCGTGTTTGTCGAGCAAGTGGCGCAAGCTACGTACGGAGAGTTGGAGGAGTTCTGCGGCGCGCGTCTGGTTGCCGCCCGTGCGTCGGAGTGCTTCGAGCAGGTAGGTCTTCTCTAATTGATCCAGATGCGCCGTGAGGTTGATTCCCTCGTCGGGCAGGTCGAGCGCGCTGGCGACGCGCGCGGGGTTGTAGTTGGTGATCTGTTCGGGGAGTCGTTCGGGCTGAATCTGTTCGGTGCGTTCGAGCGCGACGGCGCGTTCGATTGTGTGTTCGAGTTCGCGCACGTTGCCCGGCCAGGAGTAACGTTCGAGCAACGTCATCGCCGCCTCCGAGACGGTTAAACTGCGACCGGCCTGCGCGGAATATTTTTCGGCGAAGTGCGTGACGAGTTCGCGTATGTCTTCGCGCTTCTCGCGCAGAGGGGGCAACTCAATCGGGATGACCGAGACGCGATAAAACAAATCCTCTCGAAACGCGCCTGTCTTGACCATCGAGGGCAAATCGCGGTTCGTCGCGGCGATGACGCGCGCGTCCACCGTCAACTCCTCGTGCCCGCCGACGGGACGCACCTTGCGCTCTTGCAGCACGCGCAAAAGTTTCACCTGCATCGCGGGCGACATCTCGCCGATCTCGTCTAAAAAGATCGTGCCCTTGTCCGCCGCCTCAAACAGACCTTTGCGATTCGCGGTTGCGCCCGTGAACGCGCCGCGCACGTAGCCGAAGAGTTCGGATTCGAGAAGCGTCTCTGTGAACGCGCCGCAGTTGATCGAGACGAAAGGCTTGTCGTTGCGCGGTGAGAGATTGTGTACGGCGCGCGCGACGAGTTCCTTGCCCGTGCCCGATTCGCCCGTGATCAAGATCGTTGACTGAACGGCGGCCACAGTCTCGATCATCTGATAGACGGCCTGCATGCGCGGCGAGCGACCGATGATCTGATCGAGCCGCCCGCGCTCGCTCTGCGTCTTGCGCCAATCCTGTATCTCCTGTTTGAGCTGGCGAAGTTCCAGAGCCTTCTCGACGATCAGCTTCAACTCATCAACATCAAAAGGCTTCTGTATAAAATCGTCCGCGCCGAGTTTGAACGCCTCGCGCGCCGTCTCGACTGTGGCGAAGGCCGTCATCATCACGACGGCTATATCCGGCGACAACTCGCGCGCCGCGCGCAAAAGTTCGATGCCGCCCATGTCCGGCATACGCACGTCCGAGACGATGAGATCAGCCGACGCCTCGCGCAACAACTCGACCGCGCGCCGCCCGTTCTCCGCCGCGCGCACCTGATGACCCGCGCGCCCGAACACCAGCGACAACAACTGCCGCATGCCCTGTTCGTCGTCAACAATGAGAATGTTTGCCATAACGCAAGTGGTGCTTGATGAGTGACAAGTGACGAGTGACAAGTTGAAGACAAGCCTTTTGTATTAACTTGTCACTTGTCACTCGTCACTTGTCACTGCCTTTGTCACTGCCTTCTCGTCTCCGGTAATTCGATGATGATCGTCGTGCCATTCCCCTCGCGGCTGCGGACGTTTATTGTACCACCATGATCGCGTATGATTTGATAAACAATTGACAGGCCGAGTCCCGTGCCGCCGGTGGTGGAAGACGAAAACGGCTCGAATAATCTTTCGACCTGTTCGGGCGACATGCCTGCGCCCGTGTCTGTAAAAGTGATGCGGACGCGCCCGTAAGTAGTCGGGCGCAGTTCGACGCGCAGCCGCCCGCCTTCGGGCATGGCCGAGAGCGCATTGCGCGAAAGATTCCAGAAGACCTGACGCAAGCCCGCCGCGTCGGCCTGCGCGCGTACGGGTTCGTCGGGGAAGTCTTCTTCGATGATGTGTTCGGCGCGCGTCTCGGGGCTGTGGCGCAGGAGCGTGAAGGTTTCGCGCAAGGGTTCGCGCAAGTCCGTGTCGGCGAGCGAGACGGGGCGCGGGCGCGCGTAGGTTAGGAAGTCCGTGATGATGTGATTGAGACGGTCGGATTCGCGCAGGACGATCTCCATCAATTCATCGTGCGCGGGGTCGCCGTTCATCTCGGAGCGCAAGACCTGTATCGAACCGCGCATGGCCGCGAGCGGGTTGCGTATCTCGTGCGCGATGCCTGCGGCGACGCGGCCGACAGCCGCGAGCCTGTCCTGCCTGCGCGAAGTCTCTTCGAGCGCGCGCACCTGCGTCAAATCCTGAAAGGTGATGACGAGGCCGGTGCGTGCGCCCGTCTCGCCGAAGAGCGGGAAGATGCTGTAGCCGAGTCGCAGGCGCAAGCCTTCGGCGGTGAGGCAATCGGCCTCGTAGCGCGGGCTGGTCGCGCCCTCCGCAGCCGCGCGCATGGACTCTTCGATCTTAAACTTGAGAGCGCCGAAGAGTATGGACACGTCTTGGCCGCGCAAGGCTTCGGCGGTGTAGCCGGTGATCTCTTCGGCGGCAGAATTGAAGGTGTAGATGAGGCCGTCGAGATCGGTTGTGACGAGGCCGGAGCGGATTGATTCGACGATGCGTTCGTGCAGCGCGCGTAGGTCTGCGAGCGCGTGCTTGGCTTCGATGAGTTGAACGTCGGAGTGCGCCTGTCGTTCGGCGAGGCGCGAGGCGAGCAAGCCCACGACGAAGAACGCGATGTCGTGCAAGCCGACGTTCCCGATCACTTCCGGCACGGAGGCCGCCGTCACATCGCCCGCGTTCACATGAAGCCACCCGAACGCGCTCGCGAACACGACGAACGTGTAACAGGCGGCGCAGCCGACCGAAGTGACGAGCGCGCCGCGCACGCCGAGAAAAATTCCCGCGACAGAGATGATGACGATGTAGAGCGCGACGTAGGGCGAATGAAGATCGCCGCGCATTCCTGTGAGCCACGTGACGAGCAGCACGTCGAAGAAAACCTGCGCTCCGGCCTGCCACTGCAACCCGACGCGCGTGAAGCGCAATGTCGCCGCGTAGAGCGCGGAGAGCAGAAGTACGAGTAGGCCGAAGACGAGCGTGTTGCGGAGCGAATCGAGACCTGCGCCGCTGGCCGCCACGCTTCGTCCAAAGAGCAGACTCAACCCGAAGAGCGCGACGGCCAGAACGAAACGACCGGCGATGAGCCACCACAACCTGCGCCGCAACGAAGCCAAAGCTTTCGCCTGTGCCTGCTCCTCTCGCATCACAACTTTAAGCCTAACACAGAAACGCCGACGCGAAACAAACATCTTGGCCGCACGTCGCACGTCGAAAATTCTGTCGTCAGGTTGAACACACGACACTCGTTCGACGCGCTTTCGACGCAACTAAAAACGGTTGCTATCGAACTCAATCCGGCTGCGCCGCGAGCACGTTTGAAGCGTCGCGATGAGCCGTTGATTCGTTCGCGTCGTCTAACTCTTGCGGAGACATAATGTTGCAATTCGTCGCAAGCGCGGCTGTCTTGCACAAAACTTTGCAGGCAAATGTAACTTGAATGTTGTTAAAAAATAATTCTTGACAGGCAACGCGAGTCAGGTCTAAAGTGCCTGACACCCCTTGAGAGAAATTCGATGCTGTTCTCACCAAACCCCTGAATCTCAACAGCCGTGTTTGAGATTCCACGTGGCAGAGCATCCGTTAGTTTTATCGTCAACAGTCATCATCCGCTGAGCGGCCGCACCCGTTCACTCAGCAACCGGATTAAACGTCCGCACCTCGTCGTGAGAGAGAACGTCAACAAAGTCCTGGGGTAAATATATTGTCCCCGCCGTCACTTGCCGGTGACGGCGGGGACAGTTTGCGTAAACAACCTTCGCCACATCGCTGCGCCAAAAGATGCAACGCCAGACAGCCCGCATCTTAGCGCATCCTGTGGCATCTGCTCAACCTTAATCTCTTCGGGGGAGATGTTTCCAGATGATGCGCGCCAGCCACCAGATTCGCTTCCGCGCACACGAAACTCTCCTTAAACAGTCTCCGGCCGATAGTTCGGTCAGCGCAAGAGGTGAGTTTATGTCTACAAATCGTGCCTACCGCCAAACGCTCCTGTCTCTCTTGATGTTCTGCGCGGCGCTCGCCGCCGTGATGTTCGCCCTGCCGCAGAGCGCAGCAGGGCATACGGCGAAGCCGACTCCGACTCCATCTCCGACGGCGTTGCCGTCGCCATCGCCGACGCCAGCGCCGAAGTCGTCAACCACGACGACCAGCACGGCTGCGAGCAAGGAGTCGCCGTCCACAACATCGGCGACGGGACTCGCCCCGGAGCCGACGCCCGCGCCGCCCCAGCCCGCAGAGGAGCCGACGCCCGACCCGGCGCAACAAGATCAAGGCGTTGACGAACCCTCCATCTCCGACGAACTGCTCCAAGAGGAGACGCCCGTTCAAGACTCATCCGGGCCAGCCTCGGAGAGCGAGCAAGTCTACGTCTCGCAGGATTACAAAGAGGCGAGCGAGAGCAAAACCGCAGGCTACATGGTGACGGATGAAGAGCCGAACGCGCTCTCCTACGACTACACCGCGTCAACGAGCAGCCGCTCGCCCTGCTTACGCACGATCAAGGCGAGCGTGGTCGCTTTCGATCAAGTCTTCTTCTGGAATCGCCTCGGCGCGGTGCAGCCGCAGGGCATGATCTTCGCGCTGCGCCACAACGTCGTGCCTATCGACTGGCGCAGAGGACTCTCGCCCGGCAACGTACGCCTGCGCGGCGACAAGCGGCCGCGCCCGCTCGTTCTGCGCATGAACGTCGGCGACTGTTTGCAGATCGATTTCCAGAACTTGCTCAACCCGACTCCGGTTGACGAGGAGCAGCCCGCCACGCGCCACGCCTCGATCCACGTCGTCGGTCTCCAACTCGTCAACGACATCAAGGACGACGGCTCGAACGTCGGCCAGAACCCCAGCCCTCCGGGCGGTCTCGTCGCACCCGGCGGCCGCACCACCTACACGCTCTACGCCGACGCGAACTCGAAGGAAGGCGTCCACCTGATGTACAGCGCGGGCGCGACGACGACGGGTGAAGGCGACGGCGGCCAGATTCCGCCGGGGCTGTTCGGCGCGGTCAACGTCGAGCCGAAGGGCGCGGAGTGGTATCGCTCGCAGTTGACGCGCGACGAGATGCGGATGGCGACTATCGGATACACGCCCGCCGGTCAGCCGCGCATCAACTACAACGCCGTCTACCCGTGGTGGCATCGCTATCGCGGCCTGCCGATCCTGAAGATCATGAACAAGAACAGGATCATCGTTCATCAGGATTTGAACGCCATCATCACGGGGCCGGGACTCGGCCGATTCGTTCGCGAGACTCCCGACACACTCAAAGACATCCCGGTCGTCGCGCCCAACCGCGACTGGCCGTTCCGAGAGTTCACTATCGTCTACCACGACGAGATCGGCGCGGTGCAGGCGTTCCCGCATTTTGAAGATGGCCACCCCGACAACTTGGAGTTCACCCTTCACGGCAGCCGCGACGCCTTCGCCATCAACTACGGCACGGGCGGCATCGGCTCGGAGATTCTCGCCAACCGTCTCGGCGTCGGGCCGATGAAGGATTGCAAGGAATGTCTGTTCGAAGAGTTCTTCCTGTCGGCGTGGGCGGTGGGCGATCCGGCGATGGTCGTGGATCGTCCGGCCAACTCGCCGTGTACGGTCGAATCCCTGCGCGAAGGGCGTTGCACGGGCACGAAGCAGTATCCGAACTTCAACGTGCCGCCGGGCTTCAAGGCGACGAAAGCCTTCTACCCGCAAGACCCTTCGAACGTCCACCACAGCTATCTCGGCGACCACGTCAAGCAGCGTATAGTCCACGCCGGGCCGAAGGAGCACCACATACACCACTTGCACGCGCACCAGTGGCTCAAGTCGGCCGATGCCGAAGGCTCGTCTTACAACGACAGCCAGGCGCTCGGGCCGAGTTCGGGTCACAACCTTGAGATCACGCACAGCGGCAGCGGCAACCGTAACCTGACGGTCGGCGACTCGATTTTCCACTGCCACTTCTACCCGCACTTCGCGCAGGGCATGTGGGAACTCTGGCGCGTCCACGACGTGTTCGAGGAAGGCACGCGGCTCGACTTCGCGGGTCGCCCTGCGCCGGGCGCGCGCGCCTTGCCCGATGCGGAAATCCTGCGCGGTACGCCGATCCCGGCCATCGTGCCTTTGCCCGGCGGCTCGGCGGCGAACATGGCGAAGTACACCATGCCGCCCATGCCGGAGGCACAGGCGCAGATCGTCAACGGGCAGATTCAGGTGACGGGCAGCGGCAATCCCGGCTTCCCGTTCTTCGTGCCCGCGCGCGCAGGCCACCGCCCGCCGCACCCGCCGCTCGACACAGAGTTCGACGCCGGACTGCCGCGCCACATCATCTTAGACGCGACCGTCTCGGTCGAAAAACACACGCGCACCAGTTTCGAGAAGGAGATCGTAAACATCAAGGCGCAGGAAATCCGCGAGACGGGCGAGCCGGTCGAAGTGGCCGCCATGAACTACCACGCGCAGCCCACTCACCCCAGCTATCGCACAGACGGCTCGGCCGCGCCCTTCCTCACGAACGGCCGTCCGCCCATCGCGGGCGCGCCCTACGCCGACCCGTGCGTGACGGATCGCTTCCCGGTCGGCGGCGAGCCCGTCCTGACCGTCAACCCGCGCGGCCGACCCGTCACTTACAAGGGCGTCATGTTCCAGTTCGACATGACGATCAACAAGGCTGGCTGGCACTTCCCGCAGACGCGCATCGAATCGCTGTGGCGCGACTACGACCCGATCCGGCTCGGCCAGCGCGCGCCCGAACCGCTCTTCTTCCGCGCCAACGAGGAAGACTGCATCACCTTCAAGCACGTCAACCTCGTCCCGAAGAAGTACCGCGTTGACGACTTTCAGGTGACCACGCCGACCGACATCGTCGGCCAGCACATACACCTCGTTAAATTCGACGTGACCTCGTCCGACGGCGCGGGCAACGGCTGGAACTACGAGGACGGCACGTTCGGCCCCGAAGAGGTGAAACACCGCGTCGCTGAGATCAACAACTTCGGCGGCATCTACACGCCCACCGGCGGGCGGCGCACCCTGATGCTTCAAAACCACCCGTTCTTCGGCGTCCCGGCGCAGACCACCATCCAGCGCTGGCTCGTGGACAACGTGGGCGCGAGCGTGGGCGGCAACCGCACGCTGCGCAACGCCTTCACGCACGATCACTTCGGCCCGTCCACGCACCAGCAGGGCGGACTCTACGCCGCCCTCGTCATCGAGCCGCCAGGATCGGCCTGGTATCACAACGAGACGGGCGCGCTGCTCGGCGGCCCCTCGCAACAACGCGACGACGGCGGCCCGACCACTTTCCAAGCCGTCGTCATCACGTCCAATCCGAAGTACAGCTACCGCGAGTTCCTGCTCGAATTTCAGGACTTCCAACTCGCCTACCTTAAAGGCGGCGGCGTGGACGCCAACGGTCTCGCTGTGCCCGACCCGGAGCGCGCCATCAACCCGCCGGGCAGGAGAGAAATACCTCTCCCGCCTTACGTGGGCGGCGACGGCCCGTTCGGCCCGGACACCGCGCTCTTGAGGCGTCCGGCGCACGAGCGCTGCCCGGACGGCGAGCCTGCGCCGTGCCCGGAGATCATTTCGGCTGACGACCCCGGCACGTTCTCCGTCAACTACCGCAACGAGCCGATCCCGTTGCGCGTGCGCAACCCCGGCTCGAATACGCAGGTGCTGAACGACATACGCGGCGACCTCTCGCACGTCTATCGCAGCATCCCGCGCGTCGATCCGGTCTTGAACACCACAGGCCCGTACCCGCCGCTCACGGCCGACGTAGGCCCGTACGATCCGTTCACGCCGCTCTTGCGCGCGTACGAGAACGACAGCGTGGAGGTGCGCGTGCTCGTCGGCGCGCACGAGGAGGGGCACAACTTCAGCATCAACGGCATCAAGTGGCTCTTCGAGCCGTTCGATCCCGACTCCGGCTATCGCAACTCGCAGATGATGGGCATCTCCGAGAAGTACGACTTCCTCGTCCCGCGTATGCCGAAGAACGCGAAGACCTCCGATTACCTCTACAAGCCGGGCACGGCCGTTGACGATCAGTGGAACGGCCTGTGGGGTCTGTTCAGGGCTTACAGTTCGACGCGGCAAGACCTCGTCAAGCTGCCGAACAACAAGTTCGGCTTCGGGCCGGGCGCAAGTAACCCCGGCGACTTCGTCGGCGTCTGCCCGCGTGCGGCGGCCGACAACCCGAGGAACTACACGGTGGCGGCCTATCTGGCGCGCGACATCCTGCCGCGCCAGCGCCTTGAGTTCGACGGGCAGAACGGCTACACCTTCAAGGTGCAGGACTACAATCCGAAAAGCCCGACCTACGGCAACGTCGAGACCGGGCCGTTGTATGACCCGACGGCGATCATCTTCGTCAACATCACGCCGCAGTGGCAGACCGGCGTCGAGCCCGACATCGATCCGAACACAGGCAAGTACGCGCGCCCGCGCGTCGAGCCGCTCATCCTGCGCGCCAACTCCGGCGACTGCATCAACGTCACGCTCGTCAACCGGCTGCCGGAGAAAGCTCCCGACCTGCCCGGCTACAACACGATGCCCATGATCGTCGATTACTTCAACGCCAATCAGGTCATCCCGTCGTCGTACGTCGGGCTGCACCCGCAGTTGGTCTTCTTCGACGTGACGAAGGGCGACGGCATGAACGTCGGCAACAACCCCGTCCAGACGGCCGCGCCGGGCGGCGGCACGGTCACTTACCAGTGGTACGCGGGCGACATCCAGATAGACCCCGACACCAACTACGGCACGGGCGTGCCTATCGAGTTCGGCGCGACGAACCTCTCGTCCTCCGACCCGATCAAGCACAGCAACAAGAGCGCAATCGGCTCGCTCATCATCGAACCGGCGGGCAGCGTTTGGGCGATTGACTATGACTCGACGCACTCGGCTACCATCTCGGTCACGACGAAAGAGCCGGTGGTCTGTTTCCGCGCGCCCTGCCCGCAGGAGACGACTGTATCCTTCCGTGAGCAGGTCTTGCAGTTCCAGAACGACGTGAACATGAGGTTCGGCGACAGCGGCCGCGCCGTCCCGAATCTGGCGGAAGCCGAAGACCCGGAGGACTCTGGGCAGAAGGCGATCAACTATCGCACCGAGCCGATGTGGACGCGCCTGTGCTTCTACCCGGCGACGCCTCTGACGGGCGGCGACCCGCGCTATCCGCAGACGGGCTGCCCGAACCCTGCCGAGTCAACGCACCAGATCGACATGACGAATGCGCTGCACAACTCGCAGATCGGCGGACTCGATCCGGTGACGCCGATCTTCACGGCCGGGGTGGGCATACCGGTGCGCTTCCGCGTGCTGCACGCGGGCGGCCACGCGCGCAACAACGTCTTCATGGTTCACGGCCACATCTGGGAGGAGATGCCCTACCTGAGCGGCTCGCGCTCTACCGTCATCGGACACAACATAAACTCGCCGTGGCACGGTTCGCAGTACGGTCACGGGCCTTCCAACCACTTCGACGTGGTGATCAATCAGGCGGGCGGCACGTTCGGCGTGCAGGGCGATTACCTGTTCCGCACGTTCCAGTCCTTCCAGTTCGACGGCGGCATCTGGGGACTCTTCCGCGTCGGCCCGCAGCCAGTTGATCCGTGCCCGCCATGCACGGATAAGTACTGTCCCGAACGGCCTTGCGAATTAACTATAGATAACTGATTAACCGCTCTACGTCGCGCGCCCCTATCCAACGGGGCGCGCGACGTAGAAGCTCAATTTTTCGCGGCCTCGACACAGGCCGCACAGATGAACACACGATGAAGGAAAGATGAAGAGCGATGAACCAGTCTTCGCCCGCCCGCGTCCCGTTTGAGACCTCCGATCTCATGCTCGCGAGTTTCCTGCGCTGCCGCAGTTTCATGATCGAGGCCATCAAACGCCAGAACGGCAGAACCGTCTTCGTCTTCGACGACTCCGCGCAGCTACGTCAATCCCTACTCGACTACGCCAACGACGGCACGGTCGCCGTGCGCTCCTTCTGCTCCACCATGCGAGACCTGAAGGCCATCACGCGCTGACCGCGACCGCAGACTCGCACGCACGCCACACCGCCGTGCGGCGAGAAAGGAACATCGAACGCCTCCGGCGCTGGGCACACAAATCTCCCGCCGGTTGCGGACGCGACAAAAATCACCGACGATGAACGGGGCACTTATGACGAACAACAGAAACCGCATCAGCAAAATAGTCCTGACGACCGTTCTCTTCGCCGCCGCGACGGGCGCTTCGTCTGCGCAGACGCAACGTTCGGGCATGCCACCTCCGCCGCCTCCGCCGAAACCAACGCCCGCGCTCACGAGCGCCGTTGCCGTGCCTCCTGCGTCCAACGCGCCGCAGCGGATCACGCACGAGGGCATCAACATCGAGTTCAGGGTCGAGCCGGTCGTCAAAACTGACGGGCTGCTCGAAGGCAAGGAGGCGCTCGTCTCGTTCTCGGTGAAAGACGCCGCGACGGGTCAGCCCGTGACCAACTTGCGCCCGGCTGCGTGGATCGACGAGCGGGCTAAGGGGACGACCTCCACCGATTTGAAGGCGTGCCGCGAGAAGGTGCAGTCGTTCCTGACGGCGCAACTCAGCCAGCGCCCCGACATAGACCTCAATTCCTACTACGTCCTCGCCATGAACGAGGAGGCGAACATCTCCGTCATCGACCCGCTCTTAGGCTTCGGCACGACCAAACTGCTCACCGTCGTCTTCCTCAAAAGCCCCGGCGAGGACTGGGTGATGAGCGCGGACAGGCGACGCCTCTACGTCTCGATGCCGCTCATCAATCAGGTGGCCGTCGTTGACACGGCGACTTGGAAAGTCGTCTCGGACGTTGACACGGGCGCGCGCCCCGTGCGCGTGAGCTTGCAGGCGGACGGAAAATATTTGTGGGTCGGGACGGACGGCGTGGGCGAGGCGGGCTTGGGCGGCGTGACGGTGATCGACACGGCGACGGCGAAGGTGGCCGCGCAGATCACTACGGGCGCGGGGCATCATGAACTCGCCTTCAGCCCCGACGACCGCTTCGCCTTCGTCACCAACAAGGCCGACGGCACGCTCTCGGTCGTCGAGGTGGCGCGGCTCGCCAAAGTGAAAGACCTCAAGACGGGCGCTGCGCCGTCGTCCGTTGCCTACTCGCCGCTTGGCCGCGCCGTCTACGTGGCGCACGAGGGCGACGGGCGCGTCACCGCAGTTGACGGCGTGGGCCACGTCGTCACGGCGACCATCGAGACGAAGCCGGGGCTTGCGTCCATACGCTTCGCGCCCGACGGTCGCCATGGCTTCGCCGTCAACCCGAAGGAGAACGTCGTACACATCTTCGACGCCTCGACCAACCGCGTGCTGCACCGGGTCGCCGTCGCCAACTCGCCCGATCAGGTGACGTTCACCAAACAGTTCGCCTACGTGCGCGCGCTCGGCAATGAAAACGTCTCGATGATCAACCTGTCGCAACTCGGCACGGGCACGGTCGAGTCGTCCGTCGCGCGTTTCCCGGGCGGGCAGAAAGCTCCCGGTCTGGCGTCGAGTCGTTCGACGGCAGACGTTGTGATACCTTCGGCGGAGGGCAACGCGGTGCTCGTCGCCAATCCGGCCGACAAGATGATCTATTACTATCAAGAAGGCATGGCCGCGCCGATGGGCAGCTTCACGAACTACAAGCGCGAGCCGCGTGCGCTCCTCATCTGGGACGCCTCTTTGCGCGAGACTGCTCCCGGCGTCTACGCGACGAAGGCGCAACTCACCGCGCAGGGCAACTACGACGTGGCCTTCCTGCTCGACACGCCGCGCGTCGTCAACTGCTTCGAGATGTCTGTGGGCGAGAACCCCGAATACGAGAAGAAGCGTAGCGTGGCGATCAGGGTTGAGCCGCTGTTGAAGGAGCGCAACTTGAAGACGGGCGAGAACGTGCAACTCCGCTTCAAGGTGACGGACACGACGACCAGACAGCCGCGCGCCGACTTGAAAGACATGGGCGTGCTCACCTTCCTCGCGCCCGGCATCTGGCAGCAGCGCCACTGGGCGAAGTATGTCGGCGAAGGCATCTACGAAATCAACTTCGTGCCGCCGCGCTCAGGGGTTTATTATGTCTTCTTCCAGTGCCCGTCGCTCGGCGTCGCCTACAGGCAGATACCGCACCTGATTCTGAACGCCGAAACGGTCGCGAAGGCCACCGTACAGTAAGAGCGCAAGAAGACGACGCGCGCAGACGATTGCGGCGCACGTCGGCAACGGATTTTGAGAGGTTAGAAAACGCCATGACCAACACGCGCCCCAACGAAAATAATCGCCGCCCCCTCGTCCGCTTTGTCGCCAAACTCTCCCGCCTCGCGTCGCTCGTCGTCGTCGTCGCCGCGATCTGCGGCAGTCTCGACGCCGCCGACGCGCAGACGACCGGCGCGAAGCAACCTGCTCAAACGCAGGCGCAAAAGCCACAGGCGCAACAGCCGCAGCCGAAAACTCCGGCCAAGCCGAGCCAACCGGCAAGCGTGCCCGCGCCCGCCAGCGACGCTTCGGCGGCGCAGAAGTATTTCACGGACGTTGAACTCATCAATCAGAACGGCGAGCGGATGCGTCTCTACAGCGACGTGATCAAGAATCACGTGGTCGTCGTCAACGCCTTCTTCGCCACCTGTCAGGGCAGTTGTTTGCCGATGAATCGCAACCTCGAAAAGTTGCAGGCGGCCTTCAAGGAGCGCATGGGCAAAGACCTCTACATCGTCTCGATCAGCGTTGACCCGACCGTGGACACGCCGCAGGCACTCAAGGAGTACGCCAGGAAGTTGAACGCCGCGCCCGGCCGCCTGTTCCTGACGGGCAAGAAGGAGAACGTTGACTGGGCGCTCTACAAACTCGGGCAGTACGTCGAGCAGCGCGAGCAGCACACGAACATCTTCATCATCGGCAACGAGCGCACAGGTCTCTGGAAGAAAGCCTTCGGCCTCGCGCAGCCGGAAGAACTCGTCAAGATCGTCGAAAGCGTCCTCAACGACGCGCCACCCGCGACCGGCGGCAACTAATGCAGCGAAACTTTCCACCGCAACGACTGCGGCGCGCACTCGCCGCGCTACTTTTTGTCGCGTTCGCGGCGACTCTTTATCTCTCGCACACACGCACAATCTCTCGCGTCTCCGCGCAGACGACTTCTGCCGCCGCTGCCACAACACAGGTGCAAACGTCGCCCGCCGTCGGCGCGTTGACGACGGAGGAGCGACGCGGCAAGCAAATTTACCTGCGCGGCACGAGCGCGTCGGGCAAAGAGATCATGGCGTATCTAGGCGAGGCGTCGCTCGAAATTCCCGCGAGCACGATGGCCTGCGCCAACTGTCACGGCCTCGACGGGCAGGGCAAACCCGAAGGCGGTGTCTTGCCTTCAAATGTCACCTGGGAAGCTCTCACCAAGCCTTACGGCGTCACGCACGAGAGCGGGCGCAAGCACCCGCCCTACACAGACCGCGCGCTCGAACTCGCTCTCACGCGCGGCATCGATCCGGCGGGCAATCATCTCTTGAACGTCATGCCGCGCTACCAGATGTCGCGCGAGGACATGACCGATCTCATCGCCTATCTCAAACGACTCGGCACGGATCGCGATCCGGGTCTGACCGACACAAGCATACGCGTCGGGATGCTCGTGCCGTCTAAAGGCGCGCTCGCGGAGATGGGGCAATCAATCAAGGCGGTCGTCGCCGCCTACTTCGACGAAGTCAACAGTCAGGGCGGTATTTACAATCGCAAGATCGAGTTGAAGTTTGCGGAGACGGGCGACACGGCTGCAACGATTGCTAGCGCCGAACACCTGATTCGTGACGAACAAATCTTCGCGTTGTCGAGCGCGATGATCGCGGGAGCCGACCGCGAAGTGGCCGCGCTCGCGCGCGACTCGGAAGTACCGCTCGTCGGCCCCTTCACGCTCTACCCGCCGCTCGCCGTGCCCGTCAACCGTCAGGTCTTCTATCTCCTCTCCGGCATAGACGATCAGGCGCGCGCACTCGTCGCCTTCGCCGCGCAGAAGTTTGCGGACAAGACGACGGCGCACGCTGTCATAGTCTATCCCGAAAGCGACGTGAACGCGGGCGTGGCCGCAGCGATTGAAGATCAGAGCAAGCGCATCGCGTGGGTTGCGCCCGTGCGCGTGAAGTACGCGCGCGGCAAGTTCGACGCGGCGGCAGTCGCGAAAGAATTAAGCGCGAAGGGCACGAACGCCGTCTTCTTTCTCGGCGGGAGCGAAGACTCGCGCGCTCTGTGGGCGGCGGCGGAGAAGTTGAACTGGTCGCCCGCGCTTCTACTGCCCGGCGCGTTGACGGGCAAAGACATTTTAGACGTGCCGCCCGCCTTCAAGGACAAAATTTTCCTCTCGTTTCCGAGCGTGCCCGCAGACGTGAAGCCCGCCGGTCTGGACAACTTGCGCGTGCTCGCCTCGAAGTACAAACTGCCGCAAGGCCACGTCGCCGCGCAGATTTCGGCCTACGTCTCCGCGCAACTTCTGGTCGAAGGTTTGAAGCGCGCGGGGCGCGACCTGAGCCGCGAGAAGTTGATCGGCGCGCTCGAAGGACTCTACGAATACGATACAGGACTTATGCCGCCGCTGACCTATGGCCCCAACCGTCGCGTCGGCGCAACGGGCGCGTACATCGTCTCCGTTGACGTGGAAAAGAAACAGTTCGTCCCCGCAAGCGGATGGGTCGGGATCAAGTAGCGATAATCTAAAGTCTTAAGTCTCAAGTCCCAAGTCAAAAGTGGCTCTGTGACTTGGGACTTGAGACTTAAGACTTGAGACTATCGCAACTCAATGTAGAATCGTGAACACCATGATTCACATCAGACCTTTGGACGGACTCGACCCCGCAGACCTCCTTCGCCTGATCACAGGTTATGTCTCCGACGCCAGGTATCGCGTCAGTAAAACGGAGACCGGCGAGCACCTCGCGCTCACGCTCGATCTCGTACACTTGCCGCAACCTTACGTTAAGCATTACGAACAGCCGGACGCGGAAACCTTAAAGCATTACCTGCAAGTTCCGCGACACGGACTCTCGCTCGGCGCGTATGATGCCGGAGGGCTTTGCGTCGGCATCGCTCTGACCGAACCGCGTGCTTGGAATCAGAGTTTGTGGGTGTTGGAATTTCACGTCGCGGAGACGCATCGCGGGCGAGGGACGGGGCTGAGGCTCATGGAGGCGCTCGTTCTGAAAGCTCGCGGCGCGCGACTGAGAACCATCGTCTGTGAGACGCAGAACACAAACGCGCCCGCGATACGCTTCTATCGCAAAGCAGGCTTCCGCATCGAAGGGCTTGATCTCTCGTATTATTCCAACGACGATTTTCCCGACGGGGAAGTCGCCGTCTTTATGAAAAAAAGATTGACGTGACACACTTGCGCGGGCGCGTTGAAGAAAGTTTTCATGCCTTGCCGTTTCGCAGGTAGAATGTAGCGCTAAGGATGCCCCACAGAAGTTGGTCGTGACAGCGGGGCGTCTGATTCCTTGCCGTCGAACAAAGGGTCTCGTTGTACGTGTGCGGGTCGTAACTCGCTCTCGCCTTCGCACTATCTGTACTTGCCTCCTCGCGTGAACAGTTGCCCACTTGAAAAAGGAGAACAGTCCATGAATGTCAACCGCGACGTATTGGAAGACCAGTTGCAGGATTATGAAGCGCAGTTGCGTAGCCTTAATTCATACGTCAAAGAACTGAACGACCAGATTGCCAAACACGGCACTGACAAAGCGCAAGTCGAAGAGGATTTGCTGGAAGCCGGGCATAACGTGAAATATTACGAAGGCGAGATCGCGCGGCTGAAGCAAGAGATAGGGCACGTGGGTAAAGGCGGCGGTGGTGGTCAGGGCGGCGGGAAAGTCCACTTGCCGCCGAAGGTGAAGCAAGGACTCGTTCCTGTCGTCATCTCTTCGATCAGTTTTTTGGCCGGAACGCTTCTCGGCTCGAAACTCAAATCGCGGCGCGGCAGCGATAAAGACGGGAGATGAATGAATGAGCACAGACGGCACGCTTTTGCTCAGGCGCGAGGATGTCGCGGAACTCTTGACCGTCGACGAGTGCATCGCGGCGGTCGAAAGCGCTTTCAAATTGTACGGCGAGGGCGCAACGCCGAAGCCCGGCATGTTGTCCGTACACTCTCCGGGCGGCGGGTTTCATCTCAAAGCGGGCGTGCTCAATCTAGACCGTCACTACTTCGTCGTTAAATGCAACGCGAACTTCTTTCAGAACTCCAAGCGTTACGGCCTGCCAAACATACAAGGCGTGATTCTGCTCTGCGACGGCGAAAACGGGCAGCCCTTGGCCTTGATGGATTCCATCGAGATCACGATCAGGCGCACGGGCGCGGCCACCGCCGTCGCAGCCAAGTATCTCTCGCGCACGGATGCGAAGGTCGCAACGATCTGCGGCTGCGGCAATCAAGGTCGAATCTCGCTCCAAACGTTGTCGAAGGTGAGACCACTCGAACGCGTCTTCGCCTACGACGCGGACGCCGGACAGGCCGCACGATTTGCAAACGAACTATCGGGGCAATTCAATGTCGAAATAGAGCACACGAATGATCTGGCTGCCGCCGTCGGGCAGAGCGATATTTGCGTGACGTGTACGCCGTCGAAAGAATACTTCCTGAAACGAGAATACGTCTCGCGCGGAACGTTCATCGCAGGGGTCGGGGCGGACAGCGAAGAGAAGCAGGAGTTAGACCCTGCGCTCCTCGCGACCTCGAACAAGATCGTCGTGGATATTCTGGATCAATGTGCGGTCGTGGGCGAACTGCATCACGCGCTTGAGAAAGGCTTGTTGCAGCGGTCGGATGTCCACGCCGAACTCGGCGAAGTCGTGGCGGGAAAAAAGACGGGGAGAAGTTCCGACGAAGAGATCATCGTCTTCGACAGCACGGGGATGGCTTTGCAGGATGCCGCCGCCGCCGCGATAGTCTACGAGAAGGCTTTGAACTCCGGCGCGTGTGCGAACTTCAAATTTGCGTGATGAACAGAACGGTCGGCGCGTGTGCCGAACGGAGGAATTATTCGATGGCGGACTTCAAAATTGACAGACCCGGCGAGACGGAATACGTGCCTTATTACGGCAGGTACGTCTCGCTCGTCGCAGACGGCGACATACTCGCGGCGCTCGACGCGCAGCTTGCAGAGACTCTCGCTCTCCTTCGTAGCATCCCCGAATCGCAGGCCGGATTTCGTTACGCGCCCGGCAAGTGGAGCATGAAGGAACTCGTCGGGCACTTGATAGACACCGAGCGCATCTTCGCCTACCGCGCGCTGCGCTTCGCGCGCAACGACCAGACGCCTCTGCCCGGTTACGAGCAGGACGACTACATTCGCAACGCTTCGTTCGACAACTGCTCGCTCGCCGATCTTGCCTCCGAGTTCGAGAGCGTCAGGCGCTCAACTCTCTATCTCTTCAAACATCTCGACAGAGATGCTTGGACGCGGCGAGGCTTAGCTAACGACAGCGAGGCGAGCGTGCGTGCGCTTGCCTACATCATCGCAGGGCACGAGCTACACCACCGCGAGATTTTGCGCACGCGATATTTGCCTTCAAGCACGAGCAATTGAATCGGACGCTTTTGCTGCTTTAACGGCTCGCGCGCCGCACACGAGTCCACTCCGGCAAGTTTTGCCGGACGTATGACCCGACGGCGCGCAGGCGCGTGCGCAATCTGACGGTTGCGATTATCCGGTTGAGCGTCGGCTGTTGAAGTATCAGTTGGCGACGGGGAATTATCTTGAGGCGGCAGAGTTCTTCGAGTTCGCGTTCGCCCGCGACTTCCCGCAGGTGTTTGCGAAAGAGCTTGTTCGACGCGCGAAGCATCCGAAACCTGTTCGCGGACATGCTGCCGCGATGCTTACGGTATTGGAGCGTGGTCTTGCCGTGACAATGAACCGGCCACTCTTTCGCAATGCGCAAGTAAAGATCGAGGTCTTCGCAACCTCTGGACAGCGACGGGTCGAACCCCGCGACGCGCGAAAAGATTGAGCGCCGGAACATGGCCGCGCCCGGCGACAAGATGGGATTGTCTCTGAGGAAGGCACGATGATAATTCTCCTTGACGGCGACGTGCGGCGGCGTAGGGATGGGCGAACCTTCCTGGTCAATAAATTCGCATAAGCCGTAGACGAAGGCGCACTCCGGCGCGGCGTACAGAGAGTTCACGCCTGTTTCTAGCGCACGGGGCAAGAGGCGGTCGTCGGCGTCTAAGAAAACTATGAAGTCGCCCGCGCTCGCGCGAAGCCCGTTGTTGCGCGCCGTCGCGAGTCCGAGGTTACGCTGGCGAATCAGACGCACGAGCCCGTCGTCGTAGCGTGCGGCGACTTCCGCAGTATTGTCCGGCGAGCCGTCGTCCACGACGATGATTTCAAACTGGCGATAGGACTGCGCGTGTACGCTCCTGATGGCATCATCAAGGAAATGCGCCTGCCCGTAGCAGGGGATGATGACAGAAACTAAGGACGCTTGATTCATCTACGTCTTCGCTGCTTCCCGTTCAGATACGCATACCGGCAACCTACCACTCAGAGATTACACGAGCGGGAAACACTCTGCCCTGGGACAATCAATCGGCTGCTATCTCGATTTGATCGCCTTTCTTCAATAAGCCTTCGACCAATACTGCGCAATAAAGACCGGCGAAGTTATCGTGTGCTTTGACGACGTGGCGCAAAATGTTCGGGTTGTGCTCACCCGTCTCCGGGTCGAGCGAAATCAACTTACAGCGCGGGTCGCGTTCAAGAATCATCATCATCGCCTTTGAGCCGATACGCAGACGCCGACCGACTAAATTATCTTCGGCAAATCCGCCGCGCTCTGTCGCGAAATCGAAATAGATGTTTGCCCGAAAGCGCCGCTTATCAAGCGGCATGCCCAATTCCGTCTCAACCTGTCGAACGGTTTGCAAGCTGATTAACGAAACCGGACGGCAATCGGTTAAAGCGCGGTCTGACCGCACGAGTTGCAGTTGATTCTTTCCGCTCAACCCTTCGCCGAGTAGTTTTATAAGTGCCGGATCGTCAACGGAAATGATTTCGCCTGACGGCGTCACAACGTCTAATGCCAAATCTTCCGCATCACCGTTTGCATAGGTGACGCCGGGCGCGATGCTCGACGCCTCGACAAAATTCGGCGGTTTCGACGCACGTTCCGGCTGACGGAATTGCGGACGATAAAGCAGCATTCGTTGCTGCACATTTGCGTTCAAATAAGGGAAGCCTTTGCGCGCGGCGGAATTTTTGAAGGCGTAGCAGCGATCGCCATAGACGCCCGAAAAGCCCACAAAAACTTCGGGCATCTCCTCGCCGCGCATACTCTTAATCGGATAGCGCCATAAACTTTCTACAGTTCCGATAGTTATCATCTCAATATCTTATTTTAGCTTCCCACTCTAGCTGTGTCTCGCTAGATTATATTCATCGCAACTAATTTGTGAATGCGGAACTGCCTAACGCCAGCCATGTCACTTTAACTCCTCAGATAAGTAAGCAATCTAACTATCATTAGGCCGCTAGTAGCGACAAATATTTTATGGCGACCGCAGCCTCAGAGCGCGTCGCAGGCGACCTACGATGCGTCTGGGAGTGGGGATCGTGCTGCGTCGTTCTTGCTCTAACCATGAGCCTGCCCAGTGGTGTATGCAGTATGTGTTCTCCGTGGTGCAATCGGGCGAGAACTTGTCGAACCAGGGGTAGGGATAAAAATATTCCGTCGGGTAGAGGGTCACGCCGCCGATCTCCTGTAGGCCGTAGGTTCTCAAGCCCAACTCTTTCAGGACGGCGGTTGCGATGGCAGGGCCGCGATAGAACTCGCCTTCATCGTCGTACAACTTCAACGTCAGTTCCATGCCGCGCTGCAAAAAATGATGACCCGCTTCCGCACCCAAGACTGCGCTGTTGACCCAGTCAACTTGTTCTTCCGCGAGTTGGAAGCCGAGCACGCATTTGTGTTCGAGCAGGGGCGTGAGGCTCTTGACGACTTCGACATCCGTGTCCAGATAGAAGCCGCCTTCGGTGTAGAGCGCGTGCAGCCTGACATAATTGGATAGCCGCGACCAGGACTTATGTTTGAAGGCCGCGCGCGTGTAGCGATTATCGAGCGGAGTGTTGGTTTCGTTCCATTCTTTCAACTCGTAATCGGGCATGATGCGTTGCCAGCTAGCCATGCACTTTTGCAGGAGTTCGCTTCGGCTGCCGCGCCCGAACCAGCAGTAATGAATTTTGTGTGGAATCATTTCAGTCGAGCCGTGCCTCTCAAACGCTGCCGAACTCCGGGCTGTACTTGACCACGCCTCCACGCCCCGACAAAGCTCCTTCACTCAACTCCAACACCATGAACACCTCTTCGGGGACGGGATATTCGCAACTCAACCCTTTCCGCCTGGCCGGAACGAAACCGAAGCGCGGGTAATATTCTGGATGCCCGAGGACGACGACAACTTCGTGCCCCAGCCTGCGGCACTCTTCCAGGCCGCGTCGTACCAACTCCGAGCCGACACCCTGATTCTGAAATTCCGGCAGCACCGCCATCGGCGCGAGACCCAGAGCCGTAAACGCGTGTGCCTCCGACTCGACGTGGACGACACTGAAGAAGATGTGGCCGACGATGCGTTCGTCCACGATGGCGGCGAGAGAAATATGCGGCTCGACGCGCTTCCGCAAAGCATCAACCAGATCGGCCTCTTCGGGTCGCCCGAACGCACGCTCGTTCACCTGTCGAACTGCTGCATAGTCATCCGTCGATTCTGCTCGAACGTTCAATGTTCCACCTCACTCGGTTGCGTGGTGTCGTGTGTGTACGATTGACGCTTCGGTCAACGTTTCTCCGGCGGGTCGGCTTCGGGGTAAGAGCCGACGGGCTTGAAGCGCACCAGACGTAGGCGCTGGTTGATCCATTCGTAGTAGTAGATGCCGCTCGGCCCGTGTCTCTCCTCGGTTGCCTTGCCGATGTTCGGACGCCCGATGGCGCGGAGCAGCCTGCTGTCGGCGCGAAAAGTCCGCACGTCCTCGCCCTCCGCAAATTCATAATCGCCGACGATGCTCGTCCAGCCGTCCAACTCATTGGGAAAATAGGCACGGCCTGTGCGCGCGTCAATGATCGCCGTGACCGAACAGCCCGTGCCGCAGCCGACGGCGGCGAGCGTGTAATGGCCTGCGAAGTTGACGCCCTCTTGTCTTTGTTGCCGACGCAGGAGCGTACGGTAGTGGCGCGCTAACTTGTGGCTGCCGGGGTTGAGCGGCGCAGACATGCCGCGTCTGACGGCGACGCGATAAGCCTCGAAACGCGGCGCACCCGCCTCTTGTGCAAGCGAACGGAGATCAAATGTGACGGCAACCAGCGCGAGACAAACAATTGTGAGACGGAGAATTTTCATCTTGATTAAACCGGAGAATGGCGTGGCAGTTTTTCGCCTCGCAAACTTTTCCGAGCGCTCTAAATCTACCACGAAACGCGGGACGCAATGGTTGGAGTAACCTACGAACGCGCTGTCGTGTGCGTTGAAACTTCCGGTTTTCGGCAGCGTATTTTAATTTGAGTCTTCCGGCGCGCGCGGCTTACTTGCCGGAGAGGATTAGCGCAGATGCCTTTCATCGAAGCGTTAAAGCTGGCCTTATCTTCTATCCTGACGCATAAGCTGCGTTCGTTTTTGACTCTGCTCGGCGTCATCTTCGGCGTCGCAACCGTGATCGTCGTCGTTTCTCTGATCGAAGGCTTCAATGCTTACGTTGACGAGAAGATCGCCAACATCGGTACGAACGCCTTCGCCGTGCAGAAGTATTCGATTGAAGATTTCTCCAGCGTCGAAGTCTTGAACGCGGCGCGTCGGCGCAACAAGGACGTGACGCTTGAAGACCTCGAAGCCTTGCGCGCGCACAGCATCAACGGGGGCGTTGCGATCAAGGATGTCGGCGGCAAAGAGGAGAGCGTCGGCGACGTGAAGTTCGGCGCGACGACGCTCTTTCAAGTTCGCGTCAGCGCCGTCACGCCCAACATCGCGGACATCGAGCGCATCGAAGCGAGCGCGGGGCGCTACTTCACACGCGCGGAGGACGAGACGCGCCGCACCGTCTGCTTCATCGGCGCAGACGTGGCGGAGAAACTCTTCCCGACTGCGAACCCGCTCGGCCAGTACATAAAAATCGACGGGCGACCTTTCAAAGTGCTCGGCGTCGGCAAAGAACTCGGCTCGGTTTTCGGCCAGACGCGCGACATGTACGTCTCCATCCCGCTCTCGACCTTCCTGTCGCTCTACGGTTCGCGCCGCTCGATTGCGCTCAGCGTCACTTCGACGAGCGCCGCTTCCTATCTCGACGCGGTTGACGAAGCGCGCGTCGTGATGCGCACGCGACGCAACCTCGCCCCCAGCGAGCGCGACAACTTCGGCATCGTCACGCCGAGCGCGATCAACGAACTGCGCGACAAAATCTTCGGCACGATCCAACTCGCCGCCGTCGGCGTCACTTCGATCTCGCTCGTCGTCGGCGGCATAGTGATTATGAATATCATGCTCGTCTCCGTCACCGAGCGCACCAAAGAGATCGGCGTGCGCAAATCAATCGGCGCGCGACGGCGCGACATACTGAAACAGTTTTTAGCCGAATCAACGATCCTCTCGCTGCTCGGCGGCATCACGGGCGTGACCATCGCCTACCTGCTCGCGACGCTGGTTGCCACGCTCACGCCCGTCCCGACGGCGCTCCCCTGGGCGGCCGTCGCGGCGGCGCTCGTCGTGTCCGGCAGCGTCGGTTTGATCTCAGGCGTCTATCCCGCGTGGAAAGCCGCACGGCTCGATCCGATTGAAGCGCTCCGTGCAGATTAACAAAGTGACGAGTGACAAGTGACGAGTGACAAGCAAAGCATGAACAGACAAAAGCAGATTTTCTCCGTTCACGATTTACGATTCACGACTCATCTGATTTCACTTGTCACCTGTCACTCGTCACTTGTCACTGTCTTATGAATCTATTTCGCAGCGACGTTTACGAAAATCTCTTGATGGCGCTGGACACGCTCTGGCAGCACAAGCTGCGTTCGTTTCTGACTATACTCGGCGTGGTCATAGGCACGATGACTGTTATCGTGATCGCAGCGTTCGTCTCAGGGATCGACGCGCGCGTCTCCAAAGAGATCGAGTCGTTCGGTACAAACTCGATCTACGCTTATCGCTTCGACCCCGGCTTCAACTTCAACCCGTCAGCGGAGGAACGCATGCGCAAGCCCTTGAGCTACGAGGACGCGCTTGCGGTCCAGGCCGAATGCCCTTCGGTCACGTATGTCGCGCCGTTCATGTCGCCTGTGGACTTCGCCGGAGGCCCATTCACCGAACGCATCAACGTGCGCCACCGCGAAATCGAGATGACGAACGCGACCGTGCAGGGGACGCTGCCCGCCTACTTCCGCATGGGCGTGGCGACGATTGCCGAAGGCCGTTTTTTCACGGACGAAGAGAACGCGCGGCGCGCAGATGTGGTCGTCATCGGGCGCGACGTGGCGAACACGCTCTACCCGTTTACGAACGCGCTCGAACAGGAGTTGATGATCAACGGGCGTTACTATCGCGTGGTCGGCGTGCTCGCGGAGCGCGAGACTTTCCTCGTCGGCGCGGAAGACCCGAACAACGAAAACAAGGCCGTCTACCTGCCTTACCTCACGTTGCAGCGTCTCTACCCGGACGTTGAAGACAACTTCATCATGGCGCAGGCGCAGCCGAGCAAGTTGATGCAGGCGCTCGAAGAGATACGCGAAGTGTTGCGCAAAAGGCGACGCGTGCCGCACGACAAGCCGGACAACTTCGGAGTGCAAACTTCCGATCAGATCATCGAACAGTTCGGCGCGATCACCGGAGGCGTCTTCGCCTTGATGGTTGCCATCTCTTCTGTGGGTCTTCTGGTCGGCGGCATCGGCGTGATGAACATCATGCTCGTCAGCGTGACGGAACGCACGAAAGAGATCGGCGTTCGCAAGGCCATCGGCGCGCGCCGCCGCGACATCGTGACTCAGTTTTTGATCGAAGCCGCCACGCTGACGGGACTCGGCGGGGTGCTCGGCATCATCTTCGGTTCGATCATAGCCCTACTGATACGCACCATCATGCCGACCTACATTCCGCTCTGGGCACCCATCGTGGGCTTCGCCGTGTCTGTGGGCTTGGGCGTCGGGTTCGGCCTGTGGCCTGCGTGGAAGGCGGCGCGTCTGAATCCGATTGAGGCTTTGAGATACGAGTAGGCCGCGAGAGTGATGTGACGCTAAACCGACGCCTTTTCCGTCGCCGCATCACGCGCTGATTCTGCCTCTGGTGATGCGCGTGAGCGGTTCGTTCACGTCGAATTTCTTGGCGCGAATGTTTTGTATTCCAAACTCGCGCAGCCGCTCGATCTTCGGTACAAGATAAGCGTCGAGCGAGGCTTCGTCCTCGAACAGATAAATGCCGCCCGCTTCGCCCGTCTCGCGGTTCTCCGTCCACACCTTGCAGACGAGGCCGGGAACATCAGCGATCCTGTGCGCGAGGTCGGCGTATTCTTCCGACATCTCTGCGCCCCACGGGCCGGAAAATTGATAATCAATTTGTACGAGTTTTAGAGCCACAGAAATCAACCTCTTTTTCTCGAAAGTCGGAGGTGTATGATACACCCTTCGGGACACGCTCGCGATAAAGTCGGCTTGCACGCGGGTTGAATGCGTGCGAACTGAAAATCGGCACACACGGAAGAGGAAAAAGATGAAGGCAATCAGAGTTGAAGAGTGCGGCGGGGCTGAGAAACTCGTCTATCAAGATGTCGAACGGCCGGAACCGAAAGCGGGCGAGGCGCTCGTCAAACTTGAGGCCATTGGCGTCAACTACATTGACGTTTATCACCGCACGGGTTTGTACCCGCTGCCGCTTCCGTTCACGCCTGGGTCGGAAGCGGCGGGCACTGTGGAAGCGGTCGGGGCGAACGTGAGCGAGATAGGAGTGGGCGAACGCGTCGCCTACGCGATGGCTTTGGGAGCATACGCGGAATACGCCATCGTGCCTGTCGCCAAACTCGTGAAAGTACACGAAGGCGTTGATGCGCAGACGGCTGCGGCGGCGATGCTGCAAGGGATGACGGCGCATTATCTGGCAACTTCAACTTACGCGCTCAAGCGCGGCGACGCGGCGCTCGTACATGCCGCCGCAGGAGGCGTCGGGCTGTTGCTCATTCAAATCGCAAAACGGCGCGGCGCGCGTGTGTTCGGCACGGTCTCGACCGAAGAGAAGGCCGCGCTTGCGCGCGAGGCTGGCGCAGACGTTGTTATCAACTACACGGAGCAGGATTTTCAGGAAGAGGTCAGACGCGCGACCGGAGGGCGGGGCGTGGAGGTTGTGTACGATTCGGTTGGGCGTACGACTTACCTTAAGAGCCTCGACTGTCTTGCGCCGCGCGGCATGCTCGCACTGTTCGGACAGTCGAGCGGCAGTGTGCCGCCCTTCGATGCCGCGCTCCTGGCGCAGAAGGGGTCGCTCTTTTTAACGCGTCCGACGCTCGGGCACTACACGCTGACGCGCGAAGAGTTGTTGTGGCGCGCGGGCGAAGTGTTCGAGTGGACGCTTGCGGGCGAGTTGAAACTGAGGATCGGAAAAACATTCCCGCTCGCCGAAGCCGCCGAAGCGCACCGCCAGCTTGAAGGACGCGCGACTACGGGGAAGGTCTTGTTGATCCCTTAAGTTGATCCCTTGAGTTGATCTCCGTGCCGCTCAACACACATGCGCCCGAACAAACGCGTCGAAGGTCGCATGTGAAGTTGCAAAAATAGACTCTTGACACGCTCACAACGCGAGGCATAGAGTGTCGCCCGTTTCCTCGTGTCGCTTTCCTGTCGGCGTGTACACTCAATGCCTTCACCGGTTTCCGCGCCAACGTCTCGTAACATGATTGCGCTCGGTCGAGCCAATCCCACCCGAAGCGAGGACAAAATTCTATGGACTTCGACGTGATAGTCATCGGCAGCGGATTCGGCGGGGCGATCACCGCCTGCCGTCTGGCCGAAGCCGGATACAAAGTTGCGATTCTGGAACGCGGGCGCAGGTGGGACAAAAACACTTACCCGCGCAAGCCCGACGACCCCTGGATTTGGAACTACGACAAGCCCGAACGCATGAACGGCTGGCTCGACCTGCGCGTCTTCCCCAACATGACGGTCGCGCAGGGCGCGGGCGTCGGCGGCGGCTCGCTCCTCTACGCCAACGTCTCGGTCGAACCGCCGCCCGACACTTTCAAAGCGGGCTGGCCGCCCGAGATCACTTACGCCGAACTCAAACCGCATTACGACCGCGTGGCGAAGTTCATGAACGTGCAGACGGTTCCAGACAAACAGTGGAACCCGCGCATGAAGTTGATGAAGGAGGGCGCGGAGAAACTCGGGCACGGCCAACGCTTCCGTAAACTCCCGCTCGCCATCTCATTCGATCCCGCATTGGAGTACGACGCAAACAACCCGCTTCCACTTGAAGCCTCCAAACGTTTCGTCAACGCGCAGGGCGTGGAGCAGGGCACGTGCATACATCTCGGCACGTGCGACATCGGCTGCAAAGTTGACGCGCGCAACACGCTCGACTTGAACTACATCCCCTGGGCGGAGAAGCACGGCGCGCAGGTGCGACCGCTGCATCTTGTGAATAACGTCGAACAAGTGGCGGGCGGCTTTCGCGTCTCTTTCGACCGGCTGGAAAATAACAAGCGCATCGCGGGCAGTCTCACGTCGCGCATCGTCATCGTCGCCGCAGGCTCGCTCGGCTCGACCGAGTTGCTATTGCGTTGCCGCAACGTGACGAAGAGTTTGCCGCAACTCAGTTCGTTCGTCGGGCGAAATTGGAGCAGCAACGGAGACTTCCTGACGCCCGCCATCTACGCCAACCGCGAGATACACCCGACGCGCGGCCCGACCATCACCACCGCCATTGATTTTCTTGATCGCAGCCAGGAGGGGCAGTCGTTCTGGATCGAGGACGGGGGCTTTCCAGACCTGCTCGGCTACAACATGAGACGGCAGGCCGGACAGACTCCGCCCAAAGAGTTTCAGGCCGACATACTCATCGCCTCCATACGCGACGCGCTCAGGCGCGACCCTTTCACAAACGTCATGCCCTGGTTCGCGCAAGCGGTTGACAAGGCCGACGGCACGCTCAGTCTCAAGAAACAGTTCTGGTTCTTCGGGGCGCAACGCCTCAACCTGTCCTGGAACATCAAGGAGTCTGCGCCTGCTATAAACGCGGTCGTCAACATGCACAAGAAGCTCTCTGCGGCGACGGGCGGCACGGCGCTCGTGCCCGCCGGATGGGTTTTGTCGCAAGACTTGATCACGCCGCACCCGCTCGGCGGCTGCAACATGGGCGACACGACCTCGACAGGCGTTGTCAGCCACAGGGGCGAGGCGTTCGGCTACAAAAACTTGTACGTCGCCGACGCAGCGATCATCCCCGAAGCGCTCGGCGTCAACCCTTCGCGCACCATCGGCGCGCTCGCCGAACGCATCGCCAAGATCATCATCGAAGAGGGACGTTAACGGGAGAAGTTCGAGGGCAGTTGTCTCTGTGTGCTAGAGCGGTTTTCAGTTGAAGGAAAGCCTTCACCGCAGAGACGCAGAGGACACAGAGGGGGCGCAGAGAGTTAAGTGATCTTCTCTCTGCGCCCCCTCTGCGTCCTCTGCGTCTCTGCGGTGAAGTTTTTTATCCTCAAAATTCCAGACGCAGGCCGAACTGTATCCAGCGGCTTGCGGACTCACGACGCGTCGGGACGTTCTGTTGTGTGACGACGCCGAAGCTGCGCGAGTTGGTTAAGTCGAGCGTCGGGTTCGAGAAGAGCGTATGGTTGAAGACGTTGAAAAAGTCTAGAGAGAAGCGCGCCGCTACGTTCTCTTTGATGTGCGTGGTCTTGCCGAGCGAGAGGTCTAAGTTCCACATCGAGAAGCCGCGCAAGGGGTTCGACCTGCCGGAACGACCGTCCTGACTGATCAAGATTCTTCTGAAATTGTTGAAGGCCGCTTCCGGGTTAGCGAAGAGGTTGATCCCCGAACCGCCCGTCGCAGGGTCGCCGTTTGTCCCGACGTTGTTCGAGCCGCCAACGCCAACGTTTACGCCCGTTCTGAGATTTGCCGGATCGGAAACGGGAATCGCGCCGCTTTGTGCGACGAGAGTTGAGCCTGCGCCGAGCGCGGAGACGCCCTGCGAGACGACGAGCGGCAGACCCGATGCGGCGCGGAATATTCCTGCGAGCGACCAACCGCCGACGAATTTATCGAGCACGCCTCCGGTGTCGAACAGGCGGCCACGACCGGCGGGCAGGTCGTAGAGAAAATAACCGTTGAAGTTGTGCGTGCGGTCGAAGTCCGAAGGGCCGTAGTCGAAGTCGGGCGCGAAGGCGTTCTGCATCGCGTTGGTCGAGTTCTGCAAGACGCTTGTTTGGTCGAGCGATTTGGAGAAGGTGTAGTTGAAGTCAACGGTCAGGTCGCGCGCGAGGCGTTTGCGCAGAACGAGTGCGAGCGCGTGATAGTTGGAGCGCCCGATGCTCGTGCGTACGAAGGCCGTCTGCGTTTGCAGATTGTTGAAGGGCGTGAGGCCGCCTGCCAAGCGCGCGAGGTCTATCGTCTGGAAGACGTTTGAGACGTTGCCGTTGATGAAGTTCGCCTCGTTGCCCGTGATGACGCGCGCCGTCCCGCCGGGCACGTTGTTTTGAAACCACGCTTGCGCAGGGACGTTTGCGGCAACTGTGCCCGCGCGCAAAGCCTGTGCGACCGCGTCGAAAGCTTGCGCGAAAGTTTGACCGGAACGCGAGTCGAGTTGGAAGTAGGGCGACGAGTTGAAGTTGACGCTCGCGGGGAGTTTGCGCCCTAAGCGTCCAATCCAGCCGACTTCGAGGACTACGCCGTGCGGCAGTTCGCGTTGGACTGTGAAGTCGAAGCTGTAGTTTTCGCCCACGTCGAAGTCGGGGTCAACTTGGAAGGAGAGCGTTTCGCCGAACGGCTGCGCAGGGATGAAGGGGACGCCGATGGCAGGCAGCGCGGGCAAGGGAAGCGTGCCGTCCACGCCGACGCGGAAGACGGAGGCGGGCGCTGTCTGTGTCGGGCGACAATTTGCGCCGCCCGCGCCCGTCGCGTTGCAGAGCGGCGCGCGGAGGCTGACCGTCTGGCTGTAGCCGACGCCGAGCGCGGGGATGATGACCGACTCGAAAGTGTTGATGCGGTCGTAAACTATGCCGAAGCCGCCGCGCACGACCGTCCGGCGGTCGCCGAAGAGACTGCCGAAGAAGCCGCCTTTCGCAAACGTTGGATTCCAGGCGACGGCGACGCGCGGCGCGAGGTTGTTCCAGTCGGTCTTGAACAACTCACCGCCCGCAGCGTTGACAGGCTGGAAGGCTATGCGCGGGTTGTAAATCTCACCACGCAGCGCGGCCTCGCGGCGCGGCTCGATGTAATTATCGTATGTCAGCGCGACGCCCGTGTCGGCGTTGATCATGCGTGTCTGCCGCCCTTGCTTTTCGTGCGGCGGGCGTTGCCAGCCGTAGGACAGGCCGAGCGAGAGCGTGAGCGCGGGGCGCAGTTGCCAGCGGTCTTGAAAGTAGAAGTCGTAAGCGTTGCCCGTCGTGTCGGCTGAGAGCGGCGTGCCGAAGGGCAGCGGGTTCAGGTCTGCGTCGCGCACGGTGAGCACGCTGATCGTGTCAACCATGCCCGTGACGGCGGCGAAGAGCGCGTCCCACTGGCCGACATCGCTCGGGCGCAAACAGTTTGTCTGATTCTGTGTTGCGCATGTGGGCGGGCGCGAGGTGTTGGGGATGAGGATGTTCGTGCCGCGAAAGATGTCTGCGCCGAGCGAGGCGAGCGAGCCTGTGATCTTTGCGTTGCGCGTGTGGCGCGTGATGATGTGGCGCGCGTTCGAGCCGAACTGCGTCGAGTGTTTGCCGCGTATCCAAGTGCCGTCATAAACGAGTTGGAAAGATTCATTGTCGTTCGACTGCGAGCGTGCGCGCTGGCTGTCCACGTCAATCGGCTCGCTGACGAGTTGATCAAGATTGCCGCCGCCGATGTTGAGCGCGACGCTGCCTGCACTTGTGCTCGTGCCCGGAATGGCAAGCAGGCTCGCCACGACCGAAGGGCTGAACGGCGAAGTTGACTGTCGATCACGCGTCCAGCCGAGTTTGATATTGCTGCTGAAGTTTTGCGTGTGCGCGCCCGTCAGGCCGAGCGAGACGTTTTGCCCGCGCAGCGGCGCGTCGCCGTTGAAGATGGCGCGGCCATTGCGTATGTCGAGTTGCTGTTGCTGGCCGCTCGCGCCGCCGAGCGTGGAGAGACGGCGTGCATAAGTCGCAGAAGCGTTGAGCAACCAGTCAGGCGTGAGAACATAGTCGAAGCGCGAGACGAAATAGTCGCTTTCAAGCGGCGCGTTGGCGGTCGAGCGCCAGCCGATTGTGTTCAACCCGTCGCCGCTCGCGGGGTCGTTGCCTTGCGGTAATAGCGACCAGAGCGCGGCGACGCTCGGACTCAAGCCTAACCCTCGCGGGTCGCAGCGCGTGTTGTTGTTGGGCGCGCAAAGGGTCGAAGTGGCTAAATTGTAAGAGACGATTCTGCCCGCGTTGTCGCGCTGCCGCACGATGCCTTGACGCAAGGTGTCTGTCGGCACGATGCGCGTCACGTCGAAGACGCGCGAGAAATTGCGCCCCTCGTAGTTCGTGAAAAAGAAGGCGCGGTTTTTATGGACGGGGCCGCCGACGCGAAAGCCGTAGCGGTTATCTTTCGACTCGGCTTTCGGGATGCCGCTGCGATTGTTCGTCCAACTGTTGGCGTTGAGATTGTCGTTCTGGTGATACCAGTAGAGCGCGCCGTGAAAATCGTTTGAGCCACGCCGCCCGACGAGCGCGACTTGCCCGCCAGCCGAACGCGCGAACGACGCGTTGAGATTCGTCACGCCGACGCGAAACTCTTCGATGCTATCAACAGGGACGGGCAACATCGTGCGGAAGCCCGCGCCGCCGCCCGTAGAGTTCTCCGTGATGTCAATGCCGTCGAGCGTAAAGGTGCTTTGATCTGTGCGTGCGCCCGTCACCGCGCCGCCGCGATTGCCCATGTCCGCGTCGCCCGCTTCGGGTATCGTGCCCGCTTGGAGCGTCAGAAATTCGACCGCGTCGCGCCCCAGCGACGGCAGGTAAAGAAGCGGCCTGCCTGGCACGACGCCACCGATTGTCGCATCTGTCTTCTGTAATTCAACGACCGTGCCCGCAACCACGTTGACCGTCTCCGACACGTCGCCCGCCTCAAGCCGCACGTCGAAGCTGTAAGACTTCGTCACTTCAACTTTCAAATTTGAAACCGACGCCTGACGGAAGCCGCTGGCGCGCACACTGATGCCGTACTCGCCGGGCGCGAGTGTGGAAAACTCGTATTGCCCTGTGCCGTCGCTCAGGCGTTTCTGTGCGAGGCCGGTTGCAGCGTTTTTCAACTCCACTTCCGCGCCCGCCACAGCGTCGCCGTTACTGTCAACGACTCGCCCTGAGACGGCGCTCGTCGAAGCGGTCTGCGACGTGGCGACGTTCGGCGCGTTCAAAATTACGAGGATGACGCACAGTGAAAATATTATTCGGCGCGTGAGAGCGAATATTCGGGGAAAAGTTTTTGACTGTTTCATCGTGAGTATGATTCTGCCGGCGTGAGCGTTTTAGTCGGGTCGCTGCAAGGTCTTCATGTCAACGTCGCTTATGTGCTCGGCGAATTTCCAGCGATGGCCTTCGGGGTCTACGCACTCGTAGACGCGGTCGCCGTAGAATTGATCGCCGGGTTCGTATAGAACTTTTGCTCCGGCTCTCAGCGCACGCTCGTAATGCGCGTCCACGTTGTCAACGTAGATGTAGAGTCTCTGGCTGATGCGCCCTTCGAGCGTGCGCGGACTCTCCCACGCAGCGTTCTCCGATGCCAGACCAAGCATGACGAGACTGTCTTCGCATTCGAGTTCGCCGTGTACGACGCCGCCTTCCTTGTCGGTCATACGCACGCGCACCACGAAGCCGAAGGCTTCGACGAGCCAGTCAATCGCGGCGGCCACGTCGTCGTAAAAAAGGTGTGGGACGATGCGAGGCATGTCCTCCGGGGGATTGGCAACCATCTGCAAGCTCCTCTGTGTTCGGCTACAACCGTTAGGACAACGGTTCGCTACTGTATAACGAAATCATTTTTGATTGTCTAGCTTCTTATTGATTGACGCCTTCGCCCGCACGCGCCGCACAATGATGACGCCCGCGCGTGATCGTCCGCGTGTCTTTGTAACGAGGGGCGAACGATTCAAGAAAAATTCAGTTGATTTTTCTCCCGCACTTGGCATATTGTCCAAGCCTCTCGCCGGGTCTGGTTTTATGATGTGCGCCACGTAAGACGCCGACCATTTCCCGTCTGTTATCGAACGAACTCAGGGTTGTCTCACGGCCTGTCATTTACGCAAATCATAAGAAAGTAAAAGCTCACAAGTTCCTTCAAGCACCTGTCCCGCTTCTTTGAGTCTGGAGGGTTCAGTGGTCTTCACAAGGCGACGGTTCAACTTGAGAATCTGGGGTCTGGCGCTCGGCTATTTCGCTTTCTACGCGCCCTACGCCGCGCTTGTCAAAGCGATCACTTCGGGCTTGCTGCCGAGCACTCGTGGCTCGGTGAAAGGCTTCGAGATTCTACCCGCGACCGTCATCGCCACTTCGTTCGTGCTGTTGGCCGCAGCGTCGCTCTTTGGGTGGTGGAAGTACGCTGGGCGACGCCGGGTCTTCGGCGTCAACGTTATCTGGCCGAACCGGCTCGTTTTCCTTTCCGGTTTCGGCACGGCCATCATCATCGGCACGACAACGCTCGCCTACACCTTCACGGGCGTCTCGATAGTCTTCGCGCTCCTGTTGCTGCGCGGCGGCGTCCTCATCATCGCGCCCGCGATTGATCTGCTCTTTCGTCGCCGTGTGCGCTGGTTTTCGTGGGTGGCGCTCGCGCTCAGTTTCGCGGCTCTCGTCCTCGCGCTCGCAGACGTACACAACTACCAGATGACTTTAGTGGCCGCGCTCGACATCACGGCCTACCTGAGCGGTTATCTGATTCGCCTGCCGTGCCTGAACAAACTGGGCAAGTCCGAGGACATAGGCGTCACCTATCGTTATCTGGTCGAAGAGATGTTAGTCGCGGCGATTCTGCTGGTAATGATACCGGCCATCTTCGCCTTGATCGGGCAAGGCCAGATCATGCTCGAACTACGGCACGGCTTCACGAATCTCTTCGCCTCAAGCTTCACTGCGCCCGGCCTCATCATCGGCGCGCTCTACGCCGGCCTCTATCTCTTCGGGACGCTCATTTATCTCGACGGCAGAGAAAACACTTTCTGCATTCCGCTCAATCGCGCCTCAAGTTTGCTGGCCGGAGTCTTCGCGACTTACGTGCTCGCAGACTTTTTCGGGCAGAAACCGCCGAGCACAGTGCAGTTGGGCAGCGCGACTTTGATCGTCGCCGCGCTGATGTTTCTGTCGCCGCTGCATCACGGCCATCGCGTCGCACGCAGAGTGCGCCACGCGCTCGGCGTCGCCTACGGCGCGTTCGTGGAGGACTTCGCCAAACAAAGTCCGGCAGCCGCGCCGCTCGCGCAGACGGCTTCGCCGGAAAACATGTCCGGCATCGCCGAACGCCTGTCGGACGAAGACCGCTTCAATGCAAACTAACTGCCGGATAAACGGCGGAGCAATTCGATAAAACGCGGAGATCACACCATGACCGATCCGATTCGAGTTCTGATCTGCGGTACGGGCGGCGGCGCACATGTGCTGGCCGGACTCTTTTCCATACAGCCCGACGTTGACGTGCGCGTCTTCACACAGAACGCAGACAAAATCCGCAGGTGGCGCGAGAGCATGCGGCGCGACGAATTGTTGAACGTCACCGTGCGCCTGAACGGGCACGGCGACCGCGTCGCGCTCAGAGCGCAGCCTTTCACCGTCACAGACGATCCTGAACAGGCGCGCGGGTGCGACTTCATCGTCTTCGCCGTGCCCGCCTTCATGCACTGGACGTATCTCAACGCGCTCCAACCCTACATCGAAGACGGCTGCGTCATCGTCGGGCTGCCCGGCCAAAACGGATTCGAGTTCGACGTGAGACAGGCTCTCGGCGAGCGTGTGAATAATTGCGTCGTGATGAATTTCGAGTCGCTGCCTTGGATTTGCCGTCTCGCGGAGTTTGGCAAGACGGCCAGCATCTTCGGCATCAAAGATAAACTCGTCGGCGCGCTCGAAGGCGACCTCACGCGTGCGCGCGTCGCAGACCCTCTGGCCGTCATGCAGCGTCTCTTGGGCGAGAAGCCTAAGCTCGCCGTCTCAGGCCACTTGCTCGGCATCACTTTGAGATCGCCGAACGCCTACAGTCATCCACCGATCATGTACGGGCGTTGGAAAGATTGGGACGGCGAGGCGCTTGAACATTCACCGCTGTTTTATCAGGGCGTTGACGAGGGCACGGCGGAACTGCTCGGCAAGGTGAGCGATGAAGTCGTCGAGATGAGCAGACGCATCATGGCGGAGCACGAGTCTTTAGACCTCACGCAAGTCATCCCGATGTACGATTGGGACATCACCTGTTACGGCAAAGACATCAAGGACAAAACGAACTTGATGACGGCCTTGCGCACCAACAAAGGCTACAAGGGCATCACGCATCCCATGACGAAGACCGCCAACGGCAAATACGTGCCCGACTTCAATCATCGCTTTCTGGCCGAAGACGTGCCGTTCGGTCTGGTCGTCATTCGCGGCATCGCGGAGATCGCGGGCATCCCGACGCCCTGCATGGACAAGGTCTTGTCCTGGTGTCAGGAGCGTCTGGGCAAGGAGTATCTAGTAGGCTCGCGCCTCGTCGGCAAAGATTTGGCGACGACGCGTTGCCCGCAGCGATACGGTTTGAAGACGATTGGCGAAGTGTTGGGAGCTGAGTGGGTTAGGCAGCCCGCCCTAGTGCCCTAATGCTATTAGCGCGGCGATCTCAAATGTGATGGCCGCCGCGAGCAGCGAAGTGATCTCCGCGTGGTCGTAGGCGGGCGCGACTTCGACCACGTCGCCGCCGATGATGTTGAGTCCTTTGAACGCGCGCAGCAGGTCGAGCGCTTCAAAGCTCGTCAGTCCGCCGACCGCCGGAGTGCCCGTCCCCGGAGCAAAAGCCGGATCGACGCTATCTATATCAAACGTGAGATAACAGGGATCGTTTGCGGCGACCGCGCGCAGCGTTTCGATGAACGACGCGCGTGCGTGCGGGTCGTGAAAGCCGCGCATGTCGAGCGTGTGGATTCCCGCTTCCCGTCCGTAGTTGTGGTATTCGGCGCTCCCGACCGAGCCGCGTATGCCTATCTGGAAGATGTGATCTCCCCGCACAAGATTCTCTTCAATCAAACTCCGAACCGGCGTGCCGTGATGAAATTTGTGTCCCCAGGAACCGTCGGAGGTGTCCGTGTGAGCGTCGAACTGTATGAGCGTGAGCTTCGGATATTTCTTCGTCGCCGCGCGAAGTATGGGCAGAAGGATCGAGTGGTCGCCGCCTAGAGACACGACCGCTGCGCCGCGACTCTGCAAGTCTGCGACGCTTCGTTCGATCTGTCGAAACGTCTCTTCGTAGTCGAAGAGGTTAACGTTCACGTCGCCCGCGTCGCACGCGTGCAGACGCTCGTAGACGTTCACTTCCAACTGCCTGCTGTAGCCGCGACAGAGGACGGAGGATTGGCGTATGGCGTTCGGCCCGAAGCGTGCGCCGGGGCGGAATGTCACAAGGCCGTCGAACGGGACGCCGAGCACGGCGAGATCAATTTTTTTGTCACCGAGTTCGTTGATGCGCGGCAGGCGGCTGAAGGTGGCGCTGCCGCCGACGGCAGGTTGATAGATGAAGGCGGGTGTTTCCGTGTCTTTCTTCACTGGCGGCGTTCCCATTCGATATGAGACTTTAGCGAGAACAGGGATTGCAAAAGACTACAAGGTGCGGCTAGTCTGGCGTTTTCCTTGAGTGATGTCAATAACCGTATCGAGGGTGATGAATTGAGCACGGGAACGAAATCGGGCGAGACGACGATGACGCGCGCACATTCGATCGCCATCGTCGGACTCGGCCCTAAAGGTTTTTACTGTCTGGAAAGGCTTCTAGCCGAAGCGCACGCGCGCCCGCTCAAGCATCCGCTCCACATACACGTCTTCAATCGCTCCGCGCATTTCGGCGCAAGCCCCGTCTACGACCCTGCACAGCCCGAATACATTCTGGTCAACATCAGCGTCGGCGAGATCGATCTGTGGGCGGCGGACGACCCGCCCATCGTGGCCGGACGCGGACTCGATTTCGTCTGTTGGTATCAAAAAACTTTCCAGCCGCAGACGCCTTTGACGGGCGAGGAGTATCTGTCCAGAGCCGTCGTCGGGCGTTACCTCATCGAAGGCTTCGAGCGAATACTCGCACACCTTCCGCGCGGCGTCGTGGTCTCGTGTCACGTCGGCGAGGTGTCGGATGTCAGGCCGGAAGGGCAAAGTTACAGCGTTGAGTTTATGAGCGAGGACGGCGAGGCGGAGCAGTTTCGCGTCGAGAAGGTGCTGCTCGCAACGGGTCATTCGCGGCTCGTGCCAGGCGACGAAGATAAGCGTTATCACGAGTTCGCCGGACGGCACGAAGGGACAGCGTTCATCCCGTTCGTATATCCGGTGGTGGAGGCGTTGGCGCGTATTCCTTCGAGCGCACGCGTGGCGATGAAGGGCGTGGGTCTGACGTTCATAGACGCGGTGCTCGAACTCACGGAAGGGCGCGGCGGGCGCTTCGAGCTCGCTGCGGACGGCTCTCTCGCTTACACTCGGAGCGGCAAAGAGCCGCGCGCGATATTCCCTTACAGCCGCACCGGCCTGCCCATGACGCCGAAGGCGCACGACCTGCCCATCCACGCCCGCCTGCTCACATTTTTCACACACGAGGCGCTCGCCGAACTGCGACGCAACGCACCCGACGGAAAGCTCGACTTCGAGCGCGACCTCTGGCCGCTCTTCGAGCTTGAGATGGAACTCCACTACTACCGCGTGGCGATGCGCGACGACACGGACGCGCACCGTCAGTTAGAGTCGTGCGGAGATGACGCGCAGGCGATGCGCCGCGTGATTGATGCTTACCTGCGAGCGCACACGGACGCGCCGCGTTTCGATTATCGTCCGGTGCTCGACCCCGTCGGCGCGCGACGTTTTGAAGATGCGGCGGAGTTCGACCGCTTCGTCGGGCAATACATGGAGGATGAGATCGCGCGCGCGCGAAAGGGGCATGCGGGTTGCGGCGTCAAGTCGGCCATAGACATCTGGTATGAAGTGAGGACGGTCTTGGGTTCGGTGCTACAGTTCGGCGGTCTCAACCCTGAGTCGCACCGGAAACTGATCGAGCACCACTACCCGCGACTCAAACGCGTCGCCTTCGGCCCGCCGATCATCAACATCGAAAAGCTCCTCGCGCTCCAACGCGCGCGCCTGCTCGATTTCTCTGTGGCGCGAAATCCGCGCGTGCTGACCGACGAAGACAGCGGTTGCTTCGAGCTACGCTGCGACGAAATTTCCGGCGCAATCGCGCGTGCGGAAATCCTCGTTGATGCCACGTACCCGCCCGCGAACATCCCGCGCGATGCGTCGCCGCTCTATCAGAATCTACAGCGGCGCGGGATGGTGAGGGCTTACGAAAACCGTCTGATGAACGGCGACAATTCCGCGTATCGCCCGGGAGCGATTGACATGACGGAGGGCGAGCGCTTCGTCGTGGGCGGCGAGGGCACGGCGAACGAAGACATCGCGGTCATAGGCATCCCGACGGAAGGGAATCTGGTCGGCAACTTGACGATGGGGCGCGACGCCTACGCGGGCATGTGGGCGGCGAAGGTGATCGGCCAGTTGCGGCAGCGTGAACTCGCGCGATAAGTCCCAAGTCCCAAGTCTCAAGTCAAAGAGGCTTTGGGACTTGGGATTTTTCTGCGTCTCTGCGGTGAAGGTTTGTTTGTCGTTTTAAGGTTTACCAGCCAGCAGTTTCATGAACTTCGACAGGCTGGATTGCGGTTGTGTGGTTTCGGGGTGCTTCACAGGGCCGCCCGCGAAAATGAAACTGAAGCCGAAGCCTCCCTGCTGGATGTTGCCGTGACATCCCATGCAGCCGCCCATCAAGTAGCCCTTCCCGTTGTAGCTCACGTTCTTGAAGACCGACCCGTCTACGTTGTAATCGGTGATCAAATTTCCCGTGTTGAAGTTTTGATTCGGAGACGGCAGCGGCTTCTGGAACTGGCCGCTGAACACCTGTAGCGTGTAGTCCGATTCGACCACATCGTTTGACTGGTAGTAGGTCGAAGGCAAGGGGCCGCCGGGCGCGCCCGCGTAGGTAATGCCGGGCTGCTTGTCGTACGGGGCATACTGGACGTTGACCAGTTTGTAATACAACCAAGGTGAGGAAGCGATTCCCTTGCTCTGGTTGTAGGCGGCGATGGCCGCATGAGCCGCACGGTTGACGCTGATGATGTCCGGCGGAATGTTGAAGATGCGTTTGTTCAAGGAGACTTTTCCTTGAGTGTTCGGCTGAGTCCAGGGTATCGGCGTCGGCGAGGCGGGCGGCGGGACGGGCGTGTTGATGTAATAGAGTCGCGGCGTTGACGGCTGCGGCGGCGCGACCTTCGGCGTGAAACTCTGGACTGAATTCGGCGTGGCCGGGTTGGCCGACACCGCGTTCTTCGAGACGACGAGCGGGTCTGTCGGCTTCGCATTCTGGTTCTGGAGCAAATTGCCGTCTACGTCTTCGACGGGTTTCCCGTTCACGCCCAGAAGATTGTCGGCTTGGCTGAACGTGGCGTAGACGAAGTAGGGAGCCGACGGCGTCTTCTGGATGATGTGCAAGGCCAGCAGGCCGAACGTGTCGTCCACGTAGCCGGGCAAGCCGTTGCTCTTCTGGCGATAGTAACGAACTCTCGTCATGTAGAAACGCTTGCTGCTGATCTCCTTCGCGGTGAGACGCCGCCACGCGGCTTTCAATTCGATAGTGCCGTTCGGGAAACTCAGCATCGTCGAACTGCCTGCGGGCGGGTCTGCCTGATTAGACTGAATGTAGTTGAATGCGTTGTCGGTGGCGGTATCCCTGCTGACGCCGTTGCCCACGGGCGGGAGATTCGTCCACCAACGGTTCCCTGCGACGTAGTTGTATTCGGTGCGGTTCGCCTTCGCCAGAAACAGGATCATAGAGCCGGGCACAGGCAGGCCGGAAGCGTTCCCCGCATACATCGTCGTCACGCCGATCTCGCTGTTCTCGTCCAGATTGATCCAGGGCGTCGGGGCTCCGATCGGGACGCCAGAGTAAGGCTGCACCTGACCGTTAGGCGTGCCGACTCCGCCTTTCGAAACCGGGCCGGGTTGATAGACGTACCTGGGCGGGAAGTCGTAGCCGTAAGATTTCGTCTGGTCGGGTGTGTAGCCGGGAGGGTTGCCCGTGCCGGGGTAAATCTCCACCTTGCCGCGATAGGTGTGCCAGACGAGCGGGCCGTTGTAGTTGGGGTCGCCGAAGCGTTTGGAGAGGTCGGGTCTCTCGCGTGTACCTACCGCTCCGGTCTGCGGGACGGCAGGCCAGTTCAGCGCGATGAACTCTTGCCAAGCGAAAGCGCCCGCGCTCTGTAAGGTTGCGGGCGGCGTGATGTCGGACGGGACGCTTGGGGTGATGGAGATGTTCTGCGGCGGCGGGGGAGCAGGTGGTGAAGTTGTGCGCGCGGTGGGGATGGCCTGAGTAAGAACTCCCGCCAGCACGAACAGCATCATGACGCCCTTCTTGACGTGGGTGATGTTCATCTTTTTCTCCTTCTACGGACAGACCCGAATGATGGGTTCAGGCACATGCGCCTGAGTGAAGCCGCGCAGGTTGAGCGGGCAGCCCGGCTCGGCAAGAGGAAAAGCTCGCTTTGATTTCAAAAGCGTTCTACCCGTGATCGGTCGGATACCGCTTAGAAGGTGTGTGGAAAGCCTTATGGGCTTGGATGTAAAGAAATGGTTCGGTGTTAAGACGACTAAAACAGTATGATAGGGGCGTTCGGTATGTCAACGAAATTAACTTCGAGACGTATTCAACCGGCGCGCGCTGCTCAGTATTCTCCGTGAAGCGCGTCGAGCAGTATTTTGATAATCAACTTGTCGAAATCAATGGCCGACCAGATGCCGTAGCGCGAGCCTTTGAACGGGTAGAGGCCGGGGTTCGGGTTCGCTTCCAGAAACACCCACTCGCCCGCAGGCGTCAACTTCAAGTCCAGGCGGCCATACACTCCTATGTCCAACGCGTCGGAAGTTTTCCGCGTCAACGCGTTTACCTCTCTCTCCTGCGCGGGCGTCAAACGCGCGAATCGCGTCCTGAGCGCAAGGCGACGCGGACGTGTCTTGTCGTGTTTGATTTTGTAGGAAGCGATCACGGGCGCGCGTGCTGACCCGTCACCGATGATCATCTCTCTGACGGGCATCACCTGCCGCCCGACGAACCCGACGAGCATCTCGCGCCCCGCGATAAATTCCTCGCAGATGATGTCCTCCATGCCCATCTGGTCTAGAAAAGCGATCTGTTTAAGAAGCGCCTCCTTCGTGCGCACGAGCGAAGCCTGACTGATTCCGACCGAAGCGTCGTCCAGACGCGGTTTGACCACGAGCGGGAAAGTGAGTCGTCGCGGCAGGCGCGGGGCGCTCGCGCGCGTCACGAAGAACTCCGGTATTTTGAATCCCTCGCGCGCGGCGACGAGTTTGCTGATGGCTTTGTCGCGGCAGAGAATCATTCCCCTCGTCCTCGTGCCAGTGTAAGGAAGTTCGAGCAACTCGAGCAGCGCGCAGACGTGGCCGTCCTTGCGCCTGTCGCCGCCCACGTTCTCTGTGAGATTGAAAACTACATCCGCCCCGATTTCCTTCAACCACGCCGACACTCCGGCAACATCCGTGTACGCCCCGACGACGACCTTCTCCACGATGCGGCGCAAAGCGTTGACCAGCGGGGCGTCTCCCACGCCTTTCAGAAACTGCGAAGTACCGGGCTTGAGCACCGCGCGATCAACCAGCACCGCCACCGTCAGGCGACTCAGCAAACGCCGCCCGCTCCTATGTCGTGTCGCCATAGCTCTCTCGCGTGCCTCCGTAAGTGACTTTGTTCGTGGACGAACGTTGAAACTTTAACGACCGGCCAGCAACACGTTCGCCGTTCGCGTCCGAGTGTTATAGCACCATCCGCACGCGTCCGTGCAAACACTTCCGTCGCACGCGATCCGTCGGACAAACGGTTCGTCAAAGGCGAGTCGGTCGGGCGCGTCGTCGCTTGAAAAAAATCTTGCAGCACAGCCTAAGCCTTGTGGTATAGTGCAGTTCCTGTCTTTCAGAACTTCAGAACTTCACTTTGCGAACCTCGCGGGCGGATTTGACGCAAAAGGAAAACTCATGAAACAGATCAATATCACGCGTGACAGTTCCGGCAACGTGACTTTTCAAACCGTGTCAATTGACACGAGCGAGAACGTGTTTTTCGCCAATCAAGACCCCAAAGAGGCTCATTGGCCGGACATCGCCACCAATCAAATCGGCGCAGCGCCGTCTGCCAATTCCAGCCAATGCACCGTCACCACGCCCTCCAGCTTGCTTCCGCCCAAGAATCAAGTTCCCTACACCTGCAAACTTCATTCGAACGAGAAGGGCATCATCAACGTCTTCGCGCCGCTCGCCGCAGCGACGACCAAGCTGGCGAAAGCTACCAAAGGCACGGCGATCACGAAGCAGCAAGTGGTCAAGGGCGGCATGACGCCGTATAAGCTCGGCGGCCAACTCTTTCAAATCCTCGATCCAAACGGCAACGTGATCCAATCCGGCTCCGGCAACATCGGGCCGGGACTGACTCTGACCGCCACGACCGACAACACAGGCGTCTGGGTGAGCGGCACGCCCACCGTGTCCGGCACTTACCAATTCACGTTCACGGTGGACGACGGGATGGGGAAGAATCTCCAACAGGTTCAATACTCGATGGAAGTCGCCTGAACCGTCTGACCGCGAAACGATCAAGCGTAAAGAAGTTCATGTGAGAAAAACTAACAGGAGCATCATGAACAACGGCAACCGTGCATACAGCCACCGCAATCGGAAGACGCGCCGCGTCGAAGGCGAGCGCGCAACGGACTCGACCTCGCGGCGAAATTTCACAGTCAAGGCCGTAGGAGTTTTCGCCGGTCTAATCCTCGCAGCGATAGCCGCGCAGCCGCATCGTTTTACCCCTTCGGCGCGTGCGAAGTTGCTTGCCCCTCCGCCTCCTGCTGCTGCCGAGCCGGCGCAGCTAGGCAGCCCCGACTTCGCCAACCCGAAAGAAGTGCGCTACAACGCCGCCGCAAAAAGGTTGCGCATGGTCATGACGATGGTTAACGGCACATACAATATCCCGAGCGTCGGCACGGCGCTGCTGCGCCAGTATCGCGGCTGGGATGCGGCGGAGGCCGCGCCCGATCTGAGCGCCGACAAAGACATCGCGCCCGGCCCGACGCTGCGCGCACGTCTCGGCGACACGGTCGAGATTTCGTTCCTCAACAAGATCGACGACAGCAAGTTTCCTTACACGTTCGACACCAGCAGCAAGCCCGGGCTTTCCAGTTTCGGCTGCGATAAATCAGGCACGGTCTACCCCGGCAAGGACTTGTTCCCCAACTGCTTTCACGGCTCAAGCACCGCCAACATACATTTTCACGGCACGCACGCCAGCCCCGACGGCCTTGGCGACAACGTGCTCGTGCAGGTGATACCGCAGCCGAATCAAAAAGATTGGTTGCCGACGTTCACCAAAATGTTCAACTCCGGCAAGGTTCCGCAGGAGTGGAAGGACATGCCGGAGAATTACCGCGACGACATGATGGACTTGATCAAGAAGTACGACGATGTCGCCTCCCAAGCTGCCAGAAAGAACGGCTTGCTCCCGCCCGGCTCGCTCTATGAAGCGAACAAACACATGATTGACGCGGGCGAGTGGCCGCAGTACATCATGGGCGCGTTCCCCAATTTCTTCACCATCCCCGACTACGATAAAGTTCCCAGCGTATTCAACTCGGGTGGAAATGGTTATAAAGCTGGTCAAGCGCCGGGCACGCACTGGTATCACGCGCACAAGCACGGCTCGACCTCGCAACACATCCTCAACGGACTCGCCGGAGCGTTCATCATCGAATCGAGCCAGGAGGGTGGCTACGACCACGTCATACGCAAGTTCTACGGTTGGGGAAGCTCTTACGGCGAGCACGAGAAGATTTTCGTCTTCCAGCAGTACGACCCGACTCAGAATCTTGAGCGGGGGCCAACCAACTCCATCGGCAAAGGCAAGACAGTTCTCGTCAACGCCAAGCTGACGCCGACCGTCACCATGAAGGCGGGCGATGTCCAACTGTGGCGGCTCGTCAACGCCACTGTGGGAAACAGAGCGGGCATCGTCTACGGCGACGACCTGTTTAAGCAGAAAGGCTTCACGTTCAAACAGACCGCATCGGACGGCGTGCAGTTCAGCCGCGACAACTACCAGAATCAGCCGTTCCTTACCTCTAGCCCTACATTAAAAGTGCCGGGCGGACTCACGCTGGCGAGCGGCAATCGCGCAGACATTCTCGTCCAGGCGCCGACGACGGCAGGCACCTACACGTTTCAATCAGCCGGAACGACGCTGTTTTTCGTCAAGGTCGTGACAGGCGGTTCGGTCACGCTGCCGAACGGCCCGTTTCCCTCCAAGGCGCAGTGGGCTGAGATGCCGAAGTTTTTGTGGGATTTGCCCACGCCCGGCCCGGACAAAGTTAAGAATCCCAATTCGCCTGTGAAATTCCAATGGGAAGCGGGCAGGGTTCAAGCCGCACCGACGCCTTCGCCGAGTCCGGGCAGCACCAACAACGACCCGCCCCACTTCATGATCAATAACAAGCAGTTCGCAGAGACGGGCGAGATCGTTGACCAGTGCATGCCGCTCGACGGTTTGCAGGATTGGGTGCTTGAGAATTGGACGAGCGTTGCGCACCCGTTCCACATACACATCAACCCGTTTCAGATCATCAGGATTGATACGCCGACGGCGCAGAACAAGTACACTGTCTACAAGCCGACAAAGGATTATATCTGGCAGGACGTGATCGCCATCCCGCCCGCAGTCATCAGCGCGGACGGCAAACAGATCACGCCCGGCAAGGTCACGATCCGGCAGACCTACCTGGACTTCACCGGCACGTATGTACTCCACTGCCACATCCTCGCGCACGAGGATCGAGGCATGATGCAACTTGTACGCGTCGTGCCAGCCAACTTGTATCCCGGAGGCTGCCAGGTCGCCGTGCCCGATCACCACTGATCGAGAGGCGCGTCGTGCGCGAAGGTGATGCCGACGACGACGGCGGGGCACACTCTTTCGTCGGCAGACATAAAATGGGCGGGCTTCGCCGGACGGAAGCCCGCCTCATCTTTCCTCGTTAGAATCTCTAAATATTACATGCAGGGTAGCGCGTTCAAACGGGTACTCGGTCGAAGTTTCTACTTGTCTACGTGATGGTTTGCTTTAAGGATGAGCCGTTGTTATTATGACCGCCCTCGCGCGCCGTTAAAGTGAAATTGTCGGCAGTTGATAATCCCTCGTCGGTGTCGGGTCTCTCATACCCTCAGGTAACTAGCAGGTCGTAAATCCTTACGTCAATTCATCGTTCTAAATAATCATCAAAGGTTGTCAAGGATGGCATAACCCATGAAGCCGCCGCGACTCTTATTGCGCACTTATGATCAAGGGGAAATTTTATGCGGTGCTCTGCGTGCGATACTCGAATCGTCTTTTCGTCCGCAAGAACAACTCCGGCAGGAAGTCGTCGCCGCCGCGCCGCACGATGCGCTCCGGCGTGACGCACGCGCGCCGCGCGCCGCCGCAGACGCGTTTCAACCCGATCTCATCTTCCTCGTCCTTTCTCCCGATCAGCTATCGCTCGCAAGCCAACTAATCGCCTCCGGCAGAGAAGAACAACCGCAAGCCGCCATCATCGTGGTCGTAGAAGAATGCGAGGCCGTAGAGATGCTCGCGTTGCTGCAAGCGGGCGCGTCCGACTTCATCACGCCGCCGCTCAAACGCGCCGACACGTTGCCGCGCGTCTGGCGTCTGCTCGAACAGGCGCGCTCGAAGGAATCTCTGACGCAGAATCTGAAAGAACGTATCGGGCTGCAAAGGCTCGTCGGCGAGTCTTCAAAGTTTCTCTCGGAGATCAAAAAGATTCCGCTCGCGGCGCGCTCCGACGGGCGCGTGCTGATTTCAGGTGAAACGGGCACGGGCAAGGAACTCTGCGCACGCGCGATTCATTACCTCAGCCCGCGCGCCGCGCATCCGTTCGTGCCCGTCAACTGCGGTGCTATTCCGGTCGAGTTGGTTGAAAACGAAATGTTCGGCCACGAGCGCGGGGCGTTCACGGGCGCTGCGTCCGCGCGTCCCGGCCTCATCGAAGAGGCCGAAGGCGGCACGCTCTTTTTAGACGAGATTGATTGCCTGCCGCTCCTTGCGCAGACGAAACTGCTGCGCTTCCTGCAAGAGAAAGAGTACCGGCGGCTCGGCTCGTCAAAAACGCTGCGCGCAGACGTGCGCGTCATCACGGCCTCAAACATTGATCTGGAAGAGGCCGTCAAACGCGGCAAACTCCGTCAAGACCTCTACTATCGTCTGAACGTCATTCCAGTCAGGCTGCCCCCCTTGCGCGAGCGACGCGAGGACATACCGCTCCTCGCACAGCATTTCATGGTGCAGTATGCCGCAGAGTTCGATAAGCAGTTGACGACGCTCTCGCTCGAATCCATACGCAAACTCGTCTCCTACGATTGGCCGGGCAACGTGCGCGAACTTGAACACACCATCGAACGCGCCGTCTTGCTCTCGGACGAGCCGCAGATCGGCGGCGGCGAAATCGTGCTGCCGGGCGACGCACACGCGTCCGATCAAGAATCCTTCCAGCAAGCGAAGGCGAAAGCAGTCGCGCAGTTCGAGCGCAGCTACATACAGCAGCTTTTGCTCACGCATCAAGGCAACATCAGCCGTGCGGCTCAGGCTGCGCGTAAAAACCGTCGCGCCTTCTGGCAGTTGATCCGCAAGCATCGCATAGACGTGGGAGATTTCAAGTCAGCCGCTTCCTAGGGTGATATTTAGTTGAAAGTAAGGAAGGCAGGCACTCACCGCAGAGACGCAGAGGGGGCGCAGAGAAAGACATTGATCTTCTCTGCGCCCCCTCTGCGCTCTCTGCGTCTCTGCGGTGAATCCTGTGACTTGCCCTACTCTAAGAATCCTCACAGGACAAACCCGCGCACGCCATAGGACAAATTCATCCTACCCGTATTTCACCTGCCAACGGACGTTTATTCGCGCCGCTGCTTTTCATCTAGGACAAAAAGAGCCTCGCCGCGAAACGAACAGGCGGTAAAACCTGACAACTCGGTTGCGGCAAGCGGATTGCAGTAAGTGTGCAACCGACGTAAGGCCACGACTGGAGTTGGTAATGTGTTCTCCCGACAAGTCTCAAATTGCCCGCGACGTGTTGTCCTATCTGGCGGAGCACCCCGATGCGCAAGACACCTTCGAGGGCATCGTGGAATGGTGGCTGCTGGAACAAAAAATCAAACGGCAGACTGCGGAAGTAAAAGAGGTGCTCGGCGATCTCGCCGCACGCAAGTTGATTCTCGAACGCCGCGCCGCAGACTCACGCACGCACTACCGCCTCAATCGTCGGAAGGTGAAAGCTATCAACGCATTTCTCAAGCCGGAAAATTTGTAGCGCCGCGCGGGCTTGCGAGAGAGTTCGGCAGCGGCGCGCGGGTTCGCCGCGCCGGAGTCTTCAAGCCGAGCCGAGTTTTCGCACTCATCCCGCACCGGGCAGAACCGCAGAACCTTTGACAAGATCAGCACTAGAAGCGCTTCGACGGAGGATTGAATAATGCCAGTACAGGTAAGTTATCCGGGTGTCTATATTCAAGAGGTGTCCAGCGGTGTCCACACCATCACGGGCGTCTCCACTTCGATTGCGGCGTTTTTCGGGCGCACTGCCAAAGGCCCTATAGACCGCGCGGTCAGGTGTCTGAGCTTCGCCGACTTCATACGTGAGTTCGGCGGCCCGCACCCCTTGAGCGATCTGGCGCAGAGCGTCAGGCAGTTCTTCGACAACGGCGGGACGGATTGCTACGTCGTACGTCTCGCGGCGGGCGCGCTGCCCGCGAAAGTCACCCTGAGGAATCTCGCCAACACGAAGAACGTTCTTGTCGCGACGGCGAAAGCTCCGGGCTTGTGGGGGCAGGACATCAAGTTGGAGGTTGACTACAACACTGCGAACCCCGACGACACCTTCAACCTGCGCGTCTCCTACGAGGTGAACGGCGTCGTCGTCAGTCAGGAAGATTTCAGCAACCTCTCGATGATGCCCGCCTCTCCGCGCTTCGCCCCGACCTTCGTCACGCAATCCTCGAAGCTCATTGATCTCGCGCTCGACGCGACGGACATGGGCGTCGCCACAGACCCCGCTGCCTTCATCAACACCAGCACGGCGACGCAACGCGGCTACAGCCAGAGCCGCCGTCCCTTCGTCGGCACGGTCGCGGCACTCATCACGGAGTTCGAGGGAATTATCGCCACGAAGGGCAAATTCTCTATGAGCGTCAACGGCTCCGCGCCGGTAGCCATCGACATCACGGCGAAGACGTTTCCGGCTGGCCTGACGACTCTTCAACAGGTCGCTGATGAAATTGCGGGCATGATCAACCCCCAACTCAATGCGTCGGTCGCCGGGCTGAATGTTAAAGCCCAGTGGGATGCGCTCGTCCCCGCAGGGATCAACGCGAAGGTCTTGCGTCTCACATCCGACACGGCAGATTTCAGTCGCGTCACAATCACCCGCGCGCCTTCGTCGGCGGTAGATTTCGCGACGGCGTTGATGATGGGTCTGGATCAGGGCGGCGTCGAGGTGGCGCGCTGGAGCAATCTGAGGCCGGTTTTCAACGGGACTGTCCACGTGGGCGGTGGGAACTTCGGCGATTTCACAGACGGCTCGGCCGGCCTGAACCAAGCCTTCGCCGGTCTGACGCAGGGCACGATGAACAGCATCCAGATCGCCGGCAGCGCGCCCGTCGGTTTCAACCTGGTCACAGGGCTTCCCGGCGACCGCAACTTTCAACACGGGGCTGGCACGTCCGACGGCGTGAGGGAAAAACTTCGCATCATCGCCGACGCCGTCAACGCCGATCCGAACGTCCCCTGGAAGGCCGAACTGTGGGGCTATCATCTCGCCCTGCGTAAAAAACAGGGGACGATCAACGACAGCGCGATCGTCACGACGGGCGGCCTTGCCGGAGCACAAGCCTTCGGCTTGGGCTTCATCGCCAACGTCCGCCGCTACAGCCTCGGCGCAAGCGGCACGGGCATCTTCCAATCGGGCGGGACGGCGGGCACAGACGGCGGCGTCCCCGGCGTCGCGCAGTACGCTGGAAACGAGGCGTTGCACACGGGCTTCTATGCGCTCGACAAAGTTGACCTCTTCAACCTCATGGTCTTACCCGGCGACCGCGAACTGACCGAAGCCATCTATCTCCAACTGCTCGGCCCGGCCAGCATCTATTGCACACAGAAACGCGCATTCCTGCTCGTTGATGCGCCCGATAGCTGGACTGAGGTTGACCATCCGGTGGCGACGGCCACAGAGGTCAACAATCTCAGAACGCTCGTCGTCAAAGACCACTCCGCAGTCTTCTACCCGAAACTTGTCTACAGCGACGCGGGAATCAAAAAACTCATCGGCGCTTCCGGCATCATCGCGGGGCTGATGGCGCGCATTGATTCGACGCGCGGCGTCTGGAAAGCGCCCGCCGGAACGGAAGCCGATTTGCGCGGCGTGCTTGATGTCGAAGTGAACCTGACCGATCTCGAAAACGGCGTGCTGAACAAACTCGGCGTCAACTGCATACGCAAGTTTCCGAGCGGCATCGTCAACTGGGGCGCGCGCACGCTCGACGGCTCGGACGACATCGGTTCGGAGTGGAAATACATCCCGATCCGTCGCCTCGCGCTGTTTCTGGAAGAGTCTTTGTTTCGCGGTACGAAGTGGGTCGTCTTCGAGCCGAACGACGAACCGCTGTGGGCTAAGATCAGGCTCAACCTCAACGCTTTCATGATGAGCCTCTTCCGTCAGGGAGCTTTTCAGGGCAGCACGCCCGACAAAGCCTTCTACGTCAAGTGCGATGGCGAGACGACCACGCAGAACGACCGCAACCTCGGCATCGTCAACATCGAAATCGGGTTTGCGCCGCTCAAGCCCGCCGAGTTCGTCGTCATCAAAATTCAGCAGATCGCGGGCGATCTCTAAACTGAAGGAAAACTGTCATGGCTAAAGGATTCATCAAGAACGCGAAGCGCGTTGATCCTTACAAGAACTTCAAGTTTCGTGTGAGTTGGGACGGGCGCACAGTGCTCGGCGTCAGCAAAGTGAGCGCGCTCAAGCGTTCGACCGAAGTCGTCAAGCACCGCGACGGCGGCGACAACAGCACAGATCACAAGTCGCCCGGTCGAACCACCTACGATTCCGTGACGATGGAGCGCGGCATTACGCACGACGCGGAATTTGAAGCGTGGGCGAACAAGGTACACGCCTACGCGGGCGACGCGGCGATGGACTTGGCGAACTACAAAAAAGAGTTGACGCTGGAAATGATGAACGAAAAAGGCCACGTCGTTTATCGCTACTTCCTGCACGACTGCTGGGTCAGCGAGTTCACCGCGCTGCCGGAACTCAACGCCAACGCCAACGCCGTCGCCATCGAATCCATCAAGGTCGAACTCGAAGGTTGGGAGCGCGACGTGGATACGAAAGAGCCGAACGAAGCGGACGACGTTCCGGCGAGCTAACGGCGGGCGGGAGGCCGGTATCAGATGTTCATCGCCGAACGACCGCGCGACCCTACGACGATGGCGACGATGGCGGCGACGCCCTTCCCGCGCCTCCCCGACACGCTTCTGTCGAAGTACGCGTGCGGCCAGTTGGCCTTGCGCCCCTTCGGCGTCTCCGAGCGCGATCTGGAAGTCGGCTTCACAGGGCAGCCGCGCCCGCATCTGATCACGCAGTTGATCGCTGCCTGCACCGTCGGCGCGAATGGCGAACGGCTTGAGCCGGATTTCTTCTGGGGTCTTCCGGTCGGCAAGCGCATCGAGTGTCTGCTGACGATTGCCGCCGCAGGCGACCGGACTGAGTTCGTCATCCCTTTGCGCTGTCCCGACGAAGCGTGCGCGCAAGCCTCGGAACTCGAACTCTCTCTCTCAGAGATCGTCTCGCTGCAAAATCAAACGGACGACGCCGAGCGATTCGCCGTGCGACGCGGAGACGAAAGGCTCTACGTGCGCCGCCCGACCGGCAGCGATCAACTCGACTGGCTCGACGCGCGCTTCGCGGACGAGCCGACGGCCTTCGGCGCGATGGTTCGCGCGCTCGTCTCGACGGACGAAGCGGGCGCGTCTTCCGTCTCGTCAGTCGGCGCGGAAGTTGACGGCGGATGGATCGGGGTGATTGAAGAGGCTCTGGATGAGTTTGATCCGCTCGTCAATTTCAGCCTCTCCGTCCGGTGTCCCTTTTGCGAAGCGGAGCACGAGCACGCGATTGATTTGGAAGAACTCTCTCTGCGCCGTCTCAGACAATCTCAACTGCGCCTGCTCGCCAGCGTTCATCGTCTCGCCAAACATTACCACTGGAACGAGCGCGAGATATTCGCCGTGCCGCACTGGCGACGCGCCTTCTACCTCGCCCTCATTGACAGGGAGGAAGACCGATGACGGGTTACTTTTCCCGACTCGCACAACGCACCGGACTCGGCTTTGCCACGCCCAACGCGCGCAAGGCTTCCGGCGGCCTCGCGCCGTCGCAGGAGTCCCTGCGCGAACCTTCCCACGCGCCCGCACCGCTCCACACGGAAGAGTTTACCTTCATCTCTCAACCGCATACGGACGCGCCCGCGTCTCTTACTCAAAGCGCCGAGAAAGAATTTCGTGACGACATGCGCGAGCGCACGGGCGAACACATCCATGCGCCGCGTGCGGACGCGCGCGTCGGCAATTCGATACCGGAATCGCCGACGTTGCTTGCGTCCGATGAAAACGAACCGGAGATGCCACGCCGCCAACGCACAGATTCAGAGAGGCACTTTCAATCGTTCACGGAAGAGACCGAAATTCACGCCGCTACATCCGGGCCGCAACATCGGCTGGCGCGTGCGCAGGAAAATTATGAATCGGTGGACGACATAAGCGAGTCGCCGCGCCGGACGAACGCCGCAGAGTCGTTACCCTTTGCGACCAACCAAGCGCGTCGGCGCGAACCGCAGCACAGAGTTGAAACGCGAGAAGCGCCGGACGACTTCGACGCGCCGCTCGAACGGGAAGCAATCGGCGGGATGAGCCGCGAAGAGGTTTATCAAAACTATTTGCGTGAAGTCCGCAAATGGGTCGCGGAAGAGACGCCCGCCGCTCTCGATGAAGATGCTTTGCAGCAACCCTCGCTCGTTGCAGCGTCGGCGGCTGCGGGCGCAGCAGGCGCACTCGCCGTCGGTCGTGAGCGAGAATTGGACACGCAGGATTTCAATCTCTCAATCGGAACGATCAGCATCGTCGTCGAAGAACCTGCGGCGCAGACCGTCATGCAGACGACGCCTCCGGCGCGTGCGGAGCGTGCGCAAGCCCCGCGCGCCGCGAGTTCATCAAGCAGGAACTATCTGAGGTTCAAGTAAGGAACGAAAGTTCGAGATGGCACTCGCAGACACAGGCAAGGCGATACGCGCCGTGACCGAAGCGCTTCAGCAACGTCTGAACGCGCGCACCGGCGCGACTATCACGATTGGCCGTCCCGCGCCCGGCGATTCGACATCGCCGACGCTCAACCTGTTTCTCTATGAACTACAGTTCGACCCGCACTTGAAGAACGTCCCGCTCGACGAAGGCCAACGACCTCCGCTGTGGCTCGTCTTGAAATTTTTGATGACGGCTTTCGACAACAAAGAGAGCGACACGTTTGAAGCGCACGGGATTCTCGGCGAAGGCATACGTGCGCTGCAAGGCTTGAACACTCTGCCGCTCACGCCGGGTCTGACCTCCGATGTCCTCAAAGCTCTCAACGACAACCCCGAAGATTTGAAGATCACTTTCGACGAGGTCAGTTCCGACTTGATCTCGAAAGTGATGCAGGGGCAGAACGAGAAGTACCGTTTCTCCGTCGGCTTTCAGGTGCGCCCCGTGATGATCGCGAGCGACGAGCCTGCATCCTTCTCGCTGCTCGTCGGCGTTGACTACACGACGACGCCCACCCCGACCGTCATCGGCGAAGCGGGCGTACACATCCCCGTCATCCCTTCGCTCGGCGCAACGATTACGGAAATCTCGCCCGCCTCGTTCGAGATCGGCGACACCGTCACGATCTACGGGGAAGACCTTCATCTGTCGGGGCTGTCGGTCATGCTCGGCGCGGTCGAGTTGCCGGTCGTCGCGCAAGCCTCGGATCAATTGAAGTTTGTGGTCAGCGAGGACGCAGTTACGGGCGATGTGATCTCCGCCGGAAGCCACGCCGTCGCCGTCGCGCAAACGCTCTCGACCGGACGACGGCGCATGAGCAATCTCCTGATCGGAAATCTTTTGCCGACGCTTGATGCGGTCAGCATCTCCCCGCTCGTCGGCGGGCCGCCGATAATTTTCGCCATTGACCTGACGGGGCTGCTGCTCGGCAAACGCGAAGACGACGTTTATCTCGCGCTCTACCGGAACGGGAAGACCGTCAAAATGTTCGACTCGTTCACCGACGCGGAAGTCCCGCCGCCCGCGCCGCCCGACCCGCCGCAGACAGGGAAGCGTCTGAAAATGGAGGCCGGAACCGTGCCGCCCGGCGAGTATCTAGTGCTGCTTAGAGTCAACGGCCAGCAGGCGAAACAGAGCCGTGTGTTGGAGATCGTTCCATGATGGCTGTCGAGGAAAAAAAGGAGTTCGTCACCTTCTCGCCAAGCCTCTCCGCGCGCGACGAGTCGGCCAACTACTGGATGCGACAGGTGACGGTCAGGCTCCGGCGCGAAGTCTCATGGTGCTGGCACGAGCGCGGTAGGGATTCGTTCGACACGAACGCGAACACGCGCGGGGGCGTTCTGCCGCCCTTCGTAGAGAAGTCGCCGCCCGTGCTCGACATGAGCCGCTTCTGGGAAGAGAAGCAGCGTTTCTACCTGACCGACACTGCGGCGCGCTACCTGACCGAACAACTCGACGCCGAACGTCCGCGTGCCGACGACTCGCAAACGCTCGTGCGCGGTTCGTTCGGTTGGGTCGTCCGAGAGTTGGAGTTGAACGATGTGGCGACCTTCGTGCTCGCGCTCGCCATGACCACAGCGTTCGACGCCAGCATGAGCAGCGTCATTGCCGCTTGTCTCAACGATGCGTCGAAGATTCAACCGAACCTCGCGCTCGCGCAAAAACTCTGGGACGAGCCGGAAGAAGTTTTGACCGTGGCCGACCTCTCGCACCCGCTCTTTCGCTACGGCCTCGTCAAGCACAGCGCCGAGCGCGCGCCGCACTACGCCGAGACCGAATGGGAAGCGCCGCTCGCAGTGCCTACGCTCGTCGCCAATCAATTGCTGTTTCCTGAAACCAACTTGCCCGAAAGTCTCTCGCCCGTCGTGCTCAAGGAAGACGACGAAGATGCGGAGTTGACGGAGACGGCGCGGCTCGTCGCGCACAGGTTACGCGCGGGCAAGGCGGAGTCGCTGCGTATCGTGCCCGTGCTCGGCGCGCGAGGGTCTGCGCGGCGCGAGACGGCTGTGCGCATCGCGCGTGCGAGTGGTCGCTCGCTCGTAGAGTTCAAAGGCGATCCGGCGCTGTTAGACAATCAACACTACCTCAACTCCGTCGCCACGCTCTGCTGGTTGAAAGACGCCTGCCTGTTTCTCGACGGCGAACGCGCGCGCTCCGCTGGCGGCGGCGACAAACATCACGGCGGACACTTGCTGCTCTCTTCGCCTGCGATCCCTGCGATTCATTTTCTCTCCGTCAACGAGCGCAGCCAGATCGCGTCGCTGCCGTCGAATCTCTTGCTGCCCATCGTCCCTGTAGCTTCGCTCTCCTATCAAGAACGCGTCGCGCTTTTGCATAAGTCGCTCGGCGCGCGTGCCGAAGGGTTAGACGACGTGATCGCCGAAAGCGCGCGGCGTTTTCGCTACGAGCGCGAAACCGTCGAAGCGATCTGCGAAGGCTTGCGCGCTTTGCCTGACACAATCGGGGAAGAGGATTTCGTCGCCGCGTGTCGCGCCGAACTCGACACGGACATAGGCGAACTGGCGAGCCGCGTCACACCGCGCTTCGAGGGCGCGGAATTAATTCTTCCGCCCAAGCAGCACCAGCAATTCGAGGAGCACGTCAAAGCCATGCGCGCGCTCACAGAAGTTCATTACGGTTGGGGCACTGGACGCGTCTGGAACGAGAGCGGCATCTCCGTACTCTTCGCGGGGCCGCCGGGCACAGGGAAGACGATGGCTGCGGAAGTGCTGGCGAGCCGTTTGAATTTGCCGATGTATCGCATAGACCTTTCGCAGGTGGTCAACAAGTACATCGGCGAGACGGAGAAGAACTTGAAGCGCCTGTTCGACGCGGCGGACATCTCCGACATGATCCTCTTCTTCGACGAAGCCGACTCGCTGTTCGGACGCCGCACCGAAGTCAGCGATGCGCACGACCGCTACGCCAATCTCGAAATCAGCTATCTGCTCGAACGCATGGAGCGATTCAAAGGTCTGGCGATCCTCGCCACCAATCGCAAGAAAGACTTGGACGAAGCCTTCCTGCGCCGCCTGCGCTACGTCATAGATTTTCCTCTGCCCGACGTGGCGGAGCGCAAAAGAATCTGGCAGCAAGTCATCCCCGCGAACGCAGACAGTTCGGAACTCGATTTCGACTTTCTCGCGCGGCAGTTTCAACTCGCAGGCGGCAACATACGCTCCATCGCCTTCAACGCCTGCCTGCAATGCGCGGCGGGCGACACACAGGCCGAGCGACGCCTGAAGATGCGCGAAGTGATCATCGCTGTGAAGCGTGAGTACGACAAGTTGAATCGTGCGCTGAGTCTCGAACAGTTCGGGACTTACGCCAGCGTAGTCGAAGGATTGGAACGTGAGTAAACAGAACATCAAGATCGAGCGTCTGGAGATTCGCCTCAAGGGCGTGTCGGCTGAACGCGCGCGCGCAGCCACAGCGGGTCTCGGCTCGGAGTTGATGCACGAACTCGCCGCCGCGCAGGCGTTCGGGCGCAAGGGCGGCGCTGGTCGTTCGATCAGTATCGCGCGGATAGACACCGGTATGACGAACGCGTCGGGCGCGGGCGAGATGACTCCCGCAGAACTGCGTCGCCTGATCGTGCGACGGATCGCGGCGTCAATCGGAGACAGATTCAAATAACGTTTGTTCGGTTCAGATAGGGTTTGTAAGGCGGCAGTAGTGGAGAAAATTCGATGGGTCAATTTTTCTTAAGAGGGGCGCTCATAGAGTACGGCTCGGATTTTCTGGGGCCGATCCCGAACGTCGTCATCTTCCAGTTCAACCCCGAAAAACTCACACGCACCATCCAGATTCCGCAGCGTCCGGGCGGCGCAACGGCGCGCGAGACGACGCAGGCGGGCGAGGTGTCCATCGAAAAGATTTCGCTGCTCGCGCACTTCGCCGCCGCAGACAATTTGAACACGAACAACGTGCTGGCGCGCTTGACGGGCGTGGGCACGCGCCTCGCCGCGCTCGAAAAGATGGTCTATCCGGCGGGAAAAATCTCCGGCCTCATCGGCAAGGCGATTGACGCCATCGGCGATGCCGTCAGCGGCGACGAACCCAAAGCTCGCCAACCGATCCCGCGCGTCGCTTACCCGCGCATACTTTTCATCTGGGGGCCGCTGCGCGTGCTGCCCGTCGTCATCGAGTCAATGACGATCACAGAGTTGCAGTACGACTTTCTGCTCAACCCGATACAGGCCGAAGTCAACATCGGTCTGGCCGTGAACCCGATAGACAACTGCTCGGACGATGTGATCGGCAAGGGCGCGCTCGAATATTCAAACCTCGCCAAAGAGGCGCAGGCCATCGCCAACCTCGCCAACACCATCGACCAGATCATCGACATGATTCCGTTCTAGGAGGGACTGACAAGCGCGATGTTTACAGAGTCGTCTAGATATTTCAAACAGCCGACGGTCGAAGCCGAAGCTAAAGGCGGGCGGCAAGTCGTGGCCGTCAAGTTCCGTCGCCTGCCTTTCGTCGCGGGCAAGCCGACGGTCGTGAAAGGCAACGACCGCCTCGACGTGATCGCGCAACGCCAGTTCAAAGACGCGACGAAGTTCTGGCACATCGCCGACGCCAACACGGAGTTGGAGGCGAACGAACTCGTCGCGGAGACGGCGCGCGTCATCATCGTGCCTGACAAGTAATAGTGACAGCGGAGAAGCGCAGTGGCAGCCATCGAGTACATAGTGTTTTTCAACAACGTCGCAGCGGATCAGAAGCGTCTCGATCTGATCGAAGAGGTGACGGTTGTGCAGGAGGTTGATAAGCCCTGGGAGGCGCGCGTGCAAATTCCCGTCTGCGTGAACAACGACGGCAAGTGGGAGGGCGAAGACGAGGCTTGGATGCGCGCTTATAACCGCGTGCGCATCGAGGCGAAGATCGGCGACGCCGCGTACGCACCTTTGATTGACGGCCCCATCGTCGGCTTCGACACGGCGCGCAGCCCCCAACCCGGCAAGAGCGTCGTCACGCTCATCGTCCACGACGACAGCGCGTTTCTCAACCGTCAGGCCAAAGTCGAACGCTACGAAGGCAAGACCGACAGCGCGATTGCGAAGCAGGTCTTTCAGGAAGTCACGCAAATATCGGGCGGCTTCGACATCCCCGAAGAGACGCCGCCGCCGCCCGCGAACACTGCTGACGTTACGATGCAGCGCGGAACGAAGTGGCAATTTTTGCGCGAACTCGCGCGCCGACACGAAAACTGGCACGCCTACGTTTTGCCGGGCACGGAGCCGGGCAAAAGCATCGGCGCGTTCAGAAAATATCGCACCGAGCCGGACGGTCTGCCGCCCATGCTTTTGCTCGGCGACGACCGCAACATCGCAGAGTTCAACGTCACGAACAACCCGCGCAACCCATGCGTCGTGCGGACTTCGACACTCGCCATCTCCGACAAAAGCGTGCGTACGAGCACGGCGAATTATCGCGACCAGACGCTCCTGTCAGACCGTCCGGCGAACGACAGCGACGCGGGCGATGAAGCGACTTGTTTGATGCCGCCGACGCTCGGCGACCTTGTTGATCCTGACAGCGCGACGGGCGGCGCGTCGTCCGCTTCCGGTTATTCGTCGGAGGCGACGGGCAGCGTCATCCCGCATTGCTACACGGGCGTGCTCGCGCCTTACCGCGTCGTGCTCGTGCGCATCTCCGACAGCAAGTTGAGCGGCAAGTATTTGATCACGAAAGTCACACACACTTTGACGCGTTCGACCTACACACAAGCCTTCGAGATGAAGGGCAACGGATTCACGGAAGAAGACCCCGCGAGCGCCGCCGGGCCGCAGGCGAGCGCCAGCGTCAGCGTCAGCTTCAACGTACAGGTGAGCATTTTCTGATGGGACTCGATCTGGAAAATTTGCTGGTTGACACGGTCGAGACGATGCGCTCGCGCTTCTACGGGAAGTATCGCGGCCTCGTCGTTGACGTGGAAGACCCTCTGAAGATGGGGCGCGTGATGGCGCAAGTGCCCGAAGTCTTTGAAAACGTGAACGCGCCCTGGGCTGTGCCGTGCGTGCCGTTTGCGGGCAGTCGTCACGGGTTCGTCGTGCTGCCGGAGGTGGGCGACGGCGTGTGGATCGAGTTTGAGGCGGGCGACATCTCTCGCCCCGTCTGGACGGGTTGCTGGTGGGGCGAGGGCGAACTGCCCGACCCGGGCGGCACACAGACGCGCGTGCTCGTCACCACGCTCGGCCACAAAGTCATACTCGACGATCTCAAAAAGGAGATACGCATACTCCACTACGCGAACGGCGAGATCGTGATGAAGGACGACGACATCACGCTCACCATCGGCGATTCGGAGACTAAATGGACGCGCGAAGAGATCACCTTGAAGGTCAAACAATCCGTCATCACCGTCAACGCCGACGAGATCATACTGGAAAGCGGCACGGGCAAGATCAAACTCTCCGTATCGGGAGTTGATGTCAACAACGGCGCAATTAAGGTTACTTAATAACGCGCGAGCGAAAGTGACTTAAACAGAAATGCCGGGACACGTTTTAACCATCGCGAGTTCGATTCAATGCATGCACGGCGGGCAGGCCATTTTGATCACTTCAAATGCGCGCCTCGCCGTTAACGGCGCGTTCGCGCTGCTTGAATCGGACGTGCCCGTCGTGGTGGGTTGCCCCTTTACGCTGCCGAACGGGAAGTATTCGCCCTGCGTCAAGATCGAATGGACGGGCGGCGCTTCGCAACTCAAAGTCGGCGGCGCGAAAGTGCTAATTGATGCGAGCATCGGGCGGTGCGTGAGCGGGGAGGGCGCGCCGCAGGGCATCGCCATCGTCAACAGCAACCAAGTGAGGGCGTCGGCACAATGACATTAGAGAACGGCAGGCATCTCTCTTTTCCTTTTCGCGCCGGTTCGGACGGGCGGACGGCGGGCATCACGTCGCTCGAAGATCACGTGCGCGACGAACTCATGCAGTTGATTTTGACCAACCCGGGCGAGCGTTTGTTCGTGCCGGAGCTCGGCGGCGGCGTACGCCGTCTCGTCTTCGAGAACGCAGACGAAACGACGGGCGCGATGAGCAAAGCGGTTCTCACGCAGGCCATCACGCGCTGGCTCGGCCATCGTGTGACGCTTGAGAACCTGACGGTGACGGTCGAGAACGAGAAGATCGAAGTTGATCTGAAATACCGTATCGCGGGCACGGAGGATTCACGCATCATCAGGTTCCAACGCAACGGAGGCTAAACGCGACAGAGGCTTGATGCACGGAGGCTGGACAGGACGGAGGCTAGACAGCGCGGTGTCAATCATCAATCAGGAAGCGCTCGACGAGCGCGCCCGAAGATTATTTACAGTCCCGACAGAGATCGCCAAGTCGCGTGTTGACGCGATGGCGGCCTCGTGCGTCGCGTTCCTCACCGCTTCACCGCCGCCGACACCGCTCTACAAACTCGACGGCGCGAAATACATTCTCAGCGTCGCGCAGAGCGCGCTCACGCCCGCGCAAACTTTCGGTATTCTCTCGTGTCTCAAAGTTGCGAACGGCGTTAAACTCGTGCTCGTCCAGATCGTCGGCGACGAAGCACGGCTCGAAGTTCATTTCTTCAACCGTAACCACTTCGCGAAGTTCACCGACAACACGATCCCTGCGCGTTTAAGGTTTCCCATCTCCGGCGGCCATCGCTTGCAGGCTGGACAGGCGACCGGACAGGTGCAGGTCGTCAGCGTGAGCGAGCCCGATCCGGCGCTCTCAGTCCTGCGTCTCGTCGTCAAACCGATCGGCGATTATTCGACCTACAAACTCCACGTTGACGCGAGCGTCTACGGCGGCGATCCTGTGCTGGTTGACCCGCTCTTTAGCGAGGTGAACTTCAAGTTTCGACCGGGCTGCTTTACCACGAACTGCGCGCCCGCGTGGGATGCTGCGCCCGCGCCTACCGCCGAACCCGTCATAGACTATCTCGCCAAAGACTACGAATCGTTTCGCCACACGATGATCGCGGCGATGATGGAGCGCGTCCCCGGCTGGCAGCCGACGAGCGAAGCCGATCTCGATCAAGTGTTGCTCGAACTGTTCAGCGCGGCTGCCGACGAACTGAGCGACTATCAAGACCGTGTGATGAACGAGGCTTACCTCGCAAGCGCACGCAAGCGCGTCTCGCTCGCACGCCACGCGCGCCTGATGGACTACCACATTCATCAGGGCAATCAGGCGACGACGTGGCTCGCCGTCGAAGTCGCGCTGATGTCGCCGTCGCTGCCGCAAGCCGGAGCGAGCAAAAGATATTTTCTCGAAAAAGGATTCAATGTCTGGTCGGGCGACGAAAAGCTGGATGCTTCGTCGGTCGTCTTTCTCACGCGCGAGCGCGTGCGCGTACATCAACTCGTCAACCGGATGAGTCTCTACACCTGGAACGACTCGATCCCGTCGCTCGCCGCCGGAAGCACCACAGCCGACCTGCGACTCTTCGACGCGGCGGGGCTTCCGCTCACGGATGAAGCGTCGGCCAAAGCCGTGCAGGAGTTGATTCGCAGCCAGACGATCAAGCATCTACTGATTCAAGAACACCTCAATCCCGTGACGGGCAACACGGCGGGGCGCGACTTCACGAAGCGGCAACTGCTCCGTCTGCTCACAGGGGTCGAAGGCGCGCAGGCGATGCTCGATCCCGTGACAGGCGATTGGTTCGTGCGCGTGCGCTGGCAGGAGCGCGATGCGCTGAAGGCGAACTACTGCTTCACCGTCGAGTGCGGGGCGGGCGTGGGGCGCGTCGAGAACGTTTCGCTCTTTCACGGCAATCTCATCGAGGCGCATCACGGCCGCCCCGCAGAGTCGCGTTTCGAGGAAGCGGAAACGCTTCTCACCGCCGACAACCAGTTTTACTACGAGCGAACCGAGCGGCGCGGCGCGCTCTGTCGCCTGCCCGAATTTGCGCTCGCCTACCGCGACACGCCGCCCGGCGGCGACGTGCCGCCGCGTTCCACGCTCGTCGTCACAGTCAAGTTGCCGAACGGCGACGAGGACGAATGGGACGAAGTGCCGAGCCTCGTCCACAGCGACGAGTCGGACGAAAACGGTGATCATTACGTCGTCGAAACAGACGAAGAGGGGCGCAGCCTCATACGCTTCGGCAACGGCGTGAACGGCAAAGAATTGCCGGAGCGGGCGAGCGTGCGCTGCGCTTATCAGGTCGGGCGCGGCGAGGAAGGCAACATCGGCTCGGACAAGTTGGTCAACTCGGCCACGACGCCGCGCCCGATTCTCAAGATCGAAGGCGGCGTCGAAGAGTTGACGATTGAGGGCAGCGTCATCCGTTGTTGGAATCCGTTCGACGTGACGAACGGGCGCGCGGCGGAGTCGGCGTCGGAGATCATACGGCGCGTGCCCGAAGCTTATCGCGTCAGGCAACTTCGCGCCGTCACGCTTGGAGATTACATACGCCGCGCCGAAGAGTTGCCGGAAGTGTCGCGCGCCTCTGCGCGTTACGCTTGGACGGGGAGTTGGCGCACCGTGCGCCTCACGATTGATCCCGCCGGAACGCGTGTTCCCGAAGGCGAACTCAGGCGCAAAGTCGCGCGCCATCTCGATGCCGTCCGGCTCATCGGCGAAGACTTGGAGATTCGCCCGCCGCGTTTCGTGCCGCTCGACATACAAGTCGCGCTCTGCGTCCGCTCCGACCAGTGGGCGGAGGACGTGCGCTTCTATCTCGAACAGGAATTTTCCGAAGGCTACACGCCCGATGGTCGTCGGGGCTTCTTCCACCCAGACCTTTGGACGTTCGGACAAGCGTTGCATGCCAGCCAGATCGTCGGGCGTGTGCTGGCCGTTCCCGGCGTCGAACACGTCATCAGCGTCACGCTCAAGCGTTGGAACGAAGCCACGCCCGGCACGGACGAAGTCGCCAGCCTCCGCCACAACGAGATCATTCAAGTCGTCAATGATCGCGACCACATGGAACTAGGGTTCATAGAGTTTGATGTCAGGGGAGGCCGCCAATAAATGCCGGACGATTGCCGCAACGATTGCACGCCGCCGCTCGGCTTCCCGCGCCGTCCGCACAACGCGCCCGGCCTCGCGCGCCTCTCCTATCGCATCGGCACTTATGCCGATTTCCGCGAGGCGCTCCTGCGCAATTTGAACAAGACGGCGACGCTCGAAGCGTGGACGCATCGCGGCGCGGACGACCCCGGCATCGCTCTGCTCGAAGGCGCGTCCATACTCGGCGACATCTTAACTTTCTATCAGGAACTCTACGCCAACGAAGCCTACCTGCGCACCGCGCGATGGCGCGAAAGCATCAGCGATCTCGTGCGCCTCTTGGGCTATCGCCTCTCGCCCGGCCTCGGCGGCAACGCCACGTTCGCCTTCGAGGTGAAGGGCACGAAGCCCGTCCTTGTGCCCGCGAAGTTTCCGGTCAAAGCTCAGGTCGAGGGCTTGGAGAAGCCCGCCGATTTCGAGACCTCCGAAGATGTCATCGCGCACCCGCATCTCAGCCGCTTTCATCTCTACCGCCCGATGCTCGACCCTTCGATCACTTCGGCGACGAACGAGTTTTACATCTCCGTGCCCGACCAGAATGTCGCGCCTGTGGCTTTGAAGGCGGGCGACCGCCTGCTCATCGGCTCGCCGACGCAGTATCTTCCGCCCGGCCCTTCGCGGATGTTGAATTCGTCCGTCGTCATCGTTGATTCCGTGCGCGAACTGCACGGGACGAAGATATTCAAGATCAAGGGGACGCTGAACGTCCCTTACAGCACGACCATACTCGGCGCGTACAAACTCGGCCGCACGTTCAAGCACTTCGGCCACAACGGGCCGCTCAAGATCACGCGTACGCCGAAGGAGATCGTCGCCACTTCCGTCGTTGACGGAAAGAAGACAACCACGACCACCACGCCCGCGCCCGAATACTTCCACTCTTTCCTGCGCGACGTGCTGGCAGATGGTAATAAGACTTGGGACTACTTTACGGATCGCAGGGGACTCACTCCGGCCACGCGCACGATTGAGCCGACTTTCAGCCGCCTTGAGTTTCCGCTCGACAGCGACGTGAAGGATTTGACGGCGGGCTCAACCATCGTCCTACAGGCGTCGCTCTACAAAGATACGCAGCAGGATCACTATCCGCCCAAAGAGTTCAGCCTCGTCCGCACTATCACGAAGATCAAGCCCGCGACGGTCACTTGGGGCACGGTCACGGGCGCGTCGAGCGTCCTGACCTTGAACGCGCCCGTAGACACCTACGACGGCAACGACCAATATTATTTCACCGATATCCGGCAACTCGAATTTTACGAAACCACAAGCCCGCTCCTGACATTGAAGGCCGCGCCGCAAGAGGACGTGGGCGACTATTTCGGCATTCTCAAAGTTTTCTACGGCACGGAGGCCGAACTCAAAACGCTCGAAGGCCGCCGCTTGATGTTCGAGAAAGCGGGCGCGGAGACGATCATCTCCACCGTCACCGACATCTGGTCGCCTCCCGAACTCGATCCTTTATTACCGGCGCTGCGTTACGTCTATACCGATCCGGCTTTGAATCACGCGGACTTCCCGAACGAGAACCCGACGGTCACTGTCTACGGCAATCTAATCGAAGCGACGCAAGGCAAGACCGAGCAGGAAGCGCCGCTCGGCAACGGCGACGCGCGACAGGCGTTTCAAACTTTCAAACTGCCGAAGTCGCCCCTGACCTACAAGCTCTCTGCGGGCGATGCGCCGCCCGAAGTGCCCGAGCTAGAGATTTACGTCAACGGGCGACGCTGGCAGCGCGTCTCTTCTTTCTTCGGGCGCAAGTACGACGAAGAAATTTACATCGTGCGCGAGGATGCGGACGACGTGAGTTGGGTGCAGTTCGGCGACGGGCGCACGGGCGCGCGTCTGCCTTCGGGAATGAAAAACGTCGTGGCCAAATATCGAACAGGCACGGGCGCATACGGCGCGCTCAAGCCCGACACGACCGTGCAGGCCGGTGCGAAACTCGACCGTCTGGACAAGATTCGTATGCCCGCAGTGGCCTCCGGCGGGTCGGAGCCGGAAGACGGCGAGAACGCGCGCGAAGCTGCGCCCGGAAAGATTCAGAGCCTCGACCGACTCGTCAGTCTCAAAGATTTCGAGAGCGAAACGCTCGCCATCTCCGGCGTCGCACGCGCCACAGCCGCCTGGCAACTCGAAGAGCACATCCCGACGGTCGTGCTCACGGTCTTGATGAACACGGGACGCGATCAAGAGATCGAACAGGTGCGCAAAGTCCTTGCCGATTATGATCGCTGTCGCGGCCCGCAACGCTTCCCCATCCTGCTCAAGCAGGGCAAGCGCCAGCACGCCGCCGTCTCGATAGACTTCTCTTACGATCCCACTTTCCGCAAAGAGTTGGTTGAAGAAGCGATCAGGCGTGCGCTCGGCACACATGACGGCAAGATTGGCGGTAAAGAACAGTCGCCGCCCGGACTCTTCTCCCTTCGCAACCGGCGCTTCGGGCAACGCGAGTATTTGACGACCATCGCGGGCGTTGTTCAAAACGTCGAGGGCGTCGTCTGGGTCAAGGTCGCGGCGCTCTATTCGTACGGCGACGCCGAAGACGTGATCAATATCCCGCCCATACCTTTCGTCTCGAGCGAGACGTTGACGTGCGACGGCGAGCACGTCCTGAGTCTCTACGCGGGGCATCTGAAGTTGAACGGTTCGCCTGCCGCGAGCGAGGAGGTGTGTTGAGATGACGGAGAAACGCGTGCCGCTCTACGAGCGTCTGCCGGAAATTTACCGTACGAAAGACGCCGAACAGACGCCGCCCGATCAACTGCGCGCCTACCTCGCGCTCGTCGAAGAAGCGTTCGGCGCGATTCACGAAAACATCGAATCGCTCTATCACGACCTCTTCATCGAAACCTCGGACGATTGGGTCGTCCCTTACATCGGCGACCTGCTCGGCACGACGCATTTGTCTGGCGACCCCTGGACTCTGCGCGCCGACGTGGCAGACACGATTGCCTTGCGTCGCCGCAAAGGCACGCTCGGCGCAATCGAACTCCTGACTTACAACCTGACGAAGTGGGGCGTCAACTGCGTCGAGTTGCGCGAGAACATGTTGTGGAATCAACACCTCAATCATCAACGCCCGGACGAGGGCGGCCAGCCGCCCTACAGTCTGCCGAGCGTCAAAAGGCAGACGGCCATTCGCGGCGGAACCATCACCTTGCGCGACCCTGCGTTGCTCGCAATGCTCAATACGCCTTTTGATCCTTTCGCGCACACAGCCGACGTAAAGCCTCCGGCCATCGGCAACGTACGCTACAATCTGCCGAACCTCGCAATCTTCCTCTGGCGTCTCGCGGCCTATCGTATGCGCGTGACGAAGCCCGTCTCGCGCGGCGCGGTTGCGACGGGCGCAGCCTCGCCGCTCGCCGCACACATCGCGCGCTTCAACGTCAACCCGCTCGCGCGCCCCTACGTGCCGCCCGCATCGGAAAGGCAGCGGCAGCCCGTTCGCCTGTTCAACTCGCACCGCTTCGAGTTGTTCCGAAGTCAGGGCGCGGGCATTGATCGCCTAGACCCTTCACAGGTTGACTTCGACATCACACAAGTTGACCAGACGCCCGGCGCGATTCCCACCGCGCGCCTGACGCAAGGCTCAGCCGCAGGTGCGCCGCACAAATACGTCTCAATCGAAACTTATGATGCCGCGAACAACGATCTGAAAGACCTCGATCTGTCCGAAGTCGGTTTGCAACTGCATCTGCCTGTGGCGCAGTTTCCCGCCGATCAAAACCAGACGGCGTCCTGGAAGATCAGGGGCGCGAACCTGTGCGCGTGGGAGACTGGACTACAGCCGCCGCTGGCTAACAAAGAAGTCGTCATCGATCCGATCATCGGACGCATCATGATCGGCGTTGACACTGCGCCAAAGGCTGCGGCGCTCGCGGACAAGTTGCTGCTCACATACACCTACGGCGCGGTCGGCGCGGTCGGCGCGCACCCGGTCTCGCGCCCCGCGCTCCCGCGTGAGTGGAGCGATTTGCCCGTCGGCAACTTCCGCCGCGTCAACTTCCACACAGACCCGGACGGCTTGCGCAAGGCGCTCGAAAATATTCACGCTGCGAGCGCACCCGTCGTCATCGAGATCGAAGACAGCATGACGCACGTGCTCGACCTCGCGCACAACGATCTGCTCGAAGAGACGGTTGTGGAAGACGGTGGCCGGAATCTCAAGCTCAACAACTCGCTCATCATTCGCGCCGCAGACAACCAGCGACCGATCATCAAACTCACGCACCCGTTGCGTTTTCGTCCCGCGAACGTCGCCAGTGCGGCGGGCGAAGATTCCGCCGAGCAGGAACAGTTCGACGCTGTGATGTCGAAGCTCACCGTGCGTCTCGAAGGACTCTTCATCACGCGCGGCGAGGCGTTTCCGGCTGGACGGCCATTGATCGCGCGCGCCGCGCTCAATCGTCTCGAAGTCATCGGATGCACGCTCGACCCCGAAGGCTTCGTTGATTTTCACGGCGACCGCGCGCCCGTGCTGCCCTCCGTCTCCCTGCGCGAGCCTTACGGCTTCGCCTCCGCCGCAGACGAGACGGCCTTCGATCAAACTCCCGAAATCATCATCTCGCAAAGCATCACGGGGGCGCTCCTCATAGATTCCGGTTATCAACTCTCGCTCAATGCTTCGATCATAGACGCCGGACAAGGCGCGAACGACGCGGCGGCGAAGTATGCCGTGACGGGCGCAACCGATCCCGCGAAGGGTTGGGGGCCGCCCGTGCAGGTGACGGGCGCGACCTTCTTCGGGCGCACGCGCGTCGAGCGCGCAAGCGGCGTGGGCGGCATCTGGGTACACGCGCTCGAAGTACACGACAACCAGCGCGGCTGCATTAAGTTCAGCTACTTTTCCGGCGAGGCGGAAGATCGTCTGCCGCAGAATCACGCATGCGTGCGCGGTAAGACGGCGGTTGCGAGCGAGTCGGCGCGTCTGCGTTTTACGAGCGAGATTTTCGGCGAGCCTGCTTACGGGCAACTCGCGCACACCACAGATTTCCGCGTACGCGAGCGCGGCCCGAACGACGATCAGATGGGCGCGTACGGCTTCCTTTTGGAAGCGCACAAATGGCGCAACCTACAAATTCGATACCGCGAGTTTATGCCGGTCGGCGCGCGGGCGCTGCTGATACCTGTCACTTGAGGAGAACGCGATGAGAGGCGATTTTTCCAGATGGCGTCGTGAACGCCAGCAAAATTTCAACGGCGTGTTGCACCAGCAGGGTCGGGTTCTTCTCGACGGCGACTGGAACGCGCAAACCAACGTCACGAACGACTGGCAGGACATCGCAGGCCGCGACATCATCGGCGCGGGCGTGGCGGCTGTTCCGGCAGACGAGCCTGACGGGTTTCGCATAGACGCCGCAACCATCGCGAACATCCCCGGCGGCGAACAGGTGCAACTCACGGTCGCGCCCGGCCGCGCTTGGGTTGACGGCCTGCTCGTCTATCTCGACGGCACGCCGCCCATCCAGCGCATCGCCACTTATCTCGAACCGCCCATCCAAGACCCTGCGGCGGAAGAAGGCACGATCAACGCGGGCACGCGCGATGCCGTCGTGCTCGAAGTCTGGCGCGAAGAGATCAACGGTTTCCAGTTGCCCGACATCCTGCTAGAACCCGCGCTCGGCGGCCCCGACACGACCGAGCGAGTCCACACCGCAGCGGCCTTCCGTCTGATGCGACTCACAGACGAGCAGACCTGCGAAAACATCATTGATGATCTCAAAGACGACTTCGAGAACAAGGGTCGTCTGACCGCATCGCTCGTCGCGCCCGTCATCATCGCGGGCGACTGCCCCGTAGCAGAAGGCGGCGGCTACACAGGCTTCGAGCACAACCTCTATCGCATCGAGATCGCGCAGACCGACGGCGCTGCGCCGATGTTCAAATGGTCGCAGTTCGGCGGCGGCCTCGTCGGGCGCGGCCTCTTCGACGCTGCAACGGAGCGGCTCAAGATCACCGCCAACGCTCAGGCCATCGTCAACTCCGGCCTTCAAGAATTTTACCTCGAAGCGCTCGAATACGATCCGGCGCTCGCCGCTGCGCCCGGACTCGGCCACTGGCGCGTCACCTACGGCGCGGAAGTCACGCTCGGCGGCGACGGCCAGATAGTTTTGCCAACCACAGGCTTGCTCGGTTCGATCCCAAGTTCGACCGGCTCGGTCTTCTTCCGACTCTGGAACGGCATCGAGAAGATCGCGGCCTTCACCGCAGCCTCGCCCGCCAATCCTTTGCAGGACGGCATCCTCTTGCAGTTCGACACGCCCGCCACAGGCAACTACGTAGCAGGTGATTACTGGACGTTCGACGTGCGCGCGGGCGACATCCCGAACGAAGAGATTCTCATAGACGACGCGCCGCCCGAAGGCATCGAGTATCATCGCGCGCCGCTCGCCGTGCTCAACTGGCAGGCTTCTTCGGGTCAACTCGCGCCCGAACAGATAGAGGATTGCCGCTACATCTTCCGCCCGCTGACGCGGCTCGCCGCCTGCTGCACTTTCCGCGTCGGCGACGGCGTACACAGTCACGGCGATTACCTGACGATTCAAGAGGCCATCGATCACTTGCCCGCAGCGGGCGGCGAGGTCTGCGTGCTGCCCGGCGTCTACGAGGAGAACGTTCGTGTTGAGCGAAGGCGTAACGTGACGATCAAGGGCTGCGGAGTGCGCAGCCGCATCGTCGCCGCCGAGCCGGAAAAGGGCGGCGACGCGCTGCCCGCGATTCACGTGCTGGATTCGCAGCATATACGCATCGCGTCTTTGGCGATTGAGGCGCACGAGAAGGGCGTCGGCGTGCTGCTCGAAGGGCCGACACAGAACGAGCTAAAGGGCGGCGAAGGGAAGCGTCTGCCGCTGCGCGACATCACGCTCGAAGAATTGCACATCAACGCCGCCACGCGCTCCGCCGTCGAAGCACACGTCGGGCATTCCGTCACTATACGCGAATGCCGCATAGAGATGCGCGACGTGCCGACCGATTGGCCGGGCATCTTCTTTGTCGGCGAAGACTCTCTGATCGAAGACAACGAGATTCGCGTTCTCCCCAAGCGGCTGGAAGGAGCCGGAACGAACCCGTTGGGCGACCCTGCAATCGCCGGAATAATTTTCAACGCCGATGCCGGGCGCGGCGGCTTGCAGTTGGGCGCAACCTCGGAGCGCGTGCGCGTGATAGACAATCTCATCGAGATCGGCACCGGAAACGGCATCACGCTCGGCAGCCTTCAACGAGTCAGCAGCGACGGCACGGTCATCTACGACTACCTCCCCGCACCGACGGACGGCAAAGACAATCCTTGCGCGCCGTGCGACGACGGCGACATCTCCGTCACAACATCCACATCCGACGACGGCACGACGCTCATCGCGGGCGGCGCTTTGTACGACATACTCATCGAGCACAATCGCATACGCCGTATGGGCTTGAACGGCATCAGTTCGGTCGCCTTCTTCAATCTCGCAGAGGCCAACGAACTCATCACCGTCGAACGCCTCACCATCGTCTGCAACGAGATACGCGGCTGCCTGCTTCGTCCGATTGCCGAAGCCACTCCGGCGATGTTCGACCGCATCGGCTACGGCGGCATCACGCTCGCAGACGTTGAGTATCTAGTCGTCCGCGACAACTTCATCGAAGACAACTCGCCCGATCCGCGTTCGGCCGTCTGCGGCATCTTCGTGCTGCACGGCGAGGGCATAGAGATTTCGCGCAACCGCATCAACAACAACGGCGCGCACCCGTTCAAATTAGACGATGCGGCGCAGGCCGCGAGACCCGGCAGGCGCGGCGGCATCCAGATCGTTCATGGTCTCGCGCCGACTGTTGCGATGGAGTTCAAACAGCAGCAGTGGCCTGTGCAGGACGGTGTGCCCGCCGTCAAGGTGCATGAAAACATCGTCGTCGCGCCGCTCGGTCAGGCGCTCGTCATAGGGGCGCTCGGCGCGGTCTCGGTCGTCGGCAACCAGTTCACGAGTCGCGGCGTCGTGCGCGGCGAAAACTCTACGAGCTTTTTGGCTGCGACCGTGCTTATCCGCAATCTGGGACTATCGAACGAGCTTTACTTTCAACTGCTCGGCTTCGGCGGCGTGCAGGGGGGGAAAGTCAAAGTGCCGCAAGAGCAGTTGACGGATTCGCCGACGGCCTCGCAGACGGGCGGCATCAGCAGCGGGCGCAACGTGCGACGGCTCGGTCGGTTCTTGGCGAACGGCAACGTGCTGTTCGCCAACAACCAATGCACTTTGAATTTGCTGGAAAGGGGGCAGAGCCTCGCCGTGTCGTCAATCGCCATCTTCAGCCTCGACGACATAGGCTTTCACAGCAACCAGTGCGACTGCGATCTGCTGGACGACTTCATACTCTCGCAACTCGTCGCCTTCGGCATCTCCGTGCGCGTGAGCGACAACCGTTTCAAAGAGGGAATCTTCAACGCGATTCTGTCGGCGATGACTTTCGGGATGCTCAACACGACGACGGATAATCAGTCGACGCATTGTTTGCTCATACGCGGCTGGCCGCAGTTGGTCGTGTCGGAGCCGAACATCGTTTTGCAAAGTCTCTCTACTCAAATGTTCTGCGACCGTTACAGGGCGGTGCAGCGCGAGTTCGGACTGGAAAGGGCGGCGGTTGGCCGCGCTACCGTCGAACAAGGTGAACAAGATGTCGCAAAATAAAAATTTTACAGTGGACGATCTCTCGAAGTACGTCGGCGAAAACCTTTCGGGTTTGGACGACGAACGCGCCGTCGCGCTCGACGCCCTTCTCGTTCTTCGCAAGGCGAAGAACAACACGCTCGTGCGCGAGTACAACCGCCTGCTCAACGTGCTCGGCCCGAACCACCCGCGCTCCGCACGCCTGCTCAATAAAATTGATGTCAACCGGAGCTTGATGAACGATCTGGCGGCGGAGGCCGTGCGCGCAAGAACCGAGTTGCCCGACCCGAACCCCAACGGTTGGATTTTGTCCGGCTTCGTCCGCGACAAAGAGTTGAGAGGAGTGTCGAAGCTGTCCGTCGCCCTCTACACTCTGAACGGCAACGAAGCGAAAGACCTCGGCAGGGCTACGACGAACGAGGACGGTTATTTCAGGCTCGACGCTGACGGCGGCCTGATCAGCAAGTACCCGCTCCTTCAAGCACGCGCGGTTGACGGCGCTTCGACGATTGGCTCGGACGAGAAACCTCTACAGCCGAAGATCGGGGGCGTTGATTACCGCGAGTTGATCATCAAGTGAGCAACAGGGCGAGGCGCGAAATGTCGAGAGCCGTTGCCACACAGCAAGTTGCGTCCAACCCTCCCGTCAGGCGGCGCGACGCGGAGGCGAAACACTCGATCACGCCTTCGGTCGAAGTTGCGTCGTCGGGCGAACTTCTGATTCAACGCAAGGCGGGTTGCGCTTGCGGCGGTGGGTGTCCGCGTTGCGAAGAGGAGAGCGCCGCCGTCGCCGCAGCAGCGCAGCCCAAACTCCGGATCAGTACACCGGGCGACCGCTACGAACAAGAAGCCGACCGCGTCGCAGACGAGATCATGCGCATGCCCGCAACGCATAGCGCGACGCCGACAACCACGCCCACGCACACACGCGCCGCCCCTCAACTCGTCCAACGAAAATGTTCATCTTGCGAAAGCGCCGCGCGCCGCAAGCCACCGGAAGAGGAAGAACGTCGAGTTATTCAAACCAAAAAAGCGTCGGGCGATAGCAGCGGCGGCGGCACGTTTGCGCCTCACGAACTTCATTCGGAGTTGAGCGCACAGCAAGGCGGAGGTGCGTCGCTGTCAGAGTCGGCGCGCTCATTTTTCGAGCCGCGATTCGGCCACGACTTCGCGAACGTTCGCGTACACACCGACTCGCGCGCCGACAGTATGGCGCGCTCAATCAACGCACGCGCCTTCACCATCGGGCAAGACATAGCCTTTCGTTCGGGCGAGTATGCGCCTGACTCCTTCGAGGGTAAAAAGTTGCTCGCGCACGAACTGGCGCACACGCTCCAACAGAGCGCGCCCGGATTCTCGCGTCAGGTTCAGAGAGTTTGCGACGCGGCGACGCTCGCGCACACGCAGCCGCTCTACTTCCCGCGCGAGTCCAGACTGTCGAGAGTCTTCGCCGGACGCAGCCGCCTGCGCCCGGGCGACAGGAATGTTGCGGTCGGGCTGGTGCAACAGGCGCTCGTCGATCTCTGCTTCGACCTCGGTACGACGGGGGCGAACGCCGACGGTGTTGATAATGTCTATCACCCTATGACGGAGCAAGCGGTTAGGGATTTCCAGACCGCAGAGTCCGTGCCCGCCGCGACGCCCGGCATAGTTGATCGCGATACTTTGCGTTGCCTCGACGGGACTCGTTCGCAACTGACTGTTCCGTGCCACCAGACAACAGTGCCCGATTCGCAATTTCAAATCACGGGTCAGCGCACCATCGGTCGCACCGAGGACATCTTTTTCGAACGCGGGTCGTCCACTCTCGACAGCGATGATAGGGACAAGATTCTGCTGTTGACGATATTGAATCAGGGATGCGCGTTGACGCTCGAAGGATACGAGAGCGAGGACGAGTTGGTTGAGTTCGGGCCTCAACTGGCGACTGATCGAATCAACGCCGTCGATGCGGAATTCGCCGCGCGTAATCAAGACGCGCCCGGCCCACTCTGCGCTCCGCCCCCGCCGCCCGCGCCGCCCTTGCGCACCCCCGTGCCCAAGCCCGATGCCAGCGCAGGCGTCGGCACTTATCGCGACCGGCGAAAGGTCGAGGTTATTCCGGCGGGCACTTCGACAACAACTACGAGTTGCAGCGGGCGGAGAGTGGTTAGACAGCGACCGCTGGACAGGACGGAAACGCCCATCGTCAATACGGCGATCAGAGACGGGTTGGCGATGATGGACGCCGCGTTGGCCGCGCTCGTGCCCGGCAACGTCGACGGCGACAATGCACTGAACTCTTTCTTCGGCGGCGTCGCACAGCGAACACAGGTCGTTGACAATCTCCGCATCTGGCGCAGACACCTCAACCGCGTGGTGCGACGCCGCAAGCAGCGCGGAACTGATTGCGATGCGACGTGCAGTGATACAACTGCTTATAACAACCGCACGGGCGGCAGCGCCATGATGACCGTCTGTAGCCCCTTCTTCGGAAACGTTAACATCTATCCCGCACTGACAGAGCCGCAGAATCGTGCGCTGGTGCTCGTTCACGAGGCCGGTCATGGAAGTCTGGATACGACTGACGTGGCCTACGACACGAACCGTCTGATTCATTTCATCGGTCGTTCGCCGACACTCGCGCTGACAAACACCGACAGCTACGTGACGCTTATACGCTGTCTCTCCGGCACGCTCAGCGGCTGCGCCCTGCCGCCCGGCGGCGACACGCAGGCCAACATGACGAGCACCGAAGAAGATAACGCACAGGAAGGCATCGCCTGGCTCGACTCGTGGCTGACGTGGGCGGAGCAGGATTTAAGCGGCTTATACGAAACCCTCAACCGCTCGCGGCTGAGGGGACGATTGGTGAGGGGCTACTACGGCGATGACGTGTTCGCTCCCTTCGCCGCCGCTTTCAACTTGCGCCGTCCGTCGGCGACCGCGCCGCCGACGATGCGGGAGCAGACGGAGGTTGCGTCCATCTGGCATCGTTTCAGGATGATGAGCAGGATAGTCGGCCACGATCTCACGGTCACTAAAGACATCAGCGCAACTCCCCTACAGAGATGGACAAGGGGCGCGATAGAAGCGCCCGGAACGAGTGTGTTTCTGACGGACACTTATTTCCTGACCGCCACCACGCCGCGCCAGCGAGTCGAGATGTTGCTCTCCATGATCATCGCAGCGACCCCGATCATTGATGCGTCCGTGCGTCCGGCTTACGCGAACTTCGTCAAGGACACAGTCAGGATCAACTGGAACAATAATCCATAAGGATCGCGTCGCGCGCTGGTGGCCGCCCGCGCGCTTTGGGAAATAATTGACTGGACTCTTCGAGAGACTTTACTATTCTGCCTTGCCAGCCGAACTTAAATAACGTCTTACACTCAGCGATGAGCAGAGACCGCGATGCCAGTGTTGATGACCCGCCCGCGTTGCCGGGGGCGTGCGTCGCCGTTCCGCAGGTGAAGAACGAAGTGCGAAGCCCGGACGGCGCTATGCGTTGGGAAGTTGAGACGCACCTCGTCGCCGGATTAGACCTCGACGGTCACGGCTCGCCCGTCGTCCTCGTGCCTCCTGCCGATACGGAGCTAACGCTCGACCAGATGTATTGGACGCTCTACTTGATGCGCGGCGAGTGCGGCCACGAACTCGGCATCGTCGAAGGACTCGAAGACCCGACACTGGAAGCAGGCGAATCGCACGGCCTGCGTAATATCAGCACACTGCGCCCGTCGTCGAACGCGCCTGCGGACAGGCCGCTCGGAAATCTCGTCCAGACCCGTTACACTTTCGATGGGCAACAATATCGAGCGGGCAAGAACAGGCAGCGCTAGAGCCTCGCGGATTAATCCGGCCTGCGCTTGCGCCGGGGTGCTCACATATGAAAACTCTAACGGCGAAATCGTCAACCGACAATTCCTCTCGACGGAAGAAAACAGCGACGAAGCACGCGCCCGCGCGCCGCGTGCAAGGTCTTACGTCTGCAAACGGCGCGACGCTTCTCCACCGTAAAGCACGCTGCACCTGCGGCGGCGGTTGCCCGCGCTGCCAACACGAGCAATTCATCCAACCCAAACTCAACGTCAGCACGCCGGGCGACCGCTACGAACAGGAAGCCGACCGCGTCGCCAACCACATCATGCGGACGCCTGCGCACGCCTCAGACACACGCGATGCGTCTGCGCCACACACGGCGCACGACAGCAGCAGCGGCGCACAACTGCAAGCGAAGGAAGTCGCGGGCGTGCAAAGCGGGATAGGCGGCGATGTGTCGTCTGCGGTTGATGCCGTGCGCGGTGGCGGCGGTCAACCGCTTTCGTCGTCTGTGCGCGACTTTTTCGAGCCGCGCTTCGGCCACGATTTCGGACACGTCCGCGTACACGCGGACTCGCGCGCCGCAGAGTCCGCGCAGGCGCTCAGTGCGCGCGCCTACACGCTCGGAAGCGATGTCGTGTTCGGTGCGGGCGAATACAGGCCGGAGACTGTGGCAGGCCGTCGCCTGATCGCGCACGAGTTGACGCACGTTCTGCAACAACGACAACAGCCGGACGCGTCGCACACCATCGCGCGCCAGCCAGCCGCCGCGCCATCAGCCGCACCCGCCACCGACGACGCTCAACCGGCTGCCGCGCCCGGAGCCAAAAGCGATTTCCGCGAAGCCTTGTTGGGCGGCAAGATCAAGTCCGAGAAAGATTACGGCCTCTACGAGACCACGCCGACATTCAAATTCAAGAACGCGACGCTACAACAGGCTTACGAGTACGTTCAGACCAAGTACAAACTCGGCGTCGAAGCGCCGCCCGCCGCCGCTGTAACGGATAGCAAGGATAAGAAGCCCGCGCAGCCGCAGCAGGGCGACAGTCTCAGCAAAGACCCAGACGACGTGCCGCAGTGGGTCGTTAAACTGGTGCAGGCGCTCATCGAGACGGGGCCTAACGCGCCCGGCCTCAACGCCTATCAACACAATGTTCCAGGCGCGCACTCCGGCCCAAGTTGGACTGAGGACAGCACGCTCGCGCAGCGCGTCGTGGAAGCCTTCTACTACGGTTGGCACGCGCGGCTCGTCACGTCTCAGTCGGCTGCGACGGGCGCGGCCACGCCCACAGACGCGCAGGCGGGCGTGCCCGCCAACGTCGCCGAGTTGTTCGCGCACGTCGGCGCGTCAAAGACCAACAAGCGCGCGCAGATCATCGGCGAAACTCCGCAGGCGATCTACGGCTGGTGCGGCCCCGCCTCGCAGTTCTCGCTTGCGATCAGTCTCATGCGGCAGGGCTTCCGTTTCAAGACCGGCAAACCGCCGCTTGAGCCGACGAAGCGCAAGCCGCCGAAGATTCCGCAAATGCCGGACAAAGAACCCCAACCGTATCCCGGCTACAACAAACGCGCGGCGGAACTGCGCGTGGAGCAGGAAAAAAAGAATGCCGAGAC
>DATFGP010000037.1:0-16695 GCA_035249365.1 Pyrinomonadaceae bacterium | reverse complement strand
GTAATAGATGTGATTGCTGCCCTCGCGGATGCTGGTGAAGGCGATCTTCGTGCCGTCGGGCGAGAAGGCGGGGCTGCCGTCCGCGTTCTCGTTTGTGAGCGATTGGACGTTGCTGCCGTCTGCATTCATCACGCAGATGTTGAAAGGCTCGGAGCCGCACGTGAAAGCGATCTTCGTGCCGTCGGGCGACGTTGAAGGGTCAATCGCGAGCACCGCAGCGTTGCCGACGAGTGTTTGATTGCTGCCGTCTGCGTTCATCGTGTAGATGCTACCGCCACGGTCGAAGGCGATTTTGCTCGCCGCTTGATCCGCCACAACTAACGCAGCGGCGCTGGCTGAATTGTTTGACAGGCTGAAGGAACTGATGGCGCAGAGCAGCGCCACGGCGATGTATGTCAGACGCGAGATTCGCATTGTTCGAGGGGTTTTCATGGCTTTCATTTTCTCCTGTTCGTTAGCGATAAATAAATTTTTCAATGCCATTTCGGCGCAAGATGTGAGGCTGGCCGGAGTCGCATCGAAGCGCCCGACTTGTCTCTCGTTTATTAACGCGCAGGAAAAAAGGAGATGGGATCAGGAGTGTGAGAATTTTTTTGAGCGGCATTGAACTCCGCCAAGCGTGTCGAGGCGAAGGCGCACGAACGTAGGATGGAATCAAGTTAAGATTTCAAGACTTCGCTTCGCCTGTCTCGTCGTCGGCGGCGTAGCGCAAGTTTCTGTCGCCCGTCACCTCGTCCCAATCGTAGCCGAGATAGAGCGCGAAGCTGTGCAGTTTCGTTTCCCATTGCTCGCGCCGCGCGCGGTAAATCTCCCACCCTTCCGCCGTGTCCCGACGCGTCTTGATGCCAGCCTCAGAGAGTTGCCTGAGCGTTTGCCGGTAGCGTCTTCTCAAACGCTGCGAAACTTCCGCTTCGTCCTGAGCCTGACGCGCACGCCCATGTTTCAGACTGAGCGCGGCGACGAGTTGGTCGAGGACGTGCAGGCCGCTCGCTTCGAGCGTGCGGACTTCGGGGTGGCCGCACGTCTCAGGATACTCGCCCGCGTCGAGGCAAGCGTTGATGACGGCGCAGGTTTCGAGTACGAGGAAGAAGACGCGCGGCGTGCTCTTGTGTATGGCGAGGGGATGAAAATAGTGTACGACCGGATGCTCTGCGTGCGACTCCTGTAGCTCGTTGATGTCGCGCGCGGCCATGCGCAGGACGGACTCGAAGCCGTGAAAGCGTCCCGCAACGAAATGATGTGTGATGAAGCCCGCCACGTCCGCGCCTTCGTCCGCTTGATGATAGAACGAGAGCGCGATGACGCGTTTGCGTTCGAGCGCGCTGTAGACCGTGATCAAATACGTCACCGCGAGCGAGATGAGGGCGAACCCGCTCGCGCCTTCGATGAGCGCGACGAGTCGCACAAAGGGCGTGCGCGGCGTGATGTCGCCGTAGCCGACGGTGATGAGCGTCGTTCCGCTGAAGTAAAGAGATTCGATCCAGTCTGCGCTCAGAGCCGAAGGGAGCACGCTGAAGGCGGCGGGCATGCGCGGGAAGTAGATGAGCGCGAAGCCTGCGATGAGCAATAGGAGATAAATGACGATGAGGGCGGGCATCAACATAGGCCCGACGAGATTGAGCAGACGATGACGGCGTACGCGCGAGAAGCGATAGGCGAAGGGGCGCGCTGCGCCCCAGACGCCGCGATTCAAGAGTTGACTGAGAGGCCCGGCGCGCCCGCTCGCATCGAGGATCGTGGCGTACACGTCGTAAGCCACAAAGAGCAGCAGGAGCACGCCGCCCGCAGTAAACAAAAACTCCGTCACGCTTCTTGATTGATGAGTTGCCGCAACACGAACGGGAGGATGCCGCCGTGCCGGTAGTAGTCAATCTCAATCGGCGTGTCAATGCGCAGGATGACGGGCACTTCTTCGGTCTCGCCCGATTGACGGTGTATGACGAGCGTTACATCCTGTCGTGGTTTGATCTCGTCCGATTCGAGCCCGATGATGTCGAGTGTTTCCGTGCCGTCAAGGCCGAGCGTCTGCGCGTTCGTGCCCTCTTTGAACTGGCAAGGGAGCACGCCCATGCCGACGAGGTTGCTGCGGTGTATGCGCTCGAAACTCTGCGCGACGACGGCGCGCACGCCGAGCAGGCGCGTGCCCTTCGCAGCCCAATCGCGTGAACTGCCCGTGCCGTATTCCTGTCCGGCGAAGACGATGAGCGAGACGCCCGCCGCTTGATAATGTACGGAAGCGTCGTAGATGCTCATCTGCTGGTTGACGGGTTGGAGGCAAGTGACGCCGCCTTCCGTGCCGGGCACCATCTGATTTTTGATGCGCACGTTGGCGAACGTGCCGCGCACCATCACCTGATGATTGCCGCGCCGCGAACCGTAGGAGTTGAAGTCGTCAACGTGTACGCCGCGCAGTTGCAAGTAGACGCCAGCGGGAGAAGTCGGCTTGATCGCGCCCGCAGGAGAGATGTGGTCGGTCGTCACCGAATCGCCGAAGATGGCGAGCGGGCGGGCGTTGCGTATGTCGCAGAAGCGTCCAGCGTCCATCCCGAACTTCTCGAAGTAGGGCGGCTCTTGAATGTAAGTCGAGTGCTCGTCCCAATCATAAACGTCGCCCGCGACGGACGGGATTTCGTTCCACAGCGGATTCTGTTCGGCGAAGTCGCTGTAAAGGCGTCGGTAGACTTCCGGGTCGGTCGCGGCGCGCAAGCCCTCGCCGATCTCTTCGAGCGTAGGCCAGATGTCGCGCAGGTAAACGTCCTCGCCGTTCTTGCCACGGCCTAACGGTTCGCTCGTCATGTCAATGTCAATGCGTCCGGCGAGCGCGAAGGCGACGACGAGCGGCGGACTCATCAAGAAGTTCGCCTTGACGCTTTGATGCACGCGCGCCTCGAAATTTCTGTTGCCCGAAAGCACACTCGCTGCAACCAGATCATGCTCGTTGATGACCGACTCGATGCGCGGATCGAGCGGGCCGGAATTGCCGATGCAGGTCGTGCAGCCGTAGCCGACGAGGTTGAAGCCGAGTTGATCTAGAAAAGGTTGCAAGCCCGTCTTCGCGTAGTACTCGGTGACGACGCGCGAGCCGGGCGCGAGCGACGCTTTGACTGCGGGCTGCGTACGCAGGCCGCGCTCGACGGCCTTCTTCGCAAGGATGCCTGCCGCGAGCATAACGCCCGGATTCGAGGTGTTGGTGCATGAAGTGATTGCGGCGATGACCACGTCGCCGTGTCCGAGCATGGCGTTGCGTTTGAGATCAGGTTGCGTGCTCGCGTCTGTGTCGTCCGGCTCGACGCGGTCGGGCGTCGGGCGGTTGTTCATCATCTCGATCTCTGTGAGCGCGCTCGTGTTCTTACTGCTCGTGTTGCCTTCGCCCTGCGGAGTCGTGTCCGTGTCCTGCATGCCGCCGCCCGCGAGCACTGGCAACGAGCGACCATTGCCGCCCGCCGTCGTTGCCGCTGCCGCTGTCGCGCTTAAGTTCACGGGGAAGCGCGCGTCGAGTTCTTCCTGTCGCTTGTTGTAGCCGTTTTCGCCGACGGGCTTTTGCAGCAGTTCGTTGAAGCGCTGTTTGAGGTCGGAGAGTTCGATGCGATCCTGCGGGCGCTTCGGCCCCGAAACACTCGGCTCGATCTCTGCGAGGTTCAATTCGATCAACTGGCTGTACTGGCAATCGCCCGCGCGCGGGATGCCGAACATGCCTTGCGCTTCGTAGTAACTGCGTATGGCGTTGACGCGTTCTTCGGTTCTTCCGGTCGAGCGGAAATAGTCGAGCGTCTTTTCGTCGACGGGGAAGAAGCCGACGGTCGCGCCATATTCGGGAGCCATGTTGGCGATGGTCGCGCGGTCGTAAGCCGGAATGCTCGCCGCGCCCTCGCCATGAAACTCTACGAACTTCCCGACCACCTTCGCCGCGCGCAAAATCTCCGTCACGCGCAAAACTAAATCTGTCGCCGTCACACCGTCGCGCAAACTGCCTGTCATGTTCACGCCGACCACGTCGGGCGTCAGGAAGTAGACGGGCTGGCCGAGCATGCCCGCTTCCGCTTCGATGCCGCCGACGCCGTAGGCCACGATGCCGAGACCGTTGATCATCGTCGTGTGCGAATCTGTGCCGACGAGCGTGTCAGGCAAGTAGACGCCATCGCGTTCGATGACGCCCTGCGCCAGATATTCGAGGTTGACCTGATGCACGATGCCTATTCCCGGCGGCACGACCTGAAAACTCTCGAACGCCTGAGTCCCCCATTTCAAAAACTGGTAGCGCGAGTTGTTGCGCCGGAACTCGGTCTCCATGTTTTTCTGGAGCGCGTCCGGCGTGCTCCACGCATCAACCTGTACGGAGTGATCTATGACGAGATCAACCGGCACGAGCGGCTCGATGATTTTCGGATCGCGCCCCATGCGCGCCACCGCCGAACGCATCGCGGCGAGATCGACGAGCAGAGGCACGCCCGTGAAATCCTGCAACAGGACGCGCGCGACGATGAAAGGGATTTCTTCGGTGCGCTCTGCGTTCGGCTGCCAGTTGGCGAGCGTGCGTATGTCTTCCTCTTCAACCTTCTTGCCGTCGTAGTTTCTGAGGAGCGATTCGAGCACGATGCGCAGGCTGACGGGGAGTTTCGAGACGGGGCCGACGCCCTCTTTTTCCAGTTGCGGCAGCGAATAAAACTGTCCGGCGTCGAAACGTTGCAACGAATTGAAGAGATTATGAGTCATGTGGATTTTCAAAGTTCCTTCGCAAGCGGATGCGAGTCAGGCTGTCAACGAAGCTGTCCAGCGACGACTGAAACGTGTGGCGTTCGACGCGCGCGGACGCTCAAAATTATGGCGGAAAACTTAATACGTTTAAGTTTAAGTTCCCCTCCCGCGAACGTCAAGCGCGTCACTTTCGGCGCGTGCTGCGAGCGACAAGTCGCTCCGTTTGTTTGCGGAGTTTGCATTTGTTATATTGGGGCAGTTCAGACAGCAAACAAACAAGTGCGAGCGAGGCGTGGCGGGCGGCGAAGCGTGCCGTGAGTGCCTGTCTATTTGTCGCGCGGGGAGATTTCAAAGATGCCGAAGAAACAACCGGAAGATTTCGAGTACCTGAGCAACGATCCGAACTTTGTTCCCGATCCCGAAATCGAAGAGTTTATGGAAGAAGAGATCGCGCGCGCGCCGAAAGACCCCAACCAGCTCGCACAACGACTGAACAACAGCAACGCCGCATCGCCCTCAGACGCAGGCGGCGACCTCGATGCTTCGTGGGAAGATGTCAACGACAGCGGCACGGAATCCGTCTCCGGCGACAACCCGACGCCCGATCAATCCGACGTTGAAGAAAACGCGCACGCCGTCGGCGTCAACTTCGAGGACAACGAAGAACTCGAATTTATAGACAAGATTGACCGCCGCGACCGCTCGCGCTTTGAACTCGACCCGCGCTCGAAGACCGAAGACGACTCGATCTAAGAACAGTGACAAGTGACGGGTGACAAGTGACAAGTTGGAAAAGCAAATTGCTTTAACTTGTCACTTGTCACCCGTCACTTGTCACTGTCTTATTTGAAATTGGAGCGCGGGGCGAGCGTGATGCTCTTGACGAGAATTTTGTCCGCAGGGCGATCCTGTGTGCCGTCGGCGATGGGCGCGGTGCTGATGATGTCTGCGTTGTTGATGCCTTCGATGACGCGACCGAAGACCGTGTATTTCTGGTCGAAGGCAGGCTGGCGTTTCAGCGTGATGTAGAACTGGCAGTTGGCGGAGTCGTTCGATTGCGCGCGCGCCGCGCCGACCGTGCCGCGTTCGTATGGCAGATCGCTGAACTCCGCAGGGAGGTTCGGCTCATTAGAGCTGCCCATGCCGTCGTTCTCAGGGTTGGCGTCCTTCGAGTTCGGGTCGCCGCCCTGAATGATTCCCAATTCGGGATCAATGCGGTGGATCGCCGTGCCGTTGTAGAAACCCTCGCCCGCGAGTTTTTTGAAACGCGCGACCATCTGCGGCGCGACGTTCGGGTAAAGCTCTATCACGATCCGCCCGAAGTCGGTGTCGATAACTGCCGCCTGTGCGTCCGCTTCCGGCTTGACTCCCGTTTTGATGTTCGCGTCGCCGCCCTCGCCCGACCCCGCATTGGAATTCGACGCCTGCCCGCATCCAATCGCAGAGAGCGAGAGCGCGAGGCAGAGCAAGGCAACGCTTGCGTGTCTGAAATTACGATTCATCTTTCTCATCCTTCTTGATTCGTTGATAGCAAAAACAAATATATAAACACAAAGACGCGTAGGCGCGAAGCGTTGAAAGTTAGTTCCCTTTGTGTGTCCGTGTCTTCGCGGTAAACATCGCCTACTGCTCAAAATAGTTTCCTGCTGTCGAGCAGAATCGTCACAGGCCCGTCGTTGACGAGTTCGACTTCCATCATACGGCGAAAGCCGCCCGTCTCCACGCGCGCTGCCACCCGTCGCGCTTCGCTCACGAAAAATTCGTAGAGCGGTTCGGCCAACTCAGGCGGCGCGGCTTCTATCCAGGACGGCCTGCGCCCGCGCCGCGTGTCGCCGTAGAGCGTGAACTGCGAGACGACGAGCAACGCCCCGCCCGTGTCCGCGAGCGACAAGTTCATGCGCCCCTCCGCGTCTTCAAAAATGCGCAGGGCGACGATCTTCTCCAAGAGATAAAGCGCGTCCGCACGCGCGTCGTCGCGCGCGATGCCGAGCAAGACCACGAGCCCCGCGCCGATCTCGCCGACCGTCGCGCCCTCGACTCGCACAGAGGCGCGCGTCACGCGTTGCAGCACCGCTCGCATCGTCTCATATCCTCTTCATTGAAGGATGAAGCGGTACGTGATGATTCCGTTTACCTTGACCGGCATGCCGCTCAGCAACGTCGGCGAGAAACGCGCACCGTAAGCGGCTCGCAAAGAGGCTTCCGCCAGCAGCGGGTGTCCGCATGATGACGCTTGAATGACCCTCCCCGCCTCGTCCACTGTGACGTAGATTATCACTGTCCCTGTGATGCGTTGCTGTTTTGCCGCTTCCGGGTAAACAGGTTGAGGCTTGGAGATTGCCTTACCGTTAATCACTCCGCCTTGCACCAATTGACCGCCGCTTATAGAGTTTTTCCCCTCCGCCTTTTCTCTCTCTCGCCGCTCCTCTTCCCGCGCCCATATCTGCGCGGCGCGACGTTCAGCATCTTTCGCCTCTTCCTCCCGACCGAGACGCTCGCTCACACAGCTTAAACGTTCCAACGCACTGGCGAGAGAAGACGACTCTTTCGCCTCTTCTTTCTCCCTGATTTTGACCACGCGCCGGTGCATCGCCAGCGCCTGCTCATTCTGACCCCGTAATGCGTAAAGTTCCGCCAGCGTGTACAAGTTCTTGATGACATCGTCGGGTTCCGTGCCGGGCGCTTTTTCCCTTAGCGCGAGCGTGCTCTCGTAATGTTCTATGGCGGCGGCATAATTGGCAAACGCGAATCTCTCCAATACGCCCAGCGCGTCGTGCAACCTGATGAGTTTCACATTGTTCGCTCCGCCGCCTTTCTCGTAGATCGCAAGCGCACGGTTGTAAAGCGATCTGACCTTGTCGGGCTTTCCCGTCGCTGATTGCACCGCGCCCAAATTCACGAGCGACTCGGCGACGAGTTGATGCTCCGCGCCGAGCGCCTCCTCTCTCAATTTGAGGGCGCGTTCGGCAAGCGGCAACGCTTCTTTACTTTTGCCCTCGTTGTGCAGTTTTACGGCGGATATGGTCAACTGAAGCGCCTCTGCAAGTTGTGCGCTGGTCGCAGCCGTCTCGCTCGCGCCTTTCGTCGGCGTCGCCGCAGTCTGCGCGAGCAACGGCGGCGCGACACACCAAGCGACAATAATTATGAGCAAGAGTTGCTTGACCATAAACATTCTCTAAAACGGTAAATTGAAAAAAAGAAAATACCCGTTGAGCATCAACACTGTCGCGACGATGCCGACGGCGACAGAGACCTTCATCACGAGCCGCGACGTGGCGAGGATCGAGACGGAGGCCAGCACAATCGCGATCTGGAAGAGTGCTTCGGAGAAATCGAAGTTCGGGTCTTGCAACTGCGCGCGGTCGCGTTGCGCCGAGAAATCCTGCGCACGCGCGGCCAACTCCTTTTTGCCTTCGCCCCTGAGCGGATCGTTGGGCGCTTGCGGGTCGGGTTCGCTTTCGTAGCGCGCGGCGGTCGCCTTGAACTGCTCGATCTTGTGTTGCAAAGCCTCCCGCGCTTCCGGCGTGAGCGTCGCGTCGTGCATGAGCAATTCGCTCTCAAGCGTTTCAGCGGCGATGCGATAAGAAGTCTGGCGTATGTTCTTCGCCTGATAAAACGCCCACGTATCGCTCGCGTGGATGTTGTGGTTCATAATGTCCTCGGCGGCATTGCCACCGCCCAGACTCGTGATCGCCAGCAACAACGCCATGAACGCGATCATCAACGCCACGCGCGAACGAAACTTTTCATCCTCTGCCTTCTCCGCTGCGCCTTCTTTCAACTCCAAAATCTGCTCGGCCACGTCACCAGCTTCCATATCTCAGACACTTCCCCCTTTGAACTCTACGACTAAACTTTCGATTGAAATTCGATTGCGACGCCGCGCGCTTATTTCTTCGGCGGCATGCTCGGCCTGATCTCGACGCGGCTCGGCAGACTCCGCTCGTCGTGTCCGAGCAAATCGAGCACGACACGCGCAACGTCCGCAGGTTGCAGTTGCCAACTCTGCTCCGCGCTCGGCACGTCGCCGCCAAAGTAAGTGTTGACCGAACCGGGCATGATGTAGCTGACCTTGATGCGGTCGTGCCTGACTTCCTGCATCAACGCTTCGCTGAATCCGTTCAAGGCAAACTTCGAGGCGTTGTAGGCGGCCATGCGCGGGTGCGCGTTTGCGCCCGCGAGCGAGGAGATGTTGATGATGTAACCGCCGCCGCGCGCACGCATCAAAGGAATCGCTTCGTGGCAACAATAGAAGACGCTGTTGAGGTTCGTCTCAATCACGGCGCGAAAATCTTCCGGCGTCATCTCCTCGACCGTCTGGAACATTCCGATCCCAGCGTTGTTGACGAGCACGTCAACGCCGCCGAACTCCGCGACCGTGTGCTCGAACAAAGCACGCACCTCATCATAATCGCGCACGTCGCACACCGCGCCCGTCACGCGTCCCTCGCCCGCATCGCCCAGTTCGTCAACCGCGCGTTTCACCTCTTCCTCGCTTCGCGCGCTGACGCACACATGCGCGCCCTCACGCACCAGCGACTCCGCAATCGCCCGCCCGATGCCCTTCGTGCTCCCCGTCACAATTGCGACCTTGCTATTCAAATTCATTCAATCCCCCAAAAACAGTGACAGGTGACGAGTGACAAGTGACGAGTGACAAGTTGAAAACCAAAAACTTGTCTTCCGCTGGTCACTTGTCACTCGTCACTGCTTTCTCAATTTTTCTTGCAACACTTCGTTGACGAGTTTTGGATTCGCTTTGCCCTTCGAGGCTTTCATCACCTGGCCGACGAAGAAGCCGAAGAGTGTCTCTTTGCCCGCGCGATATTGTTCGAGTTGTTTGGGGCTAGTCGCGATCACTTCGTCAACAATTCGTTCGATCTCGCCCGCGTCGCTCACCTGCGCCAAGCCCTGTTCCTCTATGATGACGGAGGCAGATTTGCCCGACGCGAACATCTCTACGAGCACTTCCTTGCCCTGCTTGCCACTGATCTTGCCCTCATCAATCAGGCGCACGAGCGCGCCCAACTCTTCCGCCGCGACGGGCGACACGTCGGCCGTGCGCCCCGACGCTTCGAGTTCGCGCAGCAACTCCGACCTGATCCAGTTGGCCGCCGCGCGCGGGTTGTTTGCAGATTTGGCTGCGCGTTCGTAATAGTCTGCGAGCGTGCGCTCGGCTGTGAATTGCGAGGCGTCGTCGAATGAGAGTCCGTACTCTTCCATGAAACGGCGTCGCCGCGCTTCCGGCAACTCCGGCATCTGCGCCGTCACTTCCTCGATAAACTCCGGCGTGACGACGAGCGGCGGCAAGTCGGGTTCGGGAAAATAACGATAGTCGTGCGCCTCTTCTTTCGAGCGCATCACGCGCGTCTCGCCCGCGCGGTCGTCCCACAAACGCGTCTCCTGCGTGACGTGCCCGCCCGATTCGATCAACTCGATGTGCCGTGCGATCTCGTACTCGATGGCCTTCTGCATGAAGCGCACAGAGTTCAGGTTTTTGAGTTCGACCTTCGTGCCGAACTTCTCTTCGCCCGCGCGCCGCACGGAGACGTTTGCCTCACAGCGCAAGTTGCCCTTTTCCATGTCGGCTTCGGACGCGCCCACCCATTGCAGCGCGCGGCGCACGTGGTTGACATAATCATAGGCTTCCCACGAGTTGCGAAAATCCGGCTCGGTCACGATCTCTGCGAGCGGCGTGCCCGCGCGGTTGAGGTCAACGTAGGAATAGCGATCCGTTTCGGGCAGACCTTCGTGAATGTTTTTGCCCGCGTCTTCTTCGAGGTGCATACGCGTGATGCGTATGGTCATCGGTCGCCAATCGCGCGCGTGTCCTGCTTCGTCGCGCGTGGCGGTGACGATCTCAAGTTCGCCGTGCTCGGAGAAGGGGCGGTCGTATTGCGAAATCTGGTAGCCCTTCGGCAAGTCCGGGTAGAAATAATTCTTGCGCGCGAAGATCGATTGCTCGTTGATGCGCAAGCCCAAAGCGAGCGCGGCGCGCGCGCCGAGTTCGACGGCGCGGCGGTTAAGTACGGGCAGCGCGCCCGGCAAGCCCAGACACACGGGGCACGTGTTCGCGTTCGGCTCGTCGCCGAAACGCGTAGAGCAGCCGCAAAAAATCTTCGACTCCGTACTCAGTTGCGCGTGAATTTCGAGGCCGATGACGGCCTCCCAATCTTCTTTCATAATTTGTCCGTTGTCAGTCGTCCGTAGTCAGTTGTTTTCCTCTTGTCAACTTAAACTTTTATCTATAGCCACTCGCCCGCGAAACACAAACAACGGACAACTGGCTACGGACAACTGACGGCTTTGCCTTTTGGTTCGAGTGGAAACCCTGCGTCGCGCCATGCGTTGATGCCGCCGACGAGGATGTAGAGTTCCGTGAAGTCGTATTCTTCCAGTATCAGCGCCGCACGGGTGCTGGAATTTTCGTAGTGTCAGGCGCAATAGGTGACGACGGGGCGGCCGCGCGGCACTTCATTGATGCGCGCCTCCAACTCCTCGCGCCAGATATAGAGCGAACCCGGTATCTGCACGTCGCTTTGCGCGTAGTGGCGCGCGTTGCGCGTGTCGAGGAAGACGGGCGCGCGTCCCGCCTCAACCAACCTCCACGCTTCCTCTGCGCTGACGCGCACCGGCTCTCGAACGTCTCCGCGCATCCCTTGCCGCCCTCTAAAGATTCACACACGCCGCGCCACTAGCAAACACAGGGGCGGGCGCAAAAATTTCAGCTTTAACCGGCGTATATGCCGACGCACTCGCGCTGGCGCGTCCGGCCTTCATGCGTGAATGAATCGAGTATAGCATTCAGCCGAAGGCGCGGCGAAACGGTTAAGCATTTCGCGGCGCGTGATAGAAAAACTAGATTACCGACAACAAATTTAGTATACAATCCGCGCATTCAGACTCTGCACGCGATTTTTGAAACTGCGACGACCGTCCTGCGTCAAAGAGAGGCGACGGTTGTTGTTTACGGTTTGACCACCTTTTTCTCCCAAAGGAGGGGAATGAAAGATTATGGCTAAAAGGATTTGCACGATTCTCGGCATCGTGTTCTTGCTGGTCGGTATTCTCGGCTTTGTCGCGCCCGGCTTGCTCGGCGCGCACCTGAACACGCCGCACAACCTTGTCCACATCATCTCAGGCGCGCTGGCTCTCTACCTGGGGCTGGCCGGATCGCTCTCCGCCGCGCGCCTCTTCTGCCTCATCTTCGGCCTCGTCTACCTGCTGCTCGGCATCGTCGGCTTCCTGATGGGCTCAGGCCCCGACCGCATGTTCGACGTGGCGGGCATCCTGCATCTGGGCACGATGGATCACATCATCCACATCTTGCTCGGTATCATTTTCCTGATCGGCGGCCTGCTCACCAAAGCCGTTTACGATGGAGCGCACGATCGGGGGTAGATAAGCCCCGCGTCATTAGAAACACCTTAGAGAGGTTGCGGGAGAAGCAACAGGCACGCCTTGCGATAGCGAAAGCTCGCGCGTCTGTTGCTCCTCCCGCAGCCTCTTGCTTTTCCCGCCTCTGTTTGCCGCCTCACCCTGCGTCGGTTAAGATGCTCCGCATACAAATTCAAAGATGAACGCTACCGAGAGATCGCCGTCCGTGTGCGCGTAATTCATCTTTCAAACATCAAACGGGAGTGTTTCTTTAATGATCAAAACGGTGGAATGGACTGCCGAAGGCGTACGCATGATCGATCAGCGTCTGCTGCCGACGGAAGAAAAATATTTAATACTGCGTTCGTGCGAAGAAGTGGCCGACAGTATAAAAGACATGGCGGTGCGCGGCGCGCCCGCAATCGGCGTGGCCGCCGCAATGGGACTCGCCATCGGACTCAAACAAGCGGTCGCTACCTCAACTCCCGATCTACAGTACGACTTCGACTACATGTGCGACCTGATGAGCCGCACGCGCCCGACCGCCGTTAATCTCTTCTGGGCTATCGAACGCATGCGCGAGGCTTTCCGCCGCGCCGCCGCCGAGACTTCGGATGTTGAAATTATCAAGCAACGCATCATTGACGAAGCCAAAGCCATTTACGATGAGGACATCACATCGAACCGCACGCTCGGTCGCTTCGGCGGAGAGTTGCTCGCAGACGGCGCAACGGTGCTGACGCACTGCAACGCGGGCGCGCTCGCCACCGCCGGAGACTACGGCACGGCGCTCGGCGTGATTCGCGGCGCGCGCGCCGCGGGCAAACGCATCGCCGTCATTGCAGACGAGACGCGCCCCTTCCTACAAGGCTCGCGCCTCACCGCTTGGGAACTCGATCAAGACAACATCCCCGTCACGCTCATCACAGACAACATGGCCGGACACGTGATGAAGCAAGGAAAAGTTGACGCCGTAGTCGTCGGTGCGGATCGCATCGCCGCGAACGGCGACACGGCCAACAAGATCGGCACGTACATGGTCGCCGTCCTCGCACGCCAGCACGACATCCCCTTCTACGTCGCCGCACCAATCTCGACCGTTGATCTAAACATCCCTTCGGGCGAGCAGATTCCGATTGAGGAGCGCAACACCAGAGAAGTGACGCACATCCGCGAACACCGGCTCGCCCCCGAAGGCATCAACGTGCAGAACTTCGCCTTCGACGTGACGCCCAACGAGTTCATCGCTGCCATCATCACAGACAAAGGCGTCGCCCGCGCGCCTTATACAGAGACGTTGCGAAAGTTGTTCGGCGAATAAGATTAAGATTCACCACAGAGACGCAGAGAGCGCAGAGGGGGCGCAGAGAAAGAAGTTAATCTTTTCTCTGCGCCCCCTCTGCGCTCTCTGCGTCTCTGCGGTGAGTGGTGTTGTTTATTGCTAACGCGCGAAGCGGCTCTGCTTCCACCAGTCAATCGTCAGTTGTAAGCCTTCTTCCAATCCGACCTGCGGCTCGTAGCCGAGAAGCTCGCGTGCGCGTGTGATGTCTGCGAGGCTGTGCTTCACGTCGCCGACGCGCGGCTCGCGATACTCGGCCTGCGTATTCGTGTTGCCCGTGATCTCCTTCAAAGTGTCGAGCAGTTCGTTGAGCGTGATGCGTTCGCCGTTGGCGACGTTGATGATTTGGCCGACGCCGCGTGTGGTCTCGGCAGCGCGAAGGTTAGCCTCAACGACGTTTGAGACGTAAGTGAAATCGCGCGATTGTTCGCCGTCGCCGTAGATGACGGGCGTTTGTCCGGTTGAGAGCGCGCCGATGAAGCGCGAGATGACGCCGGAGTAAGTCGAACTGGGGTCTTGGCGCGGCCCGAAGACGTTGAAGTAGCGCAAGGCTACGGTTTCGAGTCCGTAGGTGCGCGTGAAGACCTGACAGTAATATTCGCCCATCAGTTTTGCGGCGGCGTAAGGCGAGAGCGGATCGGGCGGCATCGTCTCGACTTTTGGAAGCGTCGGCTGGTCGCCGTAAGCAGAACTCGAAGCGGCGTAGACGATGCGGCGCACGCCCGCGTCACGCGCCGCCAGGAGCAGAGAGAATGTCGCCTCGGCGCAGGCGCGATGCGACTCGCGCGGGTTGTCAACCGAACGCGGCACGGACGGAATCGCCGCCTCGTGAAAAACGAGTTCCACGCCTTCGAGCGCGCGGCGGAGCGTCTCCTCTTCGTTCAGACTGCCGCGCACGAAATCTATCTCGCCGCCGATCTCTTCCAGATTTTCGAGATGGCCGGTCGAGAGGTCGTCAATCACGCGCACACGCGCGCCGCGCGCGGCAAACGTCGCCGCGATGTGCGAGCCGATGAAACCTGCGCCGCCCGTGACCAGTACGATTCCTGAAAGATTCATATGATTTGCAACAAGCGACGCGAGCGCGAGCGCGGTCAGGCAGTTCCGGCCTGCCCCTTGTTGTGTGTGACGGCTTCCAGCGGCTGACGGCCTACGCCGACGTACTCGAAGCCGAGTTCGGTCATGGCTTCGGGATCGTAGATGTTTCGCAGGTCGGCGACTTTAGGCGTGCGCATCAGTTCGTGTACGCGCTCCATGTTGAGCGCGCGAAACTGATTCCATTCCGTCATAAAGACGAGAGCGTCCGCGCCTTCAACAGCCTCGTATTCGTCTTCGACGTATGTAACGTCGGGCAGAAATTCGCGCGCGGCGTTCATCGCAATCGGATCGTAAGCGCGCACCGACGCGCCGCGTTCTAAGAGGACGCGTATGATGTCTATGGATGGCGCATCGCGCATGTCGTCCGTGCCTGGTTTGAAGGCGAGGCCGAGCACGGCGATGATCTTGCCACGCAGGTTGCCCACCAGTTTCTCGATCTTCGGAATCATCAGCTCGCGCTGCTTTTGGTTGACGCGCACAACAGCGTCAACGATGAGCGCGTCGTAATTGTACTTGCGCGCGATGGAGAGGAGCGCGCTCGTGTCCTTCGGGAAACACGAGCCGCCGAAGCCGGGGCCGGGGTGCAGGAATTTCTTCCCGATGCGATTGTCCATGCCGAGCGCGCGCGCCACGTCGTGTACATCGCAGCCTATACGGTCGCAGAGGTTGGCGATCTCGTTGATGAAGGAAATTTTGGTGGCGAGGAAAGCGTTGGCCGCGTACTTCGTCAACTCCGCGCCTTCCATCGAAGTGATGACGAAGGGCGTCTCGATCAGGTAGAGCGGCCGGTAGAGGTCTTTGACGATGGCGATGGCTTCCGGGTCGCGGCTGCCGATGACGACGCGGTCGGGGCGCATGAAATCGCCTATGGCCGCGCCCTCGCGCAAGAACTCGGGATTCGACACCATGCCGAACTTGGCGTTCTTATTTTCTTCCCTGATGATGCGCCGGAGGTGTTCGCCCGTGCCGACCGGAACGGTGGACTTCGTGACGATCACCTTGTAATCCGTCATGTGCGCGGCGATGGAACGCACCGCCGCCTCAACCGCCGTCAAATCAGCCGCACCGTCCGCCCCTTGCGGCGTCCCGACGGCCAGCAGCACGACGAGCGAGTGCTCGACCGCCTCTTTCAAGTCAATCGTGAATTTCAAACGTCCAGCTTGCGTGTTTTTCGCGACAAGCTGATCGAGGCCGGGTTCGTAAATCGGCATATGACCCTGCGTGAGTCGTTCGATCTTTTCGGCGTCGATGTCGAAGCACATCACATCAACGCCGAATTCTGCGAAACACGCGCCCGTCACAAGGCCGACGTACCCCGTCCCAATAACTGCTATCTGCATCTCTAAAACAGACCTTTCAAAGGGTGGTACATTCGGGCAAAAGTTTGCGGGTCACGCGGGGAAAACCCGCGCGTGACCCGCAAGTGAATGTTCTCGTCTACCGTGCGCGAGAAGATCGCACAGCCGTTAAAGCCTGACAACTTAACTGCCGGCGAACTACACTCTGCTCGGGCTGAAGACCGGGGCTGTGCCGCCGACGCCAAAGTCGTTGCTGTCGTCGGTCGCCGCGATGATGGCTGCGGCAATCGCGCCGCCAGCGGCCAGAAGAAGCGCCGCGAGAGCGCCGCCCGAAAGCGCGCCAAACGAAGTCGCACGGGTCAGGCGCGTGCAGCGCGAACCCGGCTGAGCCGTTCCGGCGGTGTCCTGATTACCTGCGGCGATCTGCTTGACGCTGTTGCCAGCGCGCAGTTCGACGCGACCCGACTGGGTGGCGACTTCCGTGTTGCCGCACTCGACGTTCACGGTAAACACGTTCGGCATGCTGTTGTCAGCAACCGCCGAGCCGTCTTTGGTGACGACGGTGGCCGCAGTGCCCGCCGAAGTCGAAAGGCGTACGCGACCGGCTTCGAGCGTGCCGGTGACGCTCGTTTCGGTAAAGCTGAGTTTGACGGTTGAATCCGGCAAGATTTCGACGCGCCCGAGTTTGCCCAAACTCACGACGGCGCTAGAACCCTTCGCGGTGGTGACGGTGCTGTCCGAAAAAACTGTCGCACCGGAGATCGCGTTCGTCCCGTTCACGGAGACTTCGCCGACGACCGACAGCTCGCCTGAGGCCGACTGCGCCTGCGCTGCGAGGGCGACCATCGAGTATGTGCTCAAGATGGCGACCATCAGGCAGGACGAAAT
>DATFGP010000036.1:0-46973 GCA_035249365.1 Pyrinomonadaceae bacterium | reverse complement strand
CGCCCGCACCCGTCGCGGGCGGCAACGTCGAAACGTCGCAACGCATCGTTGACGTGTTGTTCAAAGCGTTGTCGCAAGCGTTGCCCGAAAAAATTCCGGCGGCGAGTCAGGGCACGATGAACAACCTGACCATCGGCGGCTTGGACGCACGGACGGGGCGCGAGTTCGCTTACTACGAAACCATCGCGGGCGGCATGGGCGCTCGCCCCGCGCGCGACGGGATGAGCGCCGTCCACACGCACATGACGAACAGCCTCAACACGCCCGTCGAAGCGCTCGAATACGCGTATCCTTTGCGCGTGCGCGAGTATGCGATTCGCAAAAATTCCGGCGGGCGAGGGGCTAGGCGCGGAGGCGATGGAGTCGTACGCGAGATCGAAACGCTCGTACACGCGCGCATGGCGCTTCTCGCAGACAGGCGGCGACGTGCGCCCTACGGACTCGCGGGCGGAGACGACGGACGCACGGGGCGCGACCGGATCGTGCGCGACGGGCGCGCGCGCAGCATCGAAGCGAAAGGCTCTTGGGAAATGAAAGCGGGCGACCGCGTCCGCATCGAGACACCGGGCGGCGGCGGATACGGGAAGAAAGGATGAACGCGGAATGATGAATTAAAACAACGGTCTTCAATTCATCATTCATCATTCCGCGTTCATCCTTTATCTTTCCTTCTTTCCTTCGTTAGTTGTTCAATTTAGAATGTCATTTCACGAACACACCTGAAGGGGGAGACTATGCGCGTCACTATCGGACAGATCAACACGACGAACGGCGATTATGAGGGGAACGTTGCGCGGATTTTACGCGCCATCGAGCAGGCGCGCAGCGAAGGGAGCGACGTGGTTGTGCTGCCGGAAGTCGCCGTGCAAGGCTACATGTCGTTCGACTGGTTTATGGATCGCGACGTGATCGCACATGCGACCGAACCGCTCGACCAGATAGTCGCGGCGAGCAAAGGTGTGACGGTCATCGTCGGCACGGTGCGCCCGAACGATTCGGGTCAAGGCAGACGCCTCTACAACTCTGCGGCGGTCATCTCCGATGGCAAGCTATTAGGCTTCGCCGACAAGACCTTGCTCCCCGAATACGACGTGTTCGATGACCCGCGCTACTTCGAGCCTGCGAAGGAGCGCCGTCTGTTCGACATTAAAGGCGTGCGAGTCGGCGTCGCCGTCTGCGAGGACATGTGGAACGACAAGACCTACTGGCGCGAGCGTCTCTACGCGCACGACCCGACCGACGACTTGATTGCGCTCGGCGCGCAACTGATCATCTCGATCAACGCGTCGCCCTTCAACAAGGGCAAGATGGGTCAACGCTGCAAGATGGTTTCGCATCGCGCGAAGTCTGCGGGCGTTCCTATCGTCTTCGTCAACCTCGTCGGCGCAAACGACGGCGTCATCTTCGACGGCGCGAGCATAGTCACAGACGGCAAGGGGCAGATCATCTTGCAAGCGCCGCCCTTCGAGGAGTTCTACGGCTCGGTTGATTTGGACTGCGACGAGTGCGACACCTATTGCCTGCCCGGCGACGACATACAGACCATACACGACGCGCTCGTACTCGGTGTGCGCGACTACGCGCACAAGAATCGTTTTCAGCGCGCAGTGCTCGGCCTCTCGGGCGGCATTGACTCGGCGCTCGTCGCCGCGATCGCGTGCGAAGCGATGGGCGCGGAGAACGTCTTGTCTGTGATGATGCCGTCGCCGTTTTCGTCGCGCGGGAGCGTGGACGATTCCGTCGCGTTGGGGAAGAATCTCGGCATGCCGACGATCGAACACCCGATCAGCGCGGCCTACGAAGTGCTGGTGCGTGAACTCAAACTTGAGAACCCGGGCACGGGCAACGAGGAACTCGCGCGGCAGAACACGCAATCGCGCCTGCGCGGAAACATGCTGATGGCGATCTCGAACTCGGAAGGCCGACTCTTGCTTTCGACCGGCAACAAGTCGGAACTCGCGCTCGGCTACTGCACGCTCTACGGCGACACGAACGGCGGCCTCGCAGTGCTCGGAGACGTGCTCAAAACCGAAGTCTGGGCGCTCGCACGCTACATCAACCGCGAGCGCGAAATCATCCCCGCCGCCATCATCGAAAAACGCCCCTCCGCCGAACTCGCGCCCGGCCAGTTCGACGATCAATCCTTGCCGCCTTACGACAAACTCGACCCGATCCTCAAACTCTACTTCGAACTCAAAGCCACGCCCGAAGAGATCGTCGCCTCCGGGCACGACCAGCAACTCGTCTTCGACGTGCTGAACCGCGTCGAAGCGCCCGCCAACGAATTCAAGCGTCGGCAACTCCCGCCGACTTTGATCATCTCGCGCCACGCCATCGGCATCGGGCGTCGCCGCCCCGTCACACATCGCTATCGCCGTCAAGTCCTGAAGGCCGTCGAGCGCGCGGCGGAAGGGTAAGAGAAAGCATTCACCGCAGAGACGCAAAGAAAGTCCCAAGTCTCAAGTCTCAAGTCCCAAGTTAAAGACGTTTTTCGGACTTGGGACTTGGGACTTTAGATTTAACTGATCGAAACGAGCGCGGGCGACATCTCGCCTTCGGGGTCGGCGTGGCCGATGGCCGAGTCGAGTTCCGTCTCAATGTCTGCGGCGGAGACGGGCGCGAGTTTGCGGAAGTCGAAGAGTTTGGGGTCGAGCAGGTGCGAGGGCACGGCGTTGCCGAGCGCGGTCAGCATCGAACTGCGTATGTTCGGAATCTCGCGCTCCAACTCCGCGACGAGACGGTTGATGCGTGCGCGTTTCAAGTTCGATTGCGAGCCGCACAGGTCGCAGGGGATGATCGGAAACTCTTTCAGTGCGGCGTAGGCTGCGATGTCCGTCTCGCGGCAGTAGGCGAGCGGGCGTATGACTGTGTTCAGCCCGTCGTTCGAGCGCAGGACGGGCGGCATCGCTTTGAGTTGGCCGACGAAGAAGAGGTTCAAGAGAAACGTCGTGATGATGTCTCCGGCGTGGTGGCCGAGCGCGATCTTGTTGCAGCCTTCCTCTTGCGCTATTGAGTAGATGATGCCGCGCCTGAGACGCGAGCAGACCGAGCAATAAGTTTTACCTTCGGGCACGAGCCGCTTGACGATTGAATAAGTGTCGCGCTCTACGATGCGAAACGGCACGCCGCGCGACGCGAGGTAGGCGGGCAGAACGTCTGCGGGGAAGTTCGGCTGCTTTTGATCGAGGTTGACGGCGAGCAGGTCGAAGTGTACGGGCGCACGCTCGCGCACGTCGAGCAGAAGGTCGAGCATCGTGTAGCTGTCTTTGCCGCCTGAGAGACAGACCATTATGCGGTCGCCGTCCGCGATCATAGAGAAGTCCTTGATCGCCTCGCCCATCTGCCTGAGCAACTTCGTCTTGATTTTGCTTTCAACAAACATATTCGCTAACTCGTTTGCGCGCACATTCGGCACGCGCGCCCTTCAATTCTTCCGGTTTACAAACTCCGCATAGTTGACTCGATTGAGTATCGCCGAAGACGGCGTGCGGGTTCAACCCGCCGCGCGGCGTCGCACGAACGCGACGTGCGCGTGCAACCCGATCGCAATGAACTTTCAACGCCCCTGCAACCCTACGCCTTGCGACCTCACCTATAGTCTCTCGCAACGGACATTCCTTCAATGAGGAATAAAAAAATCGAAAGCGTCAGGCTTGGGGGAGTTTGGCGCTTTCGTTCTCCTTAAGTCAGGTTGGGTAAGGACAAAGGGCGCGCGGCCACTCGCAGGTCGCGGGTCTCGAACCAGAACGGCAGAGTCAGCATGAACGAAAGGGCAAACCCTAAACGCCGGGTTTGCCCTTTCACTTTTTTGCGCGGACGACTTTGCCCGCACACGTTTGTTTGAGAGTTTGCTACTTTTGTTTGCTGCCCGTAGTTTTCGTTGTGCCCGTCTTCAGGTTTGAACGTGTGGCATCACTTGCCACATCGCTTGCGGGTTCCGTCAGCGCCTCGACGTTGACGATGAACCTGAAGGCTCCCTGCTGTTGCACGCCTAAGAGAAACTGCACGTCTATGGTCGCCCCGGGCGCGAGCGAGCCTCCTGGAAGAGCCACAGTCAAAGTGGAGTTAAAGCCGCCGCCATTCGTCTGTAGCGCGCTCGACTCCAACGTCAGTCCCGTCACAATCACAGCCGTCTGTCCCTGCGAGTTCGTCACATTACCCGTCGAACTCAGCACGCGCAAGTCGGCCACGTTGGGCTGAGACGGGTATGTCGTGATGCCGATGATGCGAAATCGCAGACGCTTGATCGTCGCAGTCGTCGCGTTCTTGAAGCGGCGTTGGATGGAGAGCGTGCCGAAGGCTGCGTTGGCTTGCACCTGCCCGCTCCTGACGCGATTGGGCGGCGCGGAAGAGGCTTGCGACGGATCGATCAGCATCGCCTTGACGGCTGCATTGTGCTCGACGGGCGAGCGCGTACTCTCCGGGCCGGGAAAGCCCAGACGCCTTCCCATCCCGTTGCCGAGGCCGTCCGCGTCGGCGTAGACGAAGTCGCTCCTCGGAAGTTGATCTTCAAAGTCCGACGCGAATGCGTAGTTGTCGCCCGTGTCCTGCGGGCGTCCCGAACTCAGGTTGCGGAACAAAGTGTAGTTGACCGGATTGGCGCTCAGAGGCGGATGCCCGTTGCCTTCTTTAAAGAGAGAATCGGCGGCGAGCGTGTTGGGGCCGACGGCGTCGAGCCTGTTCGCAAGCGTGAAACTGCCGGACGAAGCTCCCCCGAAGAGTGCGATGCCGGAGTTGAGCGGGAGGTCTGCGGCGTAAGGCAAATCTCCCGCGCCGACGCTGGTTGAACCGGCGGGATAACTGCCGAGACTGAAGGCAGAGCCGGTGGCGAGGTAATGTCCTCTGGCCGGAATACGTGTCCCGTTCGTGATGACGAACTTCGCCGTCGTGGGCGCGTCGGATGAAACCAAAGCCCAGCCCGCCGTGTTGTCCGTAGCTCCAACCGAGATGTCCGAGTCGGTGTTGTTGTAGAACTCTACGAACTCGTCGGCTGTACCATTCGTCCCCTGCGCGCGAAACTCGCTGATGATCACGTCGCCCGCATTCACGAGCGGCGCGAGTTGCTCGACCCTGTTCGAGGTCATGCTGTCCGCACCTCTGCCGCCGAGCGCGTAGAGATTATTGCCGAGCGCAGCGGCGGCCATTTCAACTCGTGCCGCCGACAGAGAAGGCGCGCTGCTCCACTGGTTGGTCGCAGGGTCAAACACCTCGACCGTATCGTAATAGGTTCCGGGGGATTGCACATCGGTTCTGTCAAAACCGGACATGGCGTAAATTTTGTTGTCGAGCGTAGCGGCGGCCAGTATAACTCTTGCGGTTGACATGGGGGGCGCGAATGTCCAAGCGTTAGCAACCGGATCGTAAACTTCGACCGTCTTCAAGTTTACTAAATTCACATCCGTGCCGCCGATGGCATAGAGTTTTCCTCCGGCTACGGCAGCCGCATGATAGCGGCGTGCCGTGTTCAGAGGGGCGACGGCGCTCCACTGGTTCGTGAGCGGATCGAAGACTTCTACGGAGTTCGTCACGCCGCTGCCGATGAAACCGCCGATGGCATAGATTTTACCGTCGAGCACGGCGGCAGCATGCTGGTAACGCCCCGTGTTCAAAGGATGCGCTGTTCCCCACTGGTTCGTCGCGGGATCGAAAACCTCTACCACGTTCAGACCAACTACGTTGAAGTTACTGTCAAAAGCCTGACCGCCGATGGCGTAGATTTTGCCGCCGAGGGCGACGGCGGCGAGCGAATAGCGCGCCAAATTTGTCGGCACACCGGCTGACCAGGAGTTTGTCGCCGGATCGTATATTTCAACAAAATTAGTGTTGCCCTGCTGCCCGTTGCCCAGTTGTCCGTAACCGTCAATGGCGTAGAGTTTGTTGTTGAGTGCCACCGCCCCCAGACCGTAACGCGCGTGGGGCATGGAAGGGATGATTGACCACTTGCGCGCGGGCGTCGCCGCCGCCGAAGCGACAGGGATAGACGCTTGCGTGGCGCGTGCGGGCTTGTTTTTTAACTGGCCGAAGGTTGCCAGCGGATCGCAGAGCGTGAACGTCAACAAAAGCGTTGCGGACGCGCCGCGGCACAGGCGTGCGAGGGATAACATGATTGAAAACTCCTTAAAGTGGATCAACCGCTGGGTTTTAATTGCGGCGTGTTTGATGCTTAAAACTTCGCGCGGGGACTGCGAGGGGTTGGCAGGAACCGTCAAAGAAGCCTTAACGACCCGCGCAGGATAGCATGAAGGTTTGCAAACGTCGAGACCGTGTGCTGATTTCGGAGGTGTTAAGGGGATTCGGTCAGTTTCAAGTGGTGTCAGGCGGCGCAAGCTTTATTTCGCGTCTGCGGCGGCCTGCGCGCCCAGGTGTTCGCGGAAGAAATCAATCGTGCGCTGCCAGGCGTCTGCGGCGGCGGCGGCGTTATAGACTTCCGGGCGTTCGTCGTTGAAGAAGGCGTGGTCGGCATTTTCGTAGATGTGTATCTCCGCCGGTTTGCCGAGCGCGTTCAGTTTCGCTTCGAGTTCGCGCGCGATGGCGGGCGTGACGAACGTGTCGAGTCCGGCATAGAGACCGAGCACAGGCGCGCGCAGATTTTCGAGATCGGGTTTGACCTTCGGATGGCCGCCGTAGAAGACGACGCACGCGCCGACCTGTTCGTTCTTCGACGCGGCGTAGAGCGACAGCGCGCCGCCCATGCAGAAGCCGACCGTGCCCACACGCTCGCCCTGCGTCGCTTCATGCGCGAGCAGATACTCTATCGCGCCGCGCAAATCTCGCTCCGTCTGTTCGATGTTGAGCGCCATCATCAGCTTGCCCGCTTCGTCCGGCGAAGAGGTCGTGCGCCCGTGATAGAGGTCGGGCGCGAGCGCGACGAAGCCTTCTGCGGCGAAGCGTTCGCACACGCTTTTGATGTGCGGCACGAGTCCCCACCATTCCTGTATGACGACGACACTAGCGCCCTTGCCCGTCTCCGGCACAGCCAAATATCCTTCAGCCGTCGCGCCGTTACTTTTAAATTCGACCATCTCGTTCGGCATAACTCGTCTCCCGTCTGAAACGCTCTCAAGCGTCTGTTCACATGTGTGGATTACCGTCGTAGTCTAAAGTATCTCTGCGCCGCTTGACCAGAGGCACGACAGGGAGTGACGGGTGACAAGTGAAGTGACAAGTGACAGGTGACAGGATCAACTCCTTGTCCTTTCCTGTCACCTATCACTTGTCACTTGTCACTTGTCCCGCTATCATCACGGCAAGTAGAGTCGCGGAGGTTGTCGAAGGCCGCCGACGAGGCGGGTCAGCGAAGCGTGAGGCCGCCGCGCGAACAGCCCTACTACCTGTATTCCATTTACAACACCGACCGAGCGCGAAAGAGAACCCTAGAGATAGCGGAGGGAGACAAGATGTTTAGACCGGGAAGAAATAAAGACCAACCGGGCGAGCACGCCAACGAGCAGCAGCAACAGCAGCAGCAGCACCAATCCCAACAACCAACGACTTCCGGCTACGGCACGAGCAGCACGAGTGCCGCCAACGCAGACACGACGCTGCCGGGGAGTCGTTCAACCTCTGACCAGCCCTCTTCAACCGGAGCACGTAACATGAGCGAAACCAACCCAACCACCTCGCGCGCCGTCAGCGAAAGCGAATCGCTGGCTCGCGACATCAAAGAAGGCACACTCAGCGGATTCGTCGGCAACGGCACGACCCTCACCGGCGAAGCCAACTTCAAAGGCATGCTTCGCGTTGACGGTCATCTCTCAGGCCGCGTCAGTTCGCAGGACGGCACGCTCATCGTCTCCACGGGCGGGCAGGTTGATGCCGACGTGGAAGTCTCCGTCGCGCAAATCTACGGCACGGTCATCGGCAACATCACGGCCACGAAACGGATCGAACTCGGTCGCGTCGCCAAAGTGACGGGCGACATACAGACGCCCGCGCTCGTCATCGAACAGGGCGCGATGTTCGAGGGCAGTTGCCGCATGCAACAGATCAAGGACGCACAGGCGAAAGAAGAAGCGCGCCCCACATCGTCGTCCTCCGCTGCTGGAACCTCTTCCGCTTCTCTGTCTTCTTCCGCCACGTCCTCAACCTCCGGCGCGAAGCCCGACGGCACATCAACAACCGGCGCATCAACAACCGGCGCAGGCGCAAGCGGTTCGCAAAGCGGGGCGTCGAAAACAACACCCGCGACCACTTAAACTCGACGCGCGGGGTAGAAAGCGAAAAGGCGAAAGTGAAATTTGGGAGCAATAACGCTCCCAATTCACTTTCGCCTTTTCCGTTAGGAAACTGTTTACGCTGCGGCGCAGCGTCAACGCTTCAACTGGTCTACCACGCGATAATAATCCCGTTGGCAGCTTGGATTGTCGGCACGCTTAAAAGCAATAGCGTGAGCAGGAGTGTGAGTGTGCGTTTCTTCATGAGGTTATCCTTACTGTCAGGTTTATTGTGAGGCTGACGAGGGCGAGGAGTCTCGTGAGCAGGCTTTGCTTGCAACGCGTGCATACTAAACCCTCCGCGTCGCCGAAGCAACTAAAATTCCGTTCAAAGAACTGTCAGCAGTTCACACGTCTTGAACCTCGCTTGAGTCGCGTGCGCGTGCCTATGTTACAATGCGCGTGAGCCAGATGAACCGAAGTGTTCCTACCTGAATTGGCGCTTCGTTATCTTCCCAAGAAACAGAAGGATTCATTAAGACATTATGAGCACCGTCATTGATCCGCCACGCGATGCAGCACCGCCCGTCGAAAAACATTTCGAGGAAGTCGAAACCGTCACCATACGCTTCGCAGGAGACTCCGGCGACGGCATGCAACTCACGGGCACGCAGTTTACGAACACCTCCGCCGTCCTCGGCAACGACATCTCGACCCTGCCCGACTTCCCGGCAGAGATTCGCGCGCCCGCCGGAAGTCTGCCCGGCGTCTCCGGCTTCCAGTTGAACTTCTCTTCGCAGGACATACGCACGCCCGGCGACCAGCCGAACGTGCTCGTCGCGATGAACCCCGCCGCGCTCAAAGTCAACCTCTCCGATCTGGAAGAGGGCGGCACGATCATCATCAACACGGACGAGTTTGAGAAAGGCAACTTGAAGAAGGCGGCCTACGACGAGAACCCGCTCGAAGACGACACGCTCAAAGGTTATCGTGTACACCGTCTGCCGATCACGACGCTGAACTTGCGCGCGCTCCAAGAGGCGCAGGTGAAACTGACGCGCAAGGAGATGGATCGCTGCAAAAACTTCTTCGCGCTCGGCGTCCTCTACTGGCTCTACGACCGCCCGATGGAGCCGACGCTTCAATGGATCGAATCGAAGTTCAGTAAGCTGCCCGAAGTGGCGCGCGCCAACGTCATCGCCCTTCGCACCGGCTACAACTTCGCCGACACGACAGAAGTTTTCACCACGCACTACAGCGTCAAGAAGGCCGCGATTGCCCCGGGCAAGTATCGCAAGATCACTGGGAACGAAGCGACCGCCATCGGCTTCGTCGCCGCGTCTCAACTGTCGGGTCGCCCGCTCTTTTACGGCTCTTACCCGATCACGCCCGCGTCGGACATCTTGCACGAACTCGCGCGCCACAAGAATTTCGGCGTCAAAACTTTTCAGGCCGAAGACGAGATCGCTGCGGTCTGCGCGGCCATCGGCGCGTCGTTCACAGGCCACATCGGCTTGACGGGCACGTCCGGCCCCGGCGTCGCGCTCAAACAGGAAGCCATCGGGCTTGCAGTGATGACCGAACTCCCGCTCGTCATCATCAACGTGCAGCGCGGCGGCCCGTCAACAGGTTTGCCTACGAAGACCGAGCAGGCCGATCTCTTTCAAGCTGTCTGGGGCAGAAACGGCGAATGCCCTGCGATCGTCGTCGCGCCCGCAACGCCCGGCGATTGTTTCCACATGGCGGTCGAAGCCGTGCGTCTGGCCTTCCGTCACATGACGCCCGTGTTCTATCTCTCCGACGGTTATCTGGCCAACGGCGCGGAGCCCTGGGCTGTGCCGAGTCTGGACGAGTTGCCGAAGATCGAAGTGAAGTTTGCGGACAACCCCGAAGGCTTCCTCCCTTACGCGCGCGACGAGAAACTCTCGCGCCCCTTCGCCATTCCCGGCACGCCTGGCCTCGAACATCGCGTCGGCGGCATCGAGAAGGAACACCGCACGGGTAACGTCAACTACGACCCTGAGAACCACGAGTTCATGGTCAGACTCCGGCAGGAGAAAGTCGATCGCGTCGCCGACGACATCCCCGACGTGGAAATCTTCGGTGAGCCGACGGGCAAAGTGCTCGTGCTCGGCTGGGGTTCGACCTACGGCTCGATCACTACGGCGGTCGAACGCTTACAGCGCGAAGGCCACGCCGTCTCAAGCGCGCACCTGCGTTATTTGAATCCCTTCCCGAAAAATCTGGGCGCAGTGCTGGCGAGCTTCGAGCGCGTCATCATCCCCGAAATGAATCTCGGCCAACTCTCGACCATGATCCGCGCCAGGTATCTGGTTGACGCCGTCACGTTCTCGAAAGTCAAAGGCCGCCCGTTCCAGATACGCGAGATCGTCGAGAAGGTCGAAGAGTATTTGTAAGACGAACGCGTTAGAAGTGAATGACAACTTCGGCCTCAAACTTGGACGAAAAATTATAAAGGACACGCGCTCCTTAAAACGCGCGAGGAATAAATTATGAGCGCTAATGGAAATGGCAGTAACGGCGACGCGCCGAAGGTTACGAATGCTGAGGCGAGGAGCATCGGCGGAAATGTTTCGGGGAGCGGCCCTTCGCCGGAGAGCGAGCCGGGGTCGGTTGTGGCGGGCGCAGCCGCGCCGCCTCCTGCGCAGTTGAAGAAGGCGGATTTCGTGTCGGGTCAGGAAGTGCGTTGGTGTCCGGGCTGCGGCGATTATTCGATCTTGAACAACGTGCAGAAGGTGATGCCCGAACTCGGCATCCCGCGCGAGAAGATAGTCTTTGTCTCTGGGATCGGCTGCTCTTCGCGCTTCCCCTACTACATGAACACCTATGGCTTTCACTCGATACACGGGCGCGCGCCCGCAGTCGCCACCGGCATCAAGGCCGCGAACCCCGAACTCTCTGTGTGGGTCGTGACGGGCGACGGCGACGCGCTCTCAATCGGCGGCAACCATTTCATGCACGCCATTCGCCGCAACCTCGACATGAACGTCATCCTCTTCAACAACCGCATCTACGGATTGACGAAGGGGCAGTACAGCCCGACCAGCGAACTCGGCAAGCGCACGAAGTCAACGCCGATGGGCGTGATTGACTACCCGCTCAACCCGCTCTCCGTCGCGATTGCTAGCGAGGCCACGTTCGTCGCCCGCTCGCTCGACTTGGACGTGAAGCATCTCGGCGCAACCGTGCAGGCCGCCGCGCGCCACAAGGGCGTCTCCTTCATAGAGGTCTATCAGAACTGCAACATCTTCAACGACGGCGCGTTTGAATATTTCACCGAACGTTCGGTTCGCACAGACCACATGATCTACCTCGAACACGGCCAGCCGATGATCTTCGGCAAGGAGCGGAACAAAGGCATACGCATGAACGGCGCGCACCCCGAAGTCGTCGAGATAGGCGTGAACGGCATCACGGTTGACGACCTGCTCGTCCACGACATACACCTCAAAGACCCTTCGGTCGCCTTCATGCTCGCGCGCATGGAATATCCAGACTTCCCGCAGCCCGTCGGCATCTTCCGCGCCGTCGAGCGCGACACCTACGAAGACATGATGAAGGCGCAGATCGAAGCCGCCATTACCAAACAGGGAATGGGGAGTCTCGAAAAACTCATCAACAGCGGCGACACTTGGATCGTCGAAGGTTAAAAGTTAATATGACGGGGCAACGAGAAGCGGCGCGACCTTCTAACCTGCGCCGCTTCCGTCCCCTTTAGAATTTTATTTCCCTCGCGCTTTCGTCTTCTTAAACTTTCACGCGGGCATCATTTCCTCATTCGTCCAGACCGCACTCATCAACGCCGACGCGGACTCTTTAGACAGACCTCGCTCCTAAATAAACCGGCAGGAAAAACGGCTTCCGAATCAACCCGCTCTACGGTCTCTCATGCAGCCGACCGGAGGCGGCGCGTTTCCTTAATTCCGTCCGAATCTTCACAGGAGGCACACACCATGAGAGTCGCCCCGCATAAAACCTTACCGCAGGCAACGCTCGTCCTCGCGCTCATCTTCGCGGGCTACCCGTCCGCGCAACGCGCCACCTCCGGCGCGAGCGCACATCGCCAGCAGCCGACCCGACGCCAACAGCCAACCCCGACGCCCACTCCAACGCCCACCCCGACGCGCAAACGCGACACGAGCCAGCCGAGCCAAACCGATCCCACGCCCACACCTACGCCCAAATCCGGCGGCACAAGCACGGCCAAGAAAGCCGCAATCATCGGCACTATCGGCGCGGCGGCGTTGGGGGGCATCGCCATTGGTCATAGCGGCGGCGGCGGTGGCAGCGTGAGTTCGGGGGATTTGTCTAAGAACGGCCCGTTTTTCCCGGAGGTGTTCAGCCTAAGCGACTTCAAGGCGACGGGCTTCGCCGACGGCGGCTGGCCTGTGTTCGTCGTCTATGAGTTGCCGCAGCCCGCCTCAGTCACGCTGACTATTGAGGCCGACAAAGTCGCTCCGTTCGTGCAGACGCTTGAAGGCAAAACGGGGACGAACGAACAAAGGTTGACTCTCCCCCCACGCTTCAAAGACAAGCAGCCGCGTGTGACCAATTTTGCTCTGACCGCCGTGAGCAATAATCCGTCCGCGCCTGCCGAACCCGTCGCGTTCGACTCCGTGAGTTTCAGCGTAGGCCCGAACGCGGTCGGCTCGTCGGGCATCGACAATGTGAGTTTTCAACCCGGCAACGTGCTCGCCACCACACAGTCTCAGAAAGCCAACTACAGGTTTCATTCTCGCTTCGACTTCGACAAGGTGACAGCCGACTTCATGTTGATCGCGAGAAATGCCAAGGGCGAGATCGCGGCGAAGCGTGTGGGGCGAGAAAAATTCGACAAGGGCATCAAACGCGATGGGTGGCTCGATAAGCAATGGGATTGCCGCGACGGTAAAACGGTCTCGCTGGGGAAGCATCAACTACAGGTGCGTGGCTGGCAGGGTTTGAAGAATGGAGGCAGTTGGGTGGCGACCATGTCAAAACAGTTCGTGCGCATCCAGTGAGACGCGCCCCGTGCGCGGCGGCGCGTGATGCGCGGGTGTCAGTCAGGAGGTCTCTATGTTGTCCATCTTAAAGGCGTACCTGCGGAAGCGTTGGGTGCGGGCGCTCGTCGGCGGAGCGGCCTTTGTAGCCGTGATCTATTTGCAGTACAAACTGGCGGACTGGCCGGTCGCGGTTGACCTCGCGGACACGGGCAAGTTCTCTCCCGTCACATTGCAACTCGGCGCGGAAGAACTGGTCATCGAAGGCCCCGTCGTCAACTCGTCCGAAGGCTTGCTGCTCGCGCACAATGGCAAGGTGGACGAGATCGTCTCCGTCAGGTTCGACCGCGCGCGCCTGGACGACGAGACCGCAGACATGCTGAAAGACGAGGGAAGCAAGTTGCCGACCGTGCCTGCCGAGTTCTCCTACAGTCCAGAAGAACCGAACGCGCCGACTGAGACTGTAGGCAGCGAGCCGTGCGGCACTTCCATGACAGTAGCCTGGGCGAAGCCGGATAGACCGCCGGTAGAACTCAGGTTCTTTCAACTCGGTCAGCCCGGACTCGACCTCGTTCGTCACCTTGAGATGCAGGCGACGGGCAGCGAAGTGCTCGTCCGCATACTGGCTAAGACGGGGAAGGAGGAAGAGGCTGCGGAGGCGCGTTGCCGGAATCTGCTGCAACTGGGAGACGCGGAAGAGATACTGACGGGTGAACTCGGCGTCGGGGCTATCGCCGCCGACGGCGCGACGCTTCGTTGGAACTTCATGCCAGCCGCCCGACGCGATTATTTGTGGAGCGGTGCGGACGGGCTTTACCAGCCGTTCGATCTCGGCCAGGCGAAAGTCAGTACGGCGAATCCCGCCGGAGGGCTACAGGCACGCGCCGTCCGTATCAGATCGCTGGAAGCGGCGAGCGGCGCGGCGCAGCGCGAACTGCTCAGCGCGCGGAGCACGGACGGCGGCGCGCTGCTCAACCTCTCCGCTTTGAAAATCGGCTCGGAGCACCTTCAACTGAGTGTCACGGGCAACGGCTGGGTCAAGATCAACGGCGTGGATCGCTCGGTCAACATGTTCGAGCGCCTAAACAATCTCTCCCCGCTCGGCGCGCTGCTCTTCGGCGTGCTCAATACAGCGTTCCTCGAAGGCATCAGGCGATTCATCTTCAACAAACCCAAGACGGCGGATCAAACGGCGCACGCGGACGCTTAAACACCAGCACTCAAACCCTCTGCGCCCCCTCTGCGCTCTCTGCGTCTGCGGCGGTGAGTGCCTTTCCTTCATTACGTTCACTCCTTGTCGCTGCCCACCGCGAGCAGACGCCGGATCGTGTCCACCATCAAGAAAAGGTCGTGCGGCTTCCTTAAAAACGCGTTCGCGCCCGCACGCTTAGCCTCCTGCTCGCGGTCTTCAATCGAGAAGAACAAAATCGGCAACTCCTTCCGGTGCGGCAACTCGCGCACCGACTTGACGAGTTCCAGCCCCGACCTGCCGTAGCGTGAGTTCATCGGCGGCAACTCGTCACCCGTCAACAGCAGCGAGAAGCGTTGCGTGCTTTGTAACTGTGACAGGGCGGAGCAGGTGTCAAACGCGCGATGGACGTGCCAGCCCGCCAGATCGAACATATCATTCATAAATAACCGCAGGGCGGAATTGCGCTCGACGTAGAGGATGATCGGCTGCTTCAAAGAAACGTCCCACAATCGCGGCAGCGGCGTGTGGCAAGAATCCAAGTCTATGAGCATGGCGGTAAGTTCTGCTAAGATGCGCGCGTTCAGTGAATGAAATAGCGACGGCTAATGCGTAGCTCACCTCAACCTCAAAGCGAGTGATGAGCATCGCCGTTCGAGATGGAAGGCCAACTCTCTCGGCGATAGCAACTGTCGAATACGTTGCGTATATAACAATATACGCTAGCGGGCGTTTTATTTCAAGCCCTGCTCCATCGGGAGGTAACTCCTGATGGGCAGCGCACGTCCGAAGCCAAAGCGTTTAGCCGAAAAGCTGCGACAGATTAGGGTCGCATTGGGACTGTCTCAAAACGATATGCTCAAGCGTTTAGGTCTTGAAGATGCCTTCACATATACGAGAATTTCTAGTTACGAAATAGGGAATAATGAGCCGCCTTTGATGATACTTTTAGAATATGCGCGCATGGCAGGCATCCACACCGAAGCACTCATTGACGACGAACTCGACCTCCCCGACAAACTCCCCGCCGACGTGCGCCACGAAGAGATCAAACGCAAGTACGCAGCGCGCGGCAAAAAGCGTTAGCCTGATCTCAAATAAGTCATCTCCAACGCCCTGCCTGATTACTCTTGCTCGCGCCACTCAGCTAGTTTTGCGCGCCACTCATCAGCAATTTGATCTCCAATGTGCTCACGAATCCTGAGCGCCGCTTCTGCGCAGGCAATAGTTTGTTCACGATTACCGAGATTATCAAGTGCTAAGCTCTTTCTCCAAAGATAATTACTTTCATTAAGTAGATCATCCATCTCCCGTGCAATAAGCAATGCTTGCTCATAGAATTTAATTGCACGTCTTATCTCTCCTAAGTTGTTATAAGCGACGCCTAAATTCGCAAGTGCTATTCCCTCCGTGCGCTTATCGCCGACCTCCTGAGCAATAGCCAAATATTGCTCAAAATATTCGATGGCAAGACGCTGTTCGTCCAACTCTACATAAGCAACACCAATGTTGCCCAGAGAGATACCCTCGACCCTTCGATCCTTAATATCCCGCGCGATAGCTAACCCTTGCTCAAAAAAATTGATTGCGTGCCGGTGTTCGCCTATACGAACATAATCAGTACCCAAATTGACCAAAATATTCTGCTCACTGACCCGGTTATTCAACTTCTGAACAGAAGATAAAGCCTTTTTTAGCCAGCCAATTAGTTCACGTGGATACCGGCGTAGGTGGAGCACCCATACTCCAGCATCTGGATAGTCAGAACACAACTGAGCCGCTGCGTTATTATCACCGGCATGACCTTCAGCCCATGACTGTCCGGTTTGGATGTTCGTCCACTCCGAGTCGAACAGCGCCAGTCCACGCATGAACGCCTCCCCGCCTTCAAGATAAAGATCGTCAGCCTTTCCAAGCACAGCGAAATAGTGCTTGGCGTGACGCTCTTGAGCTGCATCTCGCTCGTCTTCACTCAGGCGGCTGTCTGCAAACAGGCGTGCGAGGTCGTGCAGGCGATAGCGGGCGGTTTCACTGTTATATAGAACTAAATTGCGTCGTAAGAGATCGCTGAGATGGGCGTGGCCTGTGTCCTGACAAATCTTTTCTTCTGCTGTCGCGTCGAACGAGGCGGGGAAGACGGCTAACTGGCGGAAGACGCGCGCGGTCTCCGTTGGCAAGCGTGCGTAGCTGAGTTCAAAGGAGGCTTCTACGTCGAGGTCTACGCCTTCTCTGCCGATGAGTTTGAGGCGTTCGCGTTCGTCGTGGAGTTGTGTGACGTAGGCGGCGGGGGCTAGATCGGGTGTCACGTCGAGCAGGCTACCAGCGGCGCGTATGGCGAGCGGGAGATAGCCGCAGAGGTGGCAAATCTGGTCGGCGATGTCGGGCGGTGTGCGCGAAGCGATGCCTGTGAGCAGGTCGCGCGCTTCTTGAGGGAGAAGTTGTTCAAGCGCAATGCGCTTCATGCCGGGGAGAGCCAGCGTCTCGCGTGAAGTGACGAGGAGGGCGCAACCGGGCGGCGGCATCAAGGGGCGCACCTGCGCGCTGTTGGCGGCGTTGTCGAGCAGGATCAGTGCGCGCTTGCCGTCTAAACTGTTGCGGTAAATTTTGACGAGTTCATCCAAGCCTTCAGGCAGTTTTGTATCTGCACCGACGATGGCGCGAATGCACTCGGCGAGTGCGTCGGCAGCCGTGAGCGGTTTCTCGCTAATGCCGCGCATGTCTATGAAGAGTTGCGCGTCTGTGTATTCGGGGCGCATGCGGTCGGCGACGAGCAGGGCGAGTTCGGTCTTGCCAATGCCGCCCATTCCGCTGATGCCGCTGATGCCCGCGCTCCCGCCCGTGCGGAGCGCGTTGATGAGAACGTCTATCTCCGGTTCACGCCCGACGAAATCGCTGACCGGCGCGCGGAGTTGATGCGGCGTTGCGATTGGAGGGCTAGGAGTTTGAGGGGCTGTAACTTGCGGCCTGTGCTCGTCGAAAATCCAGCGGTGCAGATCGCCGATCACCTTTTTGGCTAGATCGTCGGGGCTGTTGAACTCGGCGGCGGTGTGAGACTGGCGCAACTCTGCCTTCAACTTGTCCAACTTCACCATCTGCTCTGCATCCCTTTCGACTTTATCGAGTGTGATGGTTGATTCGGCTTTGAAGTAGATGAAGCAGGGCAAGTCGCGTGCGCGGGCGCGGCGATATTCGTCTTCGGTGATGCCTGAGCCGTAGCGCGCGGCGAAGATGCCGATGTAGATGTCGCTGTGATCTACTTCATCGAGAGAGGCGCGTTGCGTATCTTCGTTTCGGCTGCCGAAGTATTCCATTCCGGCGAAGCCCGTGTCCGCGCGCATGAGTTGCAAGGCCGCCTCCACAGCCTTGCGCTCCGGCTGCAAGTCGAGCCAGGTTGAGCTGACGAAGACTCTGAGGGGCGGTACATGCACGTCGGTTTCACGCTCCCGTGGAGATTTGAACATGCCGTGAGGCGGCTTTACTTATAGCACCGTTCAGGCGCTCGAAGTAAGGGCGAGTTCAAGCGTGAAGATTGGCTTATTTGTTCCTGGCTTTCTTTGCCTGTCGTTGTTTGAAGACGCGCTCGCCGCCGGGTTCGCCTTTCTTGACGCCTGTGGGGATGGCTGCGGGGATGGAGGGGGAGTTGGAGCGCGGGCGTGCGGCGTTGCTGCCCGCTTGTTGGGAGGAGTCGTCTGCGAAATATTTGTTGGCTTGTTTGCGCTTGCCGCGAAGCGCGGGCGTGTTCGATTCGGCCTCTTCCTGTTTGGAGGGAGTGTTGTTGCTGCGCCCGTCGCCCATCTGTTGCCCGCGCCGGTTGGCGGTGATGCCCGCTTTGCTCTGTGCCTTCTTGTTGACCATGTTGTCGCTCCCTATGAATGTTTCGGAAGAAGGGGAAAGGGGAAGGGGTAAAGGGGAAAGGAGAAGACATCAGGAGACGCGCGCTACTCGCCGCTTCCTGGTTTTTTACCCTTACCTTTTCCCTTTACCCCTTACCCGCTGTCTTTAAGTTTCCCGGACGCGCACCGCTTCGGGTTGCGTCTGCTGTTGTCCGGTCGCTTGATTCTGGCGTGTACCCGCGTCTGCTGTGCTCAAGGGCGGCGGTGGCGGGTTGGCGACGAGTTTTTCGAGCGCCGCGTCCACGACTTCGCTAATGCGCGAGACGAGTACGAACTCCAACTCGCGCCGCACTTCTGCGGGGATGTCTTCGAGGTCGGCCTCGTTGCGCGAGGGCAGGATGATGCGACGTATGCCTGCGCGATGCGCGGCGAGCACTTTCTCCTTGATGCCGCCGACGGGGAAGACCAGGCCGGAGAGAGTGATCTCGCCCGTCATAGAAGTGTCGTGGCTGACGCGTCGCCCCGTCATCAGAGACGCGAGCGCGGCGGTGATGGCGACGCCCGCCGAAGGGCCGTCTTTCGGGATCGCGCCCGCCGGAACGTGCAAGTGTACGCCGTAGGTTTTGAACATCTCAGGCGCGATACCGAACTCCGCAGCGTGCGACCACAGGTAAGAACGCGCCGCACGCGCAGACTCCTGCATCACCTCGCCGAGTTGCCCTGTGATCGTCAGCCCAGCGCCGCCGGGAAGAAGCGTCGCTTCGATGAACAGGATTTGCCCGCCCATCTCCGTCCAGGCCATCCCCGTCGCCACGCCTGCGGGCAACTCCTTGCGCGCCTCTTCGGGATAAAAACGCGGCGCACCCAAAAACTCCTTGATGTCTGCGGCCTCAACACGCACTTCGGTCGCCTCGCCCTGAGCGATCTTCAAAGCGGCCTTGCGCGCAACAGAGCCGACGGTGCGTTCGAGTTGGCGCACGCCCGCCTCGCGCGTGTAGCGCGTGGCGATGAGCATCAACGCGTCGTCTGTGATCGAGAACTGTTCGGGGCGCAGGCCGTTCTCGCCGATCTGTCGCGGCACTAGATACTGCAAGGCTATATGCAGCTTCTCCTGATCGCTGTAGCCTGCGAGCGCGATGATCTCCATGCGGTCACGTAGGGGCGGCGGGATGGGGCCGAGTTGATTCGCCGTCGCGATGAAGAAGACCTTCGATAGATCGAAGGGCAGATCGAGATAGTGATCGCGGAAAGTGTTGTTCTGTTGCGGGTCGAGAATTTCGAGGAGCGCGCTCGCGGGGTCGCCGCGAAAGTCGTTGCCGAGTTTGTCAATCTCGTCGAGCATCATCACGGGGTTGTTGACTCCGGCGCGACGCAAACTCTGTATGATGCGACCGGGCAGAGCGCCAATGTAGGTGCGTCGGTGGCCGCGTAGCTCCGCTTCGTCGCGCATCCCGCCGAGAGACATGCGTTCAAACTCGCGCCCCAAAGCACGCGCGATGGAACGACCGAGAGAAGTTTTGCCCACTCCGGGCGGGCCGACGAAACAGAGTATGGGACTTTTAGAGTCGGGGCGCAGTTTGACGACGGCTAGAAATTCGAGTATGCGCTCCTTGATGTCTTCCAGCCCGTAGTGATCCTCGTCGAGCACGCGGCGCGCTTCCCTGAGATCGAGCCGGTCTTCGGAAGACTTGCGCCAGGGGAGTTCGAGCACGTATTCGAGATAGGTGCGTATGACTTGATAGTCGGGCGCGGAGGCGGGCAGGCGCTCCATGCGACGCAGTTCGCGCTCGGCTTCCTTGCGCACGTCTTCCGGCAAGTCTGCTGCGCCGAGACGCTCGCGCATCGCTGCGGCGTCCGCGCTCTCGCCGTCCTCGTCGCCCAGTTCCTTCTGGATCGCCTTCATCTGCTGGCGCAAAACGTAGTCGCGCTGCGCCTTGTCCATCTCGCTCTGCGCCTCGGTCGCGATCTTCGAAGACAACTGCATGATCTCGACTTCGCGCGCGAGCCGCGCGTGGGCGAGCCGCAGCAACTCGTCGGTCGTGTCGGCTTCGAGCATCGCCTGTTCGTATTCGAGGCCGAGGTTGAGTACGGAGGCGAGGAAGTATGCGATTTGCACAGGCTCCTGTGCGGCTAAGACGGCGGCGCGCACTTCGGGCGGCACTTGCGGCAGGATCGCCAGCGCGCGCTCGATCAAAGTGCGCACGTTGCGCTGCAACGCTTCGACCTCCTGCTGGTCTTCCGTCCTGAGCGGCGGCAAGACCTCTACGCGCGCACGCAAAAACGGATCAACCTGCGTCCACTCAAGAACGCGCACGCGCTCCATGCCCTGCACGATGACCTGCAAGGCATCGTCGCCGCGAAACATGCGCTTGACCATAACGAGCGTGCCGACTTTGTGAATCTCTTCGGGCGTCGCCTCCGCCTCCGTGCCCTTGCCCGGATGCACGCTGACGCAGGCCAACAACTTCTCAGGATGCCCGAGCGCAGCCTCAACCGCCGCGACCGAACGCGGGCGACCCGCCGCCAGTGGCACGACCGTGCCGGGGAAAAGCGTCGTGTTCTGCAAAGGCAGCACCGCGATCTCGAAAGGTTGCCCTGTCGCGTGCGTCGTCACAGTCGTTTGCGTCGTAGATTCGACAGCAGCGTCGTCGGGTGTGTTCGTCGAATTTTCAGCCATAATGAATTGGTCAGTAGTCAGTTGTCAGTTGTCAGTTGTTTTGTGCTGCCCCGTCTTGAATGTTTCATTTTCAGCTTGACGCCGTTCGAGCATATGCAACGGACAACTGACTACTGACAACGGACGAATCTCTACTCGCATTCTTCGGGGCTGCGCAGGCGCAGCAAGAGCAGCCCGTCTTTGTAATCGCTTTCGATGCGCGCCCCTTCAATCGGGCAAGGGAAGCGCAGCGTCTTCTCGAAACGGCTGTAGGAAATCTCCACCTGATGATACGAGACGGTTTCGCTGCAAGACGCGTCGCGCCGCGTGCCCGCGACAATGAGCAACGGCCCCTCAATCGTGATCTCAAGTTCATCCGGACTGACGCCCGCCAGATCAACTTTGACGAGCCAGCCGTCGCGCGTACGGTACACGTCCGCCGCAGGCGACCAGTGCCGCTCGCACATACGCCCCGGCTTCGTCACCGGCATAAAACGCAAATAACGCTCGATTGATTTTGCCATAAGAAAACAGTGACAAGTGACGAGTGACAAGTGACGAGCAAGAAATAAGACAAGTTTAAAGATTATCTCTTAGTTTTAACTTGTCACTTGTCACTCGTCACTCGTCACTGCTTTTTAGTTATCCGAATATTCTGTTCCAGAACGACGAGCCACTGGAAATCTCTTCGAGGGCTTCGGCGAGTTCGCGGTCGTCGTTGGTCTCCAGCGCCACGTCGGCCATCGAGATGATGCCGCGCAGCGTGCGGTCTTGATCCACGATGGGGATGCGGCGCACCTGTTTGTCGCCCATCTTGCGTATGGCTTCGATGACGCGGTCGTTCGGGTGCGCGGTGTGAACCTCTTCGGTCATGATCTCTTCTGCGCGCGTCGTGCGCGGGTCGCGCCCTTCGGCGATGGCACGCACGACGATGTCCCTGTCCGTGATCAACCCGACGAGACGCCCGTTGCCATGAATCGTCGCGTTGACGCGTCGCGCTTCGGGACTCGTGCCGACGGGCGCTTCGACGCCTGCGGCAGCGGCGGTCGCCGCCACTTCATTCGGAGGCCGCGTATTGATCGGCGTCTCTGCGCGATCAACGACGGGAATGACGCCCGTGTCTTCGTTCTTCATCAGGCGCGCGACATCTTCGAGCGTCGTGTCGCGCGTGGCGACCGTCACGTCGCGCGTCATAATGTCGCGGCAGCGTACGTGCGAACGCGTCGCGCCGCGCCGTCCTTCATCACGACCGACGCCGCGCCGACGACCGCGAAAAAAGTCTCGCCCCTCTTCAAAGATCGAACGCCCCTCTCGATCATCGTCATAGTCACGGCGCGGGCGATCCCGCTCGTCGTAGTCGCGCGCCGCCGCAGACTCGCGCCGCGCGCCGCCGTAGTAATCGCCGCGCTCGCGCTCGTCGCGATAATCTTCGCGGTCGCCGCCGTAGCCGCCGCTACTACTGCTTCTCCTGCGCCCGTAGTCTTCGTAGTCGCGTCGCGCGCCGTAGTCACCGCCGCGCCTGCTGTCGTCGTCGCTGCTGCCGTAGCCGCCGCGTTCGCGCTCGCTCTGGCGGTCTTCGTCGTAGCCGCCGCCACCTCGCCGCGCCCGCGAGCGGTCTCCGTAAAAATCATCGTCCCGGTCGTCACGGTATCTCGACATGGTCTCCTCCTGAAATGATCTCCAAAGATAAAAGTGCGACGCGCACAACTCACATTTGAGCGCGTTAGAATGCGACTCACTCGCCGCCGTAGCACGCGCTTCACACTTTTCGACTTCAAGGGGAACTGCGCGCAATTATAAAGGTGAAAGTAGAAAGGCGAAAGGCGAGAGGGAAAGGAACGGGGAAAGGAACGAGAAAAGGCACGGGGAAAGGGTAAGGGGAAAAGGGTAAAGGGGAAAGAAAGCAACGCACGATGCGCGTGCCGCCTTCTTTTTCCTTTACCCTTTTCCCCTTACCCTTTCCCCTTTTTACTTATTGATGATCTCTGCGACGAGTTGGACTTGCGCGCGTATGTCGAGCGTGCCGATCTCTACGGGCGTTTTGGCTTCTATCTGTCCGGCGATGCCGCCGCGCATCGCGCGCACGTCATAGATGGGAACGGGGCGACCCGCGCTCGCCTCCTGCACTTCGAGTATGCGCCCGACGCGCCCGCCGAGAGCCTGCGCCATGACCTGTGCCTTGCGCAAAGCCTCGCGCGTCGCCAGGGCTAAAGCCTCGTCGCGCGCAGGCTCGTCGCGCCGCAAGGTGAAGGCTAGGTTATCAATCATGTTTGCGCCCGCACTTGTCGCCGCGTCAATCACGGGGCCGACCTTCGTTAGATCGCCGAGCGTGACGGTCACTGTGTTGCGCGCCTCGTAGCCTTTGATCGTCGGCGTTTGATTCTCGCGATAGTTGTACTGCGGCTGCAAGCTGTAGCCGCTCGTCTCCACCTCCGCGCCCACGCCCGCCGCCGTTTTCAGCGCGCGCACCATCGCTTCGCTGCGGCTCGCGTTCTCCTGCTGCGCCGCGAGCGCGCTCTGCGCCTGCGTCACAACGGCGACCGAGATCATCGCCGTATCGGGACGCGCCTGCACGAGCGAATCGCCGGAGACCACAACGCGCGTCGCCCCAGCCATCAACGACAAACTGCTGTCGCCACTGCCCGTGCCGTCTGCGGGGTGCAGCGTGCGCGCTTGAAACGGCGTGCCTTCCATCTGCGTCGTCACCACGTCGCGCCGCACCTCGCCCGTCGCCTCCACCTCCGCGCCTTCGCGAAACCAAGCCTCGCTCCGCCAGCGATCCGCGTTCATCAATAAATATTTTTGCCGCGCCGTATTGATCAACCAGCCGCCCGCCTCAACCGTCCGACCGAGTTGGCCGCGCACGTTGATTTCCTGCGCCGCCGTCGCTTGCACGACGAACATCAAACTCAACAGGACAACGCACGCCGCCGTCTTCAATAATCTTTTCATGTCTCTCCTTTTCCTTTCCCGCTGTTTCGTTCGCAGCGCGCACTCGCTACGGCATCCGTCCGGCGGCGAGAGAGTGACCGGCCGGACGCGACCGCGCGAAACTTTACTTGCTGCCCGCGCCCGCTCAACTTGAACGCACCGCGCGCCGAACCTTGCGCGCTTTTGCCTAACCGCAACTCATTTTGTTACGCTCTCCCGCACTAATGCAAACCTTCGATTCAAAGTACAAAAACTCCCGCCGCCCCACGCGCACCGGCACGCTCGTCACCGTCGGTCGCGTCGAAGACGTACCCGCAGGGCGCGGCGCAACCGTCGAACTCGACAGCGGCGCAGAACTCGCGCTCTACAACGTCGAAGGCCGCTTCTACGCCGTCGAAAACTTCTGCCCGCACCGGGGCGCACCACTCGCCGACGGCAACCTCTGCGGCACATCCATCGAATGCGACTGGCACGGCTGGCGCTTCGACCTCGCCTCCGGCCAATGTCTCGGACGCCCCGCCGAACGCCTCGAAACCTACGAAGTCCGCATCGAAGACAGCTGGATCAAGATTCTCGTCTAGAGCATTTTGGCAAAAGTTAAATGAGGATTTGTTAAAAGGATTGTGTGTGGCAGAGGCTAGCAGCAAGGCAGGTTCATAAAACTCTGTACGCGCGCAAAGTGTTTTGCCCGCGATGCTCAACGCTTCTTGCGACGCGCGCCAGCCTTGCGTTTGATTCCTTCGTGCCTCACCGTGCCCGGAATCTTTTCGGGCAAGTCAAACTCGTCGTCAATCAGATCATCAACGTAGACGCCCGCCGCGCGTGCGTATTCCAAAAGAATCATCAGCGGAGGTTCACGCCGCCCCAACTCGTAAGCTGAGACTTGGGTGTACCAAATAACACCTTCAAATCCCAAACGTCTGACCATATCTGTTTGAGAGAGGCCGAGCGCATTACGAATCCGCAAGAGCTTTTCGGCTAGACGCTTCGGCTTCGGACGAATGCTGCCCATCAGGAGCGACCTCCTGATGAAGCGGAAATTACACTGCACAGGTTGCATGTGTAATCAACAGAATATACACCGTGACTGCGTTTGATGATCGCCGAGAGCCTGAACCTTGTGTGCTCAACGGCGACGCTCATCACTCGGTTGAGGTTGAGGGTGAGCTACGCATACGACCGTTGCCGATTTCAATAACCGAACGCGCACATCTTAGCAGAGCGCGCGACTTCTCATCATCCTTTTCTTGCCGAAGGAGTACCGACGTGATTCCGCGCTCCCGCGTCATCTTCTACGCCGAAAATAACGAGCGGTTATTGGAAATTGTCCGCGACGTGTTGGAGTTTGCCGGATGGTACGTCAAGGCATGCACCGATCCGGTCTACATCCTCCCGACCATGCAGATCACAAAGCAGCATTTTGACCTCCTGCTGATAGACAACGAGTTGCGAAACTTCACGGGGCTGGAACTCGTCAGAGACATTCGCCGCATTCCGCATCGCAAAGAGATGCCGATCATACTTATCTCGATTGACGACTTAACAGAGGAAGCGAGAGAGGCGGGCGCGGATGCTTTCCTGCGAAAGCCCAACAACCTGATCGAGTTGGTTGATACCATTCGACGCTTGCTCGGCGAGGAACGCGACGGGGAGAACGCAAAAAACGAAGCCGCGCGATGAGTTCTTTAACGGAGAACTTATCGCGCGGCCTGCTGTGAATTTATTGCTCTGAAATTTGGCGCTTAACCGTTGTCGCCGATGGCTTCGACGGGGCAATCCTGGCGTGCGCTCTCGCATTCTTTGCGCTCGGCTTCGGTTTGCGGTTGCTTGTAGACGTATGAATAGCCGCCTTCGTCGTTGCGTATAAAGTTATCGCGCGCGATGTCGCGGCAGACATCGCAGTCTATACAGTTCGTGTCGACGTAATACCCGCCGGGCGCGTTCTCCCGATAACGGTCTTTCGGGTCAGCCAATATAACCTCCAGAAAGCAGTGACGAGTGACAAGTGACAAGTGACGAGAAGGAATCAAGACGAGTTAAAGACAGGTTTTTGTTTTAACTCGTCACTCGTCACTTGTCACTCGTCACTGTTATTTAATCGCGAGCATTCTATCGAGCGCGACGCGCGCCCAGCGTGCTGTCTCTTCGGGCACGGTGATCTGGTTGGGCACAACGCCCGCGAGCAGCGATTCCAAGACCCACGCGAGGTTCTGCGGCGCGATGCGATACATCGTCGCGCACATGCAGAGGTCGGGCGCGAGCAGGCGTATGTGCTTGTCCGGGAAACGTTCGATCAGACGGTTGACCAGATTCACTTCCGTGCCGATAGCCCAGGACGATCCTGCGGGCGCTTCTTCCAAAGTCTTGATGATGAACTCGGTCGAGCCGTTCAAATCTGACTTCTCTACGACCTCGCGTACGCATTCCGGGTGTACGAGCACCTTGATGCCCGGCACTTCCTTGCGCACCTGATCCACGTGCCAGTCGCGGAAGCGACCATGTACCGAACAGTGACCTTTCCAGAGTATGAGCCGCGCGCCGCGCAACTGTTCGACGGTGTTGCCGCCGAGTTCCTCGAAGGGATTCCAGACGACCATCTGCTCTAAAGGGATGCCGAACTTGACGCCCGTGTTGCGACCCAGATGTTGATCGGGGAAGAAGAACAGCTTGTCCGCCTCCTTCAAACTTTTGTCGAAGAGCGGCACGGCGTTCGACGAGGTGCAGACCACGCCATTGTTCTTCCCGCAGAATGCCTTGATCGCGGCGGTCGAATTCATGTACGTGATCGGCATGACGCGGAAGTCTCGGAGTATGCCCGCGGCTTCGAGTTGATCCCAGGCGTCTTCGACCTGTTCGGCTGAAGCCATGTCGGCCATAGAGCAGCCCGCGCCGAGATCGGGCAAGATCACTTTCTGGTGCGGCGCGGAGAGTATGTCGGCAGACTCGGCCATGAAGTGTACGCCGCAGAAGACTATGAACTCCGCACGGTCGCGCTCCGCGCCGAGCTTCGAGAGCTTGAAGGAGTCGCCCGTCACGTCCGCATGGCAGATCACGTCGTCGCGTTGATAGTGGTGGCCGAGGATGACGAGCCGCTCGCCGAGAGCGCGACGAGCGCTTTCGATGCGCTCGTGTAACTCTGCATCCGACAGCCCGAAGTAGTCTTCCAGGACAGGCGCTTTCGTTAAAGTTGCCACAGTCATTCTTCGTCCCTCCACTGAACTTTCACACGCCCACAGACGCGTCAGTCGCGTCCGGCGGCACGAGCCGAAAACGGAAACTATCTCACTTTGAGAAACATTGCGCAAGCACCCGCTCCGCCACCCGCTCGCCCTAAAAGATAGAACGACGCAGGCGAATATTTAGATGCAAAAGAGGTGTGTGTAGATGTGTGAAGTGGGATAGGGAAAAGGGTAAAGGGGAAGGGGTAAAGGAGAAAGCATGCGCAAATTGACGGCTAAGAGAGCGCGTCTCTCCTGTTTCCGTCATCCTTAATCTCGCCTTCTGAGTTGACGCGGCGCGCGGACATCAAATCACGGTTGAACCGTAGCTCGCGCAGACGCTCGATGATCTCTATTTTTTCCTCAAATGAAAGTTGCGCGAGCCGTCGCCTGCGCGCCCGCTTCCGTCTCAAGAACTCATCCACATAAAACTGGTCGTTCATAGAAGATTGAACTTCAGGGATGGGTCATCTCTTCCGGCTTGACGTACTCGTCGAACTGCTCGCCGGTCAGGTAGCCGAGCGCGACCGCCGACTCGCGCAAGCTAATGCCTTTCTTGTGCGCGTTCTTGGCGACCTGCGCGGCGCGGTCGTAGCCGATGTGCGGGTTGAGGGCTGTGACGAGCATGAGGGAGTTGTTGAGGTGCGCGTTGATCTGTTCGCGGTTGAGTTCGATGCCTGCGACGCAGTAGTCAACGAAGCCGTGACAGGCGTCTGTGATGAGGCGTATCGAGTGGAGCAGGTTGTGGATCATCACGGGATTGAAGACGTTCAACTCGAAGTTGCCCTGCGAACCTGCGAAGCCTATGGCGGCATCGTTGCCGAAGACTTGCACGGCGACCATTGTCATCGCTTCGGACTGCGTCGGGTTGACCTTGCCGGGCATGATCGAGGAGCCGGGTTCGTTCTCCGGCAGGACGAGTTCGCCGAAGCCTGCGCGCGGGCCGGAGGCGAGCCAGCGTATGTCGTTCGCGATCTTCATCAGCGATCCGGCGAGCGTCTTCAAAGCGCCGCTGGCGAAGACCATCTCGTCATGCGCCGACAGAGCGGCAAACTTGTTCGGGTGCGACTTGAAGGGTAAGCACGTGAGTTCCGCGATCTTCGCTGCGGCGCGTTCGGCAAACTCTGGATGCGCGTTGAGTCCCGTGCCGACCGCCGTGCCGCCGATGGCGAGGTCGTAGAGGCCGGGCAGCACCATGCGCAGACGCTCGATGTCGCGCTCGACGAGGCTCGCCCAGCCGGACATCTCCTGCCCGACCGTCAGGGGCGTCGCGTCCTGCAAGTGCGTGCGCCCGATCTTCACCACGTCGCAGTACTCTTTCGCCTTCGCGTCAATGGCCGCGTGCAGGCGCTCGACTTCGGGGATGAGTTTCTGCATCTGCTCTGCGGCGGCGATGTGCATGGCTGTGGGGAACGTGTCGTTTGAAGACTGCGACATGTTGACGTGGTCGTTCGGGTGGACGGGTTCTTTGCTACCCAACACTCCGCCCGCGAGTTCGATGGCGCGGTTGGAGATGACTTCGTTGGCGTTCATGTTGGTCTGCGTGCCGCTGCCCGTCTGCCACACGCGCAAGGGGAAATGCTCGTCCAACTTGCCTTCGATCACTTCGTCGCACGCGCGCGTGATAAGACTCGCCTTGTCGGGCGGCAACTTCTTCAGGTCTTCGTTGACGAGCGCGGCGGCCTTCTTCAACAGGCCGAGCGCGCGTATCATCTCGCGCGGCATCGTGTCGTAGCCGATGTTGAAATGAACCAGAGAGCGCTGCGTCTGCGCGCCGTAATAACGATCCGCAGGGACTTCGATGTCGCCCATCGAATCGCGTTCTGTGCGCGTCGCACCGTTCTCTTTCAACTCCTTCGCTTCTTGTTGTGACATGATGTAATTGTACAACGGGAAAAGGGGAAGGGGTAAAGGGGAAGGGTAAAAGAAAGCAACGCACGATGAACGTGTCTCTATTCTTTTCCCTTTGCCCCTTTCCCTTTCCCCTGTGTTTTATGCCGTGGGAAACGACGAAGCAGATGCGAGGCGACGTGGCGACGGACGCGCGGCATGATATTCCCTCCGCGCCGCTTCGACAAGAGACAGCGGCGACGCTTTACGCGCATATCACGGCTCGATTTAGCAGTGCAGTTAGGGAGAGTGATGAGTGATGGGTGATGAGTGATGAGTGATGAGTGGAAGACAAGATTTCTATTTTTACTCATCACTCATCACTTTATCATCCTGCGGATAGTGTCTAGCAACAAGTACAGGTCGTGAGGCTTGCGCAGGAACTCGTCTGCGCCCGCGCGCTTAGCCTCCCGCTCGCAATCCTCTATCGAGAACAGCACCACCGGCAGCGACTTACGGTGCGCCAGCGTGCGCGCGTATTTGACCAACTCAAGTCCCGTCGCGTCCCGCAACTCGTTATCAACTAGGAGCAGTGCGTAGCGTTGTTCGCTCTCCAGAAAGAGTTGTGCGGTCGCGTAGTTGTGCGGGCGAGAGACGTGCCAGCCCGCCAGATCGAGTAGATCGCAGACGAGTTGTGCGAGCAACTGATTACTCTCGACGTAGAGTATGGCCGGTTGAGGCATGGCGATGATGTTCCACCAGCGGGGCGGGCAAGAGAGTTCATCTATGAACATGACAGTTGTTTTGCTAAGATGGCGCGCGTTCGGTTAATGAAATAGCGACGGCTAATGCGTAGCTCACCTCAACCTCAAAGCGAGTGATGAGCATCGCCGTTCGAGATGGAAGGCCAACTCTCTCGGCGAACCCGACACGCAAGCACATTTTATACCATATATGGTATTACGGCAAGTGTGTTCTTGCTGACTGTGCTCCGTCAGGGGGTAACTCCTGATGGGCGGGGCACGCTTGAAGCAAGAGCGACTTGCCGGGAAGTTATTACAGGTTCGCCTGGCATTAGGACTGTCTCAGCAGGACATGCACAGCCGTCTATGCGTCGAAGATATTATTCCCTACAACCGAATCTCCGATTACGAGTTAGGCAAACGCGACCCGCCGCTCGCAGTTCTATTGAAATATGCACGCGTTGTTAACGTCTCTGTCGAAGCGTTGATAGACGACGAACTGGACTTGCCCGCCCGTCTCCCGAGTCCGGCCAAACACGAAGGCATCAGACGCAAACCTGCACCGCGCCCCAAGAAACGTTGACACCCCACACACAAAGAGGGTCGCCTACCGGCGACCCTCCACGTCCTCACGCGCTACTTCTCAGACACTCCGCGCCGCACGTCTCACGCAACCCCTACGCAGCGACGCACACGCGCACGCGCCCATGTCGCGCTCACACAGTCACGGCTGCGTCCCCGCAGGCTTCTTCACACGCGTCGGCGCTTTCCGCTCCGAAGCCTTCTTCAAACCGATCGCCTGCACCTCGTTCGAGTCCCGCCCGAACTGCGCCACCACCTGATCCTTCACCCCCAGAATCCTATTGTGATATTCCCACTCCTTCGCCACAGCCTCATCCCTCGCCGTCGCCAACGCCGCCGCGGCCTGCGTCTCCGCCGTTTGCGCGCTCAACATCTCCGCCTGCAACGTCGTCAACTCCGCCACCGAAAACGACGCATTCGCAGGCGCATACCCTGTCACCGCCTGCAACGCCGCCAAAGTATTCCTGTCCGCTTCGAGCAGTGAAGGCTTCAACCTGTTATTTTTATTAGCCATTGTGAGACTCCTTTCGTGAGTAAAAGGAAAGAGAAGCGAGGCCAAAAACCAAAACGAATAACACTAGGCGCATCTTATTCAACCCCTCGCCCCCGCGCAAGCAAAAAATTCAACCCCCCGCGCATCTCTCAAACATCCCTCCAACACCCATACCAACCCTCGCAAACGCCCCGCTCAACCATCCGCATCCCATTCCCACCCACCGGAAAGCCATTCCCCCTCACCGGCAAGCCATTCCCACGCGTCGGAAAGCTATTCCCACCCATCAGCATGCCATTCCCACGCACCGGAATAGGATTCCCACACCTCCGCATCACATTCCCCCGCCTCCGAATGGCATTCCCACACCCGGAAACGCCATTCGCACGCGGGGGAATAACAATCTCTCCCGCCGCCATAAATAAACCGCACGTTTGCAAACTACGCAGATTCGCTCGCTATCCTTTCCAAATCCCGCCGCGTCTCCTCCGCTTTAGGCGACCTAAGACTCTCAAACACACTCAAAGCCTCACGCAACAACTCCGCCGCTTTAGCCGTCTCATCCTCCTTCTCCGCGAGCAACCCAAGCGAACGCTTCACGCACGCCACCATAAATTTATCACCCAGAGACAATGCCATAACTAGCGATTCATTAAAGAGAGCATGCGCCTCTGAGAATGATCCTTGCGCGGTTCTTAGCCTGCCCATGCTCTCAAGGCACTGGGCAATACGCTGCTTGTGATTCAATTTCCTAAGAATGGTTAGACTTTGATTAAGCAAATTTTCAGATTCTTCAATATCGTCCTCATCCAAACAAACTATTCCCAATTGATGTAGGCTAGCTGCAATGCTGCTCTGGTCAGCAAGCCCCTTTTTAATCGCAAAGCTTTCATGATAGAGCTGCCGCGCTTCTTCCAACCTACCTCGCTCATGCGCGAGCATCGCCATCTGGTGCAGCGTGAGTGCAATGCCTCTCTGGTCATCAATCCTCTTCTTGATCGCTAAGCTCTCATTGTAGAGCCGCTGCGCTTCTTCCGAATCGCCTTGGTTTTGTGCGAGCATCGCGATCTGGTGTAATGTGCCCGCGATGCCGTTTTGATTGCCAAGTCTCTTCTCGATGTCCAAACTCTCATCGTAAAGCCGCCGCGCTTCTCCCATCTCTCCGCGATTATGGAAGATGATTGCTGTATTGTGAGCGAACCGCGCGGTGGCTGCTTCATCCTGAAAACGATGCGCCGCCTTGAGTGCCTGCTTGCCGCGTCGGATCGCTTCGTCCCAATAGCCATGCATCCTCAATAAGTCGTAGACACTATCCGACAGCCGCATCACACTCGACCAATCTTTCAGACCGGAGGCCACATCTATTGCGCTCAAGATATTATCTTTTTCTTCTTCCAGCGCATTTAAATGCTCGGGCGTAGGACTCTGGTTGGCTTCAGCGTATTTCAGGAATCGAGCAGTAAATCTCTGGCGAAAAAATTTGTCACGGGGATCAACGGAAAGATGCGCTTTGGTTAGTTCGCGGGTCAGACCTTCGACGGCCAAGCGCGGGCTATTCTCTGCGGCGCGTACTAGCCATAGCGCGGACAAGTTTCTCACAGCGTCTTTGAATCGTTTTTTATCCTTCTCTTTACCTAAACCGCTGACGGTGGCTAAAGCCTTCCTCGTCGCGCTCGGTGCAAACAAAGATAGCGCGAGCAGCACCGCCCGACCGCCGTTGTCCAACTGCTTCAACCGGAATGAGCGGTCGAATACGCGTTCAGCCGCCGTCCCTTCTCCGTGTCTTAAGTCGTCCAACACTTCCTGCGGGTCTTGAGCCAGGTCAATTTGCCCGACGATCCACTGCAAAACGAGCGGGTTGGCTTCGGCTGTGCGAATAAGGTCGTCATGGTCGAGCCGTGTAAAGGCTCTCGGCTCATGTGCCTGTGCGATTAATTGCTGCAAAAGATTATGCGCCTCTTCGGGCAGCATGGTATTAACCGGAATGTTGCGCGCGGCATTCTCCACAATGTCACGCGTAGTTATCAGCGCGGAACAGAGCGCGGGCTGTGCGAGCCATTCCGCGCATTGTTTGCCATCTTGAGGCTCAATCGTCTCGAAGTTGTCCAGTACAATTAAAGTTGGAGCGGCTGTTACCGCTTCGCGCACCTGCTCCTTCTTCGGCTCAAGGGCGAGTTTGCGCAGGTCGTCGTGACCTAACTGAGAGGCGATGGCGTCGAGCAGCGTGGATAGATTGAAGTCTTTTAGCCCGTCTGCACTCACCCACACGACGCGATGCTCAAAGGCTTCCGTCAGGCCACGCGCAGTTTCGATGGCGAGAACCGTCTTGCCGACACCGCCCGCACCCCATAATGCGATCAGCCGCCGCTTGTACGGCGCGAGTTCTTCTTTCAGACGCGCCACAATGTCGCCGTTCTGATCTTTGCGTGGGACAAATTCCACTCTAAGAATGTCAGGGATATGCAGACGAGGCACAGGGTTAGCGGATTCTGTCGGCGACGAAGTATGAGGCTGTGACTCGCTTTCTCTGGCTATTCTTATTTCATCGGCGACTCGCCGGATACCTTTAGCTATATCTAAAAATGCTTCATCTTGGTCGTTCCACTTCCTTACAGGTTTAGCATCTTTAGGTAATGCTTGAAGCTTGCCGAAAGGCGCGGTATTCCAGTCGCAAGGGCGAAGGATAACCGGAATAACACGCGCCTCTCTTGCTTCATGTCGCTCCATCGCCGCTGTGACCTCAATATCGTAGCAGTAATTTGAGGCGAGGAAATCAGAGCTTACCAACAGCAAGATGATGTCGGCTGACTTCATGTGTGCGTCAATCTCACCATCCCATTCTTGCCCTCCGCTGATTCGGCGATCATGCCAGCCTTGAATGACTCCATCACGCTTCAACATAGAAAGGTGATTTTCGAGTTGATCGCGCAGTTCTTCGTCGCGGTGAGAATACGAGTAAAAAACTTCGATGGGAGTAGTGGGTTGAGTTGCCACGAGTAAGCAAAACTCCTTTCCGGGTCTGCCGAGAACTATAACATTTCCCGTTTAGTCGCTTTCGACGGGTGCGCCGGAGTCTTTCCAGGCTTTCCAGCCGCCGTCGAGGGAGTAGACGTTGGTGTAGCCGAGGCGTTGGAGGTTGTCGGCGGCGAGGGCAGAGCGGTAGCCGCCGCCGCAGTAGAGTATGAGTTCGGTCTGTTTGTCGGGGATGACTTCTTCGATGTCGCGTTCGATGATGCCCCGCCCCAAGTGCTCGGCGCGCGTGGCGTGTCCGGCTTGCCATTCGTTGTCTTCGCGCACGTCTATGAGGCGCGCGTCGGGGTTCGTGTCGAGGTGTTCGAGCGTCTCTTGGACGTTGAGTTCGCGTATGCGTGTTTTGGCGTCTGCCACAAGTCGTTCGTAGGCTTCGGAGTGTTTCATGGTGTGTTTGGTTTCTCCCGTCGCTGGATGAAAAAGACGAGAGGCATTATAATCTCCATTTGCAACAGCTACCCACAAAATCAAGTCTCTATTTCGGGGCGGCGGCGCGCAGGGATTTGCCTGACGCGCGCTTGTGCGCCTCAACTTTCGAGAGGACGAAAACGTTTTGGCGACAGAACAATTTGACGTGACGATTATCGGCGCAGGCCCCGGCGGTTACGTGGCCGCCATACGCGGCGCGCAACTCGGCCTGAAAGTCGCGCTCGTGGAGAAGGACAAACGCTTGGGCGGGACGTGCGGCCTGCGCGGGTGCATCCCCACGAAGGCGCTTCTCATGTCGGCGCACAACTACGAACTCGCGCAGCATCTGGCGGACTACGGCGTGCAGACTTCTGAGATCAAACTCGCCTTCGCAGACGTGCAGAAACGCAAGGACAAGATCGTCTTGAAGAACGCGAAGGGCGTAGAGTTTCTGATGAAGAAGAACAAGGTGACGGTCTTCAACGGGACGGGGAAACTCGCGCTACCAAACAAGGTCGAAGTCACGGGCGCGGACGGCGCGAAGCAGACCATCGAGACGAAGAACATCATCATCGCCACAGGTTCGGTCGTGCGCCCCATTCCGGGCTTCGACACGGACGGCGAGCGCGTCGTCAACAGCGATCACATCTTGGAACTCAAGGAAGTGCCGAAGTCTCTGATCGTGATGGGCGCGGGCGCGGTCGGCGTCGAGTTCGCGAGCGTGTATTCGCGCTTCGGGACGGAGACGACCATCGTTGAGTTGATGCCGCACCTCTTGCCGCTCGAAGACGAGGAAGTTTCCGTCGAACTCGAAAAGTCGTTTCGCAAGCGCGGCATCAAGCAACAACTCGGCACGCGGCTGGAAAAGATGGAGAAGACCGATAAGGGCGTCGTCGTGACGGGCAAGGATGCGAAGGGCGCGGAAGTCAAACTCGAAGCCGAGATGTTCCTCGTCGCCGTCGGGCGCATGCCGTACCTGCAAGGGCTTGGGCTGGAAGGCACGAAGATCAAGGTCGAGCGCGGCAACGTGCAGGTGGACGAATACTGCCGCACGGGTGAGCCGAACGTGTTCGCCATCGGCGACGTGATCCCTACGCCGTGGCTCGCGCACCTCGCGTCAAAAGAGGGTATCCTCGTCGTAGAACAGATCGCCGGGCAGAAGCCGCACCCGATCAATATGCGCCACGTCCCTTCGTGTACTTACTGCGATCCGGAGGTCGCCTCCGTAGGTTTGACGGAAGCGGCGGCGAAGAAGGAAGGCTACGACGTGAAAGTCGCCAAGTTCCCGTTCTCCGCATCGGGCAAAGCGCGCATACTCGGCGAGGAAGAGGGCTTCATCAAGATCGTCAGCGAGACGAAATACGACGAACTCCTCGGCGTACACATCATCGGGCCGCACGCGACGGAGCTTATAGCCGAAGCGGGCGTCGCGCTCCAACTCGAATCAACCGCAGAGGAACTCGGGCGCACCATCTTCGCGCACCCCACGATCTCCGAAGCCATGATGGAAGCCGCCGAAGGCATTCACGGCCTGACGATTCATTTTTAAGGACAGTGACAAGTGACGAGTGACAAGTGACAAGATAAAAGACAAGTTCTTTATGTTTTAACTTGTCACTTGTCACTCGTCACTTGTCACTTGCGAAGCAAATATGAAGACAGAGACGAAGAGTAAGTCTGCGACGAAGCAGGGCGCAGCTAAAGGTAAGAAGGGTGCGGACGGCAACGGCGCGGATGCGGCGGCAAACGCCACTGCGGACGAGGAGTTGATCTGCACGACGGAGACGACGCTCGGGCGCGAGCAGTTGCTGGAGTTGTATCGTTACCTGTTGCTGACGCGGCTCGTAGAGGAGCGTTTGGTGAATCTGTACCGGCAGACGAAAGTTGTCGGCGGCGTGTTTCGTTCATTGGGTCAGGAAGCGACGGCGGTTGGGACGTGCTACGCGCTAGAGTCGCGTGATTTCATCGCGCCGCTCATACGCGATCTGGGCGCGGTGCTGGTGAAGGGCATTCGCCCGCGCGAGATTTTCGCGCAGTACATGGCGAAGGCGTGGGGGCCTTCGGAAGGGCGCGACCTCAACATACACTTCGGCAACATGGAGAAGGGCTTCATCGGCCCCATCTCGCACCTCGGCGACATGATCCCTGTGATGACCGGGATCGCTTTAGGCGCGCGCATGCAAAAGAAGGACATTGTCGCGCTGGCCTACATTGGCGACGGCGGCATGAGCACGGGCGCGTTCCACGAGGGGCTGAACTTTGCAGCCGTGCAGCGTCTCCCCGTCATCATCATCGCCGAGCACAACTGGTATGCCTACTCTACGCCCACGCGTTTGCAGACGGCTGTCGAGAACCTCGCAGACAAGGCCGCAGGCTACGGCATCCCCGGCCACATCGTCGACGGCAACGACATCATCGCCTGCTACGAAGTGACGAAGCGCGCGGCGGAGTTTGCACGAAACGGCGGCGGCGCGGTTTTGATCGAAGCCAAAACCTACCGGCGCAAAGGCCACGCAGAGCACGACGATCAACGCTACGTCGCCTCCGAAGAACTCCAGATGTGGGAGAAGCGCGACCCCGTCGATCGCTTCACGCGACATCTACTGACGCAAAATGTCGCGACGCAAGCCGAACTCGATGCGATTGTCGCAGACGTGCAGCGCGAGATTGACGAAGACGTGGCGTGGGCTGAGGAGTCGCCGATGCCCGACGCGTTGAAGGCCGCTTACGGCGTGTTTGATAACTCAATCGTCGCGCCCGCGTTTCGTCCGAAAGTTTTTGGAGGCAACTGATATATGAGACGGTCGAACCTCGCCATCGCGTTTGTTTTGCTGGCTCTGCTCGCGGCGTGCGCAAAGGCTCAAGCGCAAGTTGAGGAGCGTGTGCAATTCAAGGATGGGCGCGTCAGCTTCGTGCCGCCCGCCGGATTCAAGCCGATGTCGAAAGAAGACATCAACTTTAAGTACGGGCGCAACGGCGCGGCCTTCGCGCCTGATTTCGCCTACAGCGCGAATGATCGGCACAACGTCTCGGTCGCTTTCGGTGCTAAAGGCAGCGGACTTCCGCCGATAGCGCTCGACGAGTTGAAGAAGATGATGGAGAAGCAACTTGAGAGCGGCATCCCCGGCCTTGAGTGGATCGCGCGCGAGATCGTCACGCTCAACGGGACGCGCTGGGTGCGCCTGCACTTGAAGGCGCAGGCGATTGACACCGGCATCATCAACGATATGTATTTCACAGCCTTCGACGGCCAACTGCTGTTGTTCAACTTTAATTCGACCATCGCACAACACGAAAAATACAAGGAAAGTCTGCTCAAGAGCGCGCAGACCATCACCGTAAAATAAGAGGCGGCAACTTTCTCATCAATATGTCAACGGCAGTTAAAAAAGAGCATAAATCGAATCGCCCGGCGCGCGGCGGCACGGCGACGTTCGTAGAGGCGATCCGTCAGGGTATCTGGGAAGAGATGGAGCGCGACCCTGCGGTCTTCGTCATAGGCGAGGACGTGGGCGCTTACGGCGGCGCGTTCAAAGTCACAGATGGACTTTTGGACGAGTTCGGCGAGGGGCGCGTGATTGACACGCCGATCTCGGAGGCGGCGATTGTCGGCGCGGCGTGCGGCGCGGCGCTGATGGGGATGCGACCCGTCGCCGAGTTTCAGTTCATAGATTTCATCTCGCCCGGCTTCGACATGTTGACGAACTACGCTGCTAAGTGTCGTTACCGTTGGGGCGCGGGGCTTGCGACGGTGTTTCGCGGGCCGTGCGGTGCGGGCGTGCATTCGGGGCCGTTTCATTCGGTCAACGCCGAGTCGTTCTTTTTGAACACGGCGGGCTTGAAGATCGTCGAGCCTTCGACGGCCTACGACGCGAAGGGTTTGATCAAAGCCGCCATACGCGACCCAGACCCCGTGCTCTACTTCGAGCACAAGAAACTCTATCGCCTGCCGCGACTGCGCGAAGAGTTACCGGAGGACGACTACATCGTAGAGATCGGCAAAGCACGCACGGCGCGCGAGGGGCGCGACCTGTCCATCATCACGTTCGGCGCGCAGGTCTTGAACGCGTTGGATGCCGCTGAGGAATTGGAGAAGGAAGGTTTAGACGTTGAAGTGATCGACCTGCGCACGCTCGCGCCCATGGACAAAGGTGCGATCCTTGAGTCAGTGAAGAAGACGAGCAAGGTTTTGATCTTGCACGAGGCGGCGCGCACGGGCGGCATCGGCGGCGAGATCGCTGCGACGATTGCCGAAGAGGCTTTCGAGTGGTTGGATGCTCCGCCTGTGCGCATCGCGGCGATAGACACGCCCGTGCCCTATTCGCCGCCGCTCGAAGAGTATCACTTGCCGCAAATCAAAGACGTGTTGGAAGCCGCGCGCAAACTGGCGGCGTATTAAAGTGCAGGAGACAGAATTCAGAACACAGGAGTCAGTTTTTAAGAACCGCACGCCTGTCTTTATTCTGGCTTCTGTATCCTGAGTCCTGAATTCTTTTTTGAGGAGCACGACCATGCCGAAGTATGTTATCGAGAGAGAATTTCCAGAGGCGGGTAAGTTGACGGGCGATGCGTTGCAGGCCATCTCGCAGAAATCCTGCGGCGTCTTGAGAGACATGGGGCCGCAGATTCAGTGGGTGCAAAGTTACGTGACGGACGACAAAATCTATTGCGTCTACATCGCGCCGAACGAGGAGTCTGTGCGCGAGCACGCGGCGCAGGGCGGCTTTCCTGTGAACCGCGTTTCCGAGATCAAGACGATCATTGATCCAACTACCGCCGAGGGATAATTTCAAATAGTGACAAGTGACAGGTGACAGGTGACAAGTTAAAACAAAAGACTTGTCTTCCATCTTGTCACCTGTCACCTGTCACTTGTCACTAGGGAGAAGATATGAGCACAGAAGTTGTGATGCCGCAGATGGGCGAATCAATCGCCGAGGGCACGATCACGCGTTGGATGAAGCAGGTGGGCGAGCGCGTCGAACGCGACGAGCCGCTGTTCGAGATTTCGACCGACAAGGTTGACGCGGAGATTCCCAGCCCTGCCGCCGGAACTCTGATCGAGGTCTTGTTCAAAGAGGGCGAGACGGTCGAGGTCAACAAGGTCGTCGCATTCATCGGCGCGGAGGGTGAGACCGCTGCCGCCGCGCCTCCTGCTACGGCGAGCGCGCAACCTGCTGCGAGCGCGCCCGCCGCTTCTGCTGCCTCTACAACTGCTACTGCGCCCGCAGCGCAGGCCGCCGTCGAATCCGCGCCTCCGCCTGCGCCTACACAAACAGCGTCGGCGGCATCGCAAACGGCTGCCGCACCATCTGCTTCTGCGCAGACGGCGGAAGTCGCGGGCAGAAGTTACGACGCGGAGCGCACGGGCGCGAAGGCGGAAGGGCAGGCGCTCGCACAGTCTTCGTCGGACGCGGGCAACGGCGGCGCGCAAACGGTTGACGCTTCGACGGGCGCAAACGGCGGCGCGCAGTCTGTAGAGGATTTGCGCCGCACGAAGTCGAGCCCGCTTGTGCGCAACATCGCGCGCGAGCACAACATAGACATCACGCGGCTCGAAGGCACAGGGATGAGCGGGCGCGTCACCAAAAACGACATCCTCAGCTTCATCGAATCGGGCGCGCAACAACCGGCGGAAGCGCGCGCGCCGCAAACGCAACAGCCGCCCGCCGTGCAGACGCCGCCCGCGCGGGAAGCCCCGCACGTTCAGCCGGGTGCAGGCGACCGCGTCGAGGCGATGACCTTGATGCGCAAGAAGATCGCCGAGCACATGATCATGTCGCAGAACACGTCCGCGCACGTCGCCACCGTCTACGAGATAGACATGACGCGCATCGCCAAGCTACGCGACAAACACAAAGCGGAGTTCCAGCAGCGCACGGGCACGAAGCTGACCTACATGCCGTTCATCTTTCAGGCCATCACGAACGCGCTGCGCAAGTTCCCGATCTTCAACTCGCAGGTCAGTGGCGATCAGATCATCTACAAGCAGGACATCAATCTCGGCATGGCTGTCGCACTCGACTGGGGCTTGATCGTACCCGTCATCAAACGCGCGGACGATCTTTCCATCTCCGGCCTCGCACGCGCCGCAAACGATCTGGCCGACCGCGCGCGCAACAAGCAACTCAAGCCGGACGAAGTGGCGGGCGGCACGTTTACAGTCACGAACCCGGGCGTCTTCGGCGGACTCTTCGGCACGCCCATCATCAACCAGCCGCAGGTCGCCATCCTCGGCATCGGCACGATTGAGAAGCGCGCGAAAGTTCTGACGACGCCCGAAGGCGACGACTACATCGCCATCCGCCACATGGCCTACTTCGCGCTCTCCTTCGACCACCGCATCATCGACGGCGCGGACGCCGAACGCTTCCTCGCCTACGTCAAGCAGTTGCTCGAAGCCGGACAGTTCTCGGTCTGAGAAGCGGGGAAAGGGCAAGGGGTAAAGGGAAAAGGTTGAAGACAAAAGCGGGGCGCAGCACTTGATCGCTGCGCCCCGCTTTCTGGTTTTTACCTTTCCCCTTTATCCCTTACCCTTTCCCCGTTTTCTCGCCCGATTTGTTGCGATAGCGTGGCGATCAAATTCTAAATCGCTTCGGCGCAACCGATCCGCGCGTTTTCGCCATCTACCCTCTTGACTCTCCTAAGCGGTTTGAAGAGAATCACAAACGATTCAGGGAAACCAAAACAACACCTCGCGTGGGTTGGTCAAAAACGGTTCGTGATGGGCGCGCCCGACTTCAAGCGTCCGGTGCGCCGCAGCTTGTGGTGGCTGCGACGCCTTTTCTTTGTCGGGCAGCAGATTTCGACAACACCGGAACTCGAACCGTCGTCTTTGAGGAGCAGCAGCAGCCAAACTTTTAATAATTCAGCTAAGTGGGAGAAAGAAAAAAATGAGCGTAAACAAGTCGAACAGATTCCAGGTGTCAACCATCGCCATAGCTCTCGTGCTGGCGTTGGCCTCCGTCGCCTTCGCACAGACCGACCAGCCGAGCAGCAGCAGCGGAAACTCGCGCACGGTCGCCAGCGGGCAGAAGATGACTGTCAAAGGCGTCGTCACGAGCCGCGACATTGACGCCAACACCTTCGTCGTTCAAGACATCAACGGCGTCAACACTACTGTGCGTCTATCCGACCGCACGAGCGTCAAATCCAAAGGCGGCTTCTTCGGCGGCGGCTCGACCTACGGCGCGTCGAACATCCTGCGCGGCCTCAACCTCGAAGTCGAAGGGCGCGGCGATGCTTCGGGCAATCTCGTCGCAGAGAAGGTTCGTTTCGGCAGCACAGACTTGAGAGTCGCGCAGTCGATTCAGGCGCGCGTTGATCCGGTCGAGAATCGCGTCGGCACGGCGGAGAATCGCATCGGACAGGTCGAACAAAATTCGCAGCGCCTGTCGGGTCAGTTGGATGAACTCGCCGCCGTCTCGAACGCGGCGCGCGGCGGTGCGAAGGCTGCGCAGGAATCTGCCGACGCAGCCATCGCGGGCGTCAACACGACCAACGAACGCATCAGCGCGCTCGACGACTACGTCGCGCAGCAGACGGTCGCCGTCAACTTCCGCGTCGGCAGCGCAGTGCTCTCGCCCGAAGCCAAGACGACGCTCGACCAGATCGCGCAGCAGGCTTTGAAAGCGCGCGGCTACGTGCTCGAAGTGCGCGGCTTCGCGAGCGCCGACGGTTCGGAAGCGAAGAACCGCATGCTTAGCCAGCGTCGCGCCGACGCGGTCGTGCAGTATCTCGCTTACACGCACAACATCCCGTTGCGCCGCATCGTGACGCCGTTCGGCTACGGCGAGCAGCAGGCCGTCGCCGACAACGCGACGCGCGAAGGTCGCCAGCAGAATCGTCGCGTAGAGATCAGCGTGCTCGTCAATCGCGGTCTCATGCAGGCCGCGCCGAACATGAGCGTCGCGAAGCCCGACGCAGCCACGCCGCAGGAATAAGCGGGACGCTAACGCAAGGGAAAGGGGTAAAGGGCAAAGGGTAAGGGAAGAGTCGGAAGCCTGTACTTTGGCTTTCCCTTCACCCTTCACCTTTACCCTTTTCTTCATCAAGGGTGGTTTCGATGAACTCAGCCAATAACAAACTGCGCGCGCTCCTCTTGCTGTCGATCTTTCTCGGCGGGACGTTGGCCGTTTTTTTCTCCGAGACGAACGCGAGCGCGCAGCAGACGACGACAAACAGCGTACTTCGTTCGACGCAAACCGCGCGCGATAACGCTTCGTACGCGTCGCAGTCGCAACAACAACCCGTACGCGTCCCGCAACTCCCGCCGCCCGTGCCGCAGCAGACGCCGCGTGCGACGCCAACGCCTGCCCCGCAACAAACTCCGCGACCGGCAACGACGCCGACTGCCGCGCCGACGCCCGCTGTAACCGATGAAACCATCAGCGACGATGACGACATCGTGCGCGTCACGTCGAATCTGGTTGTCGTGCCTGTCTCTGTGACTGATGCGAAGGGCGAGCCTGTGCAGGGTTTGAAAGCGGCGGACTTTCGTTTGGAAGAAGAGGGACGCGCGCAGGAGATCGCGCAGGTGGGCGACGCGGAGCAAGTGCCGCTCGACATCGCTATCCTCTTCGACGTGTCGAGCAGCGTGATGGGAAAAATCGCCTTTGGCTTTCAGCAGGAGTCGGCGGCGGGGTTTCTCAAGCAGGTGTTGAAGCCAGTGGATCGCGCCGCCATCGTCACTGTCGCCGCTGAACCGACGCTCGTGCAACCTTTGACCTCGGCGGAGGCCGCGACGGCCAAACTGTTGACCATCCCGGCGGCCACGACGAGCGTGCCGACCGCGTTCTACGACGCCGTGAGTTTCGCCTCGAAGTATCTGTCTCAGAATGCGACGGGCGGTCGTCGCCGCGTGATCCTCGTTATCTCGGACGGCGATGACAACTTCAGCGCCGCCGTGCGCGAGCAGAGCGTAGCCGAGTACGACGCACAAAAGAAGGCCGAAGCGGAAGGCGGCAATCGCCTGACTGCCGTGCGCGCCGCTGCGCGCAAAGATTTACAGGCGCGTCACCAGCGCGCCGTCGTCGCCGTGCAGCGAGAGGTGCAGCGCGCCGACGTGGTTTTCTACTCGGTCAATCCGAGCGGGCTTTCGATCCGGCTTAACGAGATCAGCACGCGTGCGCAAAACAACATGCAGCAACTCGCCGACTCGACCGGCGGCACGGCCTACGTGCCCGACGGTAGCAAAGACCTCGAACGCATCTTCCGCCAGATCGCCGCCGAACTCCGCGCACAGTATCTTCTCCAATACTATTCAAACAGCGACGCCCCCAACGGCAAATTTCTCAACATCAAAGTCCGCACGCCCACACGCGCCGACGCACGCGTCCGCGCCCGCTCAGGCTACTACGTGAAGAAGTGACAAGTGACGAGTGACAAGTGACGAGTTAAAGCAAAGAGATTGTCTTTAACTCGTCACTTGTCACTCGTCACTTGTCACTGTTCTCACATTTCCAGAAGCACGTCTGCGAGTTGGTTGGCGACTTCGATGAGGGCGCGTCCGGCGGCGTCGAGTTGGCCGGAGTTGGCGCGCTGTTCGGCTGTGGCGGCTGTTGCGCCGACGCCGCTCAAGCGACGGTAGTGTTGTTCGAGGCCGGGAGTCGTGCGGAAGTAGAGTTCGAGTTTGTCGAGCCGGTCGCGTATGTTGCCCAGACTCTCAAGCACCGTTGCGCGGCTGCGATTCAGGATGGCCTGCGCTTCGGGCGACACCGCGCCGCCTTCGCGCGCCTGCTTCTCGTTGTTCTCCACGCCAATCGAGGTGCGCCCGTAGAGATATAGAAAGCGCGTCAGCGTCTTCAACTCGTCGGTTAAGCGTATGCGTGCCTCGTTGAGTGTGCTCGTGCTCGCCGATGTCGCAGGCTTCTGCGTGCGTGACGCTGTTGGACGCCTCTGCGGCGTGCTCGTGCGGCGCGTGCGCGACTGCGCGGCGAGCGTGGCGTTAGGAAGAAGCAACAGGCAGGCAAGGCCGAGTGCTGGGGCAAGTTTCAAAATCGTTCCTCCTCTTGATTATCGCGTTTGACGACAAACTATGCCCGCGCGCGTCGCGGCGTCAAGCGTGCAAAGGTCTGTTGGCTCGTTCGGCTTTGTCGGCAGCGCGCTGTTACAATAGACGCGCTACGCGAGAAAACCACAAACGAACCTTCTTTGCGATGCCGAAGAGAACGCTACAGGTTCGCCGACTCGGACGTATGGAGTACGGCGCGGCCTACCAAATTCAGAAGGAGACCGAAGCCGCGCTGAAAGCGCGCACGGGCACGGACACGCTCCTGCTTGTCGAACACCCGCACGTCCTCACGCTCGGTCGGCGCGCCAACGAGTCTGCCGTGCTCGCTTCGCCGGACGTGTTAGAGGCGCGCGGCATCGCGCTCTTTGAAACCAATCGCGGCGGCAAAGCGACTTATCACGGGCTTGGTCAACTCGTCGGTTATCCGATCATCAACTTGAGTCCCGAACGCGAGGACGTACACCGCTACGTGCGCGAAATAGAGGAGGCGTTGATTCGCGCGCTCGCGGATTTCCGTGTTGAGGGTTTCAGGATCAAAGGCTTGACGGGCGTGCATACGTCGCGCGGCAAAGTCGCCGCCATCGGCGTACACATCTCGCGTTGGGTGACGACGCATGGCTTCGCCTTAAACGTCAACACCGATCTCAGTTTCTTCGACTTGATCATCGCCTGCGAAGGCGAACCCGTCGCCTCGATGCACGAGCTGCTCGGCCAGACTGTCAACATGCGCGACGTTGAAGACCGCATCATCGCGCGCTTCGCGGAAGTCTTCGACATGTCCGTGACGGAAGACGTATATGCTAACGCTTGAATTTATACGCGAAGCACACGCGCGCATCGCACAGCGCGTGCATCGCACGCCCGTCATGTCTTCGCGTGCCTTCAACAGCGCGGCATCGGGGCGCGAAGTTTTTTTCAAGTGCGAAAATTTTCAACGCGCCGGAGCGTTCAAGATGCGCGGGGCGACGAACAAGATTCTCTCGTTGAGCGACGAAGAACGCGCACGCGGCGTGGCGGCTTTCTCATCCGGCAATCACGCGCAGGCAGTCGCGCTCGCGGCGCGCGATGCAGGCACGCGCGCCGTGATCGTGATGCCGGAGGATGCGCCACGCGCGAAGGTTGCGGCGACGCGCGGGTACGGCGCGGAAGTCGTCTTCTACGACCGCCAGCGCGACGACCGCGAAGCGGTTGCGCGCGACGTGGCCGAACGCAATGGGCTCGTACTCGTTCCGCCATACGACGATTACTACGTGATGGCAGGGCAGGGAACGTGCGCGATTGAGTTGATGGAGGAAGTCGGAGACCTCGACGCGATTGTTGTGCCCTGCGGCGGCGGCGGTCTGTTCGCCGGAGCGAGCACGGCGGCGCGTGGTTTGAACGCAACGGTTCGCTGTTTCGCCGTCGAACCCGCGACGGGCGACGAAACGCGGCGTTCTTTCATCGCGGGCGAACGCATCACGATCCCGCCGCCGCCGACCATCGCCGACGGCGCGCGCGTGCAGACGCCGGGCGCGCTCACTTTTCCCTTCGTGCAACGAAACGCGGAAGACGTGTTGACGGTCTCGGACGCGGAGACAACGGAGGCTATGAAGTTCCTGCTGTTTCGCCTGAAAATTCTCGTCGAGCCGACGGGCGCTCTGGCCGCAGCGGCGGTCTTGTTCGACAAACTCCCGCACGACATACGCCGCGTCGGCATCGTGCTCACGGGCGGGAACGTCGACGCGGACATGCTCGCGCGGCTCGTCAGTAGTAACAGCGACGGCGATGGCGGAAGCGACAACGATGCGGAGCAGATGTTAAAATAGCCGCGCATTTAAAATAGGCGAAACAGTCGAAAATCATTTGGTGGAGCGAATTAATTGAGCCGCGAGTTAAAAGTCATCAGCAATATACAGCAGCCGCCGGAGGGACGACCGACGGGTCGCAAACCCGACTGGTTGAAGATTCGCATCGGCGATCCGTCGAACCAGAATCACGTCTTGAAGTTGATCGAGGGCTTGAACCTGCACACGGTTTGCCAGGAGGCGCGCTGCCCGAACATCTTCGAGTGCTGGTCTGACCGCACGGCCACCTTCATGCTCGGCGGCGACATTTGCACGCGCCATTGCGGCTTCTGCGCCGTCGGCAAGGGCAAGCCGGGTGAGTTAGATCGAGATGAACCGCGCCACGTCGCCGAAGCCGTGCGGCATCTCAATCTCGCCTACGCCGTCATCACTTCCGTCAACCGCGACGACTTAGCGGACGGCGGCGCGGCGCACTGGGCGGAGACCATACGCGAAGTGCGCGCCGCGAATCCCGCATGCAAGATCGAAGTTCTCATCCCGGATTTCAACGGCGACGAGGCCGCGCTCGACACAGTGCTCGACGCGCGCCCCGACGTGCTCAATCACAACACGGAGACAATCGCGCGCCTCTACCGCCGCGTGCGTCCCGATGCGAAATACCAACAGACGTTGACTCTCCTTGAGCGTGCCGCGCGCCGACGCGACGAGGAGCGACGCGGGATGCTCACCAAGAGCGGCATCATGGTCGGCCTAGGCGAGACGTTCGACGAGGTGATCGAGTTGATGAAAGATTTGCGCGCCGCAAGTTGCGACATCATGACCATCGGCCAATACCTTCAACCGCATGCGCGCCGCCTGCCCGTCGAGCGCTACGTCACGCCCGCAGAGTTCGCGCGCTGGCGCGAGATCGGCATGGAGATGGGCTTTCATCACGTCGAGTCAAGTCCGTTAACGCGTTCTTCATATCACGCGCGACAGCAGGTGGAAGGCACGAACGCTGAGACGATTGACGACGAAGCGATCGTCGCAGGCTAGGAGCTAAGAGGTTCAAGTCAAAACCTCCTGCTGCAAGCGGGCGGGTGTTACCAACGATAGAACCTGCCCGCTTGCA
>DATFGP010000035.1:0-1313 GCA_035249365.1 Pyrinomonadaceae bacterium | reverse complement strand
GTTCGGAGCGAAAAAACCCGCGGACGCAAAACTCTTCCGCATCGAGTCGGCAACAAGCGGCAGTGTGACATTCACCACAGAGACGCTGCGGGAGGAGTTCGCGCCTGCGCAGTTCTTCGATATGGACAACGCCGCCAAGCTGGCGCGCAAGTCGTTCGAGAAGATGCCTGCTGGCGCCGAATTGCGTGCTGGCGCGTCTGCATGGAATTCCAGCCGAATCATTCGGCGCGTAGTCAGCTATGAGAGAATCATCATTGATACGCTTTATCGTCGCTTTCAGCCGGCGCGTACTGCGCTCACGACTACGCTGTTCGATGTGCTGCTAGTCGGCAACGCCTCCGCGCTCTCCGCCAAGGGCGCCGGGTCCAAAGCCGGCACCGGCGCGGAGATTAACAGCGCAAGGGTCGTGCAGGAATCCTACGTCGTGGTCAACACGGCCTCGCTCTCCGCTTTCGATACACGCTCGCGGTGGGCGAGCGAGACAGAGGCGCGTGCCTATCATGACACGCTCGTTCGCAACGGCAGTGTCTCCGCCGCGGACATTCAAGTCGTGCCGTCGTTTGAGGCCGCAGGCGAGGTGACACCCTAATGAGTTCGTCTCCGATTGCAACCTATTCGTTCCTCCCGTGGCTCAAGGGAGGACTGGCCAACCAGATCACTTCGGCTGACGGCGCTAATGTTCCGGTGCGCGCCGCCATTGATGTTCGCCTCGTCGTCGCCACAGACAACGCTGCCATTCCTGCCGCCGACCGCACCGTCAATACGGAAGTCCAGTTAATCGGGCCCGGCGACATCGTCGGCATCAATCCCGATGTCGTCGTCAAGACCCAGCCGCGCGATTGGATCACGGACTTTGAGCCAAACTATATCCCCTTCATCGAGTTTTATGATGAAGATTTCCCGTGGCGCTACACGCCTGCCGCCGCCGACACGGCGCTGCACCACCTCCGCCCGTGGCTCACGCTGGTCCTGCTAAAGGCGACCGAGTTTGAAGAACTGCACGCTCGCACAGGCCCGCTCTCGGCCATTCGCGTCTTAGACGCGCAGACGAAATTTCAGCCCGCGTCTCAACTCTGGGCATGGGCGCACGTTCACGTCAACGAAGACCTGACGGCGGACCGCACGCGCGACATCCCGGCGAGCATGAACGCCCTCGGGCAACTTCTCTCCACGCAGCCTGATCGCGCTTATTCGCGCCTTATGTGCCCGCGCAAGCTCGACCCTGAGACGGAGTACTACGCGTTCCTCATCCCTACGTTCGAGAGTGGTCGCCTCGCCGGACTCGGCTTAGAGGTTCCGCCTACGCTGCGCGC
>DATFGP010000034.1:0-287269 GCA_035249365.1 Pyrinomonadaceae bacterium | reverse complement strand
TCTGACTGTCAATCAGGTGTTGATGCACTTCCGCAAACGAGGGGTGAAGTTGGAGCAGACCACAGATGACGGGGAAACACCTGTCCAGATAGTGACGGGGACGGCGAACCCGAATGCGATGCCGGTAGTGGACAAGATTGCGTTGGACAGGGCGATCGGGCAACTTCCCCCCGGTTACAGGACGGTGTTCATCCTGCATGATGTGGAAGGGCATGAGCACGAGGAGATAGCGAGGATGCTGGGATGTTCGGTTGGGACGAGCAAGTCACAGTTGCACAAGGCGAGGATGAAGTTGAGAATGTTGCTCAGGCAACAAAAGCACCTGGCGTTAATGCGAAAATAGTTTCGCGCTGCGTTTGATTATCAACGCAAAAGTCGTGAGCGAAAACATGAGCGCGCGGCGAAGATCGAATCTTCGCCGCGCGCTTTAGTTTTCAGGCGCTTCTAAGATTTCCAACCGCGCGCGTCGAAAATTATCGTACGCTCTTTTGCGCGTCATGCGAGATCGAACAACAGGACTTCTGACGACTCGCGCCCCTTGATGGACAGTTGCGCTTCATCGCTGACGCTCACGCCGTCGCCCTGCTCTAAAAGCTGCCCGTTGATCTCGACCGCGCCGCGCGCCACCTGCGCCCAAGCGTGTCGCCCCTGCGGCAACTCGTGCGCGACCTCCTGCCCAGCTTCAAGCAAGGCTGCGTAGAGATTCGCGTCCTGATGCATCGTCACAGAGCCGTCGCGCCCGTCGCCCGATGCGATCAAGCGCAAACGCCCGCGTTTCTCGTCCGCCTCAAACATCTTCTGCTCGTAGCTCGGCTGAAGCCCTTGTTCCTCCGGTATGATCCAGATTTGGAGCAGATGCACGTCCTCTTCTTCCGAAGGATTTTTTTCGCTGTGGCGGATGCCCGTGCCCGCACTCATGCGTTGCACCTCGCCGGGGCGAATCACCGTGCCGTTGCCCATGCTGTCGCGGTGTTCGAGCGCGCCCTTGAGCACGTAGGTTATGATCTCCATGTCGCGGTGCGGGTGCGTCGGGAAACCGTGACCGGCGCGTACGTAGTCCTCGTTGATGACGCGCAGCGCGCGGAATCCCATGTTGCGCGGATCGTAATACTCGCCGAAGGAAAATGTGTGGTGTGTGTCGAGCCAACCGAAATTGAAGTGGCCGCGCTCTGCGGCCTTGCGCACGTTTATCATCGCTGCTGTTTCCTCTCTACAGATTGCGTCAAACTATAGCCAAAAATCCTTTGAACCGAAAACGACGCGCACGGCGGGCGTCGGGTCTGTCACATTGTCGCAGACTGACACTTTGACAGGTCAAGCTGTCAGTCTGCCCGCACGCCGTTTGTCCGTGTACGCGGTTTAGATGCGGAAAACGCCCGTAAATCAGCCTGACTCTCAAGTCGCCTGCGAGCGCGCCGTCTGGCATAAAGTTTGACAGCACAATTCGGCGTGTAAACGTGCGCGGAGTCTCTTCGCACGCGCCTCGTCGCCCCAAACTGATCCGAAGCATGTCGCTTCGACACTCCGCTTTCCATCAACATTCAAGCAACGGCAGGACACATCAACTATGAGCAGCGCGATTTTAGACCAGCCCGCACACGAGCCGACCCCGCCGCAGTCTCTAGCCTTTCTCCCCGCCGCCGAAGAGGAAATCAGTCTTGAGACGACGCTTCATCCGGCGCTTGAGAACACACTCTCGCCGCCGCTCACTGCGCTCGTCGAAAGTCTCACGCCCGCCACTCTCGGCGAGACGATGCGCCACATCTTCACCGATCTCGCGCGGCTGCTCGATTACCTGCGCCTCATCGAAAAGAAGGTGCAGCAAGACAAACTGCTCGCCTCGACCTTCTCCGTCTTCAACAACGTCCACAAAGAATCGCTCGCGCTCATCGAACGCATTGACGCGGACATGCTGCACCTCGAAGGCGCGACCGAAGAACTTCTCTCCACGCTCGACGGCATCAGCTACGCCATCGGCCACGAGATCGGGCGCGTCTACGGCTTCGAACTTGTAGGCATCAACGATCCGCAGTCGCCCCCCTTGCGCGCCAAACTCGAACGCGCGCACGGCATGCTCCGCAACTGCTTCCAGCAATCAATCATCGCGCTCACGCAAGTCTTCAACCCCGCGCTCGACGGCGAAGAACTCTTCAACGATTTCCACGCCCGCCGCGAAGAAGCGCTCATACTCTACCGCGACCTCTGGAATCTAGTAGGGCTTGCACGCCGAGCGGACAAGGAATGCGATCAATTTTCGGTCGCGCTCTTGCTCGCGCACCTCAAGCGTTTTCGCGACGGGAGCATGTGCTTCCTGATGTACAAGGATTGGGAAGAGTACGAACGCTTCGTGAAGAAGGTGACGGCGGCGCGCAGGATTTTGGAGATCGGCCCCGCGCTCGAAGGACTCGCTTGCTATCTCGAAACGCTGCTCGGTCAAGTCCGCCTCCGCAGCGTCCTCGCCAACCTCTCCTTCATTGTCCCCGACTCCGACAGCAAGTAATTAAATAAGGAAAGCACTCACCGCAGAGACGCAGAGAGCGCAGAGGGGGCGCAGAGAAGAACAATGTCTTTCTCTGCGCCCCCTCTGCGCTCTCTGCGTCTCTGCGGTGAATCCTATTGTGCGCTCTAAAGCAAATTAAAATCTCACTCGTTGCGCTAAACTTCAGTGCGAACGGCGTTGATGAAATCGGCGAGCAGCCCGTAGGCTGTGCTCCGCAGATCGGGTTCGTGCGCCGTCATGATCAGTCCGGGCAGTATGTCCAACTCGAAATGAATAATGAGCGAAGTGCCGTTGGCGGCGGCCAACGGATCGTCCGCTGCGATCTGTTCGGCACGGACGCGCGCCGCAACTCGCCCGTCCGCTTCAAGGCGCGCACGGCTCACGAGTTTGTAAGGCCGTCCCGCCGCACGCGCCGCGCGCACGTCGTCCGCATCCAAACCGCGTATGCCTTCGCGTTCAACTTCTTCGAGTCGCAAGGGCGCATTCATCAACACCGCCGCCAGCGCGCAAATCTTCACCGCCGCGTCCCATCCGTCAACGTCGTAGGACGGATCGGTTTCCGTGACGCCGAGCGCCTGTGCGCGTGCGACACCTTCCTCGAACGTGCGCCCGCGCTCGATCTCTTCGAGAATCACGCTGGTCGTCGAATTGAAGAGGCCGCGAAAGCCGAGCAACTTCGCGGTCGGCAAACATTCACGAAACAGCGAGAAGACCGGCATGTCCGCCACCGTCGCCTCGAACATAAAACGCTTGCCGCGTTCGTGCGCAAGCGCGCTCAACTCTCTATACGCGTACACGATTGTGCCTTTGTTCGCCGTGACGACGTGCGCGCCCGACTCCAACGCGGCGCGGATGTGCTCGACGGCGGGTTGACCCGTCAAAGGCTCAAGCGAAGTAGTTTCAAACAACACGTCGCAACGCGCCGCCGCCAACCACTCGCGCACATTCGCGGGCTGCATTGCACCAAGCGCACTTGTCTCACCCGCCAACAGCGACTCAACCTCTAATCCTTCCTCAGACGCGTGCCAACCCATGCGGCGCGTCGCCACGCCCGTGATGCGCCACTGGATGCCGTAACGCTCGCGCATCTCTTCGGACTTCTCTTCGAGCAGACGGACGAGCGCACGACCGACGTTGCCGAAACCAAGAAAGCAGAGGTTGAAAGTTTTCATTGCGCACCTCGGTCAGTCTTCCGAGATCAATTTGTTTGCGGCCAGTTCCACCGTCGCCGGATCGAGCGAACGCTTGAAGATGATCGTGTGCGGCGGCTCGGTCACCAAAGGCTCGCGGCTGCCGCGCAGTTCTTCCCACGCGGCGATGAGATGATCTCGAAAGCCGTTACTCTTAATTTCCTCCAGACGCTCCTTGAGATGTTGCGGCGTCCAGAAACCTAAAATCTCAAGATAGACCGCACGCCCCGTCGTCGTGTGTCGCAGCACGAAATCCGGTATGAACGCGCCCGCGCCGAGGTTGATGATCTCGCCGCTCGCTTCCAGAGTCCATTCGCTCTCGAAACGCGCCCAAGCATTCATTAATTTTTCCCTGACGGGATTCTCGTAAGGCGTCACGCTCAGGTAATGCGAGCGCAGGGCGTGTCCCTCGCTCGCCAACTCGAAGAAGGCTGTGCCGCCGCTGCCGCTGTTGCTGTTCTGCCGCTGCGCGATCTCCGCGCGCATGCGCCAGCCCTTGCACAGAAGCAGCGCGGGCAGAAAGACGGCCATCTGTATGCCATACTTCTGCGAGCGATGAAACATCGAGACGGGGCCGTCGAGTTCGATCTCGTACCCGCGCGCCGCGTTCCCCTTGATCGTGTGAATCAAACGATACGCTTTGATCGCGCCGAAGAGTTCGCGATAATTTTCCGCCGACTGCGGCTCTACGCTGAGACGCATACGCACGCAGCGATACAGCAACGCCTGCGCCTGCGCCACGTTGTAGAGTTCGAGCAGCGCCGCCGCGTCCGTCTCTTCAAACTCGACGAGCCGCTGGTTCTTCGGCAAGTCCGCGTACAGATTCGCGCGCAACAACTCCGGCGCGCACGCGAGTTCGCGCGCCGCCTCTTCCATAACTTGAACGCGCGCGCTCTCGTCGGTCACAGGATGCACGCCGCGCGCCTTGAGAAACGCGGCGCGGCGCAACTCAAAGGGGAGAACTTCAACGCCCGCCGCAAACTCCGTGCGATCCAAGAGCAATTTGATCAAGCCGCGCAGAATTTTGTAGTCCGTGCCTGTGCCGACGTAATCTTCGAGCGCCGCTTCGAGTTCCGCGCGCGTCAAGCCTCTATGCTCGCCGAAGAGTTCGATGAGGGCGGCGGCGGCTTGCAGCCAGCCGTCGTCTTCCGTCTCAATGTAGCGCGGCCTGATTTGATTGCCGCGCTGCCAGCTTAGCGCGAGGTCTGCGGTCAACATAACTTACAACTCATTCAGAAAACTTTGGCGTTCGCTTCGCGCGGCGCGCCCTTGAAACTGTTCGCCGCCGCGCCGCCTGCTAATTCCCTCTTCGGTCGTGTCGAGCGTGACGACTTCGTAAAGCGTCGCCTCTTTGTCGGGCTGTTTGCGAAGTATGCGACCGAGCCGTTGGATGTGTTCGCGCGTCGAACCCGAACCGGAGAGGACGACGGCGACTGAGGCGGCGGGGATGTTCACGCCTTCGTTCAAGACCTTCGAGGTGGCGAGCGCGAGCACGTCGCCCGCGTTGAAGGCGGCGAGCCATTCGCGCCGCTCCTTGATGTTCGTCTCGTGCGTGATGGCGGGAATCAAGAACTGTTCGCTGATGCGATAGACCATCTCGTTCTCGGCGTTGAAGATGAGCACGCGGTCGCGGCGGTGTCGCCGGAGCAGTTCCGAGAGCACGCGCAGTTTCGCGTCCGTCCCTAACGCGATGCGCTTCGATTCTCGATAGGCCATCATCGCGCGCCTGCCCGCCTCGCTACGCGCGCTCGCCGCGATGAACAGTTGCCAGCCGCGCAGGCTGCTCAGGCGTATGTTCTTCTCGCGCAAGAAAGTTTTGAAGACCGCGCGCTCCGCTTCGTAGGCCGCACGCTCCGCCGCGCTCATCTCTACGTTGAGGCGCACGACGCTGTAATCGGACAAATATTCGCCCGCGAGTTCGCGCGCTTCGCGCCGGTAGACGATGGGGCCGATCAACTCTTCGAGCATTTCGTCCGCGCCGTCCGCGCGTTCGGGCGTGGCGGTCAGGCCGAGCCGGAAAGGCGCGAGCGACATCTCCGCTGCGTAGCGAAAAACGTCGCCGGGCAAGTGGTGGCATTCGTCGAAGATGACGAGGCCGAACTGATTGCCCAAACGTTCCATGAAGCGGAAGGCGGAGGCATAGGTCGTCACCGTCAACGCGCCGACCTCGAAGAAGCCGCCGCCGATGAGTCCGACTTCGGCCTGAAAGCACGAGAGCAAAAGGTCGTACCATTGATTCATCAAATCAATCGTCGGCACGACGACGAGCGTTGAACGACGTGTCTGCTCGATTGCCATTTGCGCGACGAGGCTCTTGCCCGCGCCCGTCGGCAGTATGACGACGCCGCAACGCTCTGCCTTGCGCCACGCAGCTATAGCTTCCTGCTGATAAGGGCGCGGCTCGACCGTGAATTTCGTAGGGAAGTCGAACTCGTGATACGCGCGCGCGCGATCCTCGAACGTCACGTTTCCTCTCACGAGTGATTTCACTATGTGGCGATAGCCGGACGCGGGCGCGCGAAAGCGCCGCACGCGCTCATCCCAACGAAAGGAAGCGGGCACGTTCGTCGCCGTGCGCTCAACGCCGTCGAGCAAAAGCGTCCCCGCGTCGAAACGCAGCACGATCTGTTTAGCATCCGTCGTCACGCGTCCAGAGTACAACAGGCGGGCGCGCTCTGAGAAAAGGCGCGGGCTTCGGGTTACAATCGCGCACGCTATGTTGACGATTGACGGCTCATACGGCGAGGGCGGCGGGCAGATCATACGCACGTCGCTCGCGCTCTCGCTCATCACCGGAAGACCTTTCCGCATCTACAACGTCCGCGCACGCCGCGAGAAGCCCGGCCTCGCGCGGCAACATCTCACAGCCGTACGCGCCGCCGCGACCATCGGCGGCGCACAGGTTGACGGCGCGGATGTCGGCTCGACCGCGTTCACTTTCACGCCCGGCGCGGTCGTCGCGGGCGACTACTCTTTCCCCATCGGCACAGCCGGAAGCACGACGCTCGTGCTGCAAACGATCCTGCCGCCACTGATGATCGCCGCCGCGCCGAGCACGCTCGCCTTCGAGGGCGGCACGCATAACGTACACGCGCCGCCCTTCGAGTTCATCGTCAAAACCTTCCTGCCGCTCGTCAACCGCACGGGCGCGCACGTCACAGCCGAACTCTCGCGCTACGGCTTTTATCCGCCCGGCGGCGGGCGCTTTAGTGTCCGCATCGAACCGGCCAGCGGCGGCGCGCTCACGCCGCTACACCTGCTCACGCGCGGACGCATCAGCGCACGCCGCGCACGCGCGCTCGTCGTCAAACTCCCGCCGACGGTCGGCGAGCGCGAGTTGACAGTTGTACGCGAACAACTCGGATGGAATGAGACGGGCGGCGACGAGTTGCGCGTCGAGACTTCCCAGAACGCGATCAGTCCCGGCAACGTCCTGACGCTTGAAATCGAAAGCGAGCACCTGACGGAAGTTTTCACAGGCATCGGCGAGCGCGGCGTGCGCGCCGAAACAGTTGCCGAACGCGCCGCTGCGGAAGCACGCGCCTATCTCGAAACAGACGCGCCCGTCGGCGAACACCTCGCGGATCAACTGCTCATCCCACTCGCGCTCGCACGCGGCGGCTCGTACACGACCGGCACGCCAACGCTGCACACGACGACCAACATCGAAGTCATCAAAATGTTTCTCGACGTTCAGATCACAGCCACGCAGACAGGCGACGACGTGTGGAAGATTGAAATCACCGGGTAAAGGGAAAAGGGTAAGGGGAAAGGTTGAAGACAAAAGCGGGACGCAGCACTTGATCGCTGCGCCCCGCTTTTGTCTTCAACCCTTACCCCTTACCCCTTTCCCCTTGATTCCCCGTCTTCCTAGTCTCCGATGTAGCTGATCTCCATGCGGCGTATGTGGAGTCCGGCGAGGACGAGGACGAGCGCGGTGAAGACGATGAGGCTCGGGACGGAAATCCAAGCGGGCGTCGGTTCGGCCATTACGGCGAACGGCCCTTCGCTCATCGGCACGGGCATCAGCGAAGTCAGGTAGTGTATGACGCTCACTTTTTTCAGGAGCGGCGGCAACAGGAAGTTGATGAACTCCCAACCGTAGATGAGTATGGCGGGGATGATCGGGTTGCGGAAGAAGAGGCCGACGATCAAAAAGGTCGCGCCGTAGCCGACGCAGGCGAGCGTCGTGATGCCTAGATAGACGAGCGCCTGCTTGCCGCCCGCGCCTCCGAAAAAGTAGCGCGAGCTTTCCTCCGAGAAGCGCGGGAAGTAGAGCATGAAGAGCGAGGCGAGCGCCGACAGGCCGAAGAGCACGATGGCCGTCACCAGCCCCGACAAATACTTGCCGACGACTAACACTTCGCGCTTCACGGGCGACAGGAAGTAGTAATGCAAACTGCGGTCTACCACTTCGCCGCGAAACAGATTCATGAAAATCCACGCGCAGCCGAAGAAGACGACCGTGCGCAAAATCAACGCGTTGTAGATCGCCGAAAAGACGATGCTCAACTGGCCGAAGTTTTTAAAGGCGTCGTCGTCCGGCGGCAAGACCGCGAGCATGAACAGGAGGAAGACCGGCAACGCCGCGAGCAGATAGATCAAAAATGCGCGACGGCTCAGGAAATTTTTCTGCAATTCCAGACGCAATATGGAGAACGTCTGCTGCGCCCACAAGCCCCACTGCCCTTCGCGCGCGGTCTTCTCGACGGGTCTTGCCGTTTCAATGGTCGAACTCATACTCGCCCTCCGTCCGAACTGATCAGGTATTGATAGACCGCGTTCAAGTCGTCGTCTGCTGGCGCGACCGACTCGATGCGTAAGTCGCCGTCGAGCACGACGCGGTTCAAGAGTAAATAAAAATCGTCCGGCCTGCGTGTCTTTATGAAAAGCCCCTGCCGGTCGTCGTGCAGACGCGCCTCGACGATCGCGCCGTCCTGCTCGAAGACGCGCGCGGCGAGAGCCTGCGGTCGGTCGCAGCGTATCAAAATCTGCATCGGTTGCTCCACGATCTCGTCGCGCACGCCGTGAACGTTTCCTTCTGCGACGACGTAGCCGTTGTTCAAAAGCACGACGCTATCCGACATCATGTCAACTTCGTGCAGGATGTGGCTTGAGATGATGAGATACAAACCTTCTGCGGCGAGTTGACGGAAGAGCCGTATGATCTCCGCGCGCGCCATCGGGTCGAGGCCGTTCAGAGGCTCGTCGAGGATGAGCACCTGCGGGTTGTGCGCGATTGATTGCGCGAGGCGTATGCGCTGGCGCATGCCCTTGCTGTAACCCGCCACTTTGCGGTCTGCCGCCTCCAACATCGAGACGCGCTCCAAAGCCTGATGCGTCAGATTCTCCACCGCCCGGCCTGATGCGCCGTGCGTGCGCAGGTAAAACTCTATGAACTCGCGCCCCGTCGCGCCGCGCGGAAATGAATCGAACTGCGCGCAGTAGCCGACCTTGCGGAAAAGCGCCTGCGGGTCGCCAGGGCTTGTGCCAAGCACGCTGATGCGCCCGCGCGTAGGCTTCAAGAGTCCCGTCATCAAGTTCATCAGGGTGGTCTTGCCCGAACCGTTCGGCCCGACGAGACTCGTGATGCCCGGCGTGATCGAGAGGTTGACGCGGTTGACGCCGAGTATCTCGCCGTAGAACTTCGAGACATCCTCGAAGACGATCATCTTCTCTTCCGTCTGCGTCGCCGCTGCCGTCGCTGTTGTTGTTGCTGCCGCTGCCGTCGTCATTTCACCACCTCGTAGGCGCGCACCTTGCGCGAGAGCAGCCACAGGCAGAAGACGCAGAGCAGTGCGAGCACCGCCCACGCCGTCCAGAGCGGCGGCTCCATCAGAGTGATCTGGCTTACAGTCCCCTCGCCGTCGTTGCCGATAAAGATTTGCATGTCCGTCACCTGTCGTTTGAAGAGTCCGAACAGGCCAGCCCAGACCATCTTCATCACCGTCGGCAGGCTCAGCAAATTTCCCCAGCGCGTCGTAAAGAGCACGTTGATGATCGCGCCGAATGCCGCCGGTATGAAGAAGATCGCGAGAAGCGCCGCGCTCGCCACCACGCGCCACTTCACCCACGCCGAGATCGCCTGCGACAAAAACGCGAGCACCACGATCCACACCAAGCTCCCCAGTATGATCGAACCGGCCATCCACAAATTGTTCCCGATCCAACCTGCGCCTTCGAGATACGCCTGCAACAAAAAGAGCAACAGACCCGGAATCCATGTGATCAAAGAGAGCAGGATCAGTATGACGCTCATCTTTCCGGCGACGTACTCAGTGCGCGTGAATGGGCGCGAGAGGTAGAGCGGCAAGGCGTTATTGGCGAGGTCGCGCGAGATGAGCGGCGGCCCTATGAGCAGGTTGAGAAAGAAGCCGAGCATGCCCTGCGTGACGACGAAGTAGAGGAAGAACGAAGCGTCAATCGGGATGAGTTCGCGCACATCGCCGATCTTCAACATCGAGATCGCGTTGACGTTGTGGTGCAGGTAGATCAATATCGCGGCGACGAGCGGGTAGATAAAGCAGACCGCGAAGAACGCGACGAAGATTTTTGAACGAAACACGTCGCGGTAAGCATGGTGCGGGATGATCAGAAAGCGCGACCACTCCGGCGTCGTCACGCCCGCGTATGGCTTGTAGCCGTGTTCATAGACTGCCATTGCCGTTACCTCCTGCTGCCGCTACCGTGTCGCCTTCCATCGCCTTGAGGAAGATGTCTTCGAGCGAATCGCGCTTGTAGTTCAGACGCCGGATTTGCACGTCGCGCTCGGCGGCGACACGGTAGAGATCGCGTATCTCCAAGCCTTCGGGCAAGATCAACTTCAAACGCCGCTCGTTCGTAAAAGCATACTCGCAGCCCAGACGCCCGATAGCCTCCGCGAAGCCGCGATTGTCGCCGCGCATCTCCAACTCGATGAACTTGCGGTTGGCCTTGCGCTCCTCTTCAAGGTTGCAGTTGGCGGCGATGCGCCCGTCCTTCAAGACGAGTATCTCGTCGCAACACTCTTCCACGTCGCGCAGCAGGTGAGACGAGAGCATAATGCGCGCCTGGCCGCTATCGCGTATCTCGCGTATGAGGCGAATCATGCGCAGGCGCGTCGGCGGGTCAAGTCCGTTGGTCGGCTCGTCGAGGATGATGAGCTTCGGCCCGTGAACGATGGCCTGCGCGAGTTTCGCGAGTTGCTTCATGCCGAGCGAGTAGGTGTCGAGCGTGCGATAGCGCGCTTCGCCGAGTCCCACGTAGAAGAGCGACTCGTGCGCGCGTTCGAGCGCGGCTTCGGAAGGCATGCCGGAGAGTTCGGCCATCAGGCGTACGAAGTGAACGCACGTCATCTTGGCGATGAACGAGTCGCGTTCGGGCATGTAGCCGACGAGCGCGCGAATCTTTTTGGCGTTGACAGTTATGTCTTCGCCGAAGATGCGCGCAGTGCCTGCGGTCGCCGGATGAAAGCCGAGGAGCGTGTGTATGAGCGTGGTTTTGCCTGCGCCGTTCGGGCCGAGCAGGCCGATGGCGCGCCCGTTGAGCGTGCCGCGCAAATCTTGGAGGATGTGACGCTTGCCGAAGGCCACGCCCAGACCGTCGAGTTCGATGACAGGATTCATAATGAGTTGAAGCCTCGCTTCGGCTTCCGGTTTGACATTAAGTTGAGAAGCGCGAACCAACACGAAGAGTAGTCCGCTTTATACGCCATTCGCTCCATGACTTCAAACAGAATCGAGCGAGAATACGACGCCGAACACATCGAATGTTCCGTTGAAGCATAACGCTTCGCTGAGAGTTAAAGTTCGATTGATGGAAAGGTTTTAGAGTTGATGTAATTGAAGTTGATCAAACGTCGCGATTCATGGCGAAGACACACGAACGCGCCGAGTTAGCACAGAGAAATCTTTCAACTCTCTGCGTCAACTCGCGCGTCCGTTTGCGTCTCAGCCGTGAACTCGATCCAGCCGACAGCGCGGATTTTTTAGTCGTCCTCTATATCACTCGCGCACATCCTTATCACTTGCGCATGTCCTTTGCTGCGAAAGTCCTCTCGCGCTGTTCGAGAAGACTCACGATCTCCGTGCAGCCCTTGTGGCGCACGAGGAACATCGCCTTGCGATCCCAGAGGTTGTCTTTGAGACTGAGATCGGGTGCGCGTTCGAGCAACAGCTTGACAGTCTCCGTCGGGCACTTGGAGTGCATCGCGCGATCAACGTCCCACGCTCCGGCGACGGCGTTCGAGAGCACGGTCGTCGAGTCGTATTCGTCGTAAGGGTTCGCGCCTTTGTCGAGCAAGGCGCGTACGATCTCCGTGTCGTCGTAACCGGCAGCGTAGAGGATTGCGCTCGCGCCGCTCTCCACCTTCTGCTGCTTGCAGTCGCCCGCCTTCGCGTTCACGTCCGCGCCGCTTTCGATCAGCAGACGCGCCATCTCGTCGTTGTTTTTGTGTATCGCGTGAATGAGCGGCGTCCAGCCGTTCGCGGCGCAGTCGCGCTCGTTCATGTCAGCGCCGCCTTCGATGAGCAACCGCGCGACTTCCTTGTCGCCGATGCGCGTCGCCCAGATCAAAGGAGTGAAGCCGGACTTGTCGCGCTCGTTGACATCTGCGCCCGCCGCGATCAGTTTGCGCACCTGCGACGCGTCGCCGCGTTCGGCGGCGACGGTCAGAAGCGTGGTCGGCTTGGCGCTGCCGCCGAACTGGAGAACGGCCAACAACACGACCGCGCCGACGCTCGCGATGACGAGACTCCCAACGATGAGACCGATGCGTCTCATGCCGCCACCTCTTTAGTCACTTAAAAATTATTTCAAAGACGGACGAACAACCGCTCGCTCCTTAGCGCCTTACGTCTTACGTTTGCGCCTTTGCGAGAAAAACATTTCTCGCAAAGGCGCAAAGTCGGAACAGAAGGCGCTAAGGAACGCCGGAACTGTGCTTGCCGTCATTACTTCTGCTGCTGCTTACCGCCCTTCTCGTCCATCGCCTCGCTCATGATGTGCTGCATGGCGAAGGCGTTCGGGAGGCCGAGCAAACTGCCCGGGCTGAGGCCGAAGGGGCCGCCTTCGGTGTTGGCCGCGAGCGTGATGCGGTCGCCCTGCGCGTAGGCGTAGGCCAGCGTCGGTTGCGCGTTCGCGGCGAAGGCTGCGATGGCCTTTTGCTGTTCCTCGCCGAGCGACTTCGCGCGGTCGTTGATGGTTCCCGCAAGCGGTTGCAGCAACGGCGCGAGGTTGTGATAGAAGATGGCGGAGAAGTTCGTGTTGCCATCTTCGGGCAAGGCCGCCACGAAGCGCGGCGATGTCACGAGCGACACGCCCGACTCGCGATACTGCAAGGCGCGTGTGAGTAGCGCACTCGTCGGCGCGGCGATCATGTAGCCTTCCGAGAAGGTGTAGTGAACTTCGAGGCCGAAATCCACAGACCGCAGCGTGTAGATGTTCGGCGAACCGCCCGAAGCCGTCAGGGTCAAGCCCTTCTGCCCGTGCTCGGCCGCCCACGCGTTCAACTTACCGACTACGCTCTCGAACGTCTGCTGCAAGTGCTGCTGGTCATAAACTTCAACGATCATCTTCCACGAAGGCGTCGGAAGGACTGGCCCGTCAATCGCGAAGGCATACTCGCCGCCGAGCGGCGCTGCGAAGTCGCGTTTGATGTCGAGACCGTTCTTCGTCTCAAGTTCGCGCAGGTGCTTGCGAAGGTCGGGCGACGCGGTTTCCATGAAGCTGAACAGGTCGTCAACCAGAAGCGTCGGTTCTTTGACGACGAAGGCCGTCGCCACGTTCGCATCGGGCGAGATGAACTTGAGCGCACCCATCGGGCCGGGAGCGGCGAGCCAGGAGGCTATGCCGCGACGCGGTTCGTTGAATGTCAGGACGGCGCGGCTCTGCGTCTTCGCCTTCACTTCCTTCTGCTCGACGACGAAGTGCTTGAGGTTGAACAGGCCGAGTTGCTTGTAGAGTTCGAGGCGCTTCTGGCCGTCTTTCTCTTTCGCGGCTTCGGTCGTCACCTGACCGATAACCTTTTCGAGGTCGGCGGCGACAATGAGCCCCGCGCCTTCTTTGTACACGTCGGCGATACGCGAATAGAACGGCGTGCCCGCGAAGCGGTTCGTGCCGGGCGCATTGATAGTCGCCTGCAAGCCTTTCAGTTGTTCGATCTTCGGCGAGGCCGCGAAGAAGTCGTCGCGAATCCACACGTAGAGTTCGTGATTGTTGTCTTTGCCGCCGACGGATTTCTTAGCCGCTGTCTTGTCGGCGGTCGCGCTGGCGTCTGCTGCCGGTGCTGCGACTGCGCTCGGGTCGTCGATGATGCGGACGTTCGGCGCGCCCTTATCGGTAGTCTTCAAATCACCGATCTGCTTTTCGAGGAAGGGGCGGAAGCCTGCCGAGTTCTTCAACTCGCCGAGGACGAGGAAAGCGTCGGGCTGTCCCTGCGCGTTCGTGCCCGCCGTGACGACGATCTCGTCGCCGAGGTATTCGCCGAACTCGCGCACGCGCGCCATCGCCTGATTCAGACCCGCGCCGTGCGCTGCCGAACCTTCCTGCTCCTTCATCCACTCTGCGAGCGCGGGGTTCTGCGCGATGCGCTCCTGCATGATGCGGTGCGATTCGCCGAGCGTCGTTGCCAGATTCGGGAGCGCCGCGTAGAGCACAGTGCCTTCGGGCGCGAGGTCTAGGAAGCGCGTCGAGTAGCGCACGCCGGGGCGCGGCACGCGCGCTTCGACGTCCTTGCGCAAGGCAGAGAGTTCCGTGACCATCTTGACGTAACGCGCCGCGCTACGACTCCAAGCGATGTCTTCTTTGACGGGCACACGCTCGACGCTCTCGCTCGTCGTCGCCTGATCGCCCGGCTTCAAAACTTTATCCGTGCCCGCGTGGTTAACGTGGACTTCGCCCTCTACGACCGAGACGCGCGAACCCTTCGTGCCGCTGCCGACAGAGAAGATCGTTCCCTTCACCGAGACGAGCGAATCGGGCGTGGCGACGAACAGGTGCTTCGTGCCCTGCTTGGCCGCTTCGACGATCACGTCGCCGCGATCAAGATGCAGCGTCACGCCCTGCCCGTTCTCCGTCACGGAAAACTCGGAGCGTTCGCGCATCTCCACGCGCGAGCCGTCGGCGAGGCGAACCACCGCGTCGGAATCTTTCGCCGTGCGCACGCGCACGCCTTTGCCGATCTGTTCGCCGACCGCCATTGCCAGCGTGCCGCTGTCGGTCACGCGGTAGAGCGCGCCGTTCGCGCTCTCGACCGTTGCGGCGAGCGCGCCGCCCGTGTCGAAGAAACGGTTCGAGAAAAAGAGCGCGCCGACCGCGACGGCCACGACGACCGAAGCCGCCACAGCCCAGCGCCACGCAGTGAAGTTCGTACCCGTCGTGCGTGCAGGTTGAAGCGTCGCACGCGCGGCGGCACTGCGTCCGGTGCGCGCTTCTTTGAGAGCCTTGCGGCAGGGAATGCATTCCTGCGTGTGGTCTTCCAAAAGCATCGCACGCGCGGGCGACAGTTCGCGCCGCAGGTAAGACGGAATTAACGTCTGAAAATCGGCGCAGCTATTGATCTGCTCCGCCGCGGGCGTCGTGACGCTCGCAGGATTTTCGGCGGCGGCGATGCGCGCCCAGACGCGCGATGCCGCGTCGTCCACCGTGTGGTTGTCAGGGTGTTCTTTGCTCATGTTGTTCAAGGTCTCGTCAAGGATGGCTTCGATCTCTTTTTTATTACGCTTCATGATGTTTCTCCAGATATTCACCAATCTCTCCACGCAGGCGCACGCGCGCACGGTGTAGGGTGACGGCCACGACCATCTGCGACATGCCGAGCATCTCCGCGATCTCGCCGTTGTCGTAGCCTTCAAAATAACGTAGGACGAAAACTTCCGAGGCGCGCGTGCCGAGACGCGCGACCGCTTGCCGGATCAATGTGCGCATCTCACTGTCTGCGTGCTGCGCCTCCGGATTCAGAATCGGGCTTTGCAAAAGCGCCGCGTCCACGTCCTCGAAGGGCACGGAGCGCGAACGCGTGCGGCTGCGCATCAGATCGAGCGAGGCGTTGACGGCGGCGCGGTGTAGGTAGCTGCCGGGGCTTGGCGCGAGGTCGCGCTTGGTCGTGTTTCCGGCCAGCCGCATAAAGATTGTTTGCAGCACGTCTTCGGCGTCTGCGGGGCTGCCGGTGATGCGGTAGGCGGTGCGATAAACCTGATCGTAGTGCTGCTGGAAGAGATGTTCGAGTTCTTCCAGCCCGCCGCCGCTTTGCGGGACAGGTTTCAGTTGGGGTGCAGTTGCTGGCACATTGTTCTCCTTCACCACTTCGTCTCCACCCATAAAACGCCCCTCCCACGGGTTTATTAACACCCACGCAAAAAATTTCCGCCTTGATGGAACGATTGCAGCACTTAATAGACGAGAAACGGGAGAATATAACCGTACGGGGCGGCATTCAACAGTTTTTACGGGGAAAACCCTCCACCGCCGCAGAGACGCAGAGCCAAGCCGCAGAGGGGCGCAGAGACATTCAACTCTCTGCGGTTCTCTGCGTGTACTCCGCGTCTCTGCGGTGAAGGTTTTATATTTTCACCAAACTCGACGAATTTTTATGACGCGCCGCTGGTAGCTATGCTTTAATCAGCCGCTCGATTAGCCCGCCCCCGGAGTTTTCCCATGTCAAGAATCCTGCTCGGCACGATCTGCGGCTTGGTCTACGGCGCGCTCTCAGCCGCCTCCATGCTCCCGCTCGAATTTCCAGACAAACGTGCGGCGCTCGCGGGCGCGTTCCTCAACCGCTTCGCCATCGGCTTCTGTATCGGCGCGGCTCGCCTCCCCTTCCCCTACTGGGCGCAGGGACTCGTCTTCGGCCTCCTCCTCAGCCTCCCCGACGCCATCATCACCAAAGCCTACGCCCCCATCATCGGCCTCGGCATAATCGGCGGCACAATCATCGGCCTTATCGTCGGCAAGTGGGGACAATAACTTTTGATTTGAAATTTCGTTTCGAGGCTACCCGACGAATTTATAGCCGAGACCGTGAATGGTGAGGATGAACTGCGGGTAGTGCGGGTTGGGTTCGAGTTTTTGCCGGAGCCATGCGATGTGAACGTCAACCGTGCGTGTGGAGGGCATGGCGTTGTAGCCCCAGACTTCGTTCAGCAGTTCGTCGCGCGAGATGGTCGCGCCCCTGTGCTCGATCAGGTAGCGGAGCAATTTGAACTCGCGCGCGGAGAGTTCCAGCGGCATGCCTTCGCGGGTCACTTCGGCACGACGAAAATCCGCGCGGATGATACCGAACGAGTAAACGTCCGCCGCCGTCGCGCCCCCTCCTGCATCGCCCGCTGCACTCAGCGTTGGAGGCACGCGCCGGAGCAGAGCCTCTATGCGTGCGAGGAGTTCCATCATCTCGAAGGGTTTCGTGACGTAGTCGTCCGCGCCGATCTTGAGGCCGACGACTTTGTCCACCACCTGCCCGCGCGCCGTCAGCATGATGATGGGCACGCCGACGCTGCGCTGTCTAAGATCGCGGCACACGTCGAAGCCGTTCTTGCGCGGCAAGCCCACGTCGAGTATGACGAGGTCGAAAGTTTCCGCGAGCGCACGCTCTAAGCCCGTCTCGCCGTCGGTCGCCGTCTCGACCGTGAAGCCTTCGCTCACGAGCCGGTCGGTCAAAGTCATCAACAGTCCCGGTTCGTCTTCGACGAGCAGAATGCGCTGGCTCATACGTCTACGCTCCGCACGTCGTCGCGATGGTTGTTGCCGTTCGTCGCAGGCGCAGGCGCGGCGGGCAAGTGAATCGTGAACGCGCTGCCGCGCCCGGGCTCGCTCTCGACGCTGACGCGCCCGCCGTGCGCCTCCACGATCTGCTTGACCAGACTCAAGCCCAGACCGTTGCCGTGAATCTGCGCCGCGACCACTTCGCGCCCGCGATAAAACGGCTCGAAGATGTGCGACAGTTCGGCAGGCGCGATCCCTGCGCCGCGATCCTCCACCTTGATCCGCACCTCCGACGCGCCGCCGCGCGCCGCGCGCTCCACGCTTCGCGCAGACAATTTCACCCAGCGACTCTCGCCGCCATACTTCAAAGCGTTCGAGAGTAGATTTTGCAGCGAACGACTGAGCGCGGCGGCGTCGGCCAGGACGTGCGGCAGATCGTCCGGCACGTCGCGCACGATCTCGAAGGCTGCCTCATCCGAGGAACGCGCGCCCGCGCCGACGCGTGCGAGCGCGGCGTCTATCACATCTGCGACGGCGACCGGCTCGCGCGTCAGTTCGCGCCGCCCTGACTGCGCGCCCGCAAACTCCAAAACCTGCTCGACCATCTCCGCCAGACGCCGCCCCTCGCTATGAATCACCTCGCCGTAGCGCCTCACCTGCCTGCGGTCGTCAACAAGGCCGTCGGCCAGATTCTCGCCCGCCGAACAGATGACTGCGAGCGGCGTGCGCAATTCGTGCGTGACGCCCGCGACGAACTCCACCTGTCGCCGCGCGAGACGCTGCGCGCGGTCGGTCGAGACGAAGATCAAAGCGACGCTCGCCGCGAGCAGCAACAGGATGCCGAAGCTGACTAGGAGACTGCGACGACGTGCCTGCCCGACCGCCGCGTCGAGCGACCCCGCCGCGTGCGTGACGACGAGTTGCCAGTTGCCCGCACGCGTTTCCGGCAAGCTGAAACGGCGCAACGCCAACTCGCTCGTACGGCTCTCGAAGACGCGCACCGCCAATCTCCCCCCGCGCGTCGCGCCCGCCGCCTGCTGCGAATTCGCATCGCGCGACGCGACCACGCGCCGCGCGACGGAGGGCGGGAGGAAAGCGTCCATCTCTTCAAAGCGAATCTGCAAGATGTCCGCACGCGCGTCGCCGGACGCAGGCGCGGCAGAAATGTTTGACGCAGCAGCATCCGGCGCTGATTGATAGATGATCTTTTGCGGATCGTTTGCGTCAACCACGCTGATGCGATAATCGAGTTTGTCGCCGCTCGAAAAATAGCGACGTGCGAGCGCAGGCCACATCTCGCGTTTGATGTAGTCGAGATCGAGCACGACGACCGCGTATGTGCCGAGCGGCGAATAGTTCGTCAAGACGAGTTTGCGCTCGTTGTCCGGCGCGGGCGCTGCGGCGTCGCCCGTCCCTTCCGCGTCGTCGGGCACGACGGGAATGATGACGGCTGGAATCTCCTGATCCACGTTCGGCTGCGGCGCGAAGAGTTCACTGCCCGCGTGCGGACTCGGCAACCCGCGCGCACGCTCAAAGCGACGCCGCACGCCATCGAATCCCGCAGGCCACTCATCAGCGTGTACGAACTTCCGCGTCGCCCTGTCGAAGCGCGTCAGTTGCGGCGGCATGTGTACGTCGCTGCCGTCAACGACAAAAACGTCGCACACAAGCTCCGTGTATTGCGTCGTCGCGCGCCACCCGTCGAAGCGCGCATTGTAAGCCTCGCCGTCGCGCCCGCCCCACGCGTTCGCGTCGAGCTTCAAATTGAAATAGACGCGCCCGATCTCGCGGTCGAAGTCCTCGCCGAATCGCGCCGCGCCCGCACGCAGCGTCGCCTGCATACGCTCGCGCTCCGCCTCGCTCACCTGACCGAGCCAACGATACTGCAACGCTGCCAGCACGCCGAGCAACACGACGAGCGCCGCCGCCAACAACAGCAGCACAAACGATGGCCGACGCTTTCCAAAACTCCCTCTCATACCCGCAATGTAGCATAGCCCGCGCGCCCTGAAACCCGACCCACGCGAGATTTTACATCCTTAACAAACACTTTTCGTCGGCTTAACCATTCGCGCCCGATTCCCGACTAATATGCGCGAGTGATTCGCCCGACGGGTTATGATTCGGAAAGTTTGAAAGGAAGAAACAAAATGCGTCCCACACTCTCAAGCGTCCTTAGCCACATGAATCGAAACGCGCGGCTGAAACATAGAAACGCGCACGCTGCGCATCGCATGCACATCGCGCGACGCGCGGCGGCTAATCTTTTGTTGCCCGCGCTCTTTTTCGTCATTGCGCTCGCCAGTTTCAATGCGGCGCAACAGCCGCGCATGCCGGAGCAGGCCGACATGACGATTGACGCCGCGACGCGTGCGGAGGTGATCGAAGGCACGCTCAAAAATTTGCGCGAGGGTTATGTCTATCCGGAAGTTGCGACGCGCATGGAGCAGGCCATACGCGAGCGCGTGGCGAAGCGAGAATATGAAGACGTGACGAGCGCGAAGCAGTTGGCGCAGATGCTCACGGAGCACTTGCAGGCCGTCAGCCGCGACAAACACTTGCGCGTCAACTATCGCGCCGCAGTGTTGAGCGAAGGCGACATTCCGGGGGCGCGAATCGTCCGCCGTCGCGTGCCGGATGATGGCGGTGGCGGCAGCAGTCCTTCTTCGGACGAGGCGGGCTTGCGTCGCGTCGTGCGCGAACCGGGTAGCGACGCGACGCAGACTCCTACGGCGGACGGCGAGACGGTCGTGCGCCGCGTGCGCCCTGCGGCAGGTGGAGAGGCGGGCGTCAACCTGGGGCTGGAAAAAATCGAGACGCTCGAAGGCAATCTCGGCTATCTGGATTTCAGCATGTTCGACGGTTCGGACGAGGCGCAGGCGAAAGTCTCGGAGGCTATGAACCGCCTTGCCGACACGGACGCGCTCATCATTGACCTGCGCCGTTGTCGCGGCGGGGCGAGCAACACCATCACCCTGTTGATGAGTTACTTCTTCGACAAGTCCATACACCTGAGCAGCGCCTACGACCGCATCGCGGACAGCACGCGCGAGTCCTGGTCGCTCGACAAAGTGCCGGGCAGGCGCTACGGGCAGAAGGACGTTTACATACTGACGAGCAGCTTCACCTTCTCCGCCGCCGAAGACATCAGCTACACGCTCAAAAATTTGAAGCGCGCAACTATCGTCGGCGAGACGACGGGCGGCGGCGCGCATCCCGTGCGTGGTCGGCGTTTGAACGATCATTTCTTCGTGATGATTCCCTTCGCGCGCTACATCAGTCCCGTGACTAAGACTAACTGGGAAGGCACGGGCGTCGAGCCGGACGTGAAAGTAAACGCGCCGCACGCGCTCAAGGTCGCGCAACTCACGGCGCTCAAAAAACTCTCCGTCGCGAAGCGCGACGCGAAAGACGCAGCGCAACTCAAGAGCCTCATCGAGACGTTGCAGAAAGAGGTGGACGTGTTGAAGAAGGAAAACTCCAAGAGCTAACACGCCCGTTCCGCCTGAAAGGAGGCAACACGTTCATGCACTCTCTAATCAGTCTCATTCTCGCCTTCACGCTGGCGGCATCCACCGCGCCCCCCGTAGTAGCGCGCGAGACGGGTGAGGCCGCGCGTTTGAAGGAGATCGAGAATTTAATAGACCGCGCCGTCGCCGCCGACACGTTTTCCGGCGCGGTGCTCGTCGCGCGAGGTGGTGCGCCCGTCTTCAAGAAAGCCTACGGCATGGCGAATCAGGAGAAGCGACTCGCGAACCGTACGGACACCAAGTTCAACCTCGGCTCGATGAACAAGATGTTCACCTCCGTCGCCATCGCGCAACTCGCAGAGCGCGGCAAGCTCTCTTTCGACGACACCATCGCCAGACACTTGCCCGACTATCCCAATCGCGAAGTCGCAGCGAAAGTCACGATTCATCAACTGTTGACGCACACCTCCGGCCTAGGCAACTACATGACCGGCGAGTGGGCTGCGAAGCGCGCCGAAATCAAGACCGTCTCCGACCTGCTCCCTTTCTTCGCGGGCGAACCGCTCAAGTTCGCTCCCGGCGCGAGTTGGCAATACAGCAACGCGGGCTTCGTCGTGCTCGGCCTCATCGTCGAGAAACTGTCCGGCCAGAGTTATTTCGACTACGTTCGCGCGCACATCTTCAAACCCGCCGGAATGTCTGACACGGATTCTTATGAGAGCGTGCGCGAGACTGCGAACCTCGCCGTCGGCTACACGCGCATGGGCGCGGACGGGCGACGGGCGCGCCCCGAAGACCCGCGCCGCCCGAACACCTTTTTTCTCCCGTTCAAAGGCAGCCCCGCTGGCGGCGGCTACTCCACGCTCGACGACATGCTCAAGTTCGACCGCGCGCTACGCACGCACAAACTGCTCGGCGCGAAGTTCACCGACATCATCACGACGGGCAAAGTTGACGCGCCCTTCGGCAAGTACGCTTACGGTTTCGGCGACAACCGCGTGAACGGCAAGCGCTACGTCGGGCACAACGGCGGCGCGCCCGGCATCGCCGCGCAGTTCGAGTCCTACACCGACACAGGCTACACGCTCGTCGTGCTGGCGAACTACGATCCGCCCGCCGTCATGCCGCTCATCAAAGAGATCGAGCAGGTCATGACGAGAGATTAGGGTGGCATCCGGTTAAATGTAAGGAGAGCAAGGCACTCACCGCCGCAGACGCAGAGCAAAGCCGCAGAGAACCGCAGAGAATCTATTCAACTCTCTGCGCCCCTCTGCGCCCCTCTGCGTCTGCGGCGGTGAAGGTTTTTGCTTGTCCTTACGTTGCTAACCTATAATCAATCATGTCTAATACGTTTTCGCGCCCGGTTTCCACGTTCCCTAAATTTGAGGAGGTGAGTTTGATGACCCGAAAGTTTTTGAGTTTCATGTTGCTGCTCGCGTTCGCGTCTGCGGCCTGCGCGCAAGCCACGCCGCAGCAGCAGACGCCCGCGCCCGCCAACAAGGGGCAGGCCGCCGCACCCGCCGCGACGCCGCCCGTCGCGCCAAAGACACATCTGAAGGTTGGCGACCCCGCGCCCGACTTCACGCTGTCGAACACGAAAGGCGAGAAGGTCAAGCTGTCGGATTTTCGTGGCAAGAAGAACGTCGTGCTGGCCTTCTACGTGCTGGCCTTCACAGGTGGTTGAACGAAGGAACTACAGGCATATCAGGCTGATATTGCCAAATTCGACGCCACCGAAACTCAAGTCCTGGGCATCAGCGTTGACAGTTCGCCCGCCAACGCGCGCTTCGCCGAAGACATCAAGGTCACGTTCCCTCTGCTCAGCGATTTCAAACGCACGACCGTGCGCGACTACGGCATCTTCAACGAAGAAGGCGGCTACGGCACGCGCGCCACTTTCGTCATAGACAAGGAAGGCATCATCAAGCACATCGAACAGGGTCGCACGGCGATTGACCCTTCGGGCGCGTATCAAGCGTGCAGCATCTTCACGAAGAAGAGTTAGCCGACCAAACTCGTTTGACTTGAAAGAGACAACCCCGCGCCTGTAGCTTCGACCTTGCAGCTTTTGGCAGACGACGCGCGGGGCTGTCTCTTACGAATTTTCGGATGGAAGAAAAGCCCTGCCGCCTTCGTCTAAGGCAAAACTTTTGTCCGCTCTCGTCCGTTTACTAAATTGCGTTTCCGGCTTTAGCTACAATTCTTGTTTCCGTCCGACAGTTAAAAATTTCCACGAGGAGTCGTCGTGAAGTCTAAAATTATTTCTCTCTCTTTCCTGCTCGCTCTGCTCATCGCGCCCGCCGCTTTCGCGCAAACTCACCGCGCTTCGATTCGCGGCACAATCGTTGACCCGAATCAAGCGCGCATTCCCGGCGCAACCGTAAGAGTAATCAACGAAGCGACGAATGAGACAAGAACGGTAGTCAGCGCGGATGACGGCGAATTTGCAGTTTCGTCATTACCGCCCGGTCGTTACCGCGTCGAAGTTACGGGCGCGCAGGGTTTCGCGAACTTTGAGCGCAGGCTCGTGCTGGAAGTTAATCAGGAATTTCGACTCGACGCCTCTCTTGAGATCAGTGCAGGCGGCCACGAAATCACCGTCGAAGACTATGCCCCGTTGAAAAAGGATTCCGCCGCGCTCGGCACGGTCATCGAAGAACGACAGATCACTGAGTTGCCGCTCGACGGTCGCAATTTCCTAGAGCTCGCGCTGCTCGCTCCCGGCACTGCGCCGTCTGCGTTCGGCTCGGCGGGTTCTGTGCGCGGCGACTTCGCATTCAGCGCCAACGGTGCGCGCGAGGATTCCAACAACTTCCTGCTCGACGGCGTCTATAATCTCGACCCGAAACTCAACACCTTCGGCGTGCGCCCGCCCGTCGACGGCATACAGGAGTTTGAGATTTCGACGAGCACTTACGACGCTTCGTTCGGACGCAACGCCGGAGCGCAGGTCAACGTCATCTCGAAGTCGGGTACGAACGCGCTGCACGGCACGCTCTACGAGTTTCATCGCAACGCCGCGCTCGACGCGCGCAACTTCTTCGCGCCCGCAGACCAGCCCGATCCCAAATACATACGCAACCAATTCGGCTTCTCCATCGGCGGCCCCATACGCCGCGACCGCACCTTCTTCTTCGGCGACTACGAAGGCACGCGCACGCGCGAAGGCATCACGCGCATCACGAACGTCCCGACGCTTGCCGAACGAAACGGCGACTTCTCGCAATCGCTCTTCGCGCGCCCCTTCAACCCATTCGTGCGGCAGCCTTTCACTGGCGGCGTCATTCCCATCGAGTTTCAAAACCCAATCGGGCGTGCCATCGCCGCGCTCTACCCGCTGCCGAATCGCAACGTGCCGTTCGCCAACTTCGTCTCGTCGCCCACGTCAATTGATCGCAACGATAATTTCGACGTGCGCGTGGATCACAAGTTCAGCAACTCTTCAGACTTCACCGCGCGCTACAGTTTCGGCGACCGCAACTTCTTCGACCCGTTCACCGGCCCGACCTTCTCGCTCGTCCCCGGCTTCGGCAACTACGTCCCGCGCCGCAGCCAGAACTTGATGCTCAGCGAAACGCACGTCTTCTCGCCGCGCGTCGTCAACGAAGCGCGCTTCGCATTCAGCCGTGTCGCCTCCGCCGTCACGTCCGAAGGTCAGGGCGAAAGTCTCAACCGTCGCGTCGGTCTGCCCGAACTCTCCGCGAACCCGCGCGACTTCGGACTCAGTTTCATCACCATCACCGGCTACTCGCCCATCGGCGACGAATTCAACAACCCGCAGCAGAGCGCAACGAACGTCTTCCAGTTTCTCGACAACGCGACTTACGTGCGCGGCGCGCATCTGGCGAAGTTCGGCTTCGAGTTTCGCGCCATGCAGCAGAACGCTTTCCGCGACGTGCAATCGCGCGGCTTCCTGACCTTCTCCGACCGCTTCCCCTTAACGGGCAACGCGCTGGCCGATCTACTACTCGGCTTTCCCTTCCTCACAGGCGGCGCGCGTCTCGACAACCATCAACACCTGCGCGGCGAAAGTTACGCGCTCTACGCCAACGACAGCTTCCGCCTGACGCCGCGCCTGACGCTCTCCGCCGGTCTTCGTTACGAGTACAACTCGCCGCCCGTCGACGCAGAAGACCGCGCCAATCTTTACGACCCCGCGACGCGCACGCTCTCGCGCGTCGGCACGAACGGCATCCCGCGCAGCGGCTACGAATCCGACAAGAATAATTTCGCCCCGCGCGTCGGCATCGCCTACACTTTGAACGAGTCGGGCACGACCGTGCTGCGCGGCGGCTACGGCGTCTATTACGATCAGCCGGCGCTCGCGCCCGGCGAAGGTCTTTACTTCAACGCGCCTTTCTTCGATTTCAATTTGTTCTTCCCGCTCGAAGGCTTGCCGCTCACAGTGAACAACCCGTTCCCGCAAAACTTCCCCGTGCCGCTCCCCGACACCGCGCTTGCCTTCCAGCGCGACTTGCGCACGGCCTACATGCAGCACTGGAACGTCAACGTCCAGCAGCAACTCGGCGCGAGCCGCGTGCTCGAAATAGGCTACGCCGGATCGAAAGGCACGAAACTCTTGACGGCGCGCGACATCAACCAGCCGCGCCCCTCCACGCTTCCCTTCGTACTGCGCCCCGTCCCGCAGTTCGACGACATCAATCTGATCGAGTCGCGCGGCAACTCCAACTATCACAGTTTGCAAGTGCGTCTCCAACAGCGACTCACGCGCGGCCTCGCGCTTCTGTCGTCCTACACCTACTCGAAATCCATCGACGACGCATCGAACTTTTTCACGAGCGCGGGCGACCCCAATTTCCCGCAGGACAGTTTGAATCTCAGAGCCGAACGCGGGCGCTCGAACTTCGACGTGCGCCATCGCCTCTCCACGAGTTTCTCCTACGAACTGCCTTTCGGGCGCGGTCGCCAGTTTGCGAACGACGACGGATTCTTAACGACGCTCCTGTCGGGCTTCCAGTTCAACGGCATCGTCACGCTGCAATCGGGTCGCCCGTTCACCGTCGCCCTGCTTTCGGAAATTGACAACAGCAACACCGGACGCTCCACGCTCGGCTTCGGCGCAAACGACCGCCCGAACGTCGCGGGCGACCCATCGGCGTCGAATCGCACGCCCGAACGTTGGTTCAACACTGCGGCGTTCGTCTTCCCCGCCTTCGGCACGTTCGGCAACGCCGGGCGCAACATACTCGACGGCCCCGGCTACCAGAACGTCAACGCCTCGCTTCTTAAAAACACGCGGCTCACGGAGCGCATGAATTTACAATTGCGACTCGAAGCGTTCAACCTCTTCAACCATCCGAACTTCAACTTGCCCGACAACTTCCTCGGCTCGCCCACGTTCGGCCAGATTCTCTCTGCGCGCGACCCGCGCCACTTGCAGTTCGGCGCGAAGCTATTGTTCTAAAGCGCTTCTCAATTGAATACGGATAGAGACTCACCGCAGAGACGCAGAGAACACAGAGAGGGCGCAGAGAAAAGATTAACTTCTTTCTCTGCGCCCTCTCTGCGTTCTCTGCGTCTCTGCGGTGAAAATTTTCCCGCCCGTCACTCCGCCAGATTGTACGCGGCCATCTCGTTGCCGTTGCGCACGAGCAGGCGACCGTTCGCCAGCGCGGGCACGTTCCAGGTCTTGCCGGAGAGCGCGTTGAAGCGTGCGACTTCCGTGTAAGCCGATGGGTCGGCTTTGACGAGGACGATGTCGCCCGCGTCCGTCGTCACGATCAGGTGATTGCTCGCAAGCAGCACTTGCCCGTAACCGTAGCGCCCGCCCTTCCACTTGCGCTCGCCCGTTGCCAGATCAACGCAGGTGAGAATGCCTTCGTCCAGCCCGTAGGCGTGGCCGTTTGCGACGACGGGGCTGTTGAATTTCGTCTTGAGGCTGATGTTCTCCCACACCGCTTTCGTCGTGAACGTCTTGCCGCTCCCGCTCAGTTCGACGAGCGCCGCGCCCTTGCCGTAGCCCGCCGAGATAAGGAAGCGGTTTGCGCCGACGACGAGCGGTTGCGAGACGTTGATGCCATAGGACACGTCCCAGGGGTGCGTCCACAGAACAGCGCCGTCCGCCGGTTCGAGACCCGCGATGTGGCTCGCCGTGACGACCAAGATTTGTCGCTTGCCCGCGAGCGTGACGAGCATCGGAGAAGTATAAGAGGCGCGGTCGTTCATCGAAGACCAGACGCGCGCGCCCGTCAACTTGTTGTAAGCGACGACGCCTTTGCCCGAAGTGCCGCCCGCCATGACCACCACTTTGTCGTCAACGATGAGCGGCGAGGCGGCCACGCCCCATTGAATGTTCGACGCGCCATTGTCGGAGAGAATATTTTTCTGCCAGATGAGTTTGCTAGTCTTCGCGTCGAGCGCGCGCAGTTCGCCCTCCGCGCCGAGCGCGTAGAGACGCCCCGCGTCCCACGTCGGCGTCGAGCGCGGCCCGTCGCCCGTGTCGTCGGGGCTGAACTCCGCGTTCCAGCCGTGCGTCCAAAGTTCGCGCCCCGTCTCGACGTTGTAGGCCGCGACCACTTCTTGATTGCGTCGCTGCTCGATGGTGTAGGCCGCGCCGTCGGCCACGACGAACGAAGAGAAACCGCCGCCCACAGGCTGCTTCCACATAGGCTTCAACCCGCCCGCAGGCCAGTTGACTTTGACGGCACGCTCCTCGTAATGCCCGTCGCGATTCGGCCCTCGAAAGTTCGTCCAGTAGTTGCGCGCGGACGACGCGGCGACGGGGTGATTAGCGTCTTGCACGTTCGCCGCTGTAGTTCCAGCGCCGCTTGCGGGCGCGGTCGCCGCTGCTCCTTGCGCGGCAGCGGCTTCGGGCGCGGCGGGTGCGTTCTGGTTCGGCGCGGCGGTTTGGTCTGCTGGTGCTGTGGCGGGCGACGAGACGCTTCCGGCCTGCGCGGCCTGTTGCGCGCGGTGGCGTTCGAGTTCGGCGTAGTGCTCTTCGCGGTCGCTGAAATAGCGATAGCCGTAGAAATGATAAAACAGTGCGAGCGCGAGCGCGGCGAAGCACACCGACGCCCCGATCATCGTCGAGCGCGAGCGATACCACGGAGTCGTATCTTGCGATTCAAACATGGCGGAACTCCTTTTGCCGAAAAATGAAACACATAAGATTCACCGCAGAGACGCGGAGAGCGCAGAGGGGGCGCAGAGAGATCATTCAATTCTCTGCGCCCCCTCTGCGTCCTTTGCGTCTCTGCGGTGAAGGTTTTGATTCCTACCCCAAGAGACTCGCTACAGTTGTCAAAGCGCAGACTAACCGCGCGCGTTGGTGATGCAATATAGATTCTTTTCGCCGCGAATGAAAAGTTTTTCGTCGGCGATGGCTGGCGACGCGTAGACCGGCTCGCCGAGCGAGTTGGTGCGAATCACTTCATGCTTCGCGCCCGCCTTGATGACGTAGGTGTCGCCCTCTTCGCTCGTCAACAGAATCTTGCCCTCATAAGCGACGGGCGAGGCCATGAACGTCGTCGGCTTCGGCACGCGCGCCGCCTCGTACAAGACCTTTCCGGTTTTCGCTTCAAGACAGGTTACAGAGCCGTTGCCCGTCATCAGGTAGAGATACTCGCCGTAGAGAATCGGCGACGGAACATAGGCCGTGCCCTTATTGTATTTCCAGATGAGTTGCGGCGTGCCCGTGATGTCGCCGCTTCCGCCCGCCTTGATGGCGAGCGCGATCTTCGCAGGATAACCGGACGTGATGACGACCATGTCGTTTGAGACGACCGGCGTGTTCACGGCGTTGCTCTCCAAGCCTTTGTGCCGCCAGAGTTCTTTGCCCGTCTGCGGGTCGTAGGCGATGATCGCTTCCGCCGCGCTCGCGATGAGTTCCGTGCGCTTCGGAGTGCGTACGAGGACGGGCGTGCTCCAAGTCACGTCAACTTTGCGCGCCACGCGCCACGCTTCCTTACCGGTCTTCTTGTCGAACGCCGCGATGAAAGAGTTCGGGCCGCTCTCGTCGCACTGCATGATGACGAGATTTCCGTAGAGTATGGGCGACACTCCGTAGCCGACGCTGGCCGTGCCGAGTTTGCCTAGATTCTGCTTCCACATGAGCTTGCCGTTCATGTCGTAAGCGTAGAGACCTTCCGCGCCGAAGAATGCGAAGACGTATTTGCCGTCGGTTGCGGGCGTCGAAGAAGCGAAACTGGCCTTCTTGTGGCGGCTGTCGTAAACCGCGCCCTCGTAGGCCACGCGCTCCCACAGAATTTTGCCCGTCTCGCGGTCGAGCGCGATCACCTTGAACGTGTGCTTCAAGTCAGCGCCCACCGCGTCCGGGTGTACAAAGTCCGTCCCGTCCTGAAGTTTGTGCGTGACTCCGGCCTTCGCGCCCGGAATCTGTTCGCCGTCGAGCGCGGTCGTTAAGAAAATCCTCTTGCCCCACACAATCGGCGACGAATGGCCGCGCCCCGCAATCGGCGTCTTCCACTTGATATTCTTCGTCGCGCTCCACTCTGAAGGCAGCCCCGTCTCGGTCGAGACGCCCTGCCCTTCGGGGCCGCGCCACTGCGGCCAGTTAGCATCCTTCGCGCCCGCTGCGTGCGAGCTAAACGCGAAAACTGCGATAAGGGAGACAATCGCTGACAACAACAAACCGGCAAAAAAACGTTTCATGTTTTGGTTTCCTTCTTCCAGAGAGGGTGAACCAATGTCGCTTAGACGCAGCGACATCAGTTTTTATTCCATTTGTAAACTTCCAACTTCGTGCTTATTAGGAGACTGTGATCAGAACGGATTCTCTCTTTCTCTGCGTCCTCTGCGTCCTCTGCGTCTCTGCGGTGAGTGCTTGATTAACCAGCATTCACCGCAGAGACGCAGAGGGGGCGCAGAGAAAACTTCAAATCCCATGTAATCGAACATCGCTATAAACCGGCGCGACGAAAGTGTGTCACTTGCCCGCCTTCGGCTTTGACACCGGAGCAGCGGGCGCGCTCTCGCCGATGCCGAACAGGTGATGCTGGCCGCGCACGATGACCATGCCGTCGGAGATGGCGGGTGTCGCCATGAGCGGTTCGCCCATCGGGTTCGTCGCCAGCAGTTCGTGTTTCGGCCCCGCACGGACTACAAAGACTTCGCCGTCTTCGCTCGTGAAGTAGAGCTTGTCGTCCGCTGCGACGGGCGAGGCTGTGAACGCGCCGCCCTTGCCCGCGAGCCGTTCCTGATACACGCGCTCGCCGGTCTTCGCGTTGTAGGCAGTGACGACGCCGTTATTCGAGCAGACGTAAAAGTAGTCGCCGTAGACAATCGGCGTCGGCATGTAGGGGCCGCCGCGCTGCTTGCTCCACGCAACAGACTCGTTCGTCTCCTGCTTCTCCTTGAGCGTGATGTCGCCGTTAGCAGTGCCTGCGCGGATCGCGTAGATCGGTTGGATCGGGCGATAGCCGTTCGTCACGTAGATGAGATCGTGCGCCATGATCGGCGTGGGCGTGGCGATCTCGGAGTTGCCGCCGAGTCGCCAGAGTTCTTTGCCCGTCATCGGATCGTAGCCGCGTATGAACTTCGTCGCGTTCGTGACGAGTTCCGCGCGCGTCTTGCCTTCGTAGACGGTCGGCGTGCTCCAGGAAGGAATTTCGTCGCGCACGGTCTTCCAGACCTGCTTGCCCGTCTTGAGATCGTAGGCCACGAGGAAAGAGTCTTTCTGTATGTCGGCCTGCACGATGACGAGATTCTTGTAGATGATCGGCGAAGAGGCGTGTCCCCATTGATAGTCGGGATCGTAGAACCAGCCCGCGTCGAGCAGCCCCGTGTCCGTCTTCCAGAGCAACTTGCCGTTCGTGTCGTAGCAAGCGAGGACACCTTGCGAGCCGAAGAGTGCGACGACGTGCTTGCCGTCGGTTGCGGGCGTAGAAGATGCGTGCGTCGCCTTCGGATGGCGCTTGGTCTTCGGTAGACCTTCGAGCGTGATGCGATCCCAGATGATCTTGCCCGTCCCCTTGTCTATCGCCATCACGTGCCAGGTGTGCTTCGGCTCATCCTTGACAGGGTCAACGTCGCCGTAGAGTCCGTAGCGCGCGGCGGGCTTCGCCTCTGTACTCACGGCGGTCGTCACATAGACGCGGTTGCCCCACACGACCGGACTCGATTGACCGATGCCCGGAATCGGTGTCTTCCAACGCAAACCCACAGCCTTCTCGCCGTCCCAACTCACGGGAGTCTTCGACGCGCCCACGGCGACGCCCGAAGCAGTCGTGCCGCGAAACTGCGGCCAGTTCTGCGCGCTCGCGTTCGCCGCGAAGCACAGAGCAATACAGAGGGAGATGATTCGTTTCATGGCTTAACCTCAAGTTGGTCAGTAGTCAGTTGTCAGTTGTCAGTTATTTTTTGTCTATGCGGAGTTGTCGCCTTCATCTTTAGCAACTCGCTCGTGCAACACAAACAACGGACAACTGACTACGGACAACTGACTATTATTTAATTTTCTTGAAGACCTGCGTGTTCGTGCCGCGCTTCATGGTGAAGCCTGTGACGGCGTTGTTCTCGACGTTGAAGGTGATCGTGATGCCGTCGAACTCTTGCGGGCGGAAGTTGAATTTGTCGAACGCGCCCAGCGTGAGTTGTTGACCCGGCGGCCCTATGATGAGCACGCCGTCCTTCAAGACCGCGTTGAACTCCGCCCCGCTGTCGAGCTTGTATGTTCCGACGTAAGAGTTGAGCGTTTCGGCGTCAACTTTGAAGTCGGCAGCGGGCGGCGGCACGGCTCCCGCCTTCGTCAGCAGTTCGACGATCTCGGCGTTCTTGGCGCGCGTCGCGGCGGAGAGCGCGCTTGTCAGCGACTCGGCCTTGAGGCTGTCTTTGCGTGCGAGCACCACGCGTACGAGTTCCGTGTGGCCGCCGCCCGCGCCTATCTCCAAAGCGTCCTCGATCCCAGTTGCACCTGCGGCGAGCAGCGCCTCGACGACTTGCGCGTGCCCCTTCTGCGCCGCCCAGATGATCGGCGTCGCGCCGTAGAACGTGTCCTTGACGTTCACGTCGGCCTTGCGCTCGATCAGCAGCTTGACCACTTCCACATGGCCTTTGTCGGAGGCGTAAGAAAGCGCGGTTGCGCCGTAGCGGAATTTCGTGTTCACGTCAACGCCTTTGTCTAGCAGGGCTTTGACCGTTGCCGCGTCGCCGCGCCGTGCGGCGCTGAACAACTCGTCTTTCGGGTCTTGCGCGACGGCGACTTGGAGCGCGGCGAGTATCAACAGGAGAGACAACAAAAGATTTCTCTGGCGCGTCATATGTGTACCTCTGTGTCAGGCTCTCGGTGTCGGGAGTTCCGGGGATTTACATTTTCTCGGATCGCGTATTGAGCTTTTATGGATTGCTTAGGGGCTGCGCATTTGCCCGCCGTCAACGGAAATGAAGTTTGCCCGTAGGTTTTACGTCTAACACGACGGGTAGGTTGCAGCGAGCAGGTTTGCCTCGCCCGCTAAAGCGCGACATAATATGTAGCGCGCGGATGTTTCAGTCAAGAAAAACTTCGGCCAAAACTTAGGCGGCTGGCAACTAAAACTTTCGGCTTGCGTATCTCTAACAGCAGCATTGCAATTCTATCTAAACGCCTTAAGGTAACACTGACCATGCACGTTCCCCTCTTAAAACGTTTCGCTCTCGCCTTGTTTACACTCTGTCTCGTCTGCGCGCCGCAAAGTGCGAGCGCGGGCGATTGGGCGGAGTGGCGCGGCCCTCAGCGCGACGGCATCTCGCCCGAAAAAAATCTGCCCTCGCGCTGGTCGCCTGCGGGCGAAAACCTCGCATGGAAAGCGCCCTTTGGCGGTCGCTCCGCGCCCATCGTGTTCAATGATCGCGTCTACTTGCAGAACACTGCGGGCAAGGGCGAGACGGAGCAGGAGCGCGTTATGTGCTTCAACGCAGACACGGGGAAACTAATCTGGGAGCATCGCTTCAACGTCTATTTGTCTGACGTGCCGCCGCACCGCGTCGGGTGGGCTTCGCCCGTCGGCGACCCCGCGACCGGAAACGTCTATGCTTTCGGCGTCGGCGGTTCGCTCCTTGCGCTCTCGCGCGACGGAAAAGTTTTGTGGGAGCGTTCGCTCGGCGAAGACTTCGGACTTTTGACCACGCACGGCGGTCGCACCGTCTCACCGCTCGTTGACGGCGACCTCGTCATCGTCTCAGGCGTGACGTTCATGTGGGGCGAACACGGTCGCGGCGCGCATCGCTTCATGGCCTTCGACAAACGCACTGGCGAGACGATGTGGATCAGCGCGCCCGGTGGTCGTCCCTACGACACGACCTACGCCGCGCCCATCATTGCAGACATCAACGGCACGCGCCTCCTGATTCAAGGCGCGAGCGACGGCGTCGTCCACGCCATAAAGCCGCAGACGGGCGAGCCTGTCTGGAAGTATGAAATCTCGAAGCGCGGTTTGAACACGGGCGCGGTCGTCTACAAGAACCTCGCCATCGTGACGCACAGCGAAGAGAACTTGGAGTCGAACGAGATGGGCATGATCGCCGCGCTCGACGCGACGGCCAAAGGCGAGATCAAAAAGGAACAGGTCAAGTGGAGCACCGTCGGCTGGCAGGGCGGTTTTTCGTCGCCCGTCATCGACGGCGACAGGCTCTATCAAGTTGACAACGGCGCGAACATCGCCGCGTTCGACTTGAACACGGGCAAGCAACTCTGGCTGCAAAATCTCGGCACGATCCAGAAGGCTTCGCCCGTCCTCGCCGACGGCAAACTCTACGTCGGCACGGAGAACGGAAAATTTTTCATCCTTCGACCGACCGCGACGGGCTGCGAAATTCTCGACTCGGATCAACTCGGCACGGAGCAGCAACCCGAAGCCATCATCGGCTCGCCCGCCGTCTCGAACGGGCGCATCTTCTTCGCCACCGACTCGAACCTTTACGCCATCGGCAAGAAGTCGGTCACAGTATCCGTCAACACCGGCTCACCGGAAGGGCTGCCCAATCCGGCTCGCGCCGCGACGTGGGTGCAAGTCGTCCCGACCGAGTTGATCATCAAACCCGGCGAGACGGTCAACTTCCGCGTCCGCCTGTTTGACGAACGCGGCAAGTTTATACGCGAAGAGAAAGCCGCGACGTGGTCGCTCGACAACTTGAAAGGGACGGCAACGAACGGGCAGTTCGTCGCCGCGACCGACGGCGGCACGCAGGCCGGACTCGTCAAAGCGACGGTCGGCGGCATCACAGGCGCGGCGCGCGTGCGCGTCCTGCCGCCGCTGCCTTGGACAGAAAACTTCGACGCTATGCAAGCGGACAGCGTGCCGCCCGCTTGGGTGAGCATGGTCTTGAAATTCGTCGTGCGTGAGTTGGACGGAAACAAAGTGTTGGTCAAGACGACGGAAGGCTCTTCGCTCGTGACGCGCTCGCGCGCCTACATGGGGCCTTCCGACCTTGCAAACTACACGGTCGAAGCGGACGTGCGCGGGACGGAGAAGCGACGCCAGCGCGGCGACGCCGGAGTCATCGCGCAGCGTTACGCGCTCGTGCTCTACGGCAACAGCCAGTCGCTCCACCTCGAACCTTGGCAACCCGAAGTAGCGCGCACCGTCACGCAAGCCTACGCCTGGAAGCCCGACACCTGGTATCACATGAAGCTGTCGGTCGAGAACATGCCCGACGGGAAGACGCGTGCGCGCGGCAAAGTGTGGCCGACGGGCGAAGCTGAACCCGCCGCGTGGATGATCGAGCGCGTTGACCCGCTCCCGAACCGGCAGGGCGCGCCCGGCATTTTCGGCAATGCGCTCTCCGAAGTTTATTTCGACAACCTGAAAGTGTACGCGAACAAATAAGATGAATCCGACGATCCACGAAGCCGCCGCACTCGCCCCGCCGCCGACGCCCGAGCGCATCTTTATAACGCTCACGGCCTATCAACAGACCGCAGCCTTGAAAGCCGCGATTGAACTCGACATCTTCACGGCCATCGCCGAAGGCGACGACACGACTGCGAAACTCGCCGCGCGCACTAAGGCCGCAGAGCGCGGCGTGCGCATACTTTGCGACTACCTGACCGTCTCGCAGTTTCTAGGCAAGTGCGAAGACGGGCACTATACGCTCCCGCAGGAGTCTGCGATTTACCTAGACCGCCGCTCGCCCGCTTACGTCGGCGGCATCGCGGAGTTTCTGTCGGGCGCGCATCTCGGCGATGCCTTTCAGCGTTTCACAGAGAGCGTGCGCAAAGGCGGCACGGTGATGGAAGCCGAAGGCTCTATGACTGCGGATCATCCGATGTGGGAAGACTTCGCGCGCGGCATGGCATCGATCATGCGCATACCCGCCGCGCAAATCGCAGACGTTGTTGGCGTGGACAGCATGGACGAGTGCAAAATTCTCGACATAGCCGCCGGTCACGGCGTCTTCGGCATCACGCTCGCCGCGCGCAACCCGAAGGCGGAAGTTTACGCGGTTGACTGGCAGAACGTGCTAGCCATTGCGCGACAAAACGCCGAAGCAGCAGGGCTGGGTGCGCGTTATCACCTGATTCCGGGGAGCGCCTTCGAGGTCGAGTTCGGCACGGGTTACGATCTCGTTCTCCTGACCAACTTCTTCCACCACTTCGACCCGCCGACCTGCGAGACGCTGATGCGCAAAGTACACGCGGCGCTCAAAGACGGCGGCCGCGCCGTGACGCTCGAATTTGTGCCGAACGACGACCGCGTGACGCCGCCCGCCGAAGCCTCCTTCGCGCTCGTCATGCTCGGCACGACTCCCGCCGGAGACGCCTACACGTTCTCGGAGTTTGATCGGATGTTTAAGAGCGCGGGCTTCTCGCGCAGCGAGTCGCACCAGACAATGCCCGGCCACATCATCGTGTCGTACAAAGAGTGAGCAGTAATAAAAGGTAGATTGAGGATTGAGCATAATGAAAAGCATTCAAAGAACCCGGGGCGTAAGAATTGTAACGACGGCATTAGTGACGGTGGTGGGCAGCCTACTGCTTACTGCTTACTGCTTACTGCCTACTGTTTCGGCATCCGACCCGGGCAGCGGCGACTGGCCGATGTGGGGCGGCACGCCCGACCGCAACATGGTGTCGAACATGAAAGGCATCCCCGCGAGTTGGGACGTGGCGAAGAAAACGAACATCAAGTGGGTCTCTGCGCTCGGCTCGCAGACTTACGGCAATCCGGTCGTCGCGGGAGGGCAAGTTTACGTCGGCACGAACAACGAATCGCCGCGCGATCCGAAGGTCAAAGGCGACAAGGGCATCTTGATGGCCTTCCGCGAATCGGACGGCCAGTTTATGTGGCAGGCCGTCTCCGATAAACTCGTGGCGGGTCGCGTCAACGATTGGCCGTATCAAGGCATCTGCTCGTCGCCTTTGGTCGAAGGCAAAGTTCTTTACTACGTCACGAACAGGGGCGAGGTCGTCGCGCTCGACACCGAAGGCTTCCTCGACGGCGAGAACGACGGGACGTACAAAAGCGAGAAACTAACCGGCGAGCACGATGCAGACATCATCTGGCGGTTCGACATGATGGAAGAGGTCGGCGCGTTTCCGCACAACATGTCGAACTCGTCGCCCGTCTCCTTCGGCGATCTCATCTACGTCAGCACGTCGAACGGGCAGGACGAGAGCCACGTCAACATCCCTTCGCCGAAAGCTCCGGCCATCATCGCCATCAACAAGAAGACCGGAAAGCTCGTCTGGGAAGACAACTCCGTCTTCGACAAAATTCTGCACGGCCAGTGGTCTTCGCCGACGGTGGCGAAACTCGGCGGCGTTGACATGGTCGTACACGGGCAGGGCGACGGTTGGATTCGCGGCTACGAAGCACAGACTGGCAAGAAGCTCTGGGAGTTCGACACGAACCCGAAAGATTCCGTCTGGCCGAAGACGCGCAACGAATTGATCTCTACGCCCGTCGCCTACGAAGACAAAATCTACATCTCCAACGGCCAAGACCCCGAACACGGCGAAGGCGTCGGTCATCTCTATTGCATTGATCCGACGAAGCGCGGCGACATCACGAAGACCGGATTGGTGTGGCACTACGACAAAATCCGTCGCTCCGTCTCAACGCCCGCAATTAAAGACGGCATCATTTATCAAGCCGACTTCAGCGGCTTCCTCCACGCGCTCGACGCCAAGACCGGACAGGTCTTTTGGACGCACGACGTGTTCGCAGCCATCTGGGGTTCGCCCATCATTATCGACGGCAAGATTTATCTCGGCGACGAAGACGGCGACGTAGTTATCTTGCAGGAAGGCAAAACGAAGAAAGTCCTGGCCGAGATCAGCATGGCGAGCAGCGTCTACTCGACGCCCGTTCCGGCCAACGGCACGCTCTTCATCGCCAACCGCAACCAACTCTTCGCCATCGCCGAACAGAAGACCGAAGCCGCACCCGCGAAGAAACCCGAAGAACCGAAGAAGCCGTGAAGCCCTTCGACTTCCAACTTCACACGCGTCTCATCTACGGCGCGGGCGCGCTCGCGCGTCTCGGTACGCTCGCGCGCGAACTGGATTTCCGGCGCACGCTCGTCGTCGCGGATCGCGGCCTCGTCGCATCCGGCCACGTCGCGGAAGCGTCGGAGGTGTTGGAAGCGGCAGGGGTAGAGATCGTTCCCTTCCACGCGTTCGACGTGAACCCAGACACAGAGATGTGCGAGCGCGGGCGCGACTTCGCAGCGCCTCTGCACGTTGATTCGATCATCGGACTCGGCGGCGGGAGTTCCTTGGATTGCGCGAAGGGCATCAACTTCCTTCTGACGAACGGCGGGCGCATTCAGGACTATCACGGCTACGGCAAAGCGACGCTGCCCATGCTCCCGATGATCGCCATCCCGACAACTGCTGGCACGGGCAGTGAAGCGCAAGCCTACGCGCTCATCTCCGACGCCGCGACGCACGTTAAGATGGCTTGCGGCGATCCCAAAGCCGCCTTCCGCGTCGCCCTGCTCGATCCTGTGCTCACCGTCTCGCAAACACAGTCCGTCACAGCCGCCGCAGGATTCGACGCCCTCGCGCACGCCGTCGAATCCTATGTGACGACGCGTCGCAACAGTGTCTCCGATCTGTTCGCGCGCGAGGCATGGCGTCTGCTCGAAGCGAACTACGAGCGTGTGTTGACGCATCCCGCAGACCTCGAAGCGCGCGGCGCGATGCAACTCGGCGCGCACTACGCCGGAGTCGCAATCGAAAATTCCATGCTCGGCGCGACGCACGCCTGCGCCAACCCTCTGACGCAACACTACGGCACGACGCACGGCGAAGCCATCGCGCTCATGCTCGCGCACGTCGTACGCTGGAACAGTCCATTCGTCGGCGGCGCTTACGCCGAACTGTTACGCGTCTCAGGCCACAGCGACGTGTCAAACGATGCGGCGGGCGATCAGTTGGCGGCGCGTCTCGAAGAGTTGAAAGCGGCTGGCGCGCTCGACGGCGATTTGAGCGCGTCGGGTGTCGGCGAGGGCGCGCTTGAGATGCTCGCCTCGGAAGCCGCCGAACAGTGGACGGGCACTTTCAACCCGCGCCCGTTCGACGCCACAGGCGCGCTCGAACTCTATCGCCGTGCCTTTCAAACACAACTTCAAAACGTTTAAGGACATGGAAGAAGTGAAGACAGAATTTCTCTCGCGTGCGGACAAGCGGCAGTTTTTTTTCGCCTCCCTCATTTTAAGTTTCGCGTTTCTACTCTCGCCCTCGCAGGCGTCGGCGCAGTGGGCTGATCCGAACAACTGGACGCAGTTTCGCGGAAACCAACAGTTGACGGGCGTGTCGAAGGCCGACGTGCCGAAGAACTTGCGCCCGCTGTGGAATTACGAAGCGGGCGCGGGCATCGAATCCTCTGCGGCCATCGCGAACGGCACGGTTTACGTCGGCGCGCAAAACGGCATTCTCGCCGCGCTCGATCTCTCGAACGGCGCGGTGCGTTGGAAGTACAACACGAACAGCAAGGAAGGCATCGGCGAATCGTCACCCGCCGTCGCAAACGGACTCGTCTACGTAGGCGATCTCGGCGGCACAGTTCATGCGGTCAATGCATCGAACGGGCGCGGCGCGTGGACTTTCAAGACGGGCGGCGAAGTCAAATCTTCGCCCGTCGCCGTCGAAGACAAAATCCTCATCGGCTCTTACGACGGCCACCTCTATTGCCTCGACGCGCGAAGCGGCGCGCTTCGTTGGAAAGTGAAAACCAACGGCCCCGTCCATGCGACCGCTGGCGTCTCCAATGGTACGGCCTACATCGCTGGCTGCGACGAAATGTTTCGCGCGATACGCATCTCGGACGGGCGCGAGATGTTCACGGTCGCTTCGGGCGCGTACACGGGTGCGTCGCCCGCGCTGATGAACAACTCGGCCTTCTACGGCACATTTGACAACGACGTGCTCGGCGTCAGTCTCTCTGCGCGTCGCGTCCTGTGGCGATACCGCAACGCGCAAAGACAGTTTCCCTTCTACTCTTCGGCAGGCGCGGTGGAGAACCGCATCGTCGTCGGCGGGCGCGACAAGTACGTCCATTGCCTCGACGCGCGCACAGGCAAAGCGTTGTGGACTTTCGCGACGCGCGCACGCGTCGAATCGTCGCCAGCGCTCGCGTCTGGCCGCGTCTTCGTCGGCTCAAGCGACGGCAGGTTTTACGTCCTCGATTTCTTCACGGGCGCGAAGCTCTGGGAGTTCGACGCGGGCGCGGCGCTCTCCGCTTCCCCCGCCGTCGCATCGGGGCGCATCGTCATCGGCTCGCAGGATGGACGGTTGTATTGTTTCGGATAATCTTCAAGCAGATGCTTGACGTGAGGTTGAAGTGTGAATCTTTTGACGGCGCTGGATGAACTTCTGAGAAAGTGGCGGGCGGAAGGAATAACTATGCTCCCTCCTGCCGATGAGGCCAGCGTGATCTCCACGCTTGATAGCACCGGACGTAAGTATTCCCGTGATGTCGTCAGTTTTTATTGCGCCACCGGCGGAATGCAAGATAACGAACCGGACGCTAACAGCGTGTCGTTCTGGCCGTTGGAGCAAGTGGTATCTGGAAATTCCAGCTACGCTCGCCCTTATATTATGTTTGCCGATTTCCTGAATTATTCGCATTGTTATTGCTTCAGGTTTGAGGACGATGAAAGGTCGTCCGTGTGCGTTGAATATTTCAACGAGGAAGAACCGGAGCTTATTGCCAATAGTGTCGAAGAGTTTTTCAACTTGTATCTCAAAAATCCTGAGCAGTTAAGGATTGCAGAATTTGAACAGCCACATTTCACTGAAGACAGCGATTGACTTGCCGCGCGTTTCGGCATAGAAACTGTTTTGTTCAACTTCCAATTCAGACGAGGCACATTAAAATGAAGATGCGCATTCTTTTCACCGGCCTGCTCGCCGCCGCGCTCACGCTCTCAATCGCCTGCGTGCAAGCGCCGACGACGAACCAGGCGACGAACGCGAACAACGCCCCCGCGACGACAACTGCTGCTGCCACTATTCCTGCCGAACTCAAGCCTGCGCTCGATACGATCAAAGCAGACGACATTTTGGCGCACACGAAAGTGCTCTCGTCAGACGAGTACGAGGGACGCGGGCCGGGCACGAAGGGCGAGGAGTTGACGGTCAAATACCTGACCGAACAGTACCAACGGCTCGGCTTGAAACCCGGCAACCCCGACGGGACTTACGTGCAGAAAGTTCCGCTCGTAGGCTTCACGGGCGCGCCGCGCGCGTCGTTTGCGGCGAATGGTAAGACGATTGATTTGAAGTTTCCGACCGACTACGTGGCCGTCTCGCGTCGCTTCGTGCCGGAGTCGAAAGTTGAAAATTCCGACATCGTCTTCGTCGGCTACGGCGTGGTCGCGCCCGAATACGGCTGGGACGATTACAAGGGCGTGGACGTGAAAGGCAAGACCATCCTCATGCTCATCAACGATCCGGCTGTGCCCGACGCGAGCGATGCCTCGAAGCTCGACGAGAAGATGTTCAAGGGCAACGCCATGACTTACTACGGTCGTTGGACGTACAAGTATGAGATCGCGCGCGATAAGGGCGCAGCCGCCGCCATCATCATCCACGAGACGGGGCCAGCAGGCTATCCTTACGAAGTCGTATCGGGAAGTTGGTCGCGCGAGAACTTCGACATACAGACGCCCGACAAGAACATGTCGCGCGCGGCGGTCGAAGGCTGGATCACGCTCGACCGCGCGAAGGAACTGCTCACGGCTTCCGGCCAAGATTTCGACGCATTGAAGAAGGCAGCAGTGACGAAAGACTTCAAGCCCGTCACGCTCAACGCCAAAGCCAACTTTGAAGTCAAAAACACTCTGCGCGAAATCAACTCCGCGAACGTCGTCGCCAAACTCGAAGGCTCGGATGCCGCGCTCAAAAACGAGTACGTAGTCTATTCGGCGCACTGGGATCATTTGGGGCGCGATCCGAAGATACAGGGCGATCAGATTTTCAACGGCGCGCTCGACAATGCCTCCGGCACGGCGGCGATGCTTGAGATCGCCGAAGCCTTCACGAAGATCAGCCCTGCGCCCAAACGCTCCGTGCTCTTCCTCTCCGTCACAGCCGAAGAGAAGGGCTTGCTCGGCGCGAAATACTACGCAGAGAACCCGCTCTATCCTTTGAACAAGACGCTCGCCAACATCAACATGGACGGCGTAAATCAATGGGGACGCACAAAAGACATCACGATGGTCGGCGACGACAACTCGACGCTCATTGATCTTTTGCGTGACATAGCGGGCGCGCAAAATCGTACCGTCAAGCCCGACCCCGAACCTGAGAAAGGCTTCTACTACCGTTCGGATCATTTCGAGTTTGCCAAGGTGGGTGTGCCCGCGCTCTACACAGATGCGGGTACGGACTATATCGGCAAAGACCCGGCCTACAGCAAACAGAAGCGCGACGAATACACGGAGAAGGACTACCACAAGCCTTCGGACGAGATAAAACCCGACTGGGACTTGTCGGGCGCGATAGAGGACGCGCAATTGCTGACTCTCATCGGCTACCGCGTCGCGCAGGGCGACAAGTTCCCCGAATGGAAAGCCGGATCGGAGTTCAAAGCCAAACGCGACAAGACGATGAGCGGCGCGGCGACTCCATAAGCAGGCAGCAGGAAAAGTAAAAGGGCAGGGATATAATTCCCTGCCCTTTTTATTTGAGAATGTTCACCGCGTCGTCAGCAACTCTTGCCGAGGAAGTAGTAGACGAGGATGAAGATGAGTATGGTCGAGATGCAGCCGCCGCCGAGTTTCCACGCGGCGACGCCCGCGATAATTCCGCGCAAAGGCCCTTGCATAGAGTTTCCTCCGATCAATGTTTCGGTCAACGAGTTGAGCGAGTGCTCTACCGTTTACGGCAAAAGGGCGCGGAAGTCAATAGTCTCACACATCCACCTGGACGAGCGCGCAACTCGTGGCATAGCCGAGCGCGCGTTTCGTCGTGGGGAAGACGCGCGCCGCCGCAATCGCGAGCGCCATCTCGACGAGCGCCTCTTCGCCGTAATGCACGCGCACGCGCTCGCGCCATTCGCCCTCCGCGCCCTCTGCCTCGACGACGCTTAGCGCGAAACGGTAAACGTCTGCGAGTTCCGTCGGCAACTCTTCGGGACGCCGCCGGACGGCTGCGCGCAAAACGTCTGCCGCCACGCCATGCGAGCGCGCGAGGTTCACTTCGATCTGGACGCATGTGCCGCAATCTTCGTGATGAGTCGCAACGATGCGCGCGACGTGGTAGGCGTCTGCGGGCAGGCGACGGCGGTGCGCGGCGAGCGGCGTGAAGAGCGCGAACTTGAAGAACGCCGGAAGCGACGTGCGCGCGATATGGCGCAGGTAGTCAATAGAGACGCCGCCGAGCCGACGTTCTTCTGCGCCGAGTCGTTTGAGGATAAGACGGCGGAGCATGCGTGTTTTAATTGACGGGGCGGAGAAAGAGCGCGGCTTCGGCGGCGCGTCGTCGTGTCAGTCCGGCGAGGACTTTGCCGCCCGCCTTGTTCCACTTCGCAAACTCTTTGGCCGCGCCCTCGAAATCGCCCGCGTTCAACTTCTTCAAAAGCGTTGACTGTTTGAGATTGCCGACGCCGAGGTTGAAGGTGAAACTCACGACGGCTGCGTACTGGTTATCGTTGAGCGAAACTTTGACGAGCGAGTCCACGTCGCGGCATTTATCCATCACGTCCGCGCGCAGGAGCGTTTCGGCTTCGGCCATGGTGATGCCGCCCGGATAGAGCGAGAAGGCTTTGGCCTTGTTCTGTTTGCCGCGCAGAAAGTCTTTGCCGACGACGATGGCGTGTCCATAACCAATCGTCCAGATACCGATGGGATCAAGATATGGGTCAAGATTTGCCGTCGTAGGATCGCCGTCGAGTATGCCTTCAAAACTTTTGATGAGATCGAGTCCGGCTTGATTGATTTCTCGCATGTACGATAACTCCTGTTGGGTGAAGTTAGGATAAATCAGTCGGGATGATAAGCCAGAACTGCGACGACCGATCAGAAATATTTTGCATCAGAAATATTTTTCAATCGTCGCGGCTTTCGGTTTGCGCGTCGCGAGCGAGACGACGAACATGAGCAGCGCGGATATTATGACCATCGGCACGACGGGCATGAAACCGAAGATGGCCGTCCCGCCCGGTGTGCGCGTTAGGACTTCGACGCCGCCGATCATCGCGCACACGGTTGAGACGCCCGGCGCAGGCGCGGGCACTGTCGCCTGAAAGATTGCGACCGCGACGACCGTGAGCGCGACCCAAACGGTCGAAGCCAGCGCGCCCCACTTCGTGCTTCCCTTCCAAAAGAGCGCGGCGACGATGAGCGGCGAGAGCGCGGCGTAGCCGGAGAAGGCGTACTGGATCGCGAGTTCAAAGATCGTCTCCGGCGCGCGAAGCGCAACGGCATAGGCGAGCACGGTGATGATGATGATGAAGATGCGCCCCGTCTGCACCTGCACGGATTCGCCGAACCTGCGCTTCCCGCCGTAGTAGGCGAAGATGTCTTCTGTGAACATGGTCGAGAGCGCGAGTATCTGCGAATCGGACGCCATCACTGCGGCCATGATGCCTGCGCCGAGGAGTCCCGCGAGCCAGAGCGGCGCGAAGCGTTGCAGAAGGAGCAGGAGCGTGTCGTCGCCTGCCGATTGCTCGCGCAGTTGGTCGCGCTCTTCTGGCGGCAAGTTCTTACCTTGAGTCGCCAGCACGCGACGCGCCTCGACCTTCGCGCGAATCTGCGGCACGTCCTGCACGCGGTTCGCCATCACGCCGAGGAACACGCACGGCAACCAGATCGCCATGATGCAGAGCGGGTAGAAGATGACCGTCTTTTTGAACTGCCCCATCTTGCGCGCGGTCAGGCAAAATATGGCGATGTGCGGGAAGGCTATGGCCGAGAGCGGAATGAAGGTGTAACTGAAAAAGTAGTAGGGCGAGATGCGTTCGCGCGTCAAAAGCGGCGCGGTCGCGGGCGATGCTTGCAGCGCGTTCACGGCAGACTTGAAGCCGCCCATCCCTGCGCCGATGACTATGAGCGCGATTGCGCCGAAGACCAGAAAGAGGATCGTCTGAAACGTGTTGACCCAGGCCGTGCCGCGCATCCCGCCGAAGAAGACGTAAGACATCACGACGAGCGCGACGATCGCGCCGCCGAACCAGAACGGCACGACTCCGCCGCTGATCACGTTCAAGGTCGTCCCGCCGCCCATCACGCCGATGATGATGTAAGGCACTAAGAGCGCCGCCTGCACGACGAAGATCACAGTGCCGATGTGCCCGCACTCCCAGCGGTCTCGGAACATCTGCACGGGCGTCATAAAGCCGTGCTTCTTGCCCAGAGCCCAGATGCGCGTGCCGCACAAAAAGATCGTGAGCGGGATGACGAGCGCCGAAGACGTGGCCATCAACCCGAACGTGACGATGCCGTTTGTGAAGGCGTGGCCGGACGAACCGAGGATGGCGAAGGCCGTCATGTTCGTCCCGAAGAGCGAGAGCAAAAACACGAAAGGGCCGAGCGAGCGGTTAGCGAGAAAATAGTCTTCGGCTTTTTCTTTGCCCTTCGCTTTACGAAACGCGAAGATGCCGATATAGAGGACGACGGCGAGATAGATGAAAACGACGATGGCTGGAATCAACGCGCGTCCTCCTCTTTCTTGTCCGCGCCCTCGACCTCAGCTTCGAGGTGCGCAGGCCAGGCGTAAGTGACGAGCATCCACATCACGAGCGCGCAGGCGACGGTGAAGCAGGCGTGGTAAAAGAGCCCGATGGGAACGAAGCCGAAGGCCATCGGATAGACTTTGCGCCAGTTCCAGATGTCTTGATGCGACAGGTAGAGCGCGACGACGACGAGGGTTAGCAAGAGTCGTTTCATTCAGTTTTTCGTAAAAGGCCGGACAGATTTTCGGAAGAAACCACGAGGCCGCTTTTCGCGTAACAACCTATAGTGGCGCACACGATTGCGACAGGTCAAGGTTACGCTTAGAATAACCTGTGTCCCCGGAGTGCGAACGTCAACGTCCGAACAAGAGAAAACATCAACATAGTTCCCATGAAATTTTCAACTCAAAACTTCCGCAGCATGTTACGTCTGTTGCTGCTCTCAAGTTTCGTCCTGTGCCTCATAGCGGGCGCAGCGCGCGCGCAGCAAACTGACGCGACCATCACGGGCGAGATCAAAGACTCGCAGGGCGGCGTGCTCGTCGGCGTCGAAGTCACGGCGCGAAACCTTGAGACGGGATTCACGCGCACCGCCATGAGTGAAGACGAAGGGCGCTTCGTTTTCCCCGGCATGCCCGTCGGCGCTTACGAGATACGCGCGGCGCGCGATGGCTTCAAGCCCTTCGTGCGCGAGCGCCTGCGCCTCGCCATCGGCGAAGCCGCCGTGCTCGACATCACGCTCGAAGTGGCCGCGATAGACACGCAGGTTGACGTGACGGCCAACACCGAACTCGTCAACACGCAGACCTCCGAGTTGAGTTATCTCGTCAACGAAGACGCGATCCGCGAGTTGCCTTTGAACGGGCGCAACTACACAGACCTAGCGCTTCTGCAACCGGGCGTCATCGCCTACCCGCACCGCGACGGCGGTTCGGCGGTCGCGCATGGTCTCGGCGTGAGCGTCAACGGCCAAGACCCGCGCTCGAACGTCTACTTGATTGACGGCACGCCGCAGAACGATTTCACGAACGGCCCTGCGGGAAGCGCAGCGGGGACGGTCTTGGGTGTCGAAGGCATACGCGAGTTTCGTGTGGAGACGAACGCCTACAGTGCGGAGTTCGGGCGCAACTCCGGCGGCCAGGTCAACGCCGTCTCCAAATCCGGCACGAACGAATGGCATGGGAGCCTGTACGAGTTTCACCGCAACGACAACTTCGACGCGCGCAACTTCTTCGACACCGCGAAGAAGCCGGAGTTCAAACGCAACCAGTTCGGCGGCTCAATCGGCGGCCCGATCCGAAAAGACAAAACTTTCTTCTTCTTCAACTACGAATCTTTGCGCGAACAACTTGGTCGCACCGTCTCAACGGTCGTCCCTGATCTAAACGCGCGGCAAGGTATCCTGCCCGGTGGCGGCGCGACGATTGCGATCAGCCCCGCCGTCCGCCCGTTCTTGGACGAGTTCCCGCTTCCGAACGGCGCGAACCTCGGCGGCGGACTCGCGGCCTACAACTTCGGTTTCAACCAGCAGGTCACGCAGCACTTCTTTCAAGGCCGCGTTGATCAAACCATCAACGACCGCAACCAGTTCTTCGCGCGCTACACTTTCGACGACGCGGATCAGGCTCTCCCGACAGACTTCCCGCAGTTCCCCCGCGCGTTTTTGTCGCGCAATCAATTCTTCACAGCCGAGCACCGCTTCATACAGTCTGCGCGCACGCTTCACACCTTGCGCTTCGGCTTCAGTCGCACGCGCATCGGGCAAAACGTCGAGTCGAACACGTCGCAAGCCCTGACACCCTTCATCCCGGGACGTGAGTTCGTCGGCAACATAGACATCGGCGGCGTGCCGCGCTTCGGCACACAATCGTCTGCAAATCTGCGTCTCACGCAGAACGTCTTCAGCTTCGAGCATGGCGGCGTGCATACACGCGGACGCCACCTCCTGAAGTTCGGCGGCCTCGTCGAGCGTTATCAGGACAACATGTACAACCCTACGTTCTCGCTCGGCACATGGACGTTCGCCAACCTCAGAAACTTCCTGACCAACAACCCGCAGAGCTTCATCGGCCTGCCCGTCAACGGCGCGCTTGACCGTTACTGGCGTTTCACACTCTTCGCGGGCTACTTGCAGGACAGTTTCCGCCTACACGAACGCCTCACGCTCAACGCCGGTCTGCGTTATGAGACGACGACCATGCCCGTTGACCTCCAAGGGCGCGATTCCGCACTGCCGTCTCTTTTCACGGATCGCGCGCCGACAACAGGAGTGCTTTATGAAAATCCGACGCGCAAGAATCTGTCGCCGCGCGTAGGCTTCGCATGGGACGTGTTCGGCGACGGCAAGACGAGTTTGCGCGGCGGCTACGGCATCTACTTCAACACGAACAACCAGCAGAACTTGATCGTGACGGTGACGAACCCGCCCGCCACTCCGCGCATCGCCATCGGATTTACGCCGACCGGCCCTTGCCGTCCAGCGTTCCCCGTCGCGCCGCTCTCGTGCGCTTTTGCAAACTCGATTCGCCCCGTCCAGTTCGATCTCGAAAATCCGTACCTGAATGTTTACAACCTGAACATTCAACGCGAACTGCCGTGGCAAACGGTCGTCACGCTCGGCTACGCAGGCACGCGCGGCGTACACCTCTTGCGCAGCAACGACGTGAACACCGCCGTCCCCGTGATACGCCCCGACGGCACGCCCTTCTTCCCCGCAGGCGCGCCGCGCCAGAACACTGCGTTCTCAACCATCGAACTCAAGAGCAGCGACGGCAACTCCTGGTACAACGCGATGATCTTCGAGGTGCGCAAGCGTTGGAATCAATCGTTCAACATGCAGTCGTCCTACACCTTCTCGCGCAACATCGACACGACGCAGGCTTCGACCTTCTTCTCCGACGCGACGAACGGCACGACGACAGCCTTCCCCGAATACCCCGGCCTCAACTACAACAAGGGACTCGCAGACTATCACGCCAAACACAACTGGGTCGTCAACTTCGTCTGGCGGATTCCCTACGCGAAAGATTTGAAAGGCTGGGCGGGCGCGCTGCTGGACGATTGGCAGTTGGCCGGAATCGGTCAGGCCAGAAGCGGCAATCCTCTGACCGTCTTCGTTCAAGCGAATCGCTCGCGCTCGCTCTGGCAACCGTCGCTCGGCCCCGGCATCGGGCGCGACCGCGCCAGCATACGCGACGGCTACACCTACGAGACCGCCGTGCTCGGCAGCCCCGATCAATACTTCGACCCGAACGCCTTCGTACTCCAACCCGCAGGCACGCTCGGCAACACAGGGCGCGGCGCATTCATCGGGCCGAACTTGCGCACCTTCGATCTGTCCGCCTTGAAGAACATACGTTTCGCCTCTCCGCTCGGCGAAGACACGAACATACAGATTCGCGTAGAGGCGTTCAATCTCTTCAACCGCGCCAACTTCGCGCCGCCCGCCCTGACTGTCTTCGCGGGCGCGGCGGACAATGAAGCGCCGCTGCCGACCTTCGGCCGCATACGCTCGACCGTCACCTCCGCGCGCCAGATTCAACTCGGCGTGCGCGTCCAGTTCTAACGACTCTCAAAAATGATGATGGAAAAAGGAAAACAGAAATCTATGATCTGGATCGTGTTCGCACTCGGCGCGGCGTTGTCGTGGGGTCTGTACGGCGCGATGCTGCATCAGGGGCAGGTCAAACTCGGCAACCCGATGCGCGCGCTGTTGTGCGTCGGCGTCGCATACTTTTTGATCGGCGTGCTCGTGCCCGTCGCGTGGCTCTGGTCGCAGGGCGCGCTCAACGGTTTTAATTCCAGCGGCGCGACAACCGCCACCGTCGCGGGCGCGCTCGGCGCGCTCGGCGCGGTCTGCATCATCTTCGCCTTCCGCACCGGCGGACTCCCGACATACGTTATGCCGCTCGTCTTCGGCGGCGCGCCCGTCATCAACGTACTGATCACGATGTGGCTGCACCCGCCCAAGCACTCGCCGAATCCCATTCTCTATCTAGGCTTCCTGCTCGTCGTCGTCGGCGCGGCGATGGTGCTCTACTTCAGGCCACAGTCATAAACAACCCTTTTTCAACGCCGCACAGCCGATTGAAACGTCTCACAAGCAACTCTACAGGGCTGCGTGGTGACTTCACAGCCTTGTAAAGGATGTTTACGCGCGCGCAAAGAGGCTTCGCAGTCGTGTAAAGACGTTTCGCAGCGACGTAAAGGGGCTTTGCGCGCGTGTAAACGTCTTTGTTGGACGTGTGAAGTTTGTTGTGAAGTGTCATAACGTTGTTGTGACCCGCCACAAGGGCGTTGTCAGGCGTGCAAATGGCGTCGCGGGATGCGTCCGTTGACGAATTTCCGTGCGCGAGACGCTCATCTGGCGGCGCGTTTGCCGATGCAGTAGAGGTGTCCTGAGGTGCGCAGGAAAATCTGACCGTCGGAGACGGCGGGCGAACTGAGGCAATATTCGTTCAGATTATTTTCGGCGAGCACCTCGAACTTTTCGCCCGCGCGTATGACCGTCGTTACGCCTTCCTCGCTCGTCGCGTAAATCTTGCCGTCGGCCAGTACGGGCGAAGCGGAATAGTCGCCCGGCTTGATGCGTACGGGGCCGTAAATTTCCTTGCCCGTCTTCGCGTCGAGACACCAGACGATGCCTTTGTCGCCGACGATGTAAAAATATTTTCCGTCGGTCGTTGGCGTCGGCACGTCGGGGCCGAACGGTGCAGACCAGACGAGGTGCGACTTCGTGATGTCGCCGCGACCGCCCGCGCGAAACGCTAGCAGCGGCTTGATGCGCGTCGGCGCGTAGATAATTCCGTCGTGTACGACGGGCGAGGCGACGATGCGATAGAAGGGCGCGTTCTCAGGGTTGAGTCCGCCCGCGTGCCAGAGTTCTTTGCCGGTGGCGGGATCGTGGCCGGTGACAATGTCGCCGCCCGTGATGACGATCTCGGTTCGTCCAGCGTGGCGCAGGAGCGCGGGCGTCGTGTAGGCGTCGGGCGACTCCTGTATCGCGTCGGTCGGGCGCTCGACCTTCCAGACCGTCTTGCCCGTCGCCTTGTTGATGCGCAGGACGTAGGAAGCATCGTCCGTCTTCATGCCGTGCAGGACTTGCACGTAGAGCGCATCTTCATGCAGCAGAGGCGAAGACGCATAGCCCCACTGCAAGCCGAACGCGCCATAATCTTTTTGTATGTCGCGCGACCAAAGTTCCTTCCCGTCGAAGTCGAAGCCTTTGAGCACGCCCGTGCCCGTCATCACGTAGACGCTCTTGCCGTCGGTGACGGGCGATGGCGAAGACATGTTCTGCTTGCGCTCGCGATGGTTGCCGCCGCCGAGCAACTTCTTCCAGACAACCGCGCCCTTCGTACGCTCCACGCACCAGAGGAAAAGATTATCGCCCTCCGCCACGTTCAGGAAGATGCGCTCGCCCCACACAATCGGCGTCGAGCCGCTGCGATCCGGAAGCGACAGTTTCCAAGCGACGTTCTCCTCCGCGCCCCACTTGAGCGGCAAGTTGCGCTCGTCGCTCGTCCCGTTCAACTGCGGCCCGCGCCATTGCGGCCAGTTGCCCGCGAGCACTCGCGCATTGTTTGAGAGAAGCACGACGAAGGCGACGAGGCAGAAGACGTGCAGAAAATTACGACGGCGCATGAATGTCCTCCTCCTGTTTCCTAACGCCGCCCGCCGACTATGCTCCGCAGTTGGCGCAAGCGTGTGTCTAATTCTTCGGGCGTCATAGAGGCGTATTTGGCTGGCAGAAGCCTGCGGCTGGAAGTCTCGAAGACGGCGAGCAGTTCCATGTATTCGAGCAACTCGGAATCGCGGCTGGGGAAATAATCTGTCGCCGCGCGCAGCAGGTGCTCGGCCAGAACGGGCGCATCGCCGCCCGCCTCGCGCGCCGCGTCGTCGTTTGCCAGCAGCAACACGGCTTCGATGTCTGCGTTGCTGTAGCCGACGAGCTTGGTGGAGAAGCCGTCGCGGATCGTCGCCATATCAACTTCCGTCTTGATCTTATTTTTTCGCACGAGCGCACGCGCGACGAGTTCCACTTCTTCGGGCGTCTGCACGTAGAGAAAAGGTATTTTGCGATCGAGGCGTCCGGCGCGTTTGAGATCAACGTCGAGTTTGTCGGGGCGGTTCGTCATGACGAGAAAAAGTATGCGCCCGCGATTCGACGTGTCGGACATGAACTCCTTGATGCGCGCGATGACGCGCGACGAAGTGCCGCCGTCGCCCTCGCCGTCCGTGTTGCCGAACGCGCGGTCGCCCTCGTCAATGATCACGACGACCTGCCCGATGGCGCGGATCACGTTCAGGATTTTTTCCAGATTGCCTTCGGTCGCGCCGACCCACTTGGAACGAAAATTCTTCAACTTGATCGTCGTCAAACCACACTCTTTGGCGAACGCTTCGGCGACGAAGGTTTTGCCCGTGCCCATCGGCCCCGTGAACAAAATGCCCATCGGCACGCGGGCACTGCGCCCCTCGCGTATGCTCTCGGCGATGACCAGCAAGTCCTTCTTGACCTCTTCCATCCCGCCGACGACATCAAACCCGTGTGCCGGTTCGACAAACTCCACGAGGCCAAAGCACTCGCGTTCGAGTATCTCGCGCTTGCGCCGCGCGATCAATCGATCCGTCTCTTTGCGCGCACGCTCGACCGGACTCGGAATCGTTTCGTCCGCCGCAGGCGTGGCAGCCGTCGGCGCGATCAGTTTTCTGATCTCGTCGCGGTTCATGTCGCTGGTGAGCGCGGCGAGTTTGTGCGCGCGTTCGGCGGCGTCGGGGCTGTTGCCGAGCAAGCTGGTGATGAAGGCTTCACGGTCGGCGGAGGCTTCTTCGGCGGCGGGCGGCGGCGTCAGGATCGAGGCGATCTGTACGGCCTTGAGTCCCGCAGTGATCTCCGCGTAGCGTTCGCCGTCGCGCTCGGTGAGGCGCGCGTCGGCGAGCATCGCGGCCTCACGTCGCGCATCGCGATCCGGCATCGGCACTTCCACGACGGAGACCTTCGGGTTGGAGATCAACTTGGGCGCAAGCTCCGTCAAATTCTCCGCGATGAGCAGCACGACGTTGTCGCCGCGCTCGATCTCCGGCAGAGCAGACCAACGATGCAGCGTCACGATGGCTGTGCGATCCGCGTCGCCCTGAAAATTAGGATCGCCCGCAGGAGCAATCGCCTCCGCGTACTCCATGATGACCGCCGTTTTCGTAGAGCCGACGAGCAGCCTTTCGAGCGCGGCGAAGACACGCTCTTTTTCGCTCGCCAGCAAAAGGTCTTCAAGGCCGCTTGTGCCCGCCTCGCGTTTGCTGAAACGCACGCCCGTCGCCACGTTGTAGACGGCAATCGTCTCCTTCGAGTCTTTGAGCAACACGTCGGTCAAAAATTCCGTCAACGCCATCATGCGTTTTTCGTAAAGCACGACATCGTAGACGTTGCCGTGCAGCACAAACATGGCCGACTCGCCGCGCAAATAACGACGGCGCAAATCTTCCGCCCAAGCGGGCAGGGGGCGCGACGCGCTCATAAATTCAGTTCCTTCAAGCCCAGTGGATTTAACAGCCGCTCTGTGTCGGCGGCGGTCTGTTTGATTGACTCGACGCCGTCGAGCAGTTCGTCGAGTTGTCCGGTCAACTCCTGCGGCGACTGCATGGTGACGATCTGATCTGCGATCAACTGGAAGGAGTTCTCGATCAGGTCGAGCTGCCCGCGCGCCACCATCAGGTAACGATGAATCTCCTTCATCTTGTCGAGCCGCTTCATGATGATGGCGAGATTTTTGCGCGCGATCTCCGTCTCCTGCTCGCCCTTCGCGCCCTTCTGCGCGATGCGTTCCCAACGATGACGGTCGCGCTCCAACTCATTGAGATCGACGGATTCCAGATATTGCTCGTAGCGTCCGCACGTCACGGCCATCTCGATGAAAGCTTCGACGAGGCGGTCGGTCTTCCCCAACTCGGTGCGCAGCAACTCGCCCGTGAAGGAAGGATTCTGCGCCGCCAACTGATTGATCTCGACTTGTCGCATGATCAACTCTTGGACACGCGCGCGGTCGTGCTCCGCGAGACTCTGCATACGCGCGGCGAGCGCGGCCTGCGCTTCTTTGAGTTGCTCCTGATCAAACTGCGGGTCCCAGAGCAGGCGTTGGAGCAACTTCGAACCCGGCGCATAGGCCATCCACAAAATTTCCAGGCCGAGCACGAAGATGGCGAGGAGCGGGCTCAAGGTCAGCCCGGCGGCGATCATGCCGCCGATGAAGAGCGAGAGGTTGTAAGGGTTGGCGAAGGCCGCTTTGACGTAGGGACGCTTCTCGTGAACGGCGTGCTTGACGAAGGCTTTACTCGCGCCGAACGTGTCGTCGCGAAGCGACGTGGCGTTCGTCGTGGGCGCACTCTCTTTGCGCGCGTTGGTTTGCGCGGGCGTCGTCGTCAAGCCCTGCTTTCCGGTAGTTCCCATACGTTCATCGTAAATCGTGAAGCGTCGAATCGTAAACAGAAAGAACCGGATTTAATCTATTTACGATTCGACGCTTCACGATTTACGTCTTTTAGCGATTCACGAAGCGGGGGAGTAGATCAGATCGAGCAGCTTCTTTTCGACCGCGCGAAATTCCGGCGCGGACTTGAGCGCGATGTCGCGCACGGGAAAAGCGGGCACGTCAACCTGATGCAGGATGCGCGCCGGACGCGACGAGAGCACGTAGATCGTGTCGGCCAGATAAACCGCTTCGGAAACATCGTGCGTCACAAACAGGATCGTGTTGTTCTCTGCGCGCGAAACGTCGAGCAGGAGGCTCTGCATCCCCCAGCGCGTCTGCGGGTCGAGCGCGCCGAACGGTTCGTCCATCAACACAACGCGCGGGTTGTTGACGAGCGTGCGCGCAATCGCCACGCGCTGCTTCATGCCGCCGGAGAGGTCTTTCGGATAACGATCCGCGAACTCCGCCAAGCCCACCGATGCCAGTATTTTGTTCGACACTTTGCGCCGCTCGTTTTTAGCCACGCCTTGCAGTTTGAGACCGTACTCCACGTTCTCGCGCACCGTCAGCCAGCCGAACGACGTGTAAGCCTGAAAGACCATGCCGCGATCACGCCCCACGTCCTCCACCACTTTGCCGTCAACTAGAACCTCGCCCTCGGTCGGCGGCAAGAGTCCTGCGACCGCTTTGAGGATCGTGGATTTGCCGCAGCCCGACGGGCCGAGAAACACTATGACCTCACCCGAGTCCGGCTTGTCGTACACGTCGAAGGAAACGTCGCGCACGGCTTCGGTGCGGTTGCCCTTGCGGTCTATGTAAGTCACGCTCAGGTCTTGCACGCGCAGCTTGGGCGGCGCGCCGCTCTGGTCTGCGTGATAGGTGACGTGCTGCGCGCGTTTCTGCCCGCCCTCTACGGCGAACGTGCCGGGTTCGCCAGCTTGCGGCAGCGGTTGCGGTGCATCTTGATCAACCATAGAACCTTGTGCGTCTCTTCAGGACGCTTCGCGCCAGCGAAACAGCATGGCGGAAAGCGCGCGTATGAAAAAGTCTGTCAGCAGGCCGATGCCGCCGATGACGAGCAACCCTGCGAACGACCAGGAAGCCTTCTGGTGCGTGCGCGCGAGTTCGACCATGTAGCCAAGCCCGTGTTCGGGGTTGACCGCTTCGGCGAGGATCACGTAAGTCCAAGCGATGGCGTTCATCACGCGAAAGCTGTCGAAGATTTCCGGCATCGCCGCAGGCAATAGCACCGTCCTTATGACCTGAGCCTTCGACGCGCCGAGCGTCAGAGCCGTCTGCACCAATTCTTCTGGCACGAGCCGTATGGAAGAGACAACGACCGGCAGCAGGTAGACGAACACGCCGAGAAACAGAAACGCGATCTTCTGTTTCTCGTAGATGCCGAACCAGAGAATCAGGAGCGGGATGAACGCAGAGATCGGCATGTAGCGCAAGGGAGCCATGATCGGCTCGAAGAAACGGTTGATGGGATCGAACGCGCCCATCAAAACGCCGAGCGGCAGAGCGATCACGGAAGCCAGCAGGAAGGCGATGGCGATGCGCCGCGTCGAGATGTAGATCGCCGTGCCTAGATCGTACTGGATGAAGAGTTGCAGCGTGCCGCGCAAAACCTCCGTCGGCGTCGGCAAAAAGTCCGGCTGCACCAAGCCCCCGTAAGTGATGCCGCACCACACGCCGAGCACGAGCGCGGGCGCAACAAACCCTAGCAGGAACGCCGTCCGCTTCGGCAGCGGCGAGCGAATCGAGAAGAGACTACTTTTGCGTTTGACCATAATTGGGGAAAAGCTGTCAGTTGTCAGTGGCCAGTTGTCCGTTGTTTTTGTGCTTGCGCAACTTGAAACCTTTATCTTTAGCTGCTAAGCCGATAGCCACTAAACAACGGACAACTGACCACGGACAACGGACGTTTTACTGTGTAGCCAAAATCACCTTGATGTCGGTGCGTCGGTTTTGCTGGCGACCGGCCTCTGTGGTGTTTTCGGCAATCGGATTAGTTGAGCCGCGCCCGATGGTCTGGAAGCGCGTCGGCGGAATGTTCGAGAAGTTTTTGACGATGTAGTTCTTGACGGCGAGCGCGCGACGCTCGGAGAGCGTCATGTTGCCCGTCGGCGAGCCGGTGTTGTCGGTGTTGCCTTCGATGCGGAGGATGGTGCTGCCGAAGGAGGTCATCGTCTCGCCGAGCTTGTCTAAGAGCAGGTATGAACCGGCCATGATCTCGTCGGAGCCGGGCGTGAACTGAATTTGAATCTGCTGCCGCAGGATCGGAATATCCTTCTCCGAAGGAGCTTTCGCCACCACCTGCGCCTCTTCCACCTTCTGCCCCGGATAGTTTGAGGCCAACGCCTGCAAGAAGCGCGTGTCAGCCCAATCGGCCGCGTTCACGCTCTTCGTCACCAGACCCTTTTTGCGCCAGATGACGAACGCCGTGTCGAACAGAGTCTCGTAGTGAGCCTTCGACCCGTTGACGCCGTAGAACTGCGCGTTGTCGGCGTAAGGCGTCAGTTTCAGACCGGACAACATGCCGGAGACGGTGTCTGTGTCGAGTTTGAGCGCGCGTGCGACCACCTCGTAGGACGCATTCGGGTTGTCCTTGATCATCTCGATGCCGTCGAACCAGCCGTTGATGAAATCGCGCACCGACTCCGGCGATTTGTCTATCAACTCCTGTCGCGCGCAGAGCGTGTCGGCGATGATGTTGGTGGCGGCCTGCGTCGAGACGAGGACGTGCGCCTCGCTGCCGCGCGCCGTGACTGCGCCCGACAGATCAGGCTCCCACGTCACGGCGGCGTCAACCTGTTTGGCTTTGAAAGCGGCGGCTGCGGCGGGCGCGTCCGTCACGAAGAGAATGTTCTTCTCCACGCCCGCGCGATCCTCCGGCGACAGCCCCGACTGCGACAACAGGTAGAGCAGCAGGAAGTGCGACGGTGTGAATTGCGTGCAGGCGATCTTGTGGCCTTTCAAATCCTCTACCGATTTGATGGAGGCGAGCGAGGCGATGCCGTCGCCGCCGCGCGACCAGTCCTGCATGATGATTGACTTGGCCTTCTGATTCTGCTCGGCGAGGATCGAGGCTTCGCGCGCCCAGTTGTCCACAGTGTTCCACATGATGTCTATCTGCCCGCTGCGGAACGCCGCCAGCTTTGCCGCAGGGTCTTCGATCAAGACAAACTTCACGTCGAGGTTAAATTTCTTCTTGTAGAGCGACGCGCCATTCGGCTCCATGCCGTTATTGAAGACGACGCCCGGCGCGTGGCCTGCCCACGTGTTGATGCCAACGACGAGCGGGCGATTGAGTTTGCCGGAGCCGACCGAAGTTGCACTGACGCCGGTTGAGCCGACACCGCGCGCGGGATCGCCGGGCGCGCCGTTCAACCTGTCGAAGTCGCCCTTCGAGTCGCCGCCTTCGGTCGTCCTCTCGCCGCCAGCCCACTGTTTGATCGCATCGCCTTTGTAATGCCACGTCGCAAAGCCGATCACACCCAACACCACCACCGCGATGAACGCTTTTGCAAAGGGAGTCAGTTTCATTAGTCACCTCAAGAGGAAATGGTGAACGATGAATGCGGAATGATGAATTAGAGGACAGTCAATTGTCCGTTGTCCGTAGTCAGTTGTTTTTGTGCTGCCCCGTCTTAAATCTTTCATTTTCAGCTTGACGCTAGCCGAGCACATACAACGGACAACTGACTACGGACAACGGACAGCCTTTCATTCATCCTTCCGCGTTCATCATTTTCTTCACATTGTTTTGTTGCCCTGCGCGTTTTGCTGTGCGGCCTTTTTGGCTTTCAGTTCAGCGAGTTGCTGTTTGGCCTGCACGTCGCCTGTTTGATTGCGGAGCGATGCGAGGCGCGAGTCGAGCGACGACTCGGAGAGTTCCTTGCCGAGATTGGCTTCGGCGATCGTCGTCTTGATGTGCTGGCGCACGTTGTCGAGTGCTTTGACTTCGGCGTCAACCGATAAGCCGTCGAGTTGCTCCTGCACTTTGATACGCGCCTGCGCCGACTGCATCTTGGCGAGCATCGAATCGCGCTCGCCCTGCAACTTCCTGATCTCCGACTGCACGCCTAAGAGCGAAGCCTTCGCCGAGTCGGCGTCCGCGCGCGCCGTTTCCATCTCGGTCTTGAGTTCCGTGACTTCCGTCGTCAACTGGTTCTTCTTCTGGATCAGGATGACGGCCAGATCGTCCTGATCGGTGGCGACGGCGGTGTCGAGTTCGGCTTCGGTCTGAGCGAGTTCGGCGGTGGCGCGTTTGTAGCGTTCGTCGAGGTCTTCGCGGCGGCGGATGATGCCTGCGGTGGCGGTCTTCAGTTTTGAATATTTGGCGACCATCGAATTGATGGCGTTCTCATACGCGATTTCGGGATGCTCTTTTTCGATGTCCGAAATCCAGAGCGAGAGGAAGCCTCGCCAAAGATTAGCCAGTCGTCTGAACATTGGTCTTCTTCCCTTTCTCTAACTTGCCGGAGTTTCCCCTTGATTCGATGGGTCGTGGAGTTTCGGCGAGGCTTTGACGACGCGCGCGACCGTCTCCTGCCCGAAAAACTCCAGCACTTGCTGCACCTCAAGTTTCTTGTCGTTACAAACTTTGATCAAAGTCTGCTGCTCCTCTACGCTCTGCTGCATCACGGCGCGGATGTTCCTGATCTCCTGTTCATACTGCTTAATACGCGCGTCCGATTCCTGTATCAACTTCTCATTGTCCGCCGCGCCGTTTCTGATGTAGCCGTCTAACGCCTGCAACTCTTCGACGCTGGCCTCGATGATCTTTTCAATCGCCACGCCGAACGCTTTGAGCGAGGCTTCGACGATCTGTTTCTTCACGCCCGCATCTGTGCCCGCAGGCAAGCTGCGCAGCAGTTCGATGGTTTTAGACACGCGCTCCTGCTCTGCCGCGTCCACTCCGGCAGCCGCGAACACAGCCGCAAAATCAACTTGTCCGCCGACGGCGGCGGGCGGCGGCGACTGGAAGACTGTCTGTGTCGGAGAGGGCGTCGCGTAATCACCGGACGGCGCGGCGGAGATTCCTTCGGCTTCGCCCGTCGTATCGTTCTGAGTTTCGGTTTCGATCGCGGACGTGCCTGTGTGCGCCTGATCGTCATCTCGTTCGATAAACCAACCGGCGACGGTCGAACCCCATCCCTTTTTATCAGTCATGAGACGCTTTCCGCTCCTCTGTAATTTGCTTTAAGCATACCGGCTGCTCGTTACTTGAAACGGTCTTCGGTTTTAAGAAAGTTGGTTGACTTCTAATCCGCATCAGCACTCAGGCGCGCCGTTCGGGCTTCTCGCGCGGCTGCTCATATTTTGCGTTTCTCATGTATATGACCTAAGAGACGGTAAGCGGGTTTAGCAAATAAGGTCAGGACTTCTATTTGCTGATACGCAGAAGGCGCTTGGCAGAGTCGGAACTAAAGTATTCTCACAAGAACTGCGACAGTTTAACATACGCCCGCAGTCTTGAAATATCAAATATCGAAGCTGAATGATAACGGCCGAGAAAAAAAGTCGCGCGTCTTGGTTTCCTATTCCGCACGTAACGCCGGTATCAAAGGCGAACGCAGCGCGGCAGCCGTCGCCAGAAGCGACGCGGCGAGTCCCACGAGGACGACCAACGCGAGCAGCACGGCGAGCGAGCGCGTTGGCAGGTGACCGCCGCGCGAGTAGAAGGCCGGAGCGATGGCTAAGAGCGCGCACACCACGCCCGTCAACAACCCGCAGACGAGCAGCAGAGCGTTTTCCGCCACGACCATCAGCGCGAAGTGGCGCGCGTTGTAGCCGACCGCGCGCAGCAGCGCCAGTTCGCGCCGACGCTCAAGTACGTTTCTCAAAAGCACCGTCGCCAATCCGAGCGTGCCGAGAATCGTGCCGAGTCCGCCGAGCGTCTGGAAGGTCGAGAGATAAGTGTTCTCCACGCGATGAAACTCCGCGAGCCGTTCGGCAGTCGCGCTCGCGTCGAACCCGAAATCCGAGAGGCGCGATTCGAGAAGCGCGGCGACGCGCGACGCCTGTTCCGGCGCGGCGTCGAGCAGAAAGAAGCGATAGCCCTCCTGCTCCGGAAACGCGCGCAGGAAATTCTTCTCCGACATCAACAACTCCGACTGGAACAAACTATTGGAGAGCGCGGCGACGAAACGCAGTCGCACAGGTCTGTCCATCCCCTCGTTCAACACCATCTCTTCGCCGAGTTTGCGATGCAACACGTAAGCGAGCGAGTTGGCGTCGGCAATGACGGGGATCACGCCGTCCTGTGAATCTCGTTCGAGCAGTAGCCAGGGGTTAGCTTTCTCTGCATCCGTCTCGGCGAGCGAGTCCGCAAACGTGAAGCGATTATCCGTGATGAAACCTGCGGCGGGCGCGAGTATGCGCGGGTTGCGCGGTTGATAGAGATTCAAACAACTCGCATCGTCGCCCGGTCGCAGGCGAAAGCGCGTGAACGTAACATTCGCGAGCGTTGCCGTCTCCTCCTGCGCGGCGAGGTTCAGAGCTTCCCTGCCCTCAGCATTGTTCGGGTCGTGCGCGACGGGCAGGAGCGTTTCGGCAAGAAGCGTGTAGCCGCCCGTGCCGGATTTTCTGTCGGTTGAAGCGGCTGCTGCGTCGCGACGGAAGGCGTCAACCGCGACGATGATGAACGTGGCGGACGCGATGAGCGCAATGCACAGGACGCTGCGACCCGCGCGATGCGTCGCGTTGCGAAAGCCGAGCCGTGCGACAGGCCACAAGCCGCGCCCTCCAATCGTTGTGTGTCGGTTCGCACGCCGTAGCCACGCCGATTGAAAGCAGAGCAACGCGATGAGCAGCAGCGTGCCCGCGCCGAAGAATCCGGCCACGTCTCCGACCCACCTCAACGCGGCGGCCACCAACAGCAACACGCCAAGCAACGCGCACACGACGGCGGCGACGAGAGACGTTGACGCGCCGAGTCGCGCAGACGGCGAGATTGTTGTCAGGCGTGCGAACCGCGCTCCGAGTTTTCTTCTCAACCATCCGGCGCGTCCGCGTGTCGTCATCGTATCGCTCGTCCCGGCGAGCAGTTCGCGTGTCGAGACGGGCGCGAGCATACGGAGCGTCCACCAGATGCACAGAAGCGCGGCGACGATGCCGCCTGCGCCGCCGACCGCGAGCGCGAAGGGCGACGCGTGCAGCGCAAGAGCGCGCGTACCCACCGCGTCAACCCACCACGTACGCAGGCCGTGCATCACGAGCGCACCGTAGAGGAGCGCGCCCGCTAATCCCAACACGCTTCCCGCGACGGCGAGCAACAAGCCTTCGCCGAGAAAGAGCGTGCGGATTTTCGCGGCGTTGAAGCCGACGGCTTGCAGCAGGCCGATCTCGCGCAGGCGTTGCTCGATGCCGAGTTTGAAGAAGAGCGCCGCGAGCATGAGCGCGGAGACGACGAGGAAGAAACTGAAGTAGAGAAAGTACTCGCCGAAGTCCGTCGCGCCGCGCGAGGCTTGGAGACCTTCGGCGCGCGCCGCATAGAGCGTGAAGTTTGCGCCGAAAGGATCGAGGCGCTCGCGCAAAAGTTTTTCAAACTCTGTGCGCGTCGCTTCGAGCGAAACTTCTTTCGCGGGATAGAGGCGTAGCGAAGTGAGTTTGCCGTAGCGCGTCTGCCAGAGTTCTTGCCCGCGCGCGAGCGGGATAAAGGCTTTCGGCGTCGTGCGAAACTCTTTCCAGTAGGTTTCGTCCTGCGTGCGCACGCGAGAGAGATCGAGCGGGAACGGCGGGTCCCAATCCGATAAACTCTCCGTGCCGCTGATGCCCGGATACTCCGGCGTCAACTCTTGATCCGCCGCGAGTCCTCGAATCGGCACAACGCCCGCCAAGCGAAACTCCGCCGTGCGCGTCTCCAAACGCCCCTCTTCGCGCCACACGTAATAATCGAGCGACACCGCATCGCCCACGCGCGCGCCGAGATCGCGCGCCGCCCACTCGTTCAACAAGATCGGCGCACTTTGAACTGCGGACGCTGACGACTCTTGCGCGGGTTCCTGAGCAGACGCTTGAGCCAACTTGCGAACAGGCGATTCTGAAACTTGAGTCGCCTCTCGACGCAAACCCGCAAAACTCTCTTCGTCAATCGCCGTGACAAGCGAATAAGGAATCTCGCGCCCGCCCGATCGGATCGCGTTCGCGAGGTAAGAAAAGATCGCGGGTACACGCAAGTTCAAATTGCGCGCCGCTTCCTCTGCCTGCCGTCCGAGCGCGTCGTTCACAACAGCGCTCTCGGTTTCGAGCGACAGCGCGTGCTGCGCTTCGAGCGTGCGCAACTTGATGCCCAAATCTTCGAGCCGGAACGTCTCGCGCAAAATCCGTGCAATCGCCGCCGACTGCGCCGCGCCGCCCGCGTCCGTCGCATCGTCGCCCGTTCGCGTCGAGAGCAGGATCGTGTTGACTCTGCCTTCCTGCTCCGCGTCCTTCTGCACGCGCCTGAGCGGGACGAAGACCGCGCGCACCGCGCCCTGTTGCGGTCTCAAACTAAACTCGCCGAGTTCTGTGCTCGACAGCACTTCTCGAATCGTCAAACGCACGGTGCGCCCAACGTCTTCCTTGCGCCCGTGCAGCGATTCGACGGGGATGGCCGAAGGCTTTTCGATGCGCAGCAAAACCTCGCCGCCCGCCTGCGCCCCCAACTCCGACGCCAGCCCCGCGCTCAACAAAACGTCACGCTCGCCCAAACTCTTCGTCGCGGCATCCATCCCTTGAAAACGCCAGAAGCGCTCGTCAACGCCGTAGACCTGCACGCCCCCGCCGCGCCGCCCGCTTTGTTCGTCTATGACGACGCCCTCGAACACCACGAGCGGGCACGCCCCTTCAAACGACGCCCCTGCGAACTGCGGATGCGCGCGCAACTCTTCGACCAACTCTTCGCGGAAGAAATTCGACGCCGAGACGACATAAGCCGTCTTGCCCAAACGCCCCAAGACCAGTTCGCGCAAACTCGCGCGCACCGAATCGCCCACGAGCAAAGCTCCCGCCAGCACCGCCACCGCAATCGCAACGCCGCCCACCACCGCCGCGTTCGTGCGCCAGTAGTAAGCGAGATTGCGTCTCAGGAGCGTCGCAGTGGTCATAAAGAAGCTGTCCGTTGTCCGTCGCCAGTTGTTTTCCTGTTGGCTAACTTGAACCGTCATCTTTAGCAACTTGCTCGCGCAACACAAACAACGGACAACTGACTACTGACTACGGACCATCGCCTACGAACGACGGACAAGATTCTGTTCCAACAGTTCGTACTGCACGGGAAAGCGTGCGGCCAGTTCGGCGTTGTGTGTGACGACGACGAGGATCGTCTCCTGTCGGCGATGGAGTTCGAGCAAAAGCTCTGCGACCGTTGTGGCGGACGCGTGATCGAGGTTGCCGGTCGGCTCGTCGCAGAGCAGTAGGAGCGGCTTGCGTATGAGCGCGCGTGCGAGCGCGACGCGCTGCTTCTCGCCGCCTGAGAGTTCCGCCGGACGGTGTTCGCTGCGCGCCGTGAGTCCCACTTGCTCTAGCAACAGGCGCGCACGCTCCAACTCGTCGCCGTCCTTCGCGCCCGTCGCAACGAGCGTCGGCGTGAGCACGTTTTCCAGTACCGTCAGTTGCGGAAGCAAACAGTGGTCTTGAAAGATGAATCCGATCTGGCGATTGCGAAAGGCTGCGAGTTCGCGCTCCGGCATCGTGAAAGGATTCTGGCCGTCGAGCGTGACAGTGCCGCTGGTGGGCGGTTCGAGCGCGCCGACGATGTAGAGCAAACTGCTCTTGCCGCTCCCCGAAGGCCCCATAATCGAAACCGCGTCGCCACGCTTGAGACTGAGCGACACGCCCGACAAAATCGGCAACGCCCCGCGCGGCGTCGGATACTCTTTTGAGAGATCGTTGACTTCAAGCATAAACCATAAGACCGGAGGGGAAGGGTTAAAGGGGAAAGGGGAAAGGGTAGAAAGCAGTTAACATTATCTCTTCGTCTTTCCCCTTCCCCTTTACCCTTTACCCTTTCCCCTTTAACCCTTCTTCCTTCACTTGCCTGTAGACTTCGAGCGCGCGTTCGGCCATGCGTGCGACGCTGTAGTGCTCGCGCACGCCGCGTGCGCCGCGCTCTCCGAGTTCCGCGCGGCGCGAAGGATTTTTATAGAGTTCGTAAAGTCCTGTGGCGAGTGCTTCGGCGTTGTCAGGCTCGACGAGCAGACCGCCGCACGTGCGTTCGATGATCTCTGTGAAGCCGCCGCGACGCGGCTGGACGACGGGCACGCCGCAGGCCATCGCTTCGAGGAGCGAGATGCCTTTCGGCTCGTCGTAAGTGGCGGGCACGGATAGCACGTCCGCGCTTCGCAAGAAAGCGATCTTCTCTTCGCGTCCGAGCGCGCCGCGATAGTGAAACTCGTTGCCGAGTCCCCATTCGTTCAACTGTCGTTCGATGCCGCGCAAATATTCTTCGTGCTCAGGCGCGAGATAGCCCGCCGCTTCGAGCCGCGCATCGTTGACATCCGTGCGCTCACGCAGGCGTCGGTAAGCATCGCACAAAACATGCAAGCCCTTCTCAGGCGCGACGCGCGCGAAGTAGCCGACGGTAAAAGTCTTTGCGCTTGTCTGCTGCGCTGCTGTCGTCGTCTTGTCGTCGTCCTGCGCTTCGTAGTCTTCGAGATTGATGCCGAGCGGGACGACGCGCATCTTGCTCGCGGGTATCTGCAAATGGTCGGACATGAACGCGGCGTAAGATTCGCTGACGGCGACGAAGGCGTCAACGTGTTCGACAGCGGCGCGTATGAGTTCGAGCGACGTGCGACGGAAACTTTCTTCGAGTCCGTCGAGAAACAAGTCCTCGCCTTGCAGCGTGCAGACGACGGGGCGGTTCAGTGCTTGCTTGATGGGACGCGCGAGACCGAGCAAGAGCGAGTTGGGCAGCGTCACCACGTCGGGCGTCTCCTGCTCTTTGAGCCAGTGCGCCATCTTGTCGAACTCTTTGCGCTGGCGTCCCTCTTCGCCCTTGAGCATTGAGACGGTAAGCTCGCCGAGCAGTTTCGGATTGACGGCAATCGAGCGTCGCGCGGCGAGTTTCAGCGCGGCGGTTGAGTCCCACAATTTATCCACGAGCCATGGGGTGTGACGAAAGACGGAAGCGTGTTGTTGAAGATAGACGCTGATGCCGCCGAAGAGGACTTTGTCGGAGCGGCTGACGTTTCTTTCATCCGTCAGAGTCGGCGTGTAGACGGGCAGGAGCATTACGTCGTGCCCTTGCCGTATGAGTTCCGTGGCGAGCGCGTTGTCGCGCAGGCAACTGCCGCAGTACATGTTGGCCGCGCCTGCTGTGAGATAGAGAATCTTCATCAATGCAACTGCGACGCGGCTGACGCCATCTGGAAAGCCCTGCGCGCGTAGAGATGCTCGAACAGATTGCCCTCGTGCGGCTGATCCCAACTGATCCGGTTCGTCGGGATCGCGCCGATGTTTAGACGATCAACGTGCGGCGACGATAAAAGTTTCGCAATCAACCGCTCGTCCTCTGTGATCGCCGTGACGACGAGGCTTACGCCCAACGCTTCCGGCAGTTCATCCTGTTTGACTTCGACGACGCTCGCGAACGGAAACAGGAACTCTCGATTCGCCAGCCCGTGCTGCGGCGACTCGCAGCGCACGATGGTCGGCAGCAAATAGGAGCAACCATCCGACTCGCTGAGCCTGTCGCTTCCGCGCTTCTCCGCCGTCACGTCGCGCGCGCCCGCTTCCTGCAAACCTTGATCGATCATCCGCGAGATGCGCGCGGCGACCGCTGCGTCCGCAAACGGCGCAAGCTCGGCACGCTCGTCGTCAGCCGCGCGCGGGACGATCTGTGCCAACCGCGCGGCCAACGCTTCCGCGATCTCGTCCGCGTGCCGCGTCACCCACACGCCCGACGCGTTGACGCACGAACGCCCGCCGTTATCGACAATTGAAGCGGCGATCACGTCCAGGTATTTTTCCCAGTCGTCAACGAGGTCGTCGCCGATGACGACTTTGCTGTAGCCCGGCCCATGCACTTCGACGCGCCCGTCCTCCGCCCATTGCGAAACGGAAGCCACGTCGCCGAAGACCATACCGCGCCCCGTGTGCCTCAAGATTTCGCCCGCGCCGCCGTGTCCGGTCGGGTAATAACCGAACGCCTCGCGCGGCACGCCCGCACGCATGAACGCTTGAATGATGCGATACGGCGTCCAGGGCTCTGCGCCACCCGGCTTCAACACGAGCGGAATCTTGAGCGCCACCGCCGGAACCCAGAGCGAATGCACGCCCGGAGAATTGCTCGGCAGCACGACGCCCAAGCTCTGCGTGCGCGGAAAGAAACACACCGTCTGTCCCTCGATCTCGCCGTGCCCGCGATCCAGAATCGAAAGGTCTAGATTGCGCGTCAAACCTCTGAGCATGCTGTCCGTCTGCGAGAGCGCGCCGCGAATCTTCTCCATGTTGCGCCGCGCCAAAACATGCGGCAGCCCCGTCGTCGCCGACACCTGCTCGACGTACTGTTCGGGCGTTTGCAACTCGTCGCCCACAGGCAACTCTCCGCGCGCAAAAATCTCCGCCGCACGCACAGACATCTCTACGAGTTCCGCGACCGTGAACGCGGCGAGCGCCGTGCGCGCCTGTTCCTGCGCCGCCAGGTCGCGCCGGATCAATCCCGCGTTCGCCTGACTGATCTCTACGAACGGCTCACGCGTCCGGTGATGCACGACGCGCACCACGTCCAAACTTTTATAAGGCTCGCCTTTGCGCAAGAGTGGTATGTGCAACATGGTTCAATAGACGCCTTCCACCACGTTAGTCTCAAGCTTGGCGAAGGGGCGCACGTTGCGCACGCCGTCCCAAGCGTAGGGCAGGTAGGGCGGCTCGCGTTCGGCCTGATCGCGTTCGAGGAAGCGCGGCATGAAGAACTCGCGCGTCAGCGTCGTCAAACGCACGCGCCCCGTCTCGCCGTAATTGACGAGCGTGTCTGGACGGTCGGGGTCAACCACTTCGATCATGGCGCGCGGCGCTGGCGGGTAGTAGATGATGGCGTAGTTGTCCTCCGGCAGGCGCGGCTTGCCGACGGCAAGACCCATTAGAGTGTTCCCGTAGGTCGGCGCGAAGTACACGCCGTCCAGAAGTTCTTCGACGGCGAAGCGATGAAACTGCGGAGTCATCTCCGTGCCGCCGCAGAAGACTCCTGTGATGCCGAGTTTTCGCAGAGAGACTTTTTCGCAGATGGCTTCGAGCAGCTTCGGCGTCGTGAACAGGCAGCGAATACTGTCGTGCGCGCGAAGCAGCGTGAGCGCCTGTTCGACGACGTGCTGCTTGTAGGCTTCGGCCTGCTTGGACTGCCCTGTCTTCAAGAGTTTGATGACCCAGCGCGGATCGAGATCAACCATGAAACAGATGCCGCCGCGATACTGCGCGAGGTGTTCGACGGCGAGACGCAGGCGGCGCGGCCCAGACGGGCCGACGGCGAGCCAGTCTGCGCCCTTCGGAAACGCTTCGTCGGGCAGCGTCCGGCTGAAGGCTTCGTAGTCGAGACGAAAATCTTCTATGTTGATGCGCGACTTGGGAACGCCCGTCGAGCCGCCCGTCTCGAAGACGTAAATGGGGCGATCACTGTAAGCGCGCGGAACCCAGCGGCGCACGGGGCCGCCGCGCAGGGCTTCGTCCTGAAAGAAGCCGAAGCGCGAGAGGTCTTCGTAGGTTTTGATCTCGCTGCGCGGATTCCAGTCGAGGCGGCTGGCGTAGTCGAGCCAGAAGGGGCAGCCGGTCTCAGGGTTGAAATGCCATTCGACGATGTCGCGCACGTGCGCGTCCAACGCCTCGCGCGACTCTTTCACACGCAGTTCGAGTTCGTTCGTTTCCACATCAAGCATGCGCCCGATTCTACAGACGGCTTGAAGGGAAGCGCAAACTTAAAGGCTCATTTTTGCGTTTACGAAATTTTGGACGCGCAGAATTACGGAGTTCTATTTGTTTACTACAAAATTATACTTCTGCTTTTCCTGCTTGAGGCAATCCGACTTTGGAGCAACCGTCGGTCGCGCGAAAAACTCCGCAATCATCTCCCGCGCGCACGGACTCGAAAAGGCAGGGCCGTGTCCGACCCAGGGGACTTCAAAAAGAAAACTGTTCTTCAAAGTTTGCTTCGCCAACGTTCCCCAAGCGGGCGGCGTGTAAGCATCGTATTCGGCTGTGAGGACGAGCGTCGGAATATCGCTTTTGACAGCCCTGTTTTCAACCGGCTTCGCCGCGCGTATTTTCCACACGCTGCAAATATCCGGCAAGGCCATCACTTCATAACCTTCGAGTTGCGAATAGCGAAACGATTGCGCCGCAATTTTCCGACGACTCTCAAACGGTATCTCCTCGCCGCACCAGACCGAATATCTCATTCCCAGAGCCGACGTTGAAGGACTCGTTTTCTCATTCGCATACTTCTCGAACGCAGCGTACTTGCCCTGAAACGTTTGATGAATTACCAGAGGCGCATCGGCGATGGCCTCCGCGTCGTTCGATAGCAAGTAGTCAATCAACCACGTCGCAAAATCGTTGCCGTTGAGTTTGACGACGCTCGCGTCGCCAGTCTTTGAATCTTTGACGCTTGCCGAGATCGGCTGCTTGTTCAGGCGACTCACCGACGCATAAAACTCTTCTTCCAGTTTCGGATAAGCAGCGGCGCACCGCGCGTCGAGTTTGCAATTGCGGAAAAGCACGTTCAAAGAGCGCACGATTGCCTCAACTCCGACTTCGTCGTAGTTCACCTGCGGCGGCAAAGTTGATTCTAAAACGACGCTTCGAATGCCCTGCGGGTAGTCGCGCATGACGTTGAGCATCAGACGCGCGCTGTACGAAACGCCGTGCAGATTGATCTTGTCCAACTTCAACACGTGCCGCAAATCTTCTATGTCCGCCGCGCTCTCCGCGCTGTTGTAAGCCGACAGGTTGATGCCCTGTTTAGTTAAACGCTCATGACAGGCTTTCGCGGCTTGAAGTTCGTTCGCCCTCGCGGTCTTCGCGTCGAGGTTCTGTTTCGCGCTGTTGATGTTCGACGCGTTAACTTCTGGACATTCGAGCGCGGGTTGAGCGTAGCGTGTGCCGCGTTGTTCAAAAATGATGACGTTGCGATCTTTCAGCCAAGGCGAGAAGCGCCTGCTGTTGACCATTCTCAGAGACGACGAGCCGGGGCCGCCGAACGTTCGCAAGATCGGATCGGGTTGCGGCTGCGGGTTATCGCTTTTCAAAATGATGATCGGCAAACGAAACGTCGGGCTGTTTTTCAAAGTTCGGTCTTCCGGAACGACGAGATAACCGCACTCGACTTTTTCACCCTTGGGAACCGCGACCGCGCACTCCGACGTTTCAAAACGCGGTACAGGCTGTTGACCATAAGCACTGAACAGACAGCCGAGAGCGCAAACGTAAAAACAGCAAATCAGACGCGAGATCGGGCGGGACGGATTCATAAAGTTCTCCGAAAAAATCGGCAGGGATTACATTTCGTAAACCCTGCCGATTTATATTTCGCGCTCCTATGCTTTCAGTTAAAAAGTCTTCATGCGTTCGCTACCAAGTTGCTCCATGACGCGGTCGGCTTCCTGCGGGTCGAGGCGGCGGAGCAGGAGTATCGTGTCGAGCAACATGCGGTCGTTCCACTGGCGGCGCGCCTGCATCGCGATTAACTCTTTCGCCTTTTCGACGAGACGAGTTTTGAGCGCAGGGTCGCCGAGTTCGACCAACCCTTGCAAGGCTTTGTATTGCAGGATTGACGACTCGTGATCGAGATAGCCTATGAACAACTCGCGCAACTCCGCGCGCTCTTTGATCCGGCTCGTCAAGCCGCTCAGGGCGTTAGCGCGCACAATCGTCTTCTTGTCGTTGCGCGCGGCGTTCAAAAGCAGTTCGTAGATTTCCTGATCGTTGACGCGCTTCGAGAGCGCGTTTGCGGCACGCATTCGCACGATGTCGCTGCGGTCGTTCTTCAAAGCATCGGCGAGAGCGCGCCGCACGTTTGCGTCGTCCGTGTACTTCGCAATCGCGCCGACGATGTTCATGCGCACGAGGTCGTTCTGTTCTGTTGCCAAGACGCGCAGGAGCGTGTCGCGCACGGGCTTGTCAGCCGCGTACTGTTTGGCGATGGCGCGCACGGCGGTCATGCGTACGACGCCGTTTCCAGTACCCGTCTCGATTGAACGCATAAATGCATCGCGCACTTCCGGCTCTGCGACGTAAGGCACGAGCGCGCGTGCGGCGGTCATCTTCACGGTGCTGTTCTGCTCGCCGTTCAAGGCTTCGACCATCGCCTGCCGCACCTGCCGGTTCGAGACGTAGAGCGTGAGGTCGCGCGCCGTCTCCATGCGCGTCGTCGAACGCTCCGCAGACTTCAACGCGCCGAGCATCTCTGCGACCGTGCGACCGCGCGAGAGGCGGACGCTGCCCGTCACGTCGGAGATTTGGATGGGCGCGCCGCCCGTCCCCACCTTCGCGCGAAAGTCCGCGCGGTTCATCTCGCCTTCGACCGCCACGTTTGCCAGTTCGACGTAAACTTTTCCCTTGATCCCCTTCGTCTGCAAGTCTGCATTCACGTCGTCCATGAAGCGCAAGTTCACTTTGCCGCTAACGTTCTCGACGCGCACACCATTCGCGCCGAGCCGCGCCATGTTCAACGTGACCGAACCGCTCACCTGCGACACCACAGCAGACCCCGTCGCCTGTGCGACGCCGACGCTCCCGCTGAGGTTCGACAGTCGCACCGCGCCGTCGAGTTCGCCGATGCGTACGCTCTCGCTCACGCCGTCAATGGTTAACTCGGAGCGGCGCGGCAATTTCAACCAGACGTGGTAACTCGTGTTCTCGAAGTTCATGCTGTCGCCGTCGCGCTTCGGTCGCGCCGCGCCGCGCACACTGAGACTCGAAGCCGTCTGTTCGACCGCGAGTTTGCGCGGATTCAGTTCGCGCGAATAACTCGTGATGCGCAGCTCGGCGGTGTTGCCTTCTACGGTTTCAACGTCAATCGAGCCGTTGATGTTCGAGAGTTCGACGCGCGCGCCCGCAGAGAGTTGATAAGTCTGCCGCAACTCCTCGCGTTCCGTGCGGTCGCTGTCGTCGTCGTAAAACCAATCGCCGCCCATGTCTATGTTCATGTCCGGCAGATTGATGTTGATGTCTGGCAAGTTGATGTTGATGTCGGGGACGATGACGGGCGCGATCGCGGGCATCGGGATGGCAAGCGTCCATTCGGGTCGCTCCACACGGATTTCGGGAGAGACTTTCACGTCGGGCGACTTGCTCTTAACTTTATCTTTTTCCTGCGCCTCAGCGTGCCAACCGGCGAAGGCAAGCGCGCTGGCGGCGACGGCGAAGGAGAGGGCGGCGCTGAGTAGTTTGCGTTTCATCTGTGGTTTACCTCGAAAGAGTTACTGCTGGCAGGAAGTTGACTGCCCGGACGCGAGTTTGGTCAGGTGTACGGTCTGGCTGAAAGAGTCGAGCGTGATCTGCGCGTCGCCGTTGCCTTGCTTGACCACGATGCGGCGGTTGACGCCCGCGCTGCCGCCCGACAGCGTCTCGTTGGCGACAGGGAATGTCGTCACCACGTCTTTGTTGTAAGAAGCGAGGACGGCCGTAAAGCCAGGCGACGTTTCGGGGATCGCCATGATGACGCGGCCTTCCATGGATTTCAGGCGATAGCGACCCTGCGGCCGAATCGCTCCTATGAAGTTGATGTCTGCGTCGGTCGTCGAAGCCTCAACGTCGCCTTCGACGCCGCCGAGGATGATGCCGCCGCGCGCGTTCGAGGCGTCAACGCGTCCCTTGATGCAGTGGAGGTTGATGTCGCCGTTGATTGAAGTGGCGCGCACGTCGCCTTTGGTGCGGCGGACGCTGATCGTGCCGCTCGTAGCGACGATGTAGACGAGACCTTCGACGCCGTCAACGTTGATGTTGCCTGAACGCGCGCGCACTTCGAGCGCGCCGACGCGTGCGACCGTGATGTTGCTGCTGCCGCTTGAGATCGAGATGGGGCCGTCAATGTCCGAGATGTTCACGTCGCCGGAGCGCACTTCGAGGGCTTCGAGTTTGGCGTAGCGCGGCATCCTCACATGCAAACTGATGCTGCTCGACTCGCCGCCGCCGAAGCCCACGCCGCCGCCGACACCGATGCCGACGCCGACTCCGCGCGCCGAATTTTTCACAGTACTTTTCACCGCGCTTTTAATCGCACTGCCCACAGCGCCGGACGAGGATTGGCTCGTCGCAGGCGCGGGCGGTACGCCGCTGACGACGGCTTCCGGCGCGACGGCTGCGTCCGGCATGGGCATGATGATGATGTGGCTTTCATTATCGTCGTCTTCGCCCGAAGGCTTGGTCTTGACGGGCCTGGCTGGCTTTGCGGGCGGGGGCGTGTTTGCCTTCGGCGCGCGCGGCGCGTCGCCCTGCACCTGTGGCGCAGGGGTCGGATTGCTCGGGGGTTTCGGATTGGGAATCGTAGTGTAGATGCGCGGGTTGATGTTCGTGTTGACGTTGACGTTGATGTCCGGCGTGTAGACGAACGGGAACGGGCCGCGCTGGCCGGGGCGACCAGGCACTGTGAGCGTCAGCAAGGACTCGGTGGCCGCAGGGTCTGCGGTCATCTCGACCTGCACGGCTTCCGCGCCTTTGTCGCTCGTCGCAGTAGCTTCGACCGTGTCGCGATCCCATCCCGTAATGGTGATGCGCCCGTAGCGATTGTTGATGGCGACGCGGCTGCCGCGCTCCAGTTTGATCTGCACGCGCCCCGATTGATTGTTGATCGCAACCGAGCCGCCGCCCGCCGTCGCCGCAGGCTCTTGCGCGCGTGTGATTGTTCGGAGCGCCGTGCCGTGCAGCATGGCGAAGGCGACGATTAATGCTGTCAGAGTTTTCTTGTTCATAACACTTTAAGACCTACAGACAAGTTCGAGTTCCAACTTCAAAAGATTCCAAGTAAGTTTTCAGTCAACGGCGGCCATCTCGCGCATCACTTCGACCTTCTTGGCGTAGGCCGAGAGCATGTACTGGACGGCGACCGGATCGTTGCCGTGTTTGAGCACGGTGCGGCGCGTCTCCGCAATCGAGCGATCAATGGTGGCGAGCGTTTCGTCGAAGCGCGCGGCCACCTGCGGGTCGAGCCGCGTGCGCTTGCGGTTCACGTCTTCCGACAGCATCTTGATCGCCGCGACGTACTTCGACTCCGCCTCGCGCACGAGCCGCGCTGTCGCACGCTGCCGCTTGAGTTGTTCGCTGTTCATGTTGGCGGTGAGAATCTGCGCCGCGTCGTTCGACGGCTGCGCAAGTTTGCGTTCCGCGTCGCCCCTACGGCGTTGCGAACTGGCCTTCTCAGGTTTCTCGCCTTCGTCCGATTTATCCTTTACGGCGACAACCGGCGCTTCCGTCTGCGACTCGTACGGCGCGGCGCTCGGCGACACGTCGGGCGCGGGTTGTGTGACGTTCTTCCGTTCGGGCGTGGCGGTTGTGCCCTGCCCGCCCGCGACGATAGCGGGCTTTTCGGTTTGCGTGTTGAGATACTTCATCACGCTGGCGGTCGCGCCGATGGCGACGAGCACCAGCGCCGCCGTGAGCACGGGGCTGAAACGCGGCGCGACGAGAGCCTCTGCGAACCACGCGCGAATCGTTTGGAAGAAATTCGCTCCATCCTGCGGCTTCTCTTCCGCAGCGATCCTCCTCGCAACGCCCGTCCACATCTGCGGCGTCACCTGCACGTCGCGCTCGTAAGCGGCGTAGATGTTCTGCTCGTCGAGCAATTCGTCATACGCGGCGGCGCAAGCGTGGCAAGCGGCGAGGTGTGCCTCAATCTCGGCAGCGCGGCGCGCGTCGAGTTCGCCGTCAAGAAATTCTTCGAGCGTGTTCGTGTTGCATTCCTCACACTTCATTGCTTCACCCCCAGATAAGGACTCATGCGCCGACGCATCTCCGTCCTCGCGCGGTGCAAATCGGTCTTCACCTTCGGCACGGAAAAACCTGTAATCTCCGCGATCTCCTCGTAGCTGCGCTGCTGGAAAACTTTCAGAGTGAAGACTGTGCGCTTGTCTTCGTCGAGCGCGCCGAGCGCGTGGCGCACGACGCCGTTCAACTCTTTGTCGAGCAGCGCGCCCGCAGGCGTCGGCTTCTCGTCGTGCAGTTCGAGTACGCTCTCGTCGTCCAGGTCAACTTTCTTGCTCCGGCTGTGCGCCGAGCGCAAGTGCTCGCGCGCGACGTTCTTGGCGATGCTGAAGAGCCATGTGGAGAACTTCGTGTCGTCGCGCAGCGCGTTCAGATATTTGTAGGCGCGAACGAAAGTCTCCTGCGTCAAATCCTCTGCGAGCGCGCGGTCGCCGACCATGTCGTAGACGAAAGACACGACGGGGCGCGCCCACCTGTCGAAGATGTGCCGGAAGGCATCTTGGTCGCCACGCCGCGCCGCAGCTACGAGTTGCTCAGGGCTGTTCATCAGAGGCTTTTCGGCGTGTGCGACGTGTTGCTCCGCTATCATCAATGTCCCGCTGAGTGCTTCCATAGCTAGCCGTTTCGTCCCGTCCACCGTGTTAGTGAGCTTTCAGGGCGAAAAGTTTCAGCCGTACGAGGATAAAAGTAAAAACGGCGGCAGGAAAGCGATTTCAAGCGAATTTCAAAGGAATTCCGGCGCGCAAAACGCGAGTCGGGGGCGGAGATTTCCCCGCCCCCGACCGATTTGGCTATAAATCAGGCTGAAAGGAGTGACGAGTGACAAGTTAAAACCGAAAACTGTTTTGAGTTAACTCGTCACTCGTCACTTGTCACTCGTCACTGTCTCTAAAAGCTGCGCCGGATGAGGTAGGACATTTTGATGAAGAAGGTGCGACCGTTGCGCCGGAAGCCGGGTTCGAGTTGGCCTGTGAAGCGGTTGAAGCCGCTGCGGTTGAGGTCGTCGTTGTAGCCTGCGTAGAAAGCCGTGCCGGGGTTGGGCGTCCAGCCTAAGAGAAACTGGCCGCGCGCGTTTGCGGCGAGCGAGTCGTAGTCAACGCGCGCACGCAGGAAAGTGAAACGCGAGAACTGGTAGGTCGTGCGCAGGGTGACGATGTTGGTGTCGAAGGCGACGAGTCCGGTGTCGCGGCGCGTCAGGCGGTTCTTGATGAAGGAGAGCGAACTGCTGAGCGCCGAGGTCGGCTTGTAGTTGAGGTTGAGTTCGTACTGCAAGAGGTTGCCCGCGCCGGGGTCGAGCGGCGCGTCCGCGTCTGCGAGCGCGGCGGGGCTGACGCGCGGGTACTTAGGCAAGTTGCCGAAGTCGAAATCGATTTGCCCCCAGCGATAGCCGAAGAAGGTGAAGAAATTGATCTGCTTGTTGACGGTCGAGCCGCCGTAGGCGAAGACGTTCTTGAGATACGCGCCGCGCTCGGAGTTCTCGCCCGCGAACGCGCCCGCGCGCGTGGCCGTGCGATTCGCGCCGAACTCCGACTCGAAGACGCGCTCGTAGCCGCCGTTGTAGCCGACGCGGAAGAACGTCTGGCGCTGGAAGTTCAAGCCGAACTGAAACTCGTCGTTCCAGTTTTGCAAGTTGCCCTGCCAGTCGTGATTGCCGCCGAGGTAGTTATAGAGACTGAAAGATACGATCTTGGCTTTCGGCTTCGGCTCGGAGTTGTAATTCAAGTTGAGATTATGATTGTTGGTGTTGACGCGGCGCGTGAAGCCAACGTCGGCGCGATAATCCTGTGTGCGCCCGACGCCGTTGATGTTCATGCCGAAGTGACGCCCGCTCTTGTCGAAATTGTAGGCATAGACGAAGCCGTTGCCGTTGCGATAAAGCGACTCGTCCAGATCGGGATCGTAGAAGAAGCGGCGCGAGTGCGTGCCGAGCACTTGAAACTCGAAGGTCGTCTGTTTGTCGAGACGAAAGCGACCGTCGAAGCCGCCGAGTTGGTTGTGCCGCTCTACGAAGTTGTAACTCGTCGCCAACAGACCGATGGAGTTTTCCTTTCCTATGTCGCGCTTCAGACGCAGCACGGCGATGGTGGCGTTCTTGTCGAGGAAGCGATTGAAACGCGCCGCAATCTCCTGTCGCGCGATGGGGTCAGGTTCGCTCGCGATCTCGTCGAGCTTCGCATCGCGTTCCTCTTCGCTGAAATTGCCGGGCGCGTTGTCGCTTGCTACGAGGAGGCCGAAGGTGTTGCGCCCGCGTTTGCCGGTGAGTTTGACAGCCATGTCTGGGTCAACGATGGCGCGCGTGTGGACGGCGGCGATCTGCGTGCGGAAAATTTCGATGCCTTCGAGAAAGAAGGGGCGCTTCTCCTCGAAGAAGATCGGGAAACGTTGATTGGCCGTGACGACCGTTTGATCCGCTTCGACCTGCGCGAAGTCGGGGTTAAGTGCGAAGTCGAGCGTGACGGTCGGCGTGATGCCGAGTTTGGCTGTGAGTCCGGGGTCGAGTTCGATGGGTTGATTGACGAAGCGACCGGGGTCGAGCATGTTCGGATTGCGTCTGAGCGTGCTCGGCGCGATGGTGCGGACGCGCTTGCCCGTCTCGGAGACTGTGAAACTCGGTATGAGTTCGAGCGAGCGTTCGGTGGAGATGCCTTCGAGGCCGGTGATGTGTCCGGCCTGATTGAGCGTGCCCGACTTGTCGCGCGAAATCGGCATCCACGAATCAATCTCGTCGTTCAAGCGATCGATGTTGCGCCACAGGTGAAAGCCCCACAGCTTGCCCTTGCCCGCTTCGTAGCGCAGAGACTTGAACGGGATCGCAACTTCCAGAGTCCAGCCGTCGGAAGTCAATATGCCCTTCGACTCCATCACGATGTCGACGCTGAAATCCGTGCCCTGCCCTTCGGTCATAATTCCGTCCTGCTGCACGCCGAGCGGGTTGAAGCCGAGCACGTAAGCCTTGCGCTGATCGTTGAAGGTGTCTAGGAAGATGCGCACGTTGTCTTCGCCGAAGACGTTGTCGCGGCGTGCGACGCTGGCGCGAATTTTGTCCGGCTCGTCGTAAGCGTGTACGGCGAAGTAGAGAAACTTGGCGTCGTAGCCGAGCCACGCTTCGGTCGGCTTGGTCGGCGTGATGTTGTCGCCGGGGTTGATCTGGTAGAAGTCGCGCATGACGACGGCGCGCTTCCAGACCTCTTCGTCCAACTTGCCGTCAATCACGGGCGGCGTGTCGAAGCGCACGACGCGTAGCGGCGCAACCTTCTCCGGCGGCAACGTCACCACGTTGCTAGCCTTCTTCGGCGTTGCGGCTGTGGGAGAGGCGACGGGCGCTGCGAGCGTGTCAGAAGTTTTTACGTCCGACACTTTCATGACTGATGGCACGACCGACGGCTGCGGCTCAGGCGTCGGCGACGAGGGTGCGGGCGTCGGTTCTTGTGCGCGTGCGGCGAACGAGAAAAGGGCGATGAGGATGAAGGTTAATAGCTTCTGTTTCATAAGGAATCTCCGCAGCGTTTGAAGTCGGACGGCGACTTTCGTGCGCACTTCTCCCGTCGTCTGCGGCCAATCTATTGCCGGCAGACCACGCGCTAAATTTTTGGTAGGGACGGCAGGCGCGTGTTCGCTGGAACTACTCTGGTAAACACGCGCCGCTTACTTTAACTACTTCCGAACGACTCGATTCGTTCAAAAGTTTCGTCAGGGCTTTGAGTCGAGCCGGTAAAAGAGTTTGTTGAAGGTCATATCCTCGAACTTCACCTCTACATTTTCCACCATGATACCGAAGCGGGTGTCGCCGTTCAGAATCCGGTTGACGAACGTGGCCTCGAACTCTTTCGTCGTGCCGTCCGCATAGACCCGTGTGGCGGTGAGACGCGCGCCTGAGAGGCTGATGTTGTGCAGCGTCGCGCGCTGCCTGCCCTCATAGCTGACGATGGAGAGTTGCCCGTCCACGTCTCTCTTGACCTCAAGGTAGTAATCTTCCAGACCCACGTAGCGCCCCGTGTAGTCGGCCAAGTTCTCTTTGACGACCGGCTCGAAGCGTTTATCTTTTGGCGGCTTATTCTTAAACTTCTGCCCGACGCCGGAGACGGGCGCGGCGCATACGAGCGTTAAGAGAGCCAGCAACGCGACGGCGAATTTTTTGTTCGGCTTCATCTCCCTTTACTCCTTCTCGCTCTTGAGCACTTCGCGGAAAAATTCGAGCGCGCGCGGGTCGCCCGATTCGCCGAGCACCTGTATGGCGCGACGTCGAATCTGCTGGTTCTGGTGCGTGCGCGCGATCTTGATCAAGAGCGGGACGGATTCTTCCGCCGGGCGCTCGCTGATGGCGTGGACGGCCTGCATCTGCACCTGCGTCTCCACGCTTGAACTCTCCACTGTCTCGCGCAACAAGTCGAGACTGCGCTTGCCTGCCTTCTCGCCGATCATGTGAATGGCCTGACGGCGCATCTCCGCGTTGTCGCCGCCGCGCGCGACGGCAAACAGTTTGTCTTCGGCGCGTGTGCTCTGCATCTCGCCGAAGGCGTGTAGGATTTGACGCCGCACGTCGTTGCTCTGCTCCGCGTCGTAAAGTTTGATCAACTCGTCAACCATCGCTTCGCCTTCCACTTCGGCGAGCATGTGTATGGCGTGGCGTCGAAGGTCAGGGTTGTTGCCCGTGCGCGCGACCTCAAGGATTTTCGCCTGCGCGCGCGGCGTCTTGATCTCGGAGAGCGCGTGTAGCACCGCGCGGCGAACGTCCGTGTCCGGATCGTTCGCCATGATGCTCATCAATTGATCGATGACTTCGTCGCCCCGTTCGTCGCCGAGCGCGTGGACGGCTGTGCGCCGCGACTCTTTATCCGTGTCCGTCTTCGCCACTTTGAAGAGGAACGCCGTCGCAGCTTCTTTGTTATCGTTGTCCGAGATGGCGTGGATGATGCCGCGTTTGACATCGCGCTCGGTAACAGAATCGTAGAGGCTTTGCAGCGTCGTGAGCGCCGTGCGGTCGCGGCTCTCGCCGATGGCGTGCGCGGCCTGCCGTCGCACATCGGTCGTCTCGCTGTTGTTGCGCACAATCGAGGCGAGGAAATCCGTCTCGCCGCCGACCTGTCCGAGCCAGTAGACGGCGGTTGAGCGCACCTTCGGATTGCGCGAACTCGTGACGAACCCTTTGAGCATCGCGGCGACGCGCGCGTCGTCGTGCAAACCGATGGCGAGCGTGGCGTGCTGGTTGAGCAGTCCGGCGTTGGTCGTAGAAGAAGGTGCGGACGCAGCTTCCGCGATGCCGCGCAGGTAATTCAAACTTTCCTCATTGCCCGCACGTCCCAGCCAGTAGACGGGATAGCCGCTGTATTCGCGTTTGCGGTCGAGGTTGTAAATTTCCATGCGCGTGATCGCGCCGCCGCCCGCTTCGCGCAGGAGGAAGACGGCGAGGTTGCGCGTCTCGACCGTCATGCCGCGCGAACTGCCGACGAAGACGGTCGTTCCGCCGCTCGTGTTCATCGAACCGTGAAACTCGCCGCCGTCCGGATCAACTGCGACGCCCGGTCGCACGTCGAACGAATAGGCCGACCAGTAAGGCGTGCGCGCGGAGCGTGCGCGGTTTGCGGCAGCGTCGAGTTTGGCGCGCAGGTCTGCGCCTTCGACCGGGATGAAGCCCGCGCTTTGCGGCGTGAAGGCAACGTAAGCGGAAGGCGTGGAGAGCGCGGAGAGGGTTGTCGCTTCGATTGTTGCCGCGTTATTTGCGCGCGCGCAACCTGAACCGCCGAGGACGGCCAGGCCGACGAGGAGTGAGACGAACGAGAATGATCTACGCATGATGAATTCCTTTCGAGGGATGGTCAGTTGTCAGTAGTCAGTTATCAGTAGCTAGTTGTCAGTTGTTCTTTGTCCGTAGCCAGTTGTTCGTTTGAATCTTTAGCAACTCGTGTCGCTTCCACATGCAACGGACAACTGACTACGGACAACGGACAGCCTTTAGGGCTTAAGTATGTCTTCCAAAAATTTGAGTGCTTCGGGGTCTTTGCTCTCGCCGATGCGCTGGATGGCGGCGCGGCGCAGGTCGAGCGAGGCGTCGGTGCGTGCGACTTGCATCAGCTTGCGGAGCGCGGCCTTCTGTCCCGACTCGCCGAGCGCGTGCAGGAGCGTGCGCTTGATGTCGGAGTCCGTTTCTGCGTCGTAGAGCGAGATGAGAAGTTCGACGGTCTGCGCGTCGTCCTTGTCGCCGAGGCGGTGGATGACTGTGCGGCGCAGGTCTGGATTCTCGTTGGAGTTGCGCGCGATCTCGTGGAGCTTGGCTTTGGCGCGCGGGCTGTCCATGTCGGAGAAGGCGTTGAGAATTTCGCGCTTTATGTCCATGTCGCGCTCCGCCTGATAGATGCGCATCAACTCGTCGAGCATCTGCTCGCTGTTCTTCTCGCCGAGACGACGCAGGGCGAAGCGACGCAGTTCGACTTCGCTGCCGGTGCGCGCGATCTCTAAGAGTTTGGCTGTAGCGCGCGGCTCGTCGGATTCGGAGAGCGCGTTTAAGAGTCGCTTGCGAATTTCGGGATTGCGCTCCGTGTCGTAGATGCGTAGCAGATTGTCAACCGAGCCTTCACGCTCGCCGAGACGGCTGATGGCGGTCATGCGCAGTTCGAGAACTTCGTTGTTGTTCTGTGCGATCTCCAGGAGCTTCGCGCTTGCGCGCGCGCTGTCCATTTCAGCGAAGGCGTGTAGCACCTGTTGCTTGATCTTCAAGTCGGGGTCGGACGTGTAGATGCGCATGAGATCGTCGAGGACGGCCTCGCCGCCTTCTTCGCCGAGACGGTGGATGGCTGTCTGTCGAAGTTTCGCGTCCGACTGGTTGCGCGCGATGTCGAGGAGCATGGGGATGGCCTGCTTGCCGCCGTGCGCGCCGAGCAGAGAGACGGCGGCTTCTTTCATGCGACGGCTCGCAGTCGAATTTGGCTTCAACCAATCGGCGACGAAGCCGAGAGCGCGTTCGGGGTTGGAGTCGAAGAGACTTTGCAGCGCGATGATCTTGAGTTCCTCGTTCTCCTTGCCGAGCGCGTCGTCGATGATCTCTGTCTGGCCGAGCGCGGGCGCGATTTCGGTGAGCATCGCGTCGGCCTCCTCGCGCCAGCCCGAACGCTGGTACTCCTTGATCAGGCGCTTCAGAGCCTTCGCAGCCTCTTTCGGGTTGCCCTGTCGCTTGAGCGCGTAGGCGTACCAGTAGAGCGCTGCGTCAACGTCGTTGTCGCGCGGGTAGGTGTTGATGAAGCCGCGAAATTTTTCTGCGGCCTGCGCCCACTGTTCGTTCTCTATGAGGTCGCGCCCTTCTCGAAACAACTTCATCGCGGGCGTGTTGCCCGTCTGCACAAAGCGGTTGAGTTTGGCGAGGTCTTGATCTACAGCGCCGGAGGCCAGAGTCGCGCGGCCTATGAGCGCGCACGCGGCGACGAAGAAGACAAAGGCGAGTGTCAGTGCGACGCCGGAACGAAACGTCAGGCGGCGCGTGCGGGACGGGAAGTTGAATGCGTGTGACATGATAATGACTGTTTCCTTCGCTATTAGTAGGTTCGCGCGGAGGCGGATTCGACCGCGCTGATCTGTAGCATGGCGACGAGGTTCTTGCGTCGCATGCGTTCGTTGATGGCGCGCACGTCGGCGGGCGCGGGACGATCCGGCAAGTTGGCGATGTCGATCAAGATCGGCTCAAGACTGTCGAGCAAAGATTCGACCGGAAGGTTGCCGCGACTGGCAGCCTCGCGCCGGAGCACTATGTTCTGGTAGAGCAACTTTTTAGAACGCTCTTTGTCGTAAGCGAGATCGGAAGAGGCGCTGCGACCCTGTTCGGCGGGGCGCGCGTTGCGGAACGAACGCAGTAGCAACTGCGCCTGCTCGACGTGGCGCGCAGCGTCGCTCCCGCCAGCCGCCGCTTCCGCATTGCGCCGCGCCGCAGCGTTATCGCCCGCTTCGAGAGCGCGCACGCCGTTGTCAACAACAGCCTCTACATCGTTTCTCGCAGACTCCAAGACAGGCGCATCAACTCGCGTCGCGTTGAAACGCGTGGACGGCTTCGGAACTCTGTTCCCCGCGCTCTCGATGCGCGGCGCGCGTTCGCGTGTGCGCACGCCCGGCGCGTTCGTCTTCGAGCCGTTCGTTGATTCCGCGCCCGCTTGCTTCAAATTATTTTCGGCGACGCTCGCACCGCCGCCCTGCTGTTTGTTGCCGTCCGCCGTTGAATCAGTCGACACTGTCGGCTGCGCGGTTTGCACGTTAGCGTTCGAGTCGTTGTTCGCGTTGACTGACGGCGCGGGCGTCGCGCTGGTCTTCGCGATTTCCGTCGCTTGTCTACGCGAGTTCAACAGAGAGACGACGCCGACGGCGACGCCGAAGAGGAGCAGCAACAGCGCGGCCAACCCGACGGGACTGAGGCGCGGCATTCCGAACACGCTTGCGCTAGCGTAGCGGCGTCGCGTCGGCGTGGCAGCCGTTTCACGTTCAACCTTCGCCGCGTTGTTGCCGCTGCCAGCGAGTATGCGTTTGAGCGCGCGGCGTTCGGCGAAGGCGTCGCGGTCGAGTGGGTAAGAAGCGATCTGTCGCCGCAGCGATAGAAAATCTTCGCGCGCCTCTCGGCAGTCGCCGCAGGCGTCCAAGTGACGCTCAACTTCGCGCGCCTCTTCGCGCGCCAGTTCGCCGTCAATCAAGAGCGAAACTTTTTGTGTCCAGACGCATTTCATAGTTATCACCGCTTGTAAACTTTTCTGCTCATCTTTCAACCGGCCTGACCGCTCCGTTGCGCAAGCGCTTTCTCACGCCTGCCCCAACGCTCGCGCAACGCCGTGCGCGCACGAAAGACATCAACTTTGACTTTGCCTTCGGAGACATTCAGCACAGACGCAATCTCGCGATAGCTCATCTCTTCCTGCTCGCGCAGGAGCAGCGCGGCGCGTTGCTGTTCGGGCAAGGTCTTCAACATGTCGATCACCTGATCTTTGCGTTCGGCCATCTCGAATTCCTCTTCCGGCGTCGGCACGTGCGCGCGGAAAACGTCAACCACTTTGCCGAACAGACGGTGGCGCGTGTTGTGCCGGTTCAACTCGTTCAGAGCGAAGTTGCGCGCCACGCGATAGAGCCAGAAACGCGCCTCGCCTTCGGGCAAACTACGCAGCCCCGTCCGGTGCAACTGCAAAAAACTCTCCTGCGCGATGTCTTGCGCCGTCGCGGAAGCGCCGTGCCCTCCCAGCAGGCATGCGATAAAACGGCACAGGCCGGGGTAGAACTCGTGGAACATAATTGCAAACTCGTCTTCTTCTTCGCGCGCCATAAAAACACTGTACGCCCCCTAAAACAGTTGAGGGAGCGAAAAGTTACAAATATTTTTCGGGGGCAGGAGAACGAGGGAATACAGGGGCTTTTATTCGGGTGCGAGTAAAGCACTCACCGCAGAGGCGCAGAGTTTACGCAGAGGGGGCGCAGAGAAAACTTTTAACTCTCTGCGCCCCCTCTGCGCTCTCTGCGTCTCTGCGGTGAGTGCTTTTATATTTAGTTACCGGAAGCTGCCTCAATTTCCGCGTCGGCTGCGGCATTGAGTTCTTCCAGTAGCCGCACGGACGCAGCGGCCTTCGCCTCCCACGCGCGCGACGTATCGCCGAGCGTGTCGCGCAGGCGTCGGTGTCGTTCGCCCCAACCGCTAGCTTCGCGCGCGAGCCAATCGAGCACGCCGCGCGCGTCTTGCGCGAGAAGCGATTCGAGTACGTACTTGCGTTCGCCTATGCGCAGGCCGAGTTCGAGCGTGCGCGCGGCGCGGCTCAGGTCAGAGCGCACGAGGATCATCCCGCTGCGCGCGGGGCTGAGAAGCGACTGCAAAAAGTCGCCCGTCGCGCCCTCTCTCGGATCGACGAGACCTGCCGCGTCGCGTAGATGCAAAGAAAGTTGCGTCTGTTCTCCCATCGCACGCGCTTCTTCGCAGAGCGCGTCGAGCAGTGTCTCGCCCCAGCGGCGATAAAACGGCGATGCGATCTCCGTCAACTTGGAGAGATAGGCGGGCAGCCAACTGAGCAAGTGCTCCCACAGGTACGCGCGCCGCGCGCGTCGCCAACTCTCGCGCCGAGCGTCGTCCGGTTCGTTTGCTTCTAGTTCGACGAGGTGCGCGTAGAGCGCGAGCATCACGGCGAGGTGATCGGGTTCGGGCGGTGGCGTCTGCCGCAGGGCACGCCAGAAGCCCGCGATCAGATCGCGCGCCTCGCCGCCGAGCATCCCCTCTGCGCCTAGATAGACGGAGGCATAAGGGTAAAGTTGGAAGACAAAAGTTTCTGTGTACTCGCTCGCATCGGGCAGCGCGCCGAGTTCGAGTGCGACGGCTATGCCCGCGCTCTCCTTCGTCGGCGGCTCGGCGAACACTGCGAGGGCGCGAAAGAGTTCCATCACTCGATGCTCACGAGTTCCGTCTTGTCCGGCAGACGATAAACCTCTTTCGAAGGCTTGAGCGGGCGCAAGAGCCAGTAGGGGCGGCGCGTGCCGTCGGGCGAAAACTTGTCCGCCGGTCGCGTCTCAGCGAGCCACTTTCGATAAACCTCGTGCGACTTCTCAGTGTCAACCGAGATGTCGCCGTAAGCGTCCGTCGCCTCGGCGCGCGTCACGCGGACGGCTTGATGCCAGCAATGCATCCCCGAAACGGGATCGGGATGGACGGGGAAAGTTAAGTTTTGATGCACGCCCACGTCCGTCCACCAGATGCGCAGCGTGTCGGCATCAGCCGAAGAGTACGGCGCAACGCCCTGCTCGCGCTTTAAGCCCCAACGCTCGCCTTGATGATCGAGCGAGACGGTCGCCATCAACTGCCGCTGTCCCTGCTCCTTCAACTTCCAACGCCCCATGTGATGACTGCACGCGACGATCCCCGGCTTGATGCCTTCCGTCACCCACGCGCGCACGACGAAGTAGCCGATCTCCGTCTCAACGCGCACGAGGTCGCCCGTGCGAACGCCGAGGCGCGCGGCGTGCGACGTGTGAATCCACAGAGGATTCGTGTGCGCGATCTCGTCGAGCCACTTGGCGTTGGCAGAGCGCGTGTGAATCTGCACGGGCAGCCGGAACGTCGAGATGAGAACAGTTTGATCCGGCGCAAGGTTGTTTGGATGAATGTGGCTGCGTATGTAAGTCGGGATGATGTATTCAGGCCAGCCCCAGTCGGCGAGCGTGCGCGAATAAAATTCGAGTCGCCCGCTCGGAGTGGGAAAACCGCGCAGCGTCTCGCCGTCAACGCTGACGCCGACGAGACGCCGTCCCTCCGCGTCGCCGTCCGGACTCGGAATCGGCACGACATTCAGCGACGGCGGTTTCGGCGTCTTCGTAAACACGCGCCCGAAATGATCCGTGCGCGTGTCTTCCAACTCCTCTTCCGGCACGCTCTCCTGATAGATCGCGCCGACCTTCTTCTTCACTTCAAACGAACCGTAGCGACGCATGAACTCGAACGGCGACAGATTCTCCTGCGCGGCGCGTTCCGGCAATCCCGGCACGCTGTTCTCGAAGATGTAACTGTAATACTCGTCCACGCTCAGGCGCTCGCCCGGTCGCTCTTTCGATTCGACGTACTGGCGTATGCCGAGACTCCCATCCGGATCAATGCGCCACGACAGTTCCAACCAGAACTCGTTCTCTTCCCACACCTCGCCCGGATTGATCTCGCGCGTGTCCGCGATCTTCGCGCCGAGGCGTTCGCGCGCAGCGCGCAAGACGGGCTGGCGAAAACCTATCCACTGCGCATCGTGCGTCTCGTAAGAATGTATGTCGTGCCGCTCCGAGCCGTGTCCCATCGGCAGGATGTAATCGGCGAAGTAGGCCGTCTCGTTCCACGTCGGCGTCAGCGCAACATAACAGTTGATCAAACTCTCGTCGTTCAACATCTCGACCCAACTGAAGCCGTCGGGGTTCGTCCATACAGGGTTATAGACGCGCGTGAAATAGACATCCACCTTGCCGCGCCCGTCCTTCAAAAAGTGCGGCAACAGAAACGAAAGCTCGTTCATCGCAAGCGGGTACTCGCGCGGCCAGGTCAACTCGTTCCAGCGCGGCGGGTGCGGCGGCGTGTAGATCGGCTTCGGCACAAACTTGTTCCAGGCGTTCGGGAAGACGCCGCCTTCGGTCGCCACCGCGCCCAAGAGCGCGTTCAACATGAAGAGCGTGCGCGTCACCTGCCAACCGCCGCTGTTGCCTGCGGACGCCGAACGCCAGTTGTGACTCGAAAAACGCGTCCCCGCCGTCGCCACCACGCGCGCGATCTCTTCTATAACTTTCGCGTCAACGCCCGACTCGCGCGCGGCAAACTCGAAAGTGTATTCCGAGTAGAGTTCACCGAGCAGCGTCTGAAAATTCTCGAAGTTCGTCTCGCGCTCAGGATGCTCGACCGCCATGAACTCTTCCCAGTTCCACCAACGCCTGACGAACTCGACGTTGTAGAGTCCGTTTGCGATCAAATAATTCGCAATCGAGAGCACGATGGCTGGCTCAGAGCCGGGATAGGGCGAGACGAAATAATCCGCGTGCGTCGCCGTGTTGGAGAGCCGCGTGTCGAAGACGATGAGCTTCGCGCCGTCGGCCTTCGCTTCGATCACGCGCTGCGCGTGCGGGTTGAAATAGTGCCCCGCTTCGAGGTGCGAACTGATGAGGAAGATCACTCGCGCGTTCGCATGATCGGGACTCGGCCTGTCCAGCCCCATCCAGTATTGATAACCGGCGCGGCTCGAAGATGAACAGACGTTCGTGTGCGAGTTGTGTCCGTCCACGCCCCACGCCGCCAGAATCCTCTCTGTGAAACCGTCTTCGCCCGGGCGCCCGACGTGATACATCACCTCGTTGTGTCGCTTTTCAACAATCGCCTTGCGTATGCGCTGTGCGATAGCGTTCAAAGCCTCGTCCCAACCGACGCGCTCCCACTTGCCTTCGCCGCGTCTGCCCGCACGCTTGAGCGGATAAAGTATGCGATCAGGATCGGTGATTTGATTGAGCGTCGCGGGGCCTTTGGCGCAGTTGCGCCCGCGCGAGCCGGGGTGTTCGGGATTGCCCTCGAACTTCTGCACCTGCAAGCTCTCACGATCCACGTAAGCCAGCAGCCCGCACGCCGACTCGCAGTTAAAACACGTCGTCGGCACGAGCATGTAGCGACGCTCCTTGCGCTCCGGCCACGCGCGCGAATCGAGTTCCACCCAATCGTCCCAACGCTCCTTCGGCGGGAACGCCGCCAGATGAATCCGGCTCGGCCCCGGATAAAACGTCTCCCCGCGCGCCTCCGTCTCCTTGCGCGCCGCGCTCACGCGCTCGTTAAGTTTGCTCAGGTTCATGTCTTGAAACTACCGACGGTTGAATCTCACATAGCGCTCAGGTCAGAGCGTCAAAGCCCAACGCGAACTCGATGGCCGCGCGCACTTCGCGCATCCGCTCAAGCGACAGGTGCGTGATGTACCCGCCGAGATTGGACTTCTGAATAGTTTGGAGGTTATCGGCGTTCACGACGCAGTCGGCGGCTACGCCGTCTTCCGTTGGCGTCAGAATCACTTCCGACGGGATGCCACGAATCGTACTCGTGAGCGGAGCAACAGTGACGCTCTGGAGGAAAGGGATGATCGAGTTGCGTGTCAGGATCAGCACGGGGCGGCGCTTATCGGGCGCGCGGAAGGTGTGCCAGTAAACGTCGCCCTGATTCATGGCTCACCCCAGACCTGCTCGTCCTCCCATTCGGCAACCTCTTCGGGCGCTTGCGGCTGGTTAATGTACCCGCGCACATGTCTCTGCTCAAGCGCTATCATCTCCTGCTGCCGCACCGCGCGCTCCAACGCAGTGCGGACGAAATCCTCCCACGTCATCTCCAACGCGCGCGTTGCCTGATCAACCTCCGCTAGCACCGAGTCTTCAATCGTTAGTTCGATGGTCTTCATAATGCACCCTCAAAGCGTAGCAGCATTTTATCATGCCGCCAGATGAATCCGGCTCGGCCCCGGATAAAATGTCTCCCCGCGCGCCTCCGTCTCTTTGCGTGCGGCACTTACGCGCTCGTTCAACTTTTCTACTCTCATCGTCCTGATCTCGTGTTGTTTGCGTAGGAAGATGCGTTGTCGAGATTAGTCGCAGCCGGCTGCGCGCGGGCTTTGTTCATCATAGATGAGTGCCCGCACGCAGTTGCTGAATTAACCGGCAACGTTGTTTACGCGATGTCAACCTGCGCTGCCAGTGCCCTTTGTACCCGCGTCGCCGCCTTCGGTGTTCGCGCTCTCAGTTCCGGTATCGGGAGATTCGTCCGCTTGCAGTCCGGCGCTGCCAGTGCCTTTCGTGCCAGCGTCGTTGCCCATCAAGTTCGATTCACCGGAAGAGCCTCCATCTGTCTTTTTGTCGTCTGTGCTCATATCTGTCTCCTCTCTTTTTTTAACTTAGTCTGCGAGGTTTGAATCAGACTTTGCGCTGCGTCGCTTCACTAACCTCACTGCTTCTTCCCTTCGGCGAGTTGAGCAACAGCTTTTTCGATTCTGCGCACGCGCGTTTCGGGGCGTTTGGCGTCTTCGATGGCGCGTGCGTGCTCTTTTTTGTGCGTGTAGCTGAGGTTGTCCCACGCGGCTTGCGCTGTCTTGTTGGCTTTCAAGGCGCGTGCGAGGTCGGCGGGCGGTGTGATGACGCGCGGTTCTTCGTCGCGTTCCATCGTCATGCTGACGGTGTCGCCGCCTTTGGCATTTGCGCCCGCGCGCATGTCGCGGTTTACGGCCATCATGTACCTGCCGCCCATCGGGAAGATCGTGCTGCGATAGGGGAAGCCGTTGATCGTGCCGCGTACGGGAACGCGTGCGCGCGTGCCGTAGGTCTTCTGCACGTCGAAGGGGATGGTGATGCCTGTGGCCTCGCTGTTCTCGTGTTTTTCGAGCAGCACGCGAAAACGTTTTGTCGCCATAATCTCCTCCATTCGTTTTATTGCCAGCAATGGCCGTCAAGCGAGGCGTCGTCGTTATTGTCGAATGGTATCCGTCGAAAGTTGTAAGTCAAACTCATGCCAGCGGGACTGACTGACCGGCCTGCACGTAGGCGTGCTCGAAGAGGAGCAGACCAGCGAGCGCGAACGGGACGGAGGCCAGTCCGAACCAGGGCGCGAGGCCGCCGAGCATTGACAGGATAATGCCCGCCCAGAAGAATGTGCGATAACGCCCGCGCGTCATCTCGCGTACGGCGAGGTGCGCGTGCGCCGTCGGGTGCGTCAAGGTCACTTCGCCCCAGACCATGAGCAGGTGCGCGACGCTCGACAAGCCGAGTATCCAAGTGAGCGCCGTAGTGACCGCGCGCGGCTCAAGCCACACTGCGAAAGGCAGGAGCGCAGCCGAGCCGAGCAGAAGCGCCTGTACGAACAGGTGCGGCGGCAAGAGCGGGTTTTGCCACATGTCGCGCGCCTTCGCCTGTGCGAAAAGATATGCCGTGTAGATCGCTGTCAGCACGCCGAGCACGAAGCCGGGCAACACGAGCCAGAGTTGCGCGTTCGTGCTGCCTGCGAGGCTCGCCAGAAAGTGCAGTGCGAGGACGAGCGTGTAGCCCGCGATGATGAACGCTCCTTTGACGAGCCAACTGCGCCACTGTGGCCGCGTGAAGATCATGTAAAAGCGTTCGGGATGCTCCAAGTCCCAGATGAGCAGCGCGCCCGTCAGCGCGAGGAAGACGCCGGACAGGACGGGCGCGACCCACAACCACAACGCGCCGCGCGTGAAGACCGAACTTGCGCCTTCGCTCACGTAAAAGTCGGAAGTGCCGACGCCGAGTTGCATGATAAACAGGAGGAACACCGCGACGAGATACGCGCCCGCCGCGATGCCCTTCGTCCAGGTGTAGAGGCTCACGCGCCAGTCCCACGGAATCGTGTGCGGCACGTCATACGAGAGCAGCGCGGCGGCGGAAGTGTTGTTGTAATCGGGATGGCCGGAGACGACGTAGTCCGTGCCCGTGCGCTGCTCGCTCCACATGAACAGTTCGCCCGTCGGGCGACGCGCGGCGAGCGGGTCGAGCGTCGCCTGATGCGCGCCCTTGTAAAAAAGTTTCGGCAGCGTCTCCTTCTCAGGACGGCGTACGTTGACCGGATCGCGGTTGACGATGCGCGCGACTTTGGAATCAGCGTCGTTGATGTCGCCGACAAGTATCGCTTCGACCGGACAGACGACGACGCACGCGGGTTCGAGTCCCACGTCAATGCGGTGCGCGCAGAAGTTGCACTTCTCCGCAGAGTGGTCTTCGGGATTGATGAAAATGGCATCGTAGGGACACGCGGCCATGCATGCCTTGCAGCCGATGCAGATTGATTTGTCGAAATCGACGATGCCGTCTGCGCGTTTGAACATCGCCGTTGTCGGGCAGGCCGTCGCGCAGGGCGCGTGCGTACACTGGTTGCAGCGCGTCACCTGATGCGCACGCCTAACTAGCGGAAACTCTCCAACGTCAACGTGCTTGACATAAGTGCGCGTCACGGAGAGCGGCACGAGGTTCTCCGATTTGCATGCGGTCGTACACGCGTGACAACCGATGCAGCGTGTCTGGTCTATAACTTTCCCCCAACGCGGCGCACGCACGCCTCCCGCGTCCCCGTTCCCGTGTGCGGCTCGCTCTTCCATCCACATCCCCCGCAAGGCTGGCTTTGAAAATTGACACGACAGACTACACCGAAACGCGTCCGGCTGAATAGTGAGGCGCGAACCCTGGTCGCTCGTTGGGCGAACCGCGTCGCGCGCTGCCGTTTGCCGAAGCGTTGACTTCGCCGCGTCTCCGTGTTTGACTGCGACCAATAACAGACATTCTACAAGGGGACGCACGCGGCGCGCAGACTTCAAACAAGTGCGCGGTTTTCAAGAATCATGGCGGAACAACTCTACGATTGCATCGTGATCGGCGCAGGCCCGGCGGGACTCTCCGCCGCGCTCTTTCTCGCGCGCTACCGCAGGCGCGTGCTCACCTTTCACCACAACAGCCCGCGCAACATCTACTCGCACGGCGTCCACGGCTTCCTCGGCCATCACGGCATCCTCCCGTCGGAACTGCTCGCGCGCGGGCGCGACGAAGTGACGCAGCACGGCGGCCTCGTCATAGAAGGCTGCGTCACGAAAGTCGAACGCATCGGCGGCGAATGCTTTCGCGTCTGGACGGGCGACGACGACAAACTCCCACGTCAGTCGTTCGACGCGCGCCGTCTGATTCTCGCCACCGGACTGCGCGACCTCACGCCCGACTGCGAGGGCTTCCGCGAGTTCTACGGCGTCTCCGTGCATCACTGTCCAGATTGCGACGGTTTTGAAGTGACGGGCAAGCGTGTGGCCGTCGTCGGGCACGGCAAGAGCGCGGTCGGCTTCGCGCTCGGACTCCTGACTTGGACGGACAAATTAACGCTCCTCACAGACGGCGACGACGGCGACATGACGGACGAGCACCGCGCGAAGCTCGCGGAGTTCAACATCCCCATCACCAACCGGCGCATCGAGAAACTCGAAGGCGACAAAGAGGCGTGCCAGATCGAGCGCGTGTGCTTCGACGAAGGCGACGCGCTCGAATGCGACGCGCTCTTCTTCAACCTCGGCACGGAGCCTGCTTCAAATCTGCACGAGATGCTCGGCTGCCGGATTGACGAAGAATGCGGGCTGGTCTGGGTGGACGAAGATCAACAGACGAGCGTGGCGGGCGTCTATGCGGCGGGCGACCTCACGCCGAAATCACAACTCGCCGTCGTCGCCGCCGCCGAAGGCGCAATGGCGGCAATTCATGTTCACAAGTCGCTCATCCCCGAATTGCAGAGAGTCTGAAAAGCTGTCCGTTGTCCGTTGCATGTGCCTATCAAATGAGTTGCTAAAGATTAGAGTTGATCAACTGACGATAGACAAAAACAACGGACTACGGACTACGGACAACTGACTAATTACGGAAGTTTTGCGTCACCATCAGACCGCGTCGGCCGCCGTCCATGATGCCGATGCCGACGCGCCCGAACTGCGGGCGGAGTATGTTGGCGCGGTGGCCGGGCGAGTTCATCAAGCCCGTGTGGGCTATGGAGAGCGTCGGCGCGAGCGCGAGATTTTCGCCAGCCGTGCGGAAGGTGATGCCGCCTTCACGTATGCGCGCGAAGGGGTCGCGGCCTTCGGGCGTGACGTGCGCGAAGTAGCCGCGCGCGAACATGTCTGCCGAATGTCGCCGCGCCACCTCGCGCAGTTCGTCGTCGGCTGCGAGAGGCTGAAGTCCCGCTTCGGCGCGTTCGCGGTTGACGAGTTCGAGCATCTGCGCCTCAAGTTCCGGCCTCGCTTTTGTCTCTGCGACTTTGAACGGCAGTTCGACGCTCTCGCTCGACTCCGGCTTGATGGTCAGACGATTGAGCGTCTGCGCGATGGCGTCGCCGAAGACGGACGAGAGCGCGGCCTCAAGTTCTTCGGTCGAAGCGGCGAGACGGTTCGCAAGCGCGCTCTCGCGTGCGCGCTTCTGCATCGCATCGGGCAGCGGCGCGGACATTAGGAGCGCGGCGACGATCGCAGCGGTGATCAGGCCGCTCGCAAAACCGGGCACGATGCCGAGCAGGCGATTCACGCGCCGCTCGTGTACGTCCTTCGGCAGGCGACGTATGAGCGCAGCGCCGAGAAGTTGAATCGCTAAACCTGCGGCTGTCGCCGTGATGAGGAAGGCGACGGGTCTGTCCCACGCGTCAGCCCAATCGAAATGCGGGGCGAGCCAGCGCGCGAGCGGCTGGTAGAAGCGCAAGCCCAGAAGTAGGCTCCCCGTCCAGCGCAGCAGGTCGAGCAGGCCGAGTATGAAGCCCCGATACCAGCCGTAGTACGCGCTCAACAAGACGAGCGCGACGAGCAAGAGATCAATGTAGTTCAAAGCCATAATAGAGCAACCTGCCGAACGATTATCGCAAGGTCATTAGACTCAACTCGTGTTACGAAATTATATTGCGCGGCGTTCGGCATCTTCGCGGAATAACTTTTATGATCCTGATCGTTAATCTCAACCTCGCCGTCGATCACATCGTCGAGTTGGACGAGTTGCGCGCAGGACATGTGCAACGCTCGCGTGGCGAACGGCGACAGGCGGGCGGCAAGGGCGTCAACGTCGCGCGCGTGCTCAAGACTCTGGGCGAGCCGTCGCTTCTCACGGGTTTCACGGGCGGCAGCGCGGGCGCTGTTATCGAAGCGGGCTTGCGCGCGGAGAACATTGAAGCGAGTTGCACGCGCATCGAACGTGAGAGCCGCATCTGTTTGATCTTGAACGACCACAGACGCCGCGAGCAAACGGTCGTCAACGCCAATGGCCCCGACATCAGCGACGCGGAGTACGCCGGTTTCGAGTCGGACTACACGCGCCTGCTCGCGGGCGCAGAGTTGGTCGTCATCACGGGCAGCCTGCCACCGAATTTGCCGTCTGACACTTACGCGCGGCTCGTGCGTGCGGCGCGCGAACGAGGCGTGCGCGTGCTGCTCGACTGCGCGGGCGTGCCGCTCAGTGCCGCGCTCGAAGCGCGCCCCTTCCTCGTAAAGATCAACGCGGCGGAGGCGTCGGAACTTTTCGATGCGCCCGTCGCCGATTTTCAAGACGCATCGTGGGCGGCGCGCAGATTGTGCGAATCGGGCGCGGAAGGTGGCGCGGGTGTCACGCTCGGCGCGGCGGGCGCTGTGTTTGATTTCGGGGACGCGCGATACAAATTCGTCGCGCCAACGGTGCGCGCAACGAACAGCGTCGGGAGCGGCGACGCTGCGATGGCCGGACTCGCCTTTGCGCTCGTTCGCAATCTGAAAGCGACGGAAGCGGGCACGCTCGCAGTCGCCTGCGGGGCGGCCAACGCCTTGCACGGCGCGGGCGCGTGCAGCACACAGGAGATCGCGGAGTTGCAGCCGCGCGTCGTGTGTGAAGTAAGTCCCAAGTCTCAAGTCTCAAGTCCCAAGTCAAAAACCTGCCTTTGACTTGGGACTTGAGACTTGAGACTTGGGACTTATTAGTGAACCCAATCGGGCGGGACGAACTCGACGGCGAGAACTTCGCCGTCGGTGGCTGTGGCGAGCGCGTCTTTTGTCGAACGGTAGGTAACGAGCACTGGGTTGGCGCGCGTGCGCAGGCCGCACTCGATGCGCCCGCGCACGTCCGCCGTGTAGCTGACGAAGCGTATGCGGTTGAGCGCGCGGCTGCGCAGTTTCAAAGTGCCGTCGCTCGTCTCGACCAGAAGCGTGACGCCGCCCTCGTCCTCACATTCGACGCTCACGAGTTGGCCGCACGCCTGTTGGCCGTCGAAGCGCAGCGGCTTGAACTGCGGGCCGGGCTGCGGCATGTCGCAGGGCAACGCCTCGGCGGCGGGTTGCGTCGTCGCCGCGCTTTGCTGCGCCGCGCCGCCCGCGTTGCTCGCCGACGCACGCACGGCGTCTGTCGCTTCATTCGGCATGAGACTTAGCGCCTTGCGCTGCGCGGCGGCCAGTTCTTCGCTCGACGCGACTTTTGCGAGCAACACTTGCGCTTCGGCGCGCGTGAGCGCGGAGCGCGGGTCGCGTGCGAGCGGCGCGAGTATCTGACGGGCGCGGTCGAACTCTTCGCGACGGAGGTGTAGTTGCGCCAGAAGAAGTTTGAACTCCTGACGTTTCGGCGCGAGCGCGGTGGCGTGGCGAAGGAGCGTGAACGTCTCGTCCACCTGCGGGCTGCGTTCGACATCGACGAGAGCGAGCAGGGCGTAGGCTTCGAGGAAGTTCGGCGCGAGTTCGATGACGCGTTTGAGGTGTGTGCGTATGCGCTCGGTGGTCGCGGCGTAGCCTGTGACGGTCTTCTCCGTCTCCAAGCCTTCGCGGCGAAGCAAGTCCGCGTAGTAAAAATGCGCGAGATGATTTTCAGGGTCGAATGATACGGCGCGCTCCAGATGCTCTCTCGCCTCGTCCAGGCGATTTTGTTTGAGGCGTAGGAGGCCGAGCGAAGCGTGCGCCGAGGCGAGGCGCGCGTCCAGGTGCAGGGCGCGCGTGAGATATTCTTCGGCGTCGTCCGCGCGATTCGTGCGCAGGAGCAGATCGCCGAGCGCGGCTTGTGCTTCGGCTTCCGTGAGCGCGCGGGTCTCCAACTTCGCGTCCGGCGGCACGGCTTCGGCGAAAGTTTCGCTACGCTCTTTGTAGCGCGCGGCGCGTACGTAGGCGCGGAGTTCGCCCTCCATGTGCGCGAAGTCGGAGTTGAACGCTTCGCGGAAACTCTCTTCGACACTCGCGCCCGTCGAGACGAGTTCGAGATAGCGCGCGAGTTGCGTCTGGCGCGCGCCCGTCGCGTCGCTCAACAGGTAATGGACGAACGCCCACGACTGCGCGTAGAAGACCGGATGCTTGTCCTGCTGTTGATAGTGTGCGGATGATTCGTCTGCGGAGAGCAGCGTTTTGAGCGGCAGGAGTTCGCCGCGCGCCAGAGAGTCGAGCCGGTGCGTGAGTTGACGACCGAGGCCGACGCGCCGCCTATCTTTCGACAGTTCAAACTCGCTGTAATACTGCGCCAGCCCTTCGTTGAACCAGACGGGCGCGCCCGCGTAACTGTTCTTGACGAGCGCGTGGACATATTCGTGGAAGAGCACGGAATGCGGGTCGCGCCTGCCGCCGACATCGAGCGAGAGCGTGATGTAATTGATGTCGGGGCTGAACTGGAAGTAACCGGCCACGTCGCGCCGCAGGTCGCCGCCGTAAGTGGGTTTGAAAAATTCGTAGTCGCCCGCGTTTTGAAAGAGTATGACGGTGACGGGGATGGACACGTCGAAGCCGTCGCGCCCCTGCAAGCGCGCGAAGATGGCGCGTAGTTCTTCGAGCCGAACTGCGCCGCGTCGCGCTTCCGCCTCGCCCGCGTTGCTGACGACGACGAAATTCTCCGAGCGCACGAGACTCCAACCCCGCACCTCCGTCGAACGCGCGCACAACATAGTGGACGCAAACAGTAGACACACGGCGGCACAGGCGGCGTGGGGGCGTGCGGCGCGTTGCAAGTTCAACTTTCTCATTAGCAGCCGGGAGATGCGTTCGAGGTGGCAGACTGGCCCGTGACGGCTTGCGCGCGATTATACTCCGCTTCGCCCTGTCGCCAAACTTTCACCACACATTACGTTTAACCTCGCCCGCTCGCGGTTGACATTCGGGCACATACGCCGGAAGATCAACGTACAGCGGAAGGGGCAAAAATCAGCATGAGCGCAGCAGAGATCAATAAAGCGAAAGCGGCGGAGACGGCGGAGGCGGATAAACGGAAGGAGACGGATTTTGAACTCGCGCAGCGCAGCGCGGCGGGCGACCGCGAGGCGTTCGAGCAGTTGTATCATCGCCACTTCCGGCGCGTCTACGCCTTAACCTTGCGCATGACGACCAACCCCTCGACCGCCGAAGACCTCACGCAAGAAGTCTTCATACATCTCTTCAACAAGATCGGAAGTTTTCGCGGCGACTCGGCCTTCACCACCTGGCTGCATCGCATGACGGTCAACCACGTCCTGATGTTTTTCCGCAAGAGCAGCACGCGCTCCGAGCTATTGACCAACGAAGGCGAGACGCCCGTACAGATCGTGCGCGGCACGGAGAACGCGGGCAAAATGCCCATCGTTGACCGCATCGCGCTGGAAAAAGCGATCTCGGAGTTGCCGCCCGGCTACCGCTCGGTCTTCGTCCTGCACGACGTAGAGGGCTACGAGCACGAAGAGATCGGGCAAATGCTCGGCTGCTCGACGGGCACGTCGAAATCGCAACTTCACAAGGCGCGTTTGAAATTAAGAGATTTGCTCAGGCGACAGGCCGCACAAAATTAGCATCTTAGGTGCGCCAGAAATTTTATATCCTCCCGGAGTGACCCCGATGGACTGTGAAGAAAGTTTAGAACTGCTCAGCGAATACCACGCCAATGCGCTCGGCGCACCTCAGGTTGACGGGGTGCGCGCGCATCTCGACGGTTGCCCGCCTTGCTGCGACGTGCTGCACGACGTAGAAACAATCGTCGTCTCGGCCACCAGCTTGCGCGAAGAAGAAGGCATTTCGTTCCCTGACGAAAACGCCGTCTGGCAGCGCATACAGTTTTCCTGAACCAAAGCGCGCCCCTCGCCGCCAACAACCAAATGCCGCCCCGCTTCCATAAACTCGCGCGGGACGCGGGCGCGTCCCCGACACTTTTTTTGTCTCGACGGGCGCGTTGAAACTTAAGAGTCGTCTTTTCTTTCAGAGGGTGTTCGCTCGTGACGCTTTCGCAGCCGTTTCGCCAGTATTTCGTTGGATTTACGCCTTACTTCCCTCACACAAAGCGGTTAATTTCCCCTGCGATAAAACTTTTTAATCTTTTAATTCATCTAACTCGTACTAAGACTGTGGGGCGCGGGGGGTTGCCCTGCTCGCAGAAGGAGTTTATGCTACAGCCCACGTGGCTTTATTAAATAGTTTATCGTAGAGGCGGCACTTATCGCGCATCACGCGCTAAAGGCGGCAGGCGCAGAGGTTAAGGGTGAGTATGATTGAGAAGGACAGAGCGGACGATGGCCTTCGCCCAGTTGGTTTCGGCGGCGACAAATACCTTTCTTTCGATGGGGTCGGCGAGGAGCAGCACGACGACGCCATTTCGACAAGCAAACTCGAAGACGTTTTACAGAAACTCGGCGGCGCGAGTCTGACCGAAGCCGACTCCGACGAACTCTTGATCGAAGAGGTCGCCGCTGTCGCCGCAGACGAGACGGACGACCCGCTCGACGCCGAAGACGAACTCGACTTGTCGGCTGGTGTGGACGACAAATCGAGCGACCCCGTGCGCACCTACCTGCGGCAGATGGGAACCGTGCCGCTTCTGACGCGCGAGCAGGAAGTCTCCATCGCCAAGCGCATCGAACGCGGCCAGAACCGCACGCACAAGTCTCTGGCGCGCTCGCCCATCGCGCTCAAAGAACTCCTGCAAATCGGCGAAGACATAGACGCCGGAATGCTCAGCATCCGCGATGTCGTCGCGTTTGCGGATCAGGCAGACGTGGCCGACCTCGAAGACAAGACCGAAGAGTATCAACGCTGGACGCTCGAAGGCATCGAGAAGATCAACACGCTCTTTCAACAGGGCTTGAAGGATTGGGAGAAGCTTCGTGCCGAAGGGCAAGTGACGCGCGGCAAGCGCACGAAGAAACTCTTGCGCCTGCGTCGCAAGGTTGCCGGAGCGCGCCTGGAGATCGCGCAGGAGATGAAGCAACTGACGTTGAAAGACGCCACGCGCCAACGTCTCATAGACGCCATCGCCGCCGTCCACAAAGACATACGCACCGCCGAGCGCGAGATCGAGAAGTACACGGAGAAGCTCGGCTCGAAACGCATCAAGCCGGAGCAGGAGAAGGACTACAAGAAGCACATCAGCGCGGCCAAGAAACGTCTCAAAGAGATCGAAGCCACGCATCAAGTCTCGATCCTTGAGATCAAACGCTCGCATCAATCAATCGCGCGCAGCGTCGCCGAAACCATCGAGGCCAAGAGCGAGTTGACGGAAGCCAACTTGCGTCTCGTCGTCTCGATTGCGAAGAAGTACACGAATCGCGGCCTGCAATTCCTAGACCTCATTCAAGAGGGCAACATCGGCCTCATGCGCGGCGTAGAGAAATTCGACTGGCGGCGCGGTTACAAATTCTCGACCTACGCGACGTGGTGGATTCGTCAAGCGATCACGCGCGCGATAGCGGATCAGGCGCGCACGATTCGCATCCCCGTCCACATGATCGAGACGATCAATAAACTCGTCCGCACTTCGCGCGCGCTCGTTCAGGAGTTGGGACGCGAGCCGACGAGCGAAGAGATCGCGCAGAAGGTTGACATGCCCGTCTCGAAAGTTCGCAGCGTCTTCAAACTGGCGCAGCAGCCGATCTCTCTGGAAACGCCCATCGGTGAAGAGGAAGATTCGCATCTCGGCGACTTCATCGAAGACAAGGGACGAGTCAACCCTGCCGACTCGGTTGTCGCCGCGAACCTGCGCGAGATCACAGACGAAGTGCTGGCGACGCTCTCGCCGCGCGAGGAGAAAGTCATCAAGATGCGCTACGGCCTTGGCCCCGTCGGCGAGGAACACACGCTCGAAGAGGTCGGCAAAGACTTCAGCGTCACGCGCGAACGCATACGCCAGATCGAAGCGAAGGCGCTCCGCAAGCTACGCCACCCCTCGCGCTCGCGCCTCCTGAAAGCCTTCATCGAAGGCGTCCAGCACTAAGCGCCTCTTACATAACCACAAAGGGACGAAGCCACAGAGTTACTCGATGAGTAACTCTGTGGCTTCGTCCCTTTGTGGTTAACGTTGTCAACCGCTCCGTCAAGGCTTGTTGGTGTTCGACGCCGCGCCGCGTCCGGCGTTCTTGTTGACGCCTGTTGGCTCGACGTTGGAGTTGCCTTTGACGGCGGAGTTGGCGTTGCCTTCGCTCGTGCCGCCGATGCCCGTATCTTTCGGGCCGATGCCTTCCCTGCTGCCGGTGCTGTTATTGCCGACGCCCGCAGAGTTGGCGGCGTTCGCGTTGTTGCCGTTAGCGGGCGAGTGTACTCGCTCCGAGGTGCAACTGCCGAAGAGCATTGTGACTGTGAGCACGGCGAGAAGCGTGAAGATGCGTCGCATGGTGTCCCTCCTGTTAGTAGGTCGAGTTTGAAGTCAGATGAAGTTAAGCGTCGCGCACGCCCGTCCGTGCCTGCTGCGTGTCTAACAACTCGCGGCTTTCTGTGATGTGTACACCGGCGGCGCGCATCTCTTCGATGGCGCGCGCGGTGTCGCCCTCCGACACTTCCACGCCGCGACAGGCATCAACGACGACCGAGGTGCGAAAGCCGAGCGCAACCGAGTCGAGCGCGGTGAACTTAACGCAATAGTCTGTGGCGAGACCGGCGATTGTGACATCCTCGACGCCGCGCTCTTTCAGATAGTCGCCGAGTCCGGTCGCGCGCAGATGTTCGTTGTCGAAGAAGCCGCTGTAGGAATCAATCTCCAAGTCCGTGCCTTTGAGGAAGACGCGCGCGATGCGGCTCGTGTCAAGCCCCTCTACAAACTCCGCGCCCGCAGTCTCCTGCACGCAATGCGGCGGCCAGAGCGAGACGAAACTCGAATGCCCCGCCGGATGCCAGTCCTTCGTCGCGACAATTAACTCGAAACGCTTTTGCAGTTCGTTGACGATGGGCACGATCCGGTCGCCGTCTTTCACCGCGAGCGAGCCGCCCGGACAAAAATCGTTTTGAATGTCAACGAGTATGAGTGCGCTGTTGCTGTTCACGTCCAATTACCTTCACGTCGCTTCGACCGCCACGCCGTCGAGCACGCGCACGCGTTGACCGACGGCGAGCGTGCCCGTTTGAATGACGCGCGCGTAGAGGCGCGACTCGCCCGCGTGTTGCTTCTGCGAGATGCGCTTGAACTTCCCGTCGCCGAACGAGCCGCGTATGGTGCGGCAAGGGTTGGCGTAGGAAGTGAGTTCGACGACGACTTCGTCGCCCAGAGCGAGACGATGGCCGGGCGCAAGGCTCGACCAATCAAGTCCCGCGATTGTGACGTTCTCGCCGATTGACCCCGGGTAAATGGGATGGCCTTCGGCCTGCAACGCTTGAATCATTTCGAGCGAGTAGAGACAGAGTGCGCGCTGCGGCCCGCCATGAATCAACGGGAATCTCTGGCGGTCGCCGACGAGTCCCGTCGGCGTCAGTTGCGCCTCCGCGACGGGAAGTTTCGGCACACCGCCGTTGGAACAATTTAATTGATAGATGTATCCGCCGTCGTGCATAAGAATATTTAGCGAATAATTTAGCTTGCGCAGCGAATATTAACCTTGCGTCGCGAGTCTTAACTCGCGTCTTCTTTCAACTGCTCGGCGGTTTCGTCGTCGCCGATCAAATGATTCGACTTGTCGCGCGGCAGTTCGGCAGGCTCTTGCCCCGCCTTGCGCTCGGCCACAGCCTCGTGCATCTCCGCGCGATCACCGTCCTTGCGTTCCCCATCCTTCTTCTGGCGATCCTTATCCGACATATTTTCCTGCCTCCTCTCGGCTCGTTAATTTGAATTCAAGCTGCAACGCCGCTTGCACGTTGAATCTCTCTCACGCGCTCGACGAGTCGCGGTAAATCTTCGCGCGTGTAAATTGGAATGCCCCGCGTCAAATCCGCATCATTTGTCTCTGCTTCGCGCCACGCGTCGAAACGCGTGCGCGCATCCATCAGGTTCTCGTCTTCATCGAAGAGATAGAGCGCGTCTGTTTTCCGCAGCGCGCGACGCGCCGACGGTTTGATCTTTCCCGCGCCCGACGCACGCGCCGCCATCAACATCAGATCAACTTCGACGAACTGCACGAAACTCGTGCCTTCGATCAACACGCCTTCCGCACGGACGCGCTCAAGCGCGAGTTTGATGCCGCGCTCGACCTGCTTGTCCGTCACGATGAGCCAGTGTACGTTCGTCGCGCCCGCGTCCCAGTAGCGCCCCGTGTCTTTGCCCGACGCGTAAGTCTGTGCGCGCCCCGAACGAATCACAGGTTCCGCCGACAGCAGGTGGCTGACGCAACAGGCGTGCGGGTCTTTGCCGCACGAGCGGTAATGGCCGCGCGTGATCTTGATGGCCTCCCAGCCGGGCTTGAGAGAGCGCAGCAGTTCGCACATCAAAGTGGTCTTGCCCGCGTTTGATGAAAAGCCGCCGACGCCGATGCTCGTGAAAGTCATAGCTCCTGACAGTTGCGTTCAAACTTGAAGTCAACATTATGCGATCGCACGCGACCGAAAAGGAAGCGCGCGGCGCGCGTCTTGTGCCGGACGCTCAGGCCATTCCCCATCGCCTACGCTTGGCAAGCGGCGTCTCCCCGCTATAGATTAGGCGACTAAGATTTTCCGCGCGAACTTCAGTAGAGACATCTTATGCCGAACGACAACGCCGCGACGCCCATGCCGCAACAACCGACGCTGCTCCGCGAGATCGGCGACGCGCTGCGTCGTCACGGCGCGAACGCGCTTCGGGATGCGGACGCCGACGCCGCAACGCGCGCGTGGCTCGACGCGGGTTTCAACGACGCGGAGGAAGTTAACGACTGGCTCGTCGCGCGCTGCTTCGACCCGCGACAGGCCGCGTCGCTCGAAGGATTAGGGTTTACGCCCGAACAGGCCGCGCGGCGCACGCGCGCCGGAAGCACGGATTACGAAGAGACCATCGCCTTCAAGCTCTCGCGCGGCGACCTCTCGCTCGAAGAAGCGCGCCGCATCATCACCAGCGATTTTTGGAATTCATAAAGGAGTCCGCTTTTGCAATGACCGCTTCGTCACGTCCGCTCACCATCCTCTGCATCGCCAGTTATGAGAAGGGGCAGGAGTTTATGCGCGAGTGCAAGCGGCAGGGTTGCCGCGTCCTCCTGCTCACCTCGCACAGCATACGCAACGCCGACTGGCCGCGCGAAAGTCTAGACGAAATTTTCTACATGCCCGACGACAATCACAAGTGGATTCTCGAAGACGTGATTAAGAGCGTCTCTTTCGTTGCTCGCACGGAGGAGATTGACCGCATCGTCCCGCTCGACGATTTCGACCTTGAGACCGCCGCCGCCCTGCGCGAACACCTGCGCATCCCCGGCATGGGCGACACCACCACGCGCTACTTCCGCGACAAGCTAGCCATGCGCATGCAAGCGCAGGAGGCGGGCATCAACGTCCCTGAATTTGCGCACGTACTCAACTACGAACGCTTGCGCGATTACATGCGACGCGTGCCTGCGCCCTGGCTTCTCAAGCCGCGCTTCGAGGCTTCCGCCACAGGCATCAAGAAGATCAAAGAGGCGGACGAACTCTGGCCTGCGCTCGATGCGCTCGCCGACCGACAGTGTTTCCACGTGCTCGAACGCTACGTGCCCGGCGACATCTATCACGTCGATTCAATCGTCTACGAAGGCGAAATTCTTTTCGCAGCCGTCAACCGTTACGGTCACCCGCCGCTCGACGTGGCGCACGGCGGCGGCATCTTCACCACGCGCACCTGCGTGCGCGGCACTCCTGACGAGACGGCCTTGCAGGAGATCAACCGGCATGTGCTCAGCGCGATGCGCCTGCCGCACGGCGTCTCGCACACGGAGTTCATCAAGGGACGCGCCGACGGCAAGTTTTATTTTCTCGAAACGGCGGCGCGCGTCGGCGGCGCAAACATCGTCGAACTCGTCGAAGCCGCGACGGGCATCAACCTCTGGCGCGAATGGGCGAAGATCGAGATCGCGGGCGGCAAAGCGGGCGCGTACCAATTGCCGCCGCGCCGCGAAGACTATGCGGGCTTGATCGTCTCGCTCGCGCGGCAAAAGTATCCGGACACGTCCGCTTACAACGACCCCGAAATCGTCTGGCGCATGAACAAGCAATCGCACGTCGGCCTCATCGTTATGTCGCATGATCCGGCACGCGTCGAACACTTACTCAATAACTATTCGGAACGTTTTTACCGCGACTTCCACGCCGTCCATCCACCGTCTGACCGACCGACGAGCTAGCGACGAAATAAGAAGCATTCACCGCCGCGTTTTCACTGCCGCTACTATTGCGCGCGTTCGAGCGGCGGCGCGATGGCGATGAACTCGTCTGCGAAGCGTTGTGCGTACTGGTCGAGCAGTTCGCGCACGCGCGCGTGATCTGCCGAGCGCACGACGAGGCCGACGTGGTAGGGCTTGCGTACGCGGTAGACGATCTCCGAATCTGTGTAGCCGGAAGTGTCCGGCCATTCCTGCCGCGCGAGCGAGAGCACTATGCCGCCGTACTCTTCGCGCGTGGGTTGGGCTTTGTAAGGATGCGCGTCGTCGCTCAGTTCGAGACGCGCCCATTCGCGCCAGATGTTGAGGCCGCTCGCCGCCTCCAGAGTCTCCGCGATGTATGCGCCGCCGACGCGCGCGGCGATTTCGAGAAAATAAAACTGCCCGTCCGCCGCGCTCTTGATGAACTCCGCGTGCGTCGCGCTTCGCCTCAGACCGAGAGCCTCGATGACCTGCCGGTTGAGCTCCAACAGTTTCTTACGGTCGCGATCTTTTCGTTCTAACGAGTGAGAGAGAAAAGCGCCGCCTTCGTGCGCGACGTTCATCGGCGGGCGACCGTAGATGTTGACGCCCGCAAAGAGCACCTTGCCGCCCAAGACAAGCGAATCGACGTGATAGACCTCGCCCGCGACGAAGCGTTCTAGCAAGTAGAAAGACGATTGCTCGCCTAAGCGCTCGCGCGCGTCGAGTTCGTCAATCGCGCGCCAGACCTGTTCGGAGTCGTACACTTTCTTGATGCCGATGGCCGACACGTCCGTGCGCGGCTTCAACACCCAGGGCGCGGGCACGCGCTCCATAAACCTGTGCAACTCTTCGTAGTTGAGCACGTGTACGAAATCGGGCACGTTGACGCGCGCCGCACGCGCGACGCCGCGCATCGCCAGCTTGTCGCGGAACAGGCGCGCCTCCGCGCTCGTCATGCCGCGCAGGCGCAAATGCTCGCGTATCAGCCCCGCAGTGATCACGTCGAACTCTTCGAGCGCGACGACACGCTCGACCCTATGCCGACGCGCTACTTGCGTGACGGCGTAGATGAAGTGGTCGGTCGTGGCGTCGTTCGGCAGCGTGATGAATTCGTCGAGGCAGTCGTGCGGCCAGTCGTCCGCGCGCCGCTTCTCTTTCGTGACGAGGACGACGCGAGCACCCTGCCGCTTGCACTCGCGCAAAAACTCCACGCCTTTGAAATAGCTGGCGAGGCAGACGATGGTACGGGGAGATGTTTCGGTCAAGAGCCCTTCCCTCTCGCTGACGTGTCGGCGCTACAAAGCAAAGTGGACTCGGCGCGCCTCTGGAATTACTTGCGGGCAGTATATAACGGTTGCGCGCCGGGAGACACGTCTCGTAATAATTGAAAGCTAGTCAAGACACTCACCACCGCAGACACAGAGGACACAGGGCGGGCATAGAGAGTTAAGCATTCAACTCTCTGTGCATCCTCCGTGTCCTCTGTGTCTGCGGTGGTGAATGCCTTTTCTCACACTCAACTTCGCTTTTAGAAAAGTAACAAGCGACGGCGACTCACGAATTAATGAGTCGCCGCCGCTTGTTAATTTGGAGCGCGTTTCAGTAGATGTTGAAGTTGTATTCGATGGTGACGTACTGCGAGACTTTGCGCCCGTCCTTCTCCGCTGGCGTGAAGGCTATCTTGCGCGCCGCCTCAATCGCCTTCTCCGTCAAACCGTCAGGCAATTTCGTGAGCGGCGTGATGCCCGTCACTTGTCCCGAAGCCGACAGGATGAGGCGCAGCCGCACCGTGCCCGTGACTTGATTCTTGCGTGCCTCTTCCGTGTAGAGCGGTTCGGGCTTGCTCGTGATGTTCGCCTTGCGCGTCACTTCGCGCGGGTTGAAGGGGCGCGCGTAGTCAACGCCGCCGTTGCCGCCCGGCCCGCCGCCGCCGAGTTTCGGCGGGCCGCCGCCCGTGTTGTAGCCCTCGCCCGGCCCGTAGCCAGTGCCGCGCCCCGAACCGACGCCGCCGCCCGTCCCCTCGCCGATGCCGTTACCGTCGCCCGACCCGGAAGAGAGTTCGGTCGCTTTAGATTTCGGATCGCCGTAGTTGATCGCGCGCGTGTCGGTCGGGAGCAGCACAGGGTCGGCTTGAATCGTCGCCGCAGTCGGGAGCGAAGGGTTCTGGATCGTGGGCGGGTGCGGGTCGGGCGCGAGCACTTGCGGGAGCAGCGTCGCCTGTGGAAGTTTGCCCGTCACGGCGGGTTTGTCTTCGTGGCGACCGCCGCCACCGCCGCCGCCCGGTTTCTCCTGCAAAGGCTTCGAGCCGCCACCTGTCCCGCGCGCAAGCCCCGCCGTGCCCTCGTCCGGCTTCGGCTGCTCCTTCGGAATCTCCGTCAGGCTACCCACGTAAATTAGATTGTCATTCACGCGGTCGGCCAACAAACTTCCGCCACGCTTTTGAAAACCATTGAGCGCGGCGACCGCGCCGACGAGCGTGAGGGCGACGACGAACGAAGCGACGACGCCGTAAGCCGTGTTCTCCTGACGGAGCGTGCGCCACGCCATTGCGGCGTAGGCGGCGCTCATGCGTTGCACGAAACCGAAGGGGTCGCGGCGAAACTCTGCGCGCGTCAGTTCGGCATCGCGCGCCGTCTCGCTCACTTCCGCGAGCAGGCGCGTCAAGAGTCCGCGCTCCTCCAAAATCGTGATCTTGTATTCGACGTGTGCGCCGCCTGCGGGCAGCGCGTATTGCGGCGCGAGGGTTTCGCTACGGTGCAAGTTCATCTCTTTCTCCTTCATCAATTCGCGGTACGAATTAAGGACGCGCGCATCGAGCGATGCGGGCACGACTGCCAAGCGGGGAGACCGCAAACCGTCAAGCAATACTTTCAAATCTTCATCCATCGCCATCACGAACGACTCACTCGAACGCTCGTGCGCCGCGTCGAATTCGCGGCGACCGTTGCGGCGTTCCGCGCCCGGAGCAAATTGATCTTCTGCGTTCGACTTCTTCTCGCTCATCTCGATTTCTCCGAAGCGCCGACGAGTTCCTCGCGCCGTTCGAGGTAAGGTGCGAGCGTGCGCCGAAGTCCAGCCCGCGCACGCGCCAGACGCGACTTCACAGTGTTCACCTCCGCACCGACCACGACGGCGATCTCCGACAAACTCAACTCTTCAATCTCGAACAAGATCAAAACTTCTCTCTGCAATGCCGGAAGCCCCTCGACCGCCGCGCGCACCGAAGCCGACAACTCGGCTTCGATCAATTGGCTCAAAGGCTCGTCCGCATCAGAAGTGCGCGGCTCGTCCGTCGCATCGTCAAACAACTCTTCGCGTCCCGCGCGGCGAAACTGCTTCAACGCAAGGTTGCGCACGGCTGCGAAGAGATAGGTTCGGAGCGTTGCGCCGCGCGTCGCGTCGAAGCGTTCGGGATTTTTGAACAGGCTCAGGAAGCAATCGTGCGTCGCGTCTTCGGCGGCGTCTGACGGAAGCAGGCGGCAGGCGAAGCGATAGATGGCCGCGCGGTGGCGCGTGTAGATCGAGAGGAACGCATCCTCTTCGCCCGCGCGTGCGCGCCGGAGTAAATCTTCGTCTGTGTCTCGGTCGGGCAAAACCTTGAGGTGCTCGTTTCCGTCGAGAGCTTGCTGCCAATAGTTGTTACCGCGAGCAGCGCGAAAGGATCGGGGCGACTTGGAAAATATTTTGACGCGAAAACTTTTTCAGGACGCGCGAGACGTTTCGCGCTGTCTAAGAGCGACGCGCGGGAAAACATCCGTGCCGTGTGCTGTCGCTTGGTTGCACACTTCGCATCGAGCGGTTGCTTTCGTGCGCGTTACAAAATTTTCGACGCGAAAAATATTTTTTCGGATACGTGCAACAACCATTGTGCGAGCAGCGCGCATCACAGCCGCACATTGGAGGTGTCCCATGCGCCGTAGATGGCTCTCCCTTCTACTCTGTCTACAGGTGTGTCTCTGCGCCCTCGCAGTTTCATCACTTGCACTCGCACAGTCGCCCACAGCCCTTCGCGTTAACGAAGCGGCGACTCGCATCCTGCTCGGCGAAGGCCAAAGCAAAGTCGCGCTCGCCGTAGAGAACCACGACAAGCAGCCAGTGCTCGCGCAGATCAAACTCGAACTGCTCGACACGAGCGACAAAGTCGTCGCACGCACGCAGCGCCGCGAGCATTTGAAGCCGGGCACAAGCGTCGTCAAGGCTTTCCTGCCCGTCTCAAACTTCGCGAGCAACAACCAGGACAACAGGCAACTGCTCTGGTATCGCCTGCGCTACGAGATCGCGCCCTACGTCGCAGACGCCTCGAGGATTGTTGATAGCACGCCCTCCGCAGGCATCATCTCAATGTCGGAGATCACGCCAGACCTGTTCGAGTTGCGCGTGGCAGCCGCGAGCCGCACGAACGCCGGACAGCTTTATCGCGTGCGCGTGCGCGCCACGCACCCGCTCACGTCGCGCCCCGTGCGCGGCGTCGAAGTCACGACCGAAATCGAATTTGACGGGATTGGTGAAGGCGCAGACGACGTTGTGTTGAAGTCATCCGGCACGACGAATGCGGAAGGTTACGTCACGCTCGATTTCAAGTTGCCGCCGCTCATTACGGACGACGAGGGCGATATTAAAGTGACGGGGCGACGCGGCGATGTCGTCAAGAACGCATGGGACGACTTCAAATTCAATCAAACGACGCGCATCCTGCTGACGAGCGATAAGCCGCTCTACCAGCCCGGCCAAACGCTGCACCTGCGCGCGCTCCTCCTCAACCACGCGACACGCCGCGCCATCGCCGACGCGGAAGCCACGCTTAAAATTGAAGACCCCGAAGGCACAACCCTCTTCACCGCGCCGCTCAAAACTTCGCGCTTCGGCATCGCGAGCGTTGATTGGCCGATCCCCGCGAGCACGCGGCTCGGCGACTACTCAGTCAAAGTCCAGCCGGAGGGCGACGACTCGGACGACAGCGAGGCTTACCTTCGCGTGAAGATCAGTCGTTACGAGTTGCCCAATTTCTCCGTCGTCGCGAAGCCCGATCGCGGCTACTATTTGCCGGGCGAGAGCGCGCAGGTCGAAGTGCGCGGCGATTACCTGTTCGGCCAGCCGCTCAAGCGCGGCCACGTACGCCTCGTGCGCGAAACCGAGCGCGTGTGGAATTACAAGGAGCAGAAGTACGACACGAAGGAGGGCGAACAGTACGAGGGCGAACTGGGGGCGGACGGTCGTTTCCTCGCGCGCATCAACCTCTCGCAAGAGCACGCGGAGTTAGTCGGCAATTCATGGTCGCGCTTCACAGATTTGAACTACGCGGCTTACGTCACAGACCCCACGACCAATCGCACAGAGCAGAGACGTTTCCGCCTGCGCCTGACCAGAGCGCCGATCCACATCTACGTCACGCAGGGCAACTACCGGCAGGCCGCAGGGCTTCCGCTCGCCTTCTTCATCTCCACTTCCTACGCAGACGGCACGCCCGCCTCGTGCGAAGTGAAGGTCGCGCACACGTCTGCGCGGCGCGAGAGCGATCGTGTGCCGCGCACCGTCAAGACGAACGCTTACGGCGTTGCTAAATTCGTCGGCGACCGTCTGAGCGAGGAAGAGGTGGACGACGACCAGATATCCATCTCGTTCACGGCGCACGATCGCGAGGGGCGCGAGGGGCAACACGCTGAAAGCATCTGGCTCTATTCCGATTCCGACGCGCCCGTCATACGCATCGAAACCGACAAGACGATCTACCGCGCGGGCGAAGCGATCACGGCGCGCATCAGTTCCGAGAAAGAGGACGCGAAAATCTTCGTCGATGTCGTCAGCGATAATCGCATCGTCTCGACCGAGAGTTTGCGTCTGCACGGCGCGGACACGATTTTGAAGTTGCCCTATCGCTCCGAGTTTCAAAACCGCGTGACGCTCGCGGCTTACACAGCCGACTTCAACGAAAACCGTTACGGCGATTACACGCGCGCCACGCGCACGGTCATCTATCCGCGCAACCGCGAGTTGAAATTCGACGTGCGTATGAGCCAGGCGAGTTATCAACCGGGCGAAGAGGCTGCGGCGGGCGTGCGCGTGCGCGACGCGTCGGGGCACAGCCGCGAGAGCGCGCTCGGCGTGGTTGTCTTCGACAAGGCCGTCGAGGAACGCGCGCGCACCGAGCAGGAGTTCAGTTCGAGTTACGGCTTCTCCGATTATTTTTATCAATTCTGGTACGGCCCCGAATCAATCGGCGGCGTCTCCGCGCGCGACATAGAACAACTCAACGCGGCGCGCACGCTCCCCGAAGGCTTGGAGACCGTCGCAGACCTCCTGCTCCAACGCGACGAAGAATATTACCGCCCCAACCTTTTCAGTTCGTCGAATTACGACACGAATCAATCGCGTGTCTTCGCCGCGCACGCCGCCGCCCAACTCGGCGCGGTACATAACGTGCTCAAGACGAATCATGAGCGGCGCGCGGAGCACCCTTCGGACGAAGCGAGCTTGCGTCGCCTGCTAGGGGAAGCGCGCATCACGCTCGAAGACCTGCGCGACCCCTGGGGCACGCCCTATCGCCCCGTCTTCAACATTGACCGCACCGACGACGTGCTCTCGTTCGTAAGCGCGGGCGCAGACAAAAAGTTCGGCACGAACGACGACTGGACGGCGGCGTATCACAGGTGGCCTTACTTTCGTCCGACGGGCGAAGCCATCAACCGCGCCCTCCTCGATTACCACAAGCGCACCGGAGGCTTCATACGCGACTTCACCACGCTCAAGAGCGAACTCGCACGCGCCGGATTAGACCTCGACACTTTGCGCGACCGCTGGGGCAAGCCATACAGCTTCGACTTCGGCATCAACGGCGTTAACTACACCATCAACATCGTGAGCGGCGGCCCCGACGGCGGCATCGCCTCGTCAGTAGCCGATCACCACAGCACGTCGGACAACTTCGCCGTCTGGACGACGTGGACGGATTACTTTGCCGACACGCGCGCGAAGGTTGAGGCGGCGCTCGACGCTTATCTCAAAGCGACTGGCGGCTACCCGCACAACGAGCCAGCGCTGCAAGATGCGCTCCGGCGCGTCGGGCTCGATCTCGTAAACTTAAAAGACCCCTGGCAGGGTCGCTACTACGCAACTTTCCGCAAAGAGTCGCGCTACGTTAGTAGCGTCCGCATCGAAAGCGGCGGCAGCAACAGCGCGGGCGGGCAGAACGCGCAACGCACGACGGCGACGCCCGTCACGCGCGAGTTGGAGTTCGTCACGCTGCGCAGCGCGGGCGCGGACGGGCGCGTCGGCACGCCCGACGATTTCAACGTCGCCGAGTTTTCTCACATCGTCTCCGACCAATCGGCGCACGATGCCGTGCGGCAGATCGCGTTTGCCGTCAACACATTCTCCGGCGATACCGGCGCGATCAGCGGCACGGTCATTGATCCTGCGGGCGCAGTCGTCCCCGACGCGACCGTCACGGCGACGCACCAGCAAAAGCCAGAACTCGTCTTTGAAACCAAGACTAACGAAGACGGCAAATATCTTTTCCGCAATTTGCCAGCCGGGTTCTACACCGTGCGCGTTGACGCTTCGGGCTTCATGCAAAGTGCGATCTCGAATGTGCAGGTACAGTCGTCAACACTCATCACAATTGATGTGACGCTCAATGTCGGTCAAATATCCGAGACGGTCACGATCCAGAATTTGCCGATAAACGGTCGCAACTTTTCGTCGCTCATGTCTGCGTCCGCAGACTTGTCTGTCACGAAATCGAAGCAGGGACTACCGCCCGCAGAAAAGCCGCCCGTGCAGACGCCGCGCCTGCGCAAAGATTTTCCCGAAACGCTCTACTGGCAGCCCGCCGTCGAAACCGACCGGCAGGGACGCACGGACATTCGCTTCAAACTCGCAGACAACATCACCACCTGGAAGATGTCCATCATCGGCTCGACCGAGACGGGGGAACTCGGCACGACCGAGCACGAGATACGCGCCTTCCAACCGTTCTTCGTCGAACACGATCCGCCGCGCGTCCTGACAGAAGGCGACGAGATCAACTTGCCCGTCGTCCTGCGCAACTATCTCGAACGCACGCAGACGGTCGCGCTCGACATCAAACCCGAAGACTGGTTCACGATGCTCAGCCCCGCGCGCAAACAGGCGACGGTCGCGGCGGGCGATTCCTCGCGCGAGACGTTCGACTTCCGCGCCGTCGCCTCCGTCAGCGAAGGCATGCAGCGCATCACGGCCATCGGCGCGGACGCGAGCGATCAGATCGAGAAGCCCATCAGCGTCCACCCCGACGGCGAAGAGGTGGCCGAGACCGCGACGCAACTTTTGATCGGCTCGTCAGTGCTCGAAGTGAATCTGCCCGCTGCGGCGCTGCCGCGCACGGCGCGTTCCGAGTTGAAGATTTATCCGAACCTCATGGCGCACGCCATCGAGGGCGTCGAAGCGATCATGTCGCGCCCCTACGGCTGCGCCGAACAGACGATCTCTTCCACCTATCCGAGCCTGCTCGTGCTGCGCTACTACCGTCGCGCGAGCAGCGACGACGGCGCGAAACTCCCGCCCGTCGCGTCGAAGGCCGCGCGCTATGTCGCGCAGGGTTACGAGCGCCTGCTCTCGTATCGCTCGGACACGGGCGGCTTCTCCTACTGGGGACGCGGCGAACCCGACCTCGCGCTCACAGCCTACGCCGTCAGATTCCTGACCGACGCGCGCGAGTTCACGAGTGTTGACGAAGCGGTGCTGGCGAGTGCGCGCGAGTGGCTCGTCAGGCAACAACGCGCGGATGGTAGCTGGGCGGCTTACGAATACGATAAAAAGTCGCACGCGATTCGCACCGCCATGCTCACGGCCTACGTCGCGCGCATACTCGCCATGCAGAAGCCCGACGCCGCGCCTCAAACTAACACTCAAACCAACTCTCAAACTCAAGCTGCAACTCAAGCCGCGACTCCGCTCCGGCGCGCACTCGCCTATCTCGCGCCGCGCATCGAAGAGTTTGACGAGCCGTATCTCATAGCCTCTTACGCGCTCGCAGCGATTGACAACGGCGAGCCGCAGGAAAAGATCGAGCGCGCCTTCAAGAAACTACGTACACTCGCGCACGATGACGAAGCGGGCGGCGCTTACTGGACGCTCGACACCAACACGCCTTTCTACGGCTGGGGGCAAGCGGGACGCATCGAAACCACCGCCCTCGCCGTGCAAGCGCTCACGAAAGCGAAGGACAGCGGCGGAAGAACGAAAGATGAAACGAAGGCTGACTCAAACGTTCATCCCTCATCAGTCATTACTTCTCTCTCAATTGATGATCTCGTCGCTCGCGGGCTGCTCTACTTGTTGAAGAACAAAGATCGCTACGGCGTCTGGCTCTCGACGCAGGCGACGGTCAACGTGCTCGACGCGCTCGACGTGCTTTCGCCGAAACGCTTGGCAGCCGCGCAAGACAACAAAGTCGTCGCGCAGGGCGTCACACCGGACGCGGGCGCGGCGCAAAAAGTTGAAGTCTTCGTCAACGGGCAGAGCGCAGGCACGGTCGCGCTTCCGGCGGCGCACGAACCTTCGAACCCCGTCTCGCTCGATCTCTCGCGCTTCGTCGCAGCGGGCGCAAACCGCGTCGAGATCAAACGCGCTTCGGGCGCAGGCGTCGTCGCCGCCACCGCGCAACTCGTCACGACTTATTACCGCGCGTGGTCTGCCTTCACAGCCGACGGCACGCTCATCGCCCGCCCGCAAGAGACGCGCGCCCTGCGTCTCGCCGTCAACTTCGACCGGACGACGGCGGCGACGGGCGACACAGTGACTTGCCGCGTCGAAGCCGAACGCATCGGTAGCCAAGGCTACGGGATGTTGCTCGCCGAAGTCGGTCTGCCGCCGGGCGCGGACGTGGATCGCGCCTCGCTCGAACGCGCGATGAAGGAGTCGGGCTGGGAGTTCAGTCACTACGATGTGCTGCCCGACCGCCTCGTCGTCTATCTCTGGCCGCGCGCCGGAGGCACAAAATTCGCGTTCAACTTCCGCCCGCGCTTCGGCCTCGCAGCCAAGTCCGCGCCGTCAATTGTTTATGACTACTACAACCCCGAAGCGCGCGCCGTGCTCGCGCCGACGAAGTTTACGGTCAGCGAAAAACCTGCGGCCAGTCCCGCGCAAGCCGGACGTGATTGAGGTTTATTAAGAACTCACCGCAGAGACGCAGAGCCAAGCCGCAGAGAACCGCAGAGAAAACTATGCAACTCTCTCTGCGCCCCCTCTGCGCCTCTCTGTGTCTCTGCGGTGAATGCTTTCTCCGGCTAACATCACCGCCTCAACCAATCCCTCTTGCGTAGCCGATTTTGGTCGCGCGCACCACAACTGTTAATCTAAGTCGCAACTTCAAAGAAAGGAGTCCGTAGATGCGTCTGACAGAGATGGTCAACTGCGCCGGTTGAGCGGCGAAACTCGCGCCGAGCGAACTCGCTCAGGTCTTGGGCGGGCTGCACATCCCCCAAAATCCCAATCTGCTTGTCGGAATCGAGACGGCGGACGACGCCGGAGTCTATCTAATCAACGAAGACCTCGCGCTCGTCCAGACCGTAGACTTCTTCACGCCCATCGTTGACGATCCCTACGACTACGGGCGCATCAGCGCGCTCAACTCCATCAACGACGTGTGGGCGATGGGCGGCACTCCGATCACCGCGCTCGCCGTCACCTGCTTCCCCAAGAAGGGCGTTGACTTCTCCATTCTCGGCGAGATCATGCGCGGCGGCTTGGACGTGCTGACCGCAAACGGCGTCGCGCTCGTCGGCGGCCACAGCGTTGACGACCCGCAGATCATGTTCGGCTATGCCGTCACAGGCACGATCAACCCGCGACAGATCATCACCAATCGCGGCGCACGCGTCGGCGACGCGCTTATCCTGACGAAGCCCGTCGGCACGGGCGTCATCTCCACCGGCATCAAGTTTGGCAAGGCGAGCGAAGAGACGATGCGTGCGTCGCTCCAAACGATGCTGCTCGCGGGGCGCGATGCATCTGCGCTCATGCAGGAGTTTGGCGCGCACGCCGCAACCGACGTGACGGGCTTTGCGCTCCTCGGCCACGCGTGGGAGATGGCGCGCGGCAGCAACGTGACGCTTGAGATCGAGGCGGCACGCGTGCCCCTCATCGTGGGCGCGCTCGAACTCGCCTCGCAAGGCTTACTGACGAGCGGCGACAAATCGAACCGTCGTTACGTCGGCGACGACATAGAGATCGGCAATGAGGTGTCGAAACCGCTCGCCAGCCTCTTCTTCGACCCGCAGACGGCGGGCGGCCTCCTCATCGCAATTGGCGAAGCACGCGCCGACGAACTCCTCGCGCGCCTGCGCGAAATTTACACAGACGCCGCACGCATCGGTCGCGTCTCGGAGCGCGGCGCGCATTCCATCATTGTCAGATGACGAACACAGACGAACGTTTCGAGTCGGGCGCGCCCGACTACGCAGCCTATTTGCAAAGCGTCGAAGGCCGCATGCGCCTCGACATCGCGTGGGGAAATTTTCTCTCGCTCATCAACGAGACGAACGCAGCACAGACAGGATTCGATGCACGAAGCAAGCGCGCGGAAGAGACGACGCGCGTGCTCGATCTCGGCGGCGGGACGGGTGCGCTCGCACTGCGCTTCGCCGCGCTCGGCTGGCACGCTTCAATCGTTGACCCTTCCGCGACGATGCTCTCGCTCGCCGCAGACGCCGCGCGCGAACAGCGACTCGACGCACGCGTCACATGTCATCAATCCGCAGCCGAGCGTGTACGCGAACTCTTCGCGCCGCAGACGTTCGACGCGTGCCTATGTCATAACGTGCTCGAATACGTCTCCGACCCGCGCGCCGCCGTGCATGCGCTCGCCGCGCTCGTACGCGCGGGCGGCATGGTCTCGCTCGTCGCGCGCAACCGCGCGGGCGAGGCGATGCGCGCCGCTTTGAAGGCACACGATCTGGGCGAAGCCGAACGCGCGCTAACAGCCAACATGGTGAACGAATCGCTCTACGGCGGCCCGGCGAGACTTTTCGACGCGCGGAGTTTGCGCGAGTTGGCGACCGATGCCGGAATGAACGTCGTCGCCGAACGCGGCGTGCGCGTCGTCACAGACTATCTGCCCGCGTCGCTCTCCGGCACACCGGAAACTTACGCGCGCCTGCTCGCCTTCGAGCGCACGCTCGGCGCGCGTCCCGAATTTGCGGGCGTCGCCCGCTACACGCAGATCATCGCACGCCTGCCCGACGACACGGCAACCGCATCAGGGCGAGGCTCATCGTAAACATCATGCTTGAAGAGACTAACGAAAACGAAAATTCGGATCGCGAAATGACAGCGCACGCAAAAGTGGATCGCAGGGCGTGGTCTGTGCTCCTGAAAATTTTCATCGGCGCAGCGGCGAGTCTCACGCTGCTCGGCGGCTCGCTCGGTTCGCCCCTCCAACAGCTTGAACGTAATCTCGGCGCTGACTCAAGCGGCTTTAACCAGACTGCCACGCCAGCCGCGCAAAAACCTAAAGCGGCTCAAGCGCCCGCTCCCGATGCGGACAAACTCGACCGCCCGACGAGCAATCCTTACACGGGCAGCCTCTCGATTTTTGAAGACCCAAAGCGCGAAGAGAAACTTCAGATCAACCGCGTGATGGACATTTTGAAGATCAAGGGCGGCTCGCGCGTGGCGGACATCGGCGCGGGTTCGGGTTGGTTCACGGTGCGCGCCGCACGGCGCGTCGGCGCGCGAGGCACAGTCTACGCCGTCGAGATCAACGAGGACTATCTCAAGCACATCGCGGGTCGCGCCGCAGAGGAAAAACTCTCGAACATACGCACCGTGCTGGGACGCGCGGACGATCCTGCGCTGCCCGACCGGAGTGTTGACGCCGTTCTCATCCTCAAAACTTACCACGAGATCGCAGAGCCTATCCGTTTGATGCGAAACTTGCGTCGCGCGCTTTCGGCGGGCGCGCTCGTCGGCATCATTGACCGCAACGGCGCGGGCGACGATCACGGCCTCGACGACAAGAAAGTGATTTCGGAATTGGAGCGCGCAGGGTTCGCGCTTGTCGAACAACACGACTTCGTGAAGCCCGACGCGATGGACTATTTTCTAGTCTTCCGCGCGCGCGATTAATCTTGATTTATACGAAAGCCGATGCCGCCCCTGCCGCCTCGTCGCTGTTGCATGTTGCGCGTCCGTTCGCCTTCCTTCAACAACACGCCGCGCGCGATGGCGAGCCGCGCCTGCAAGCGAAGTTCGGGGCGTTGAAACCTGTCGGCGGCGGAGCGTGCGTGGTCGAAGTCTGCGGGCGCGAGCGCGGCGAGCGCATCTCCGCATTGCGCTGTGAGCGAACCCCAGATGTAGCCCTCCTGCGACTTGAGTTCGTCCTGCGCGAAAGCCTCCTGCCCGAAGCCGTCGAGGACGGCGGCAGCCGCGACGAGTTCGTTGAGATGCGTGATACCCGCTTCAATGATCTCGAAACCGCGCGCCGGAGCAATTGGCGCGTAAGTGTGCGCCAGTTGCAACTGTAGACTGAACTGCGAATGGCCTTTCGCGCGACCCCCGATCAAATCCCAAGCCTCGTCCAGAAAACTCGTAGCGGCCTTCGAGTTCCCTTTCGCAAACGTGACGCGCGCCAGTTGCAGCAACATCCCTACGCGCTCGTCCGTTGACTTGATGCGCGCGAGGAAGCCTTGCGCCCCCTCGACGTTGCCCTCCGAAACCGCGCGCCAGAAGAGTTGTTGATCCAACTCCTTCAAAATCTGCTCGCGCTGCCGCGCGCCTTCGATGTTGGTGTTGACGATCTGGCGTGCGCGATCCGCGTTGCCCTCGTTCAAAGCCTTCCACGCCGCCGTGCGATAGAGTTGCTGTCGCATCTCCGGCGAGGCTTTCGTCGCCGCCTCGATCAACGCGTCCGTCGTGCCCGTCTCCATGACTTGCCGGAACTCGCGCGGGTTAGACGGTTCGACTCTGCGCTCGTAACCTTCCAGACGACGCCGCACACCCGCCGCCTGCGCAGGCACGTAGCGTTCGATCTCCGGCATCAACTGCCTGACGGTCGAGAGCAGGCCGCCGACGTTGCCCGCCTGCGCCGGATTGTTCGAGGAGTTGAGCGCGGCGTTGACCATCGAAGTGATCAGATCGCGCCGCGCCTGTTCGTCTAGCTGCAAGCGACGCGAATTTGATTGACTGACGGCAATCGTCTTGCCGCCCCCGTCCGGCGCGTTCTCCGGCGGGCGCGTGATCAGCAGCAGGTAGCTGGCGATGCTGGTCGCTTCGTAGTCGGTGGCGTAGTTGGCGTTGCGAAGTTTTTTGACGACGTTCGCGGTGAGACGCGTCGCGCCTTCGGGGTCGCGCGTGCGCAGTTGATCAAGCAGCGGCATCAGGTTTGAAGAGAGGCCGCGACTCAAAATCTCTTCGGCGATGCGAAGCGCCTGCTGCGGATCGCGCGCGGCGATCTGTTGCGCCAGTTGCGCCTCCAACATGAGTTCCTGATCGGGCTGGCGAAAGTTCGCGCCGGGCTGCGTGGGCGGCGGCGGTTGGCGCGTGGCGCGCAAAAATTCGAGCGCGAGTTTCGCATCGTATTGCGCGATGGTTGTGAGCATACGCTGGCGCAACTGCGAGGCCGTGTTTGTGAGATTGTAATATTGCGGGTCGTCGGTTTCGATGCCGCCCGTCATGGTGGCAAGATCGGTCGCAGCCGTGTTGAATAGCTCGCGCGCACGCGCCTGATCGCGCGGCCAGAGAATCTCTGCGGCGACGGCCTGTATCCGTATGCGGTTTTCGACGAGTTTCAGAGAAGGGGTCTCGCCTATGACTTCGTCGAGCAAGGCCAGCGCCTTGCGTTCGAGTTCCAACTGCTCGGCGGTCGGCTCGTCCGTTCTGGCGGCGGGTGAAGGAGTTAGGACTTGCGCCACAACTGTCGAAGCCGACAAGGACGAAGCGAGGATGAGCGCGGTGAGAAATCTTGTGTATTTCATAAAAACCTTGAGTTTGTGTAAAGCCTTGAGTCGTGTCTAGCGTGGTTGGTCAGGTGCGCTCCCATGCGATGCGCGCGGCGGTGTAAAGGATGCGCGTACCGGCGAGGATTGTGCCCCTGAGCGTGCCCGACACTTTCGACTCGCCGCCCGCGCGCCGTTTGTGATTCACTGGCACTTCGAGTATGCGCAAGCCCGCACGCGCCGCGCGCATCTGCATCTCAAGATTCCAACCGTAAGTCTCTTCGCGCATACGCAACGTGGCGAGCGCGTCGCGGCGTATGGCGCGAAACGGGCACATGTCAGTATAACGAACGCCGTAGAGCGCACCGACGACGAAGCCTGCGACGCGTCCGGCGAAGCGTTGTTGAAAGTTCATGCTGCCACGCTCGCGCACGCCGCGCGTGCGTGAACCGACGACGAAATCATGCGTACACGCGCGGATCGGCTCAACCAGACGACTCATCAACTCCGCGCAATCGCTCCCGTCGCCGTCCATGAAAACTATGATCTCACACTCCGGCGCGACCGCCGCCGCGCCCGCGCGACACGCGCGCCCGTAGCCGCGTCGCGGCTCGTAGACGACGCGCGCTCCCGCCTCGCGCGCACGCGTCGTCGTGCCATCGTCGCTCGCGTTGTCAACGACGATAATCTCCGACGCCACCTCGCGCGGCACGGCGCGCACCACAGCCCCAATCGTCGCCTCCTCGTTCAAAGCGGGGATCACGACGGAGACGAAGGCTTCCCGAAAGGCTTGATCTTCTTTCATTTCCCGACTCGATGCACGATGCCTTTCGCGCGCAGCAGACGTTCAGCCGACGCGAAGTAGTCGCGCACGTCCGACTGTCGCGCGATCCATTCGATGTAGCGGCGTATGCCCATCGCGAGATCAACTTGCGGCTCGTAGCCTGCGGCGCGTATGCGCGTCGTGTCGGAGATGAGGTGGCGCATCTCGCCGGGGCGAAACTCGCCGTGCGCGACCGTGTCGAGCGGGACGTTCAAAGCGTCTGCGAGTAGTTGCGCGACGCGGCGTATGCTGGTCGCCTCGCCGCTCCCGACGTTTGCGGGCAGGCCGTCGAGTTTATCTGTCGTTGCGGCGAGAAGATTAGCGCGTGCGATGTCCTCCACGAAACTGAAGTCGCGCGTCTGCTCGCCGTCTTCGTAGAGCACGGGCGATTGGCGATTGAGGAGGCGTGTGGAGAAGATGGCGATAACTCCGGTGTACGGGTTGAAGATAGACTGGCGCGGCCCGTAGGTGCAGGAGTAGCGGAGTGCGATCGTCGGAATGCCCGTCTGCCGTCCCCAGGTCAGGACGAGCCGCTCTTGATCAACTTTCGTGATCGCATAAATTGTCTCGCCGCCGATGGGCGCGTGTTCGGGCGTCGGTGCGGGGCTGGTCGCACGATCGCAGACGGGACAGTGGACGCTGAAATCTCCCGCGCGCAGTTGTTCGACGGGGCGCACCGTCGGAAAGACCAGACCATGCTCAACGCACAGCCCCGCGCCTTCGCTGTAGACTGCCTGCGACGAAGCGACGACGACTTTCTTCACCGCCAAATTTTCGTCGCGTATAACTTCGAGCATCTGCGCCGTGCCGAAACTGTTGACGCTCACGTACTTTGAAATCTCCGGCATGTAGCCGCCGTAAGCCGCCTGATGAAAGACGACATCAACGCCCGCGAGCGCGTCGGCAATCGTCGCTCGGTCGCGTATGTCGCCTTCGACAAACTCGGCGGCGGGGTTGATCCACGCCGGACGCCCCGCGCGATGCGTGTTCGGCTCAAGGTTGTCGAGTATGCGCACGCTGTAGCCTTCGCCGATGAGAAGGTCAACGATGTGCGAGCCGATAAGCCCCGCGCCGCCCGTCACCAGAGCGCGCCGCCCGTTATGTGCAATTCGCGTCAACTTGCCTCCTGTGAAACAGCGCCTCTACTGTTCGTCTCGTCAACTCGATCACGTCTGAGTGGTTATAGTAGCAACCGTCTCAGTGCCGCGCCGCCGGTAAAAGATCAGTAGGAGCAAGGCGGGCGGCAGGTAGATGCAGGCGTTGAACCGTAGCATGTCGGCGGGCGCGTCGCCGAGCCAAGTGCCGTAGAGCATGAAGCACGCCGTTGTGAGATAGAGAAGCGGCGCGAAAGTTTGCGCTGGCACAAAGCACAGGAACGGGACGAGCCACACGAAATACCAACTATAGTGCGGCGACAAAAGGACTGTGAACGCCGTCGCGAGCAACGCCGCGCGCCGCACGTAATCTCGCTCACCGAACTCGCGCCGGAAGAAACACCACGCGGCCATCGCGCCTAAGACGACGAACGCGAAAACGATGTAAGCCGCGCGCGGCACGCTCGCCCCGCCAGAGAGTTTGCGCGCGAGTTGCAGCAAAAAAAAACGCTCGCCGCTCTGCAATCCCTCTTCGTCCGCGTAACCCGGCAAGTAACCGAGCACGCGCCGCGCGCCGACCGATAGATATGGCGCGTAACCCGCCACGAGCGTCGCGCAAAATGCGAGCGGCATACGCCAACCCCAACGACGATAGAAAGCCGGAAACAGCACCACCGGAAATAATTTGACGAGCACCGCCGACGCAAGAAGCGCGCCCGTCAAACTCTCCCGCCCGCGACGACGTGCGACGAGCGCGAGCGCGACGAAGGCCAGGACGAGCGCGTCGAGATGCCCGCTGCCTGCCACTTCCCACACGACGAGCGGATGCCATGCCGCAGCGACGAGCACACGCTCGCGCGGCACTCTGAACGAAGCGAGCAGCAGCGAGAGCGCGTACAACCCAACGCACTCGAACAAGATCATCACGGCTTTCATCCACACGACACGCTCGCTCACGCGCGTCGTGAGGAAAAAGATCATCTGCGCGAGCGGCGGGTAGATGGTCTGCGCGAAATCCCTCCGGTTGATGTACGGGTAAATCTCGACATCGCGCAAAAACTTGAGCGCATCGTCGGCGGGAACGTAGCGATAAGGATTGACACGCGCGGCCTGCACGCGCCCGTCCCAGATGTAGCGATAGATGTCGTCCGACAAAAACGGCGGCGCGAACAGCACGTTCAAACGAAACAACGCCGCGAAGACGATCACGATGATGAGCGTCGAACGCGCCGCGCGCGCACGCCACACGATCCACGCGGCGAACGCATAGAGCGCCGACTGCGCCAGCGCGATCTGTAAGAACCAGACGATCTGAAACGTCGGGCGTGTCCGGTCGAACGTGAGTCCGTACCTGTAAAGCGCGAGCGACGCGAGGCCGAGCACGATGAGCAGAACATTCGTCCGACTCAACACGCGTCGCGTCGAGACAACATCACGCGGCGAGGCAGCATCACGCGAGAAGGCAGCATCACGCGACGAGACTTCGCCCTGCGACGAGGCTACGCCAGAGGGCGTGGCGGCGCGCTGCTCGCTTGCGCGCGACTCTTTCATGCGGCGCTCTCCTCTCGCGCAAGCGCTTCGACGTAAATGCGCGCGTCGTCTTCGAGCAGGCGCGCGAGTTCGGCGCGTGTGTGCGGAGCGGAGTAAGGCGCGAGTTTCGGAGCGCAGGGGGCGTCGCCGCCGTGCGGCGCGTCGAACAGTTCGGCGCAGAGACGCCGGAGCGTGGTCGCATCGTCCACGTCGTACCAGGCGGGCAGGAGCGCCACGTCGAGATTTATTTCGCGCGCGCGCTCGACGGTTTGCGCCAAAACCTCTTCGGTGCTCCAGGCGATCCCTTCAAAGAGTTGCGGGTGTGCGCGCTTCAAACCGATCAGGTAATAGCCGCCGTCGTCAGCCGCGCCCAAGACGACGCGGTCGCCCGCGCGGCTGAGTTCCGCGACGGCCGCCGCGAGAAGCGCGCGCGGAAGCGTGGGGCTGTCAGAGTCAATCAAACAACAGGACTCGTAGCCGAGCGTGAACAGATCGGACGCTGCCTGAAAGAGTCGCTCGCCGAATGAGTCGCCGCGCTGTGCGAGCAGCGCGAAACTCTGCGGCAGCAACTTGTCGAACTCCGCTTCTGCGCCTGCGGGCGTGTAGACTGCGACCGCTTCAAACGCGCGCGTGTCGTCAGAATTTTCGGCGCAAACGTCCGCGATGTTCTGAGCCGTGTCGCGCAGGAAAGCGGCGCTCAAACGCGCTGCCTCTTCGTCGGTGAGCGGCGGCACGAGCCGCGTCTTCGATGCGCCCGCGCGCGGGGCTTTCGTCATCACGGCGAGCGCGCAACTTCCTGCGCGCGTCGCCTTCCGCTCGCTCGCACGCGGATCGAGAATCGAATAATAAGTTTTCATCCTGAATATGAAACGTCAGAACCGCCTGCTGCAAGCGGGCAGTTTCTTCTATCGTTACCAAGAACCGCACGCTTGCAGCAGCGGTTCTGACTTCCAATTGCAAGAGCTATAGATCGTGTGGCGGCGATTGTAGCGGAAATTCGTCGCGTGCGGGTTGTTGAAATTTGAGAATGCTGCTGGCGGGAAACCTGCGCGAAATGTGTGTGCCGGTCGTGCCGTTTTTGCGCGAGCCTGCGGCCTACCTTTGACGGTTTCGAGGCATTAAACACTCGTGCCGCGTCGCCTCCGGGTGCGTGCGGTTTGACACCGCTCAAGAGGTTACGGTAAGTTAGTTTTACCGTCGTTAGGTAGAACTTTCAGTCCCGTTCGTCTAGTGGCCTAGGACACCGCCCTTTCACGGCGGCGACACGGGTTCGACTCCCGTACGGGACGCCACTTTATAGCAACGAGTGACAGCCGCCGCGCAGGTGGCTGTTTTCATTTACAGGTGGCTGTTTTCATTTAATGGACACTTTCAAGGACACATGCACGCTACAAAGAGCCTTACTGTGCAGGCGGAACTCGGACGAGCGTACCGAGTATCGTGGCCGCCTTACCAGTAGGCGTTATTTGCCAAAACTATATAGCGCGCTGCGAGTCCTGATGTAGACACGCCCGTCTGCAATCGCCGGTGTGGCGAAGACCTCGTCGTCCAATTCGTTTACCGTGAGTATCTCCCACTCGCCTGCGGCCTTCACCACGGACACCTGACCGTTCTGGCCAACCAGAAACACCTTGCCGTCAGCCGCCACCGGCGACGCGAAGTATTTATCGATAGCGCCTTGCAGGCGGCCTTGCTTGATGACAGTGCCAATCGCCGGATCGAACGAGATCAGCATCCCGCCGTCGTTGACCATGTAGAGGACGCCCTGGTAGAGAAGCGTCGAAGGAACCTGCGGCACAGGTCTCTGGTAGCGCCAACGAATCGCAGTCGCCGTTTGATCGCCCTGTCCTCCCAGTTTGATCGCGAGCAGGCCATTCTCCGAAGCCATCATGCCGCGAAACACTTCCCAGTCCTTCGCGTTCAACTTCTCATCGCGATCCATGTCGAACGCCTCGAAGGCGGCGGCCAGCATCTTGTCCATCTTCTCCGCACCCGTCACCTCCGACTTCGCGATCAACTTGTCGTTATCCTTGTCATATCTCTTCAACGCCTCTTCGAGTGGAATCGTGGGAATTTGCTGTCCGGGTTGATTCTGCGGGAAGCCCCAGCCGTTGATGTACACGTATTCCCCGTCGCTGCTGGCAATGGATTTCATCTCGCACGCCAGTCCGCGCACCCACCAGACTCTCTTGCCATCCGCGACCGAGTATGCAGAGAGCTGGAACGACTCTGGAACAACGATCTGCTTCGGGCCTTGCTTCGGTTGGTAAACAATCGGCGTCGAGTAACCGGAGATGACTGCGGGGCGTTCAACCTTCCAACGCATGCGCCCGCTCGTCTTATCAACCGCGATCAGATATGAACTGGGACTGTCTTGATCAACTGGCAGAATCACTTTGTCGTCAACGAGAATTGGAGACGCCCCGAATCCGTAGAACATATTGAAGGGGCCGAGCGGCAGCCGCCAACGCTCCTTGCCCGCACGGTCGTAAGAAACCAACCCGAACTCCTGGAAAAAGACGTAGACGTTCGTGCCGTCCGTCACGGGGCTAGGCGAGGCAGGATCATTGACGTTCTGCAAACGCCCCTCGCGCGAGCGCGGCACTTCTCGCTGCCACAGCAGCTTTCCCGTCTGACGGTCAAGACAGATAACTAAGAGCTTATGATTCTTCGCGGGGGCATTTCCCTGAGTGCCAACTGCCGTTGGCTGACTGCCGTTTGCTTTTTCCTTGACGTACGCAGTGACGAATATGCGATCTCGCGTCAGCACCGGCGAAGAATGGCCGGGCGGAAGCGGCGTCTTCCAAACCACATTCTTCTCAGGGCCGAACACTTCCGGCAGCCCGGTCGAGGCTGAAACGCCGCTCCCGTTCAGTCCGCGAAACTGCGGCCAGTCTTCGGCGAACGCACCTGTCGCAGCGAACAGCATCGCGACCATCGCCGCGATCAATAGAGCGCCGATTGTGTTACCCGACTTCAACACACGCCTTTGCGAGTTTGTCTTGAGAGAGCGAAAAGTTTTGTTTAGCATGGGAACCGTCCTGATGAGAGCTTGCGGGCAAGCGCGATTCTAATTTAAGCGTGGCGAAAAAGAAACGACGCAGCCGAAGCAACGGCATCCAAATTTTCGGACAATCCCCCTTTGCGGACGCTGCTCTTATGAGCTAGTGCCTGTCTGAATTTGTGATAAGATCACCACTCGATGTTCGAACAATCAACGCCGATGCAGTCGTTTACTTTCAGTGCCATGCTTAAGCTGAGGTCAATCATCCGTGTTGCCGCGTCGCGAAGCGGGCTTGTGGCCGCCGTTGCTCTCGCGTGTTTCTTATCGCTGCCGGTCTGCGCGCAGCAGGCTGATCCTAAGTCGCCGCCGGTTGTGGTGCAGCCCGGTGCGCCCGGCCAGCCAACCCGAACTCTGCCGCCGGAGACGAGGGCGACGCTGCCGCCCCGTTCGCCGAAGGACGTGGAGTTCATGCAGGGGATGATCATGCATCACGCGCAGGCGGTTGAGATGACGGCGCTCATCGAGTCGCATACGGAGAACAAGGAACTCCGTCTGCTCGGAGAGCGCATCAGCCACTCACAGTCAGACGAAATGAAGTTTATGAAACGGTGGCTCGAAACAAGGGGAGAGCCGGTCGCGCCGCCGATGCCTGAAATGTCAGGCCACGACATGTCCAGCCACGACATGTCGAGCCATCACATGCTCATGCCCGGAATGCTCACCCCGAAGCAGATGGATGCCTTGAGAAAAGCAAAGGGCGCGAAGTTCGATCAACTGTTTTTGACCGGAATGATTCAGCACCACAACGGTGCGTTGATTATGGTAAAGGATTTGCACGATACGGCAGGCGCGGGGCAAGATGCTGACCTGTTCAATTTTGCAACCGATGTTGACAGCGGCCAACGCGCCGAGATTAGGATTATGCAAACCATGCTGGGTGAAAAACCTGTAGAGGAGAAACGATGAGTCGAGTACGCACTAACGCTTTCCGTTTACTAACTGCTTCCCTTCTTTTGTGCTCGTGTTTCGCAGCTACGACGCTGGCACAAACGACCTCGCCGTCGCCGCAGCCTTCGCCCACTCCGACGCCGGAATCCAAACCCGCCAACCAAGGCAATGGGAATCCGTTTGCTCCTGAACCGGCTCCGCCACTACCGGCGGGGATGACGGGTTCGGATGCCAACGACCCGCGCGCCAAATTGTCGCCGGGAATGTACGACGCGGGCGAAGCGGCGATGGGCTTGAAGCACGTCGTGCTGCTCAAAAAGCCGGACGCGTTTCAACTCGGTTCCGACGATCCTGATAATCCGAAGGTGGATAAGACGCTGAGCCTCCTCGGCAGCGACCCCTCGAAGATGCCGAAGCCTCTCAAACTGGTTATCGCCGGGCTCGCCTTCGCCAACTCAGACCTCGCGTTCCAGGGCAGCCACCTGTTTCAGGGAAACTTTTACGGCGTCAACATCTACGACATCTCCGATCCGGCGAAGGCCAAGTTGTTGACTTCGATGGTGTGTCCGGGCGGGCAGGGCGACGTGTCGGTTCACAAGAACCTGCTCTTTATGTCGGTGGAGATGCCGAACGGCCGACTGGATTGCAGTCCACAGGGTTTCCCGCCAGAGCCTCCGCCCGCCGCCGGACAAGAGAACAAGCAGCATCTTCCGGCAGCGCAAAAAGAGCGCTTCCGCGGAGTAAGGATTTTCGATATCTCCGACATCAAGAATCCGAAGCAGGTGGCAGCGGTGCAAACCTGTCGCGGCTCGCACACGCATACCCTCGTGGTCGATCCGAATGATAAGAACAACGTCTACATCTACGTCTCTGGAACGTCTTTCGTCCGTCAAGGCGAAGAGTTGGCCGGATGTTCGGGTGAAGCGCCGGACAAAGACCCCAACACCGCGCTCTTCCGCATCGACGTGATCAAGGTGCCGCTGGCAGCGCCGCAAACTGCTCAGATAGTGTCGAGTCCTCGAATATTCATGGATCCGGGGACGGGTGCTCTGAACAGTCTGAAGAGCGGCGCGACGCACGGCAAGGACAAGCCGTTTGAAACCAACCAGTGCCACGATATTACCGTCTACTCGGCGCTCGGACTCGCGGCAGGCGCTTGCTCGGGGAACGGGATTCTGTTGGACATCAAAGACCCGGTTCATCCAAAGCGCATAGACGCGGTAAACGATCCGAACTATGCGTACTGGCACTCGGCCGCGTTTTCAAACGACGGGAAAAAAGTCGTGTTTACAGACGAGTGGGGCGGCGGGCTTGGTGCGCGCTGCCGCGCGAACGATCCGAACGTGTGGGGCGCTAATGCGATTTTTCGCTTGACGAATAACAAGCTGAACTTCGCGGGCTACTACAAGTTGCCGGCGGCGCAGGGCGACAGCGAGAACTGTGTCGCGCACAACGGCTCGCTCATCCCCGTTCCCGGCCGGGACATCAAAGTCCAAGCCTGGTATCAGGGTGGCATCTCCATCATGGACTTCACTGACGCGGAGCATCCGGTCGAGATCGCCTATTTCGATCGTGGGCCGATCACTCCGAATATGCTCGTGCTCGGCGGCGACTGGTCTGCTTACTGGTACAACGGCCACATCTACGCGTCAGAGATCGCGCGCGGCCTGGACATACTTGAGTTGACGCCGACGCAGCATCTTACGCAGAACGAGATAGACGCCGCAAAAGCGGTTCGGGTGTCTGAATTGAATGTGCAGAACCAGCAGAAATTTGAGTGGCCCCGGCAGCTAGTCGTAGCGAAGGCGTACGTAGATCAGTTGGAGCGTTCGCAAGCTCTGCCTTCTGACCGAATCACAGAGTTGCGGCAGGCGATTCAACGTGCAGAGAGTTCAAAAGAGCTTGGAAAACTCAAAAGCCTCGCGCCGTCGTTGGAGAAGAGCGCCGGAGAGACGAAGAGCGCAGCAGACTCAGCCCGTCTGCAAGCCCTGGCTGAAATCCTGAAGCGACCCGCACTTTGATCGTTTCGAGTGCGCGCCTCATGCGCTGTTTGAAAATGTGCGCCGCTGCGTCTGTAAGTTGACGAATACCTCGCACAACTGCGACGAGAATAGGGCGCATTTTCGAGTAACGCTATGGCAACGAAATCGCTTGCAAACGGCTACTAAAGCATCCTGGCCGATGCTACAGGCATCTATCCTTATCTGCTTGAGAGAGCAGAGAATATGCTTACTTGTGCGAGCCAGTGCTAACTCGTACAATTAGCCTTGCACGCACTTTAACGGCGGCGACACGGGTTCCGACTCCCGTACGGGACGCCACTTTTTCGCCGGAGCGCGAGGCTCGCGCTGCTCGCTAGATTCCGTAGGCCGTCGCGCGCCGTGCTTGTTTAATCACTGCGCCGACGGCCTTGCGTTTTTATAGCTTTGGGAATGAACGATATGTTTAGAAGAAGTTTGACTTTGCTCTCGGTCTTCAGCGCGCTTGCCATGCTCTTCGCATTCACGCCCGCAGCGCGTGCGCAGCAAAGCGGCGACGTGATGATCGTCCTGCCGTTTGAGAACACGACCAACCAGCGCGAGTACAACTGGATCGGGACGAGTTTCGCAGACTCTCTGACAGACCTTTTGCAGATGTACGGCCTGCGCACCATCTCTACGGACGAACGCGAACTCGTCTACCAAAAACTGCGCTTGCCCTTAACGGCCACGCCTTCGCGCGCCACCGCGATCAACATCGCGATGAAAGCCAAAGCGACGCTTGCCGTCATCGGCACTTACGATGTCGTGCCCGGGAAAGACGACAAGACGCCGACCGAAGTGCGCGTTAGCGCGCGCGTCGTGCGCGTCAACGAAGGGCAAATCTGGCCGCCCTACATCTTCGGCGATGCGCTCGTAAATCTACAGAAGATGCAGGGCATACTCGCCTACCAGATTCTTCATCAACGCGACTCCACGCTCGCCTATTCGCGCAACGAGATCGTCGAGCGCGCGACGAAGATTCCGCCGCGCGCCTTCGAGAGTTACGTCAAAGGCGTGATGACGGACGACCGCGAGAAGCGTTCGGCCTACTTGCAGAACGCGCTCAAGGAATACGGACGCGCCAACGCGGGCGCGAGCTACCCGCAAGCAGCTTTTGAACTCGGCAACCTCTACTTCAAACAGGAGGACTGGAAGCACGCCGCAGAAAATTTCACGCGCCTCCAAAAAGGCGACCCGCATTTTGCCGAAGCCTCCTTCTACGCCGCGCTTAGTTACTGGCGCATGAACGATCTCAAGACTGCGCTCGGCGCGCTCCTGCCCGTCGCCACAGACATGCCGCTCACCGGCATCTACAACAACGCGGGCGCGCTCTCGATTCAGGCGGCGCTCGCAGAGAAGTCTACGGACGAACGCGAACGCCTGCTCAAACAGGCGCAGACATTTCTCGAACGCGCCAAAGAGTCCGACCCGGAAGATGCGTCCGTCATCTACAACTACGCCTACACGCTCTTTCTCGCAGGTCGCCACGCAGACGCCGCAGAGCAACTTCGTTCGGTCATCATGTTGAACCCGCGCGACGGCGAAGCGCGCTTCCTCTACGCCAAGGCGCTTGAGAAATCCGGTGCGACCGCCGAGATGGCGACCGCTGCCGACAACGAAGCGCGTCGCTACTTGCCTACTTACGCGAAGATGCAGACCGCCTGGCAGAAGTCCGCGACGATTGCGGAAGTGCCCGTGCGTCTGAACCAGCAGTTCGACATCGCCGAAGCCGTCAAGGCGCAAGCGCCGCTTCCGGCGGTCGACACTGCAAGCGTCACCACGCAGGACTTGTTAGTCAAAGCGCGCGCAGACTACACGGCCGGACGCGATGACGACGTGCTCTCCGAACTCAACCGCGTACTTATGATCGAGCCGATGAACGCCGAAGCGCACCTGCTCATCGGGCGCATCTATCAGCGTCGCGGCGATCTCGTACGCGCCATCAGTTCCTTGAAGACAGCGATCTTCTGGGAGGCCAAATTGATCGACGCGCACATACTCCTCGGTCGCATCTTCCTCGAACGCGGCGACCTCGCGCAGGCCAAGACCCACGCGCGCACAGCCATCGGGCTTGACCCCAACAATCAGGAAGCCATCGCGCTCTACCGCCAGTTGGAAACGGGAGCGAGATAAGGAAGGGATGAAGGATGAGGGATGAGGGATGAATAAGAATAAGCATTCAATCGCTTGTGTGCTTCTGCTTATTCATCCCTCATCCCTCATCCTTCATCCTTTTATTTCATCCCTCATCCCTCATCCCTTTGCTTCGTCACTTATCCCTCCACACTCATCCATCTACTTCATCCTTTTACTCGTCGGCGCGTGCGTCGTCGTCGCGTTTTTGGTTGTGGCGGCTATGTCGCGTCATCAGAAGAATGCGGGGAGGCCGTTGGAGTTGGAGGGGCGGGTCGCGCTCGTGTTGGAGGCTTTGGAGCCGGAGGGGGCTGTGCTGGTGTGCGGCGAATTGTGGCGCGCGCGTGCGCGTAATGGTGATAGAATCGCGCGCGGGCATGTTCGCATCGTGGGCGCGCGTGGCCACTGGCTGGAAGTCGAAGCTGTCGCCATGTGACGTTTCTCCGAGTGCCTGCGGCTCGCCCTTTCGTCTGCCAAACTTTTTCCATGTCGCCCGACAAGCACAGGACGATTCCGCCGGACGAACACGCGGCGGCAGCGGTGCGCCACTCGGCCTTTGAAGAGTTCCGGCGCGACGAGCGGCGTCCGGCCATACTGCTCCTCGCCGCGCTCGTCATCGCCGCCATCTTCTTCGCGCTCGGCATTATGATCGGTCGTTGGATGGCCGACGACAGAGACGCTCCCGCCGCGCGTCGCCCATCAACCGAGACGGTTAACCAATCGCCCGCACCCTCAGTCGCCCCCACATCCAGACCTTAAACGGCATCGCCCGACCCGTTCACATTTTTGTGGCACGCGACGTGCTAAATGGAGAAGTGGCAAGCACGAAGGAAGTTAAATCGTGACCCCGCCGCCATCACTTCTCTGAGAGTGGCCTGCCGCTACTCCAGCCGCCCGCCGAGCGATCCCCTTAAAACATATCTTTCAAGAACCCGGTCAGGTGACCGGGTTCTCCTGCTTTTTACAGGGCTTTTTTTCACCATTTCACGGCATCGCGTGCGTTTTGCCGCAGCGACTTACGACAGCCCGCTCACTCTTGCGGCGCTCGCCCCGTGCGTCAGGCCGACAAAATTTGTCACTCAGGCGGTGACAAATTTCCGCTCTTTTGCCGCAAACGGTAAACGTTTTGCCGCACGCGCCCGACCAATTTGTGACCCCTGAAAATTATTTTCGCGCCCCTCTAAAATTTCCCTTGAGTACGATGACCGCCGCGCCGTGTCTCTGTTAAACTCGCGCACGTGCAGACGGCTGTAGTTTCCCTCGATGCGCCGGAGACGAAGGGCGGCGGGCGGCGCGTGAAGTTTCGCGCGCTCCTGCGCTCCTGTGTTCCGTCGCGCAGGTATGCGGCACTCTCGGCGCTCTCCGCGCTCCTGCTCGTACTCTCTTTTCCAGACTTCAACTTCTGGCAACTCGCCTGGGTCGCACTCGTCCCCTTGCTCTCAGCCTGCGCGCTCGTCGAACGCCCGCGTCAAGCCTTTGTTCTCGGTTGGCTCGCGGGCATTCTCTTTTTCTACGGCTCGTGCTGGTGGCTCACGCATTCGATGATTCACTACGGCGGGCTGCCTCGCCCGCTGGCCTACGCGCTCCTCATCCCCGTCGTCGTCATCGTCGGACTCTTCCCCGCGACGTTCGCCTTCGTGCTCGCGCGTTTGTGCGCGCGTTGGGGCGTCTATGCGCTCGTTGCCGCGCCGCCGCTGTGGGCTGCGACGGAATGGGCGCGGCTCTGTGTGACCGGACAACTCTGGAACGCCGTCGGCTACTCGCAAGCCTTCCACCCCGCGCTCATACAGACGGCGACCTGGGGCGGCGTCTATGCGGTCGGCTTTCTGATTTTGACGACGAACGCGGTCGTGGCGCTCATGCTGCTGCAAAGGAATGTGCGTTCCGCGAGCGTCGCCATTTTGGTTCTCATAGCTACCGGCCTTGTTTTCTTCTTGAACACATTTACAGACTCGCCGACCTTCGAGCCGGAACAGCAGGACGCTGCGATTGTCGTCGCGATTCAACCAAACGTCTCCGCCGACTTCGGACGCACGTTGGAAGAGAATGCCCTGCTCGTCAATCGTCACCTGACGATGAGCACGGACGCACTGCACGGGCGCGAAGTGAAGTTGGCCGACGATTACAAACGCGCAACCTCCGGTGTGCAAAGCTCGCAGTCGAATGATGCGGGCGAGCGCGTGCCGATTATCCCGCGCGTCGTCGTCTGGCCTGAGTCGCCTATGTTTTTCGCTTACGCGCGCGACGCGGAGTTTCGAGAACTCGTCGGGCGCTTCGCACGCGCGGAGCAAACGTCTGTCCTCTTCAACTCGCTCGAACCCGCGCCCGCAGGCGGCGCGTATAACTCGGCTGTTCTGGTGAATGAAGCGGGGCGGCTCGTCGCGCAGTATGATAAGATTCGCCTGTTGCCGTTTGGCGAATACGTGCCGCTGCCGCGTTGGTTTCCGCCCGCGTGGCTGGTGTCGGGCATCGTCGGAGATTTCACGCCCGGCGCAAACTACACGTTGCTGCCCATCGGCGAGACGCGCGCGGGAGTCTTTATCTGTTTCGAGTCGGCCTTTCCCTCAATCGCACGAACGTTCACGGACGCAGGCGCAGACGTGCTCATCAACATCTCGAACGACGGTTATCTCGGACAAACTCCGGTGCTACGCCAGCACCTTGCGAACGCCGTCTTTCGTGCTGTCGAAAATCGTCGCCCCGTCCTTCGCGTGACGAACACAGGCATCACCGCGCGCATCACCCCGCGCGGCGAAGTGCTGGACGCGACCGGCAGCTTTGAACCTGCCACGCGCATTTGGACTGTCAAACGCGCTACGACCGGCAAAACTTTTTACACGCGTCACGGCGACATCTTCGTCGCCCTCTGCGCCGCACTTAGCATTTTGCTTTTGGTCAGTAGTCAGTTGTCCGTTGTCCGTCGCAGATTGAGGCACTAACTCGACAGGCAGAAGCAACTGACTACTGACAACTGACAACTGACAGCTCTTTTGGAGGATGAATGATCGAGACTTTAACAGTTCAAGAGTTGCGGAGCAGTTATGAAGACCTGCGCGCGCGCGTCGGGCAACTCGGGAGGTTTCTTTGATGTTGCGGCGAAGCAGGCGGAGTTAAAACAGATCGAGTCGCAGGCGAGCGCGCAGGATTTCTGGCAGGATCAGGAGGCGGCGCAGCGTCTGTTGCAGCAGCGCAGCCGTCTGGAACGCATCATCAGTCGCCAGCAAGCGTTTGAGTCTGCGGTTGAAGACGCGGGCGTGCTCTTTGAATTTGCGGAAGCGGGCGAGGATGCGGACAGTCTGAAAGAACTGCGCGCACTCGTCGAACGTCTCGAACGTGAAATCGGAGAAGCCGAGACAGAGATGTTGCTCGCGGGCGAGAACGACGCGCGCAACGCCATCTGCACAGTGCATCCGGGCGCGGGCGGCACAGAATCGCAGGACTGGGCTGAGATGCTCCTGCGCATGTATCTGAAATGGGCAGAGCGGCGCGGCTTCAAGACGGAGATCATTGACTACCAGCCGGGCGAAGAGGCTGGCATCAAGAGCGCGACCTTTCGCGTCGAAGGCGAGTACGCTTACGGGATGCTCGCGGCGGAAGCGGGCGTGCATCGTCTGGTGCGCATCTCGCCGTTTGATCAGGCGGCGCGGCGTCACACGAGTTTCGCGTCGCTGTTCGTCTATCCGGAGATTGACGAGGACATAGAGGTCGAGATTCAGGAGAAGGACTTGCGCGTGGACACTTATCGCGCGACGGGCGCGGGCGGCCAGCACATCAACACGACCGACTCGGCGGTGCGCATCACGCACATCCCGACGAACATCGTCGTCCAATGTCAGAACCAACGCTCGCAACATCAAAATCGCGCCGTCGCCATGCAGGTCTTACGCTCGCGTCTCTACGAACTCGAACTCGAAAAGCGGCAGGCCGAAACCGCCGCGCTCGAAGCGAACAAGGCGGACATCTCCTTCGGCTCGCAGATCAGAAACTACGTGCTCGCGCCCTACCGTCTAGTCAAAGACGCGCGCACGAAACTAGAGCGCGGCGACGTTGACGCGGTGCTCGCGGGCGACTTGGACGACTTCATCAAGGCTTATCTCCTGTCGCGCCGCGCGGCATAACGAACAAGTCCCAAGTCTCAGGTCTCAAGTCTGAAAGCAGAGACAGGATTCGAGACTTGAAACTTCCGAGACTTGGGACTTGAGACCTGAGACTTGAGACTTAAAAGCTATGGCAACAACACAGACGCAAACACGTGCGAATCAACTGCCGCTCGCACCGCAGCGCAACTCGCGGCGCAACGAGATCATCGCCATCGCGCTCTTTGCGCTCGGCATGCTCCTCACGCTCTGCCTCGTCTTCTTCAACCCAAACGATACTTCATTAAACGCGCGGGGACAGGACGAGACGCGCAATCTCGTCGGCCCCGTCGGCGCATACGTCTCAGACGTGATGCTGCAATCGGTCGGGTTGGCTTCGTACCTGCTCCCCTGCCTCCTGTTCCTCGCCGCGTGGCGACGCTTTCGCACGCACCGCATTTATGCCCCCATCTCACGCATCGTCGGACTCTTGATGCTCCTGTTCTCCGTCTCGGCAATTTTCGCTCTCGTCGGGATGCCGCTGCTGTTCGACAAGAGCGTCAACGCGGGCGGCTTCATCGGTACGTTCGTCGCGACGACGCTCGCGGACGCGCTAGGCCGCGTCGGCGCGCTCATACTCCTGCTCGCGCTCGCCGCGACCGGATTGTTGCTCGCCACCAACTTCTCTTTCGCGCGCGCTTACGAGCGCGCCGTCGAAGCCTTCGGCCATCCTTCAACATTCCTCCATTCGCTCGTCGCGCGCTTCCAGACGTGGCGCACTGAGCGGCGCGAGTTGGCCGAACGACGCGCCGAGCAGCGACGCGCCGCACGCGCCGCACACGAAGAAGCGGTCGCCGAAGAGAAGCGCCTGCGCGAGAAGAAGACCGGAGCCGAACGCGTCGCAGAGTTCATGCGCGAGACGGAAACTCCAGCGATCTCGACCAAGACGACACAGCAGCAGCCGACTTCCGCCGCAAGCGTCGCCATTCAACGCTCTGCTATCGCCGCCGCCGAAGCCAGCAGCGCTTCGCCGCAGCCGACAATTCAAAACGATCTCGACGAAGCCTTTGAAGATTTCGCCGGAGAACAGAGCAGCAGCGGCGCGCAACCTGCAAACAACATCTCCGCGCAAACGAGCGGCGGCACGTCGTCCACACGCAAGTCGAACGCAAAGTTTACCGACGACAAAAATCTTTCGTCGGATGCGTTCTCGTTTGACGAAGACGAAGAGGTCGCAGAGATGGTCGCCTCCGTGTCGGTCGTCCGCACGGAGAGCACGGAAGAAGTCTCCACAACGACCGGCAAGCAGCGAGAAGACAAGGCCACGCGCGAGGCTCGCCGCGCAGAGAAGTACGCAGAGGCGATGAGCGGCTACAACATTCCGAGTCTGGATTTCCTGAACTCACCGCCGCCGCGCCACGAACAGGCCGACGAGGAACTGCGCAATCTCGCCACGCGCGTCGCAGAGAAGTGCAAGGAATTCAACGTGACGGGCAAGATCGAATACATCTGCCCCGGCCCCGTCGTCACGACCTACGAATTCAAGCCCGACCCGGGCGTCAAGTATTCGCGCGTCACGGGACTCGTTGACGACCTCTGCCTCGCCTTGAAGGCCGAGTCAATTAGAATTGATCGCGTGCCCGGCAAAGCGCACGTCGGCATCGAAGTGCCCAATCATCAACGCGACAACATCATGCTCCGCGAAGTGATCGAATCGCGCCATTTCAAAGACTCGAACTCCAAACTCACGCTCGCGCTCGGCAAGACGATTGACGGCCTGAATTACGTCGCAGACCTCGCGCGCATGCCGCACCTTTTGATCGCGGGCGCGACCGGCACGGGTAAGTCTGTCTGTCTGAACTCGCTCGTCGTCTCGATTCTTTATAAAGCGCGTCCCGATGAAGTGAAATTCATCATGATCGATCCGAAGCGTCTTGAATTGGGTCTCTACGCGGACATCCCGCATCTCGCCACGCCGATCATCACCGATCCGAAGCGCGCGGCCAACGCTTTGAAGTGGGCGGTCGCGCAGATGGAAGCGCGCTACAAGGAACTCGCCAAGTGGGGCGTGCGCAACATTGACGGCTTCAACGTCGAAGTGATGCGCCGCAACATGGTCGAGGATTACGACGACGAAGGACAACCCTGGAAGACTCTGCCCTACATCGTCATCATCGTTGACGAACTCGCAGACTTGATGATGACCGCCGGACACGACGTTGAAGAAGCCATCACGCGACTCGCGCAGATGGCGCGCGCCGTCGGCATACATCTCGTGCTCGCAACGCAACGTCCGTCCGTGGATGTCATCACCGGACTCATCAAGGCCAACTTCCCTTCGCGCATCGCCTTCCGCGTCTCGTCCAAAGTTGACTCGCGCACGATCATTGATGCTAACGGCGCGGAGCAACTTTTGGGGCGTGGCGATATGCTGTTTCTTCCGCCCGGCACGTCGCGCCTCGTGCGCGTACACGGCGCGTTTCTGGATGAGTCGGAAGTCGGTCGCATCGTCGCGCACATCAAGGCGCAGGGCGAGCCGCTCTACGACGAGACGATCACGCAATCCGAAGAAGAATCCGGCGGCGCGGACGGCGTGGGCGGTGAACGCGACGAACTGTTCGAGCAAGCCCTGCGCATCTGCGTGGAGATGAAACGCGCCTCGACCTCTGTGCTCCAACGCCGCCTGCGCATCGGCTACGGGCGCGCCGCAGCCATCCTCGACGCGATGGAACGCGAAGGTTACATAGGCCAGGCCGACGGCGCGCGCCCGCGCCCCATCACGGGACGCGCCTACGAAACCGTCACGCATTGGGACGATCAACTGCGCGATGAGGGCTGAAACAACTTTTCCACAGATTCTGTGGAAAAGTCTGTGGAAAAATCGCTTTTTGGCGTTACAAGTTCCTGAAAACTTTAGACTTCTAGCATTTTGCACATCTTCGCGGCAAAGTTTGCCAGACTTGTTTCAAAGGCCGTTAAAGCTGTGGTCAATCAACGCTTTCGCTGTCCGGGTCGCCTGTTGACGCGGCGCGCTCGCTTTTTCCCGTTAGTGTTTTTATGCCACGCGCTCGCGCTCGCCGCCCTCTCTTCGTGTGTTAAGTTGCCCCGTCGCGCGCCGGTTGTAAGCAGTCTCACAACAAACGAACCCGCCCCGCCGCGCGCCGACGCGCCGACTGCGGCTCTGCTCATCAACATCAACACGGCTTCGCGCGAAGAGTTGGAGCGTCTGCCCGGCATAGGTCGTGGCCTCGCCGCGCGCATCGTCGAACACCGCGAGCGACACGGCGCGTTTCGACGCGTCGAACATCTCATCATCGTGCGCGGTATCAGCGAGCGACGCTTCGCAGAATTGCGCCCACTCATTACGACAAATTGATTCGCCTTGAACATCCGGGACGAACTACGCCGCGCCGCGCGCTCCATCTTCGACACGACGCTCGCGCACTCCGACGCGCGCCTCGCCGTCCGCCGGGCGCTCGACTTTAATCAAGGGCGACTCACAATCGTTGACGCCGAATTTGATCTACGCGCAGAGCCACGCGCCGTCTATTCGATCGCCGTCGGCAAAGCCGCAGGCGCGATGGCTTCCGCTTTGGAAGAAGTGTTGGGCGATGCGCTCGCGGGTGGTGTCGTCTCCGCGCCGCCTCTGAATTTTCAACTGTCCGAACGCTGGCAAACTTTCGCGGGCGGTCATCCATTGCCGAACGAAGCGAGCCTCGACGCAGCACGCGCCGCCTTCGCACTGTTGCACAAGGCCGACACCGAACGCGCGCTCGTCATCTTCCTCATCTCCGGCGGCGGCTCGGCGATGCTCGAATGGCCGCGCGATGAAATTATCACGCTCGCAGAGTTGCAGGCGGCAAACCGCGCGCTCGTCTCTTGCGGCGCTGCGATAGATGAGATCAACACAGTGCGGCGCGCGTTCTCGTCTGTGAAAAGCGGTGGTCTCAGCGCACGCGCCCCGCGCGCCGCGCAAATCTCGCTCATCATCTCCGACACCAAACGAGACGAGCCGTACAACGTCGCCTCCGGCCCGACTTACGATTTCCCGCGCGATGAAACGTCCGATGCTTCCGAAGTCGTCAGGCGTTACAAACTCGCGCCGCAACTTCCCGCCTCGATCCTGCGCGTCGTCAACCAATCACACCAACGCCAAACAGCCGACGAAGGAGCGACGCCGCTCAGACTCCATCATGTGCTGCTCGATAATGAACGCGCTCTGGAACGCGCGGCGGAGTTTGCAGCGACGCTCGGCTTCAAGGTCGAGACGGCGCGCGACGTGTCGGATCAGGCGGTTGAAGAAGGCGCGCGTGTACTCGTCTCGCGTCTGTTTGATCTGCGAAGGCGGGCGTCGGACGGGCGTCCGGTCTGTCTGATTTCAGGCGGAGAGTTTTCTTGTCCGGTGCGTGGCGCAGGCGTGGGCGGGCGCAACGCCGAGACCGTTCTGCGTTGCGCGTTTGAGATTGAAGCTCACGCCGCGCGCTCTTCGTCCGCTGCGACAACGCACGTCGTCGCGCTCAGCGCGGGCACAGACGGCATTGACGGCAACAGCCCTGCGGCGGGAGCCTTGTGCGACGACACAACGCTCGCACGCGCACGCGCACTTTCTCTCGACGCACAAGAGTTTCTGACAACGAGCGACGCGCACACCTTTTTCGCAGCCCTCAACGACGCCATCATCACCGACGCGACAGGCACGAACGTTCGAGACCTTCGCATCCTCTTCGCCCAATAAGTTTCAGGTTGCAGGTTTCAAGTTTCAAGTTAAGAAGCCACGTCCTGAACTTGAAACTTGAAACCTGCAACCTGAAACTTTTTATTCCGCCGCGCGTCCGAAGTCGTCGCTGAAGCGGACGATGTCGTCCTCGCCGAGATACGCGCCGCGTTGGATTTCGATGAAGATCAATTTTTCCGTGCCGCGATTTTCTACGCGGTGCTTCGCCTCAATCGGAATGTCTATGGTTTCGCCCGTTCGCACCGTGATTTCTTTGTCGTTCAAAGTCACCAGCCCCGTGCCCGCCACGACCATCCAATGCTCGGCGCGCTGCGCGTGCTTCTGGTAACTCAGACGCTTGCCCGGCAACACTTCGATGCGCTTGACCTTGAAGTTCTCGCCCTCGTCGAGCACGGTGAACGACCCCCAGGGGCGTTCGTCGTACAGCGGCGATGCGTTCTCCGTCCCGGATTCCGCCATGCTTCTCTCCCTGCCCTTCCCAACACCTGTTTGATTAACTGACGCGCGCATCAGCCCACAGCAATATATCCGCTTGCCCCGATTGATTCAACACAGCGTTGTCCAAGTCAGCCACGCTGCTTGCAGCAACGCGCGCGTGCGTCTGCGCTCTGACAACAAATGTGGACACAAGCAACGCGCGCTGTCGTCTGGAGTACACACGCGCTCGCACGCGCGCCGTGCGTCTCGGATGAAAGGCGGCTTTCACGTTTGCTTCGACGCTTGGCACACTCCTTGCACTCATAAACTATCGGAATGCATGACACCCGACACCGGCGATGAAGCTCACACTTCAACGCCGGACACAATTACGTTGCCGCAGGTCGCGCGAACATTCAAACGGGTCTGACGATCTTCCCGTGCCCACCTCCCTCCAAGCGGCGATGCATTCGACGAAACAGCGCCGACCATTCTTTCCCACGGGCGATTGTCTCACCCATGCGTCCCGCAGTTACTTGCGGGAAAGGAGCAACTCACATGAGATACATTTTCAGAGGGCGACTGTGCGGCTTTATCTGCTCGGAATGCTGGGAGCCGTTAGCCAAGGTGAAAGTGCGGCTCTATGACAGTGCCGAACAGCAACAAGTCATCGCCCGCGCCGTCGCCAATCCAAAAGAGACTTTCGCCCTGCTGGACGACGACGCCGTCAAAGCGAAAGAGCGTTTGTTGATCGCCGAGGCCGAGACCGACGAGCAGGGCAACTTTCAGTTCGAGTTGGACGACCGCCAGCAAAAGTACGACGGCGGAGCTTTCGAGGTCGACGTGCTCTGCCCGACAGTGCCGCGCCCGCGCTTGCCGCGTAAGCCGCGCCCACCGCGCCAGTTCACCATCACCACGCTGCAACCCCGTTGGAGAATAGGTCGTGAGGAAACCAGCGCGCTCTACGTTTGGGATTACTGCCTGCCCTATCGCTTCTGGTGCTACATACTCTCGCTGTTCGGCCTGTGGACGATCTGCGGCCACGTCTCGACCTGCGACAAAGATGCCGTGAACGTCGCCGGAGTGAAGGTGTCGGCCTTCGACGCCGACTGGTGGCAAGATGACCCGCTCGGCTCGGCCATCACAAACTCTGCGGGCAAGTTTCGCATTGACTATCTCACCGAAGATTTTCAACGCACACCCTTCTCGCCCTTCATCAACGTCGAACTCTTCGGCGGCCCCGATCTCTACTTCAAGATCGAAGATTCCGGCGGCACAACGTTGCTCGACGAAACTCCGGCGCGAGCGCGCAAGCCGGACAGAGAGAACGTCGGCCACTGTTTCTGCGTCGAACTTTGCGTTGACACGGACATCCCGCCGCCGTTCGATAATCCTCTGTTCACGCACATCGGCGACTTCCACATCCTCACCGACATCAACGCCGCGACCGGTCTGACGAACAGCGCCGTGCTCGGTCATGGCGGGCCGGGCTACGGCTTCTTCGGCCACATGAAACTGCGCGGCTTCTGTCCTAAGCTTTCGCAATCCGGCTCGTCGCTGCCCATGCGTTATCGCTTCCGCTACGCCACGCTCGACGATCCGACCACGCTCATCCCCATCACGGGCAACATGGTGTCGCCCGTTATCGTGGGCAGTCGTTTGATCCAGTGGAAACTTGTAGGCGATGTGCTGGCCTGGACGTTCCAGACAATTCAGATCGCAGGCGCAGGCGCAACGCCCGATCCCACGCCGACGCCGGGCGGCCCCGGCCCCTGGGGGTCTGTGCCCACGCACGTCATCGTGCCGGACGCCGCCGGTTGGATCACAGTCGATCAGAATGGTCTGGACGACGGCTTCTACGGCGCGCTCATCGGCTTCAAATCCGAGTTCGCCGTCCCCGGCGGCAGCGCGCCCGGCAATGGCCCGGGCATTGCGGTCTCGGTCGCCAATCAGAAGAACGGCGCTCCCATCAAGATCGTCTTCGAGGCTGCGCCCGTCGGCCCCGATCCCGATCCTCCCGCTGGGCCGGACACGTTCAGCAACGAAGTGCCGAACGTGTACATCAACAACTGGAACGAAGTCACGCTCATCAACCTGAAACAGTTCGAGGAGGGCGACGCGGGTTCCTGCACCGAGTTGACCAACGACCTCGACATCAAGTACACCGCCGATCACGAACTGCTGGCCGGTTTCTCGCTCGGCATTTCCAGCGCCGCCGCCATTCCGGGCGCGCCGCTCACACTGCCTTCTGGCACAGGGCCGCGTGGCGGCTTCGGCACAGAGCACCTCGACATCTCCGGGTGGGCGAGTTGTTCCTATATCGCGACGCTCTCGACGCGCCGCAGGCTCACCGACGGCGAGCACGACGATCCGAGTCGGCCTAACAGCCTGACCTTCTGTATCAGCGGAGAGGACATGTAATAGCCGACCGTGAGATGTTAACCATGACCTCAATCGCCCGACGCGCTTCGCGTTCAAACTCGCGCCCACCCGCGCGAGTGTCGCAGGCGGCAACGCGGTTGAGCCAGCGCAAAGAAAAACGGGGAGTTCGTCTATTGCGAACTCCCCGTTTTTACGCATCTCCCTCCAACCTTCAACAATATCATCTGCCCGCATCATTCACGCACAAACGTCTCCACCCTTAAATCCGCGCCGTCGGTGCTGACGGTGATCGTGCCGCGTTGTCCAGTCTGTAGAACTTGTGCGCCGCCGGATTGCCAGCGTGCGACGACGTTTTTGTCGGGATGGCCGAAGGGCGACGTGTGGCCTACGGAGATGAGGGCGACGGAGGGGCGGACGGCGGCGATGAAAGGTTCGGTTGAAGAGGTGCGGCTTCCGTGATGCGCGACTTTGACGACATCGCTATGGAGTTCGTCGTGCGCGGAGAGGAGCGCGGCCTCGGCGTCGCGTTCGATGTCGCCCGTCAACAGGAACGCGCGCGAGCCGTAGCGCACGCGCAGCACCAGCGAGTCGTTGTTTTCAGATAACGTTTGATTGTCTTCGCCAGCGCGCGGCGGCCAGAGCACGTCCACGCTCGCCGCGCCGAACTTGAGACGGTCGCCGCGCCCGATGAGTTCGACTGGCACGTGCTCGCGCCGTAGCGTCTCTGCGAGGCGCGCGTATTCCGCTTCGTCCTGTTCGGCACGCCCGAAGAGCGCGGCGCGCACTTTGAAATTATGCGCGATGTCGTTCAAGCCGCTCATGTGGTCGGCGTGCGCGTGCGTCGCGAGGATGTAATCGACACGCTCAAGCCCGCGCCACCAGAGATATTCGGAGACGACCGCCTCGCCGATGCTACGCGAGTCGCGTTCAAATTGTGCGTCGCGTTCAAACTGCGCCATCTCGTCTTCCACATCACTTGCGCCCGTCGTGAACTGCGCGCGCCCGCCCGCGTCAACAAGCAGGATCGCGCCGTCGGGGAACGTCAACAGCGCCGCATCGCCCTGTCCCACGTCGAGCAGGTCGAGACGCAGACGCCCACGTGCCTGCCCCGCGCTGAAAGGGTGCAGGACGACGAGCAAGAGGCAGACGCTAGCGCACGCCCAGGCGAGTCGCCGCGTTATGCGTTGCCGTGTTATGCCTCGTCGCGCGGTCGCGTCTTCTTCTGCTGGCGAGTGTGCGTCGGGTTGCAAAGGTCGCCAGCGCGCGAGGCGTAGGAGCAAGAAGGCGAGCGGCACGTAATACAAAACGTAAACGAGAGCGGCGCGCCCGGTGTATTCGGGCGGTCTGAGCGAAGCCAGACCAGCGCGCGCAAACGGCTCGACGCTGTAGGTCATCAACCAGTTCAAACTCTCGACCAACCACACCAGCGGCGCGCTCGCGGCGACGCTGACGGACGCGACGAGCATCGCTGCGAGCGCACCGATTGAAGCTGCCGCCATCAACGCGCCGACGAAGATGTTGAGCACGAGCGACGCGAGCGACACGCGATGAAAGTAGATGACGAACAAAGGCAGCATCAACAACTGCACGCTCGCCGAGACGATGATCGCGCCGAACGCATAGCGCACGCCGCGCTGCACGCGCCAACGCTCCAACCAAACACCCGCGCCCGATTTGAAGAGACGATAACTGTAAACGTTGCGCGCCAACTCGCGCCGCCACGCGCGTTCGCTCCAAAACAGACTCTCGGCGAGCACGCGAAACCAGCGCGGGCACACGGGCGGTCGCGGCGTCGCGCTCGTCGGATGCCACTGGCCGACCGCGCGCAAGCGTTCCAGAAGCGGCCAAGCGAGCGCGACGATGCCGAGCACGGAAAGAAACGTGAGTTGAAACGACGGGTCGAAAAGGTCTGCGGGGCGATAGACGAGCAGCACGAGCGCCGCGCTGCCGAGCGCGTTTAGCGTCGCCCCGCGCCGCCCGACGACCGGCGCGAACGCAACCATCGTGAACATCAACGCCGCGCGCACCACGCTCGCTTCCGCGCCGACCGCCAGCGTGTAAAGCCACAGCACGACGCACGGCACACCGACCTGCAACGCGCGTCGCGCCGTCACGCGTCGCATCAAGAGCAGCACGAGTCCGCCGATGAAACTTATGTGTAAGCCGCTGATGACGAGGACGTGAAAAGTTCCGCCCTCGCGAAAACGCTCCGCGCTCGCGCGCGACAGCCCGTAGCGGTTGCCTAAAAGCGCGGCCTGCAACACGCCCGCCGTCTCCGTCGAAAACATCTCCGACAGACGCACTCGCAGACGCTCGCGCCAAGCCTCCAGCAACACGAGCGGCAAGAACACGCGTTCGTCTCCGAGCCTTTCGACGAGCAGCGGACTCTTGATCGTGCCTCTCGCATCAAGTCCCCGCCGTTCCAGAAATTCCGTCAGAGAACTGCCGCCCGGATTACGAAACTTCTCCGCGCGTTCGAGCGCGACGAGCACACGCACGCGCGCCCCGCGCCGCAACTCCAACGCTTTGTACCCGAAGCGCGCACGCTCGTCGCGCACGGGCGCGAACAACTCGCACGCGCCCACAGCCTTGCGCTCAGCGCCACGCGCGCGTAACTGTTCGGCGTTGAGCGTGAGATAAAAACCATCCGGCGCAAATTCCGGCGCGCGCGCGAGCACGCCCGTCAACTCTACGGGATCGCCCGAAGCGACGCGCCCCTCTTCGTACAGACGCCGCACGCGCTCCGCCCCGACGCCGCGACGTTCAACTGCCGCCCCCGCCGTTGCTCCTGCACATGCGAACGCGAGCACGACGAACGTCGTCGCGAGTCTAGCTTGTCTCCGTTTGAATGCGACGAGCGCGAGCAGCGTCGAGAGTGTGCCCGATGCGAGCGGGACGTAAGGCGTGAGCGGCGCGAAGTGCGCGAGCAATATTCCGGCGGCGAAGGAGGCCGCCAGAAGCGCGAGCGGCTGAGGATGGAAAGACGGCATGTGAGAGGCCGCCCGTTTGTCTTGCAAGCTGTTTCTGCCTTTGATGTTCGACCGTCGTTTTTAAGTCGGCACGGAATCGCCTGCGGGCTGCGTCGCTGTCGTCAACTCGCGCGCCGCTGCTGCGGACGCCAACGGCAGACGCACGATGAAGGCCGACCCTTGCCCCTCGCCCGCGCTTTCTGCGGCGACTGTCCCGCCGTGCAACTCTACTAGGTGACGCACGATTGCGAGGCCGAGTCCAAGCCCGCCGTAAGTGCGTGTGGTTGACGAATCGGCCTGCCGGAATCGTTCAAAGACGTATGGCACAAACTCGCCGTCAATGCCGATCCCGTTGTCGCTCACCCTGACCTCTGCGTGCGTGTCCCGCTGTTCGAGTTTCACCTCGATGCTCCCGCCTTCGGGCGTGAACTTGATCGCATTCGAGACCAAGTTCCAGACGATCTGCTGCAAGCGGTCGGGGTCGCCCGCGACTAAACACGCGCCGCCGTCGAGCGCGACCGAGAGCGTGATGGCTTTGGCGTCAGCCGCAGGTTGCAGCGTGTCAATGGCGGCTTGAATGACGGGGGCGAGCACGACCGGCTTCGGGTCAATGCCGAGTTTGCCGGAGGTGATGTGCGAGACATCCAGTATGTCGTCTATCAGACGCTTCTGCGCCCGCGCGTTCTGCTCGATCACGCGCAGCGCTTTGTGTACGCTGTCTTCGTCGAGCATGCCGGAGTTGAACATGGCAGCCCAGCCGAGTATCGAGGTCAGAGGCGTGCGCAGTTCGTGTGAGACGGTGGCGAGAAACTCGTCCTTGATGCGCGCGGAAGTCTCCGCCGCGCCGCGCGCCGTCTGCTCGCTCTTGAGCAACTGTTCGCGCTCCTGCGCCGCGCGCCTGCGCTCGCTGACATCGTGGAAGACTACGATCACGCCGATGATCTGGCCGCTCGCATCCTTAATCGGAGCGCCGCTGTCTTCAATCGGCACTTCCCTGCCGTCTTTGGTGAGGAGCGTGGTGTGATTGGCGAGGCCGACGACTATTCCTTCGCGCATGATGGCCGCAAAAGGGCTTTCCACAGGCTCGCGCGTCTCTTCGTTTACGATGTGAAAGACTTCGCTGAGCGGTCGGCCTGCGGCCTCGCTCGTCGTCCAGCCCGTAATGGCTTCGGCGGTCGGGTTGATGAAGTTGATCGAGCCGTTAATGTCGGTTGCGATGACGGCGTCGCCAATGCTCGACAGCGTCACGCGCAACCACTCGCGCTGTTCGCGCAGACGCTTCTCGGCACTGCGGCGCGAACTGGCGAACAGCACCAGACTCACGAAGAGCACGAGCCGGTTGACGACGATGGTTGCGGCTCTCGCGTTGCGCGGCGCGCCCGCGAAGTAGTCCAGAGTGATTTCAAACGCGAAGGCGATGAGCAGCCCCGGGCCTCTGCCCAGATACCACGCGCTGGCGATCATGACCGCGATCAAGAGCCAAGTGAAGTCGAGCCTGATAGGCAATATGAGCGGGAGGCCGAAGAGGATCAGCGCGAACGCCCCCAACGCCGCCCCGTACCGCAGTGCGATTGATAGAATCTTTCTCGCCATCGTGAATTCTCTGAACCGAGGTTCTTCGCCGACATTCACGCAAAATCAATTTTCGCCGCAGTAACTAAAGCAACTAAATTTTTCACTGTACCCCGATGTCTTCTCTCGACACCGCAGGCGCGTTATCTTTCGCGAGGTTCATTCGGACGGCAACAAGCAGCAGCCAGACTTTACCGGATCAACTTGCTAAAAACAAAATTTGATTCGCACAGGCACGCACAAAATAGCAGATTTTTACGAGACCCGAACGCGAATATATACGAGAGATGTTCGAGTCGAAGCTAGCCGACTTTCAAAGCTGATAACTTGCCAACGATATCCCGTGCGGCATCTGGACGCGCCATGCGACGCGAGGCCGCTTGCATCGCCTCGAAGCGCGGCGCGTCCGCGAGCAGACGGTCAATCTTGTAAGCCAGCGCGGGCAAGTTATTGCAGCGGATGGCGACGCCCTCTTCGAGCAGGTGGTCGGAGTTGCGTTCCTCCTGCCCGGGGATCGGGTTGACGATGACGAAAGCGAGACCTTTAGAGAGCGCCTCCGAAGTGGTCAACCCGCCCGGCTTCCCCAGCAGTATGTCCGAAGCGGACATATACTCGTCCATCTCCGTCGTGTGACCGATGGCCTTGATGGCGAGCTGGCGCGACGACGACGAAATGCGCGCCGCCAGACGCTCGACGCGCCGCCGCAACTCCTCGTTGCGACCGCACAGCGCGACCACCTGCGCCGGATGCTGCAACTCCGATAGAGACTCCAACATGTGCTCGACCGGCCCGACGCCGAAGCCGCCCGCCGAGAGCAAGATCGTCGTCCGCTCATTGATGAGCCCGTGCTTCGCGCGCATCTCGTGCTTATCCTTCGTTTCGGCGAACACGGGGTCAATGGGGATGCCCGTCACGCTGATGTGCCGGGGGCGTATGCCGAGTCTTTCGAGGTGTACGCGCGTCTCTTCGAGCGCGACGAAGTATTGCTCGGAGTGGCGACATAGCCACATCGCGTGAACGTCGAAATCAGTTACGACCACCGCCTGCGGAAAGTCCACACGCCCTTTCGCCTTGAGCCAGGAGATGATCTCAGCCGGTAGAAAGTGCGTGCAGACGATCAACTCCGGCCTGTACTCCGTGAGCATCTTGACGAAGGGGCGCGTGTTGAGTTTGTCGAGCGCGAGGCGACGGCGTTCATGTTGCCATGGCTTGTCCAGTTGGTCGTAGAGCCAGCCGAGGACTTCCGGCATCTTGTTCACCATCTCGATGTAGGTCTTCGAGTAGAGGTGTCGAAAGAGCTTGTTCGTGTAGGCGAGCGTGTCAACGTGGCGAACTTCTTCAGCCGCGCCCGTCAGTGTGAACGCGCTCACGAGAGCTTCGGCGGCGCGGACATGGCCTGCGCCAGCAGAAGCCGACAGCACTAAAACTCTGTTGATTCGCTTTGACATATCGGCTGATCTCAATAGTTCAATTGATTCAAGCCACGCCTTTACGTTTGTCGTCGCAACCCGGCTCGCATCGCCTTCAAGGTAATTGAGCGATACTTATTCAGTCGCGCGTCCCAGCGCAGACGGTGAGTCCGAACTACTACCCGGCGCTTGACCGCCCTTTCTCCTTCGCAACGCTCGGTCGGATTGGTTTCTGTGCGGACATGTAAATCAAAGACACGATAGCCCGCGAACTGCCCTCGCTCGTGCCCGATTTTCAGAGTCTCGCTTGTCTCCGAGCCGCAAAGTTTTACGTCCATCAGGCCGAACGACTCCCTCAGCGCGAGCCGCAGACGATTGCCGAGCAGTTCCGTTAAAAAGTAGGAATGAAACCCTTCGTTTGAATTGTGATGTGTGGCGCGAATCCAGAAAGCCGTCTCGCCCTGCCGGACGGGAAGCAGCGGAGACTCGTCCCAGAATCCGATGAAGCGATCGAAATCGATCAGAGCCGCGTCAACCAAATGTGGCTGCGACTGGACGCGGAAAACAGCCAGCACGTTAACCTCATCGCTCTCCCCGTCCGCAGGCTCGTGGCGTGCGTTGACGATCAAGGCGAGGTGTTCTTCACCCTCATCTGCAAACCACAGCGATTGAACAATTGAAATCTCAATCGCCCCTTCCATCACGACCACTTCACGCGGGTGTTCGAGATTGCGCAGTCGCGCCGCGCGCTTGAGGACGAAACGCTCGCCGCCGGTTTCATCAACGCCCGGGAAAAGTTCCCGAAGCAGATCGAGATATGTTGCGCTCCTGTCTTGAGCGACAGGCGCGCTCAGGTCTTCAACGTAAAGCGCCCGGTTATCAACGTGATAATTTTGCGCCGTGACTTGAAAGCAAAAAGTCAGTGTGAAGACAAATTGCAAGCATTGTGGAAGCATAATTCTCAGAGGAACTTTTGACGTACACCTCCTACCTCAGCAATCCGCGTAGCCGATGGCGCGCGCGGTTCGCACGGCGCGACCCTTTCGCAAAGTGATTCCCATTTTGAGGAAGAAATCTTCTCCCGCCGGACTGTCCTCCGGCTTTAGCTCTTCGATCAGCACGCTGACGCGGAGCCTTCCGAGACGATAATTCAACGGTCGTGTCTTTCTCCCGTCGCGCGCTGTGGATTTGATTTGTTGAAGTCGTGTATCCCGCCCGCCCAGATTCATCCACGCGTTGCTGCCGTCCGAGCGTGCGATGAAGATGTACCGAGCGCCCGGCGATTTGGCTTCTTGCGGCCGGTGAAAGTAATAGTTGCCGCAGCCTACGGTTAGTCCCGTCGCCTCGTAGTCTTTAATAGTTCCGATGCGCGGCAGCCCGTCCTTCTGCGACCGGCCTTGAGCCGCGCAATCGAAAGGCAGAAAGAAGGCAATGCAGACCGACACTCCGCAAAGCCACGCCTTGCTCCTCGAACTCAAAACGCCGCCCGACATTTTTTCACCCCCGCCTAGCAGCCTGAGTAACCGACCGCCCGCACAACCTTCTTCCCTGCCCCTTTGCTGATCGTAAATGTGACTTTGAAGCTCGTCGGCTCGTAGTTATTCTCGTCGGACAAACCGTTCACGATTGTCTCCACACGCACCTTGTAGCCGCCCTCCGCCGAGTAGTGGATTATGCGCCGCGCCCCGATCCTTTCCTTCGGGTAGGGCGAAATGCTGACGAGTTTCAGGCGCGTGTCACGGTCGTTCAGGTTCATCCACGCATCCTCTCCGTTCATCTGCGAGATGAAAACATACCTTCCGGAATCCGCCTGACCCTTTTTCGGGAACTGAAAATAGAACCCACAACTGACGGTCTTGCTGACCTCCGACAGATTCCTGATGTTACCGACGCGCGGCGCTTGGAATCTTGTGGAAGCCACGCCTCGCGTCTGCCCACCGACCAGAGCGCCCGGAAGTAAGAGCATAAAAATTGCGGTTGCGATTTTCACCTAATACTCTAATTCAGTTGTTGAGCAATCAGAAAACTTGGCGAGGGTATATATTCGATATTAATGATGAGGCTAAAGCCATCCAGCCTGCGAGATAAGTATGTGGCCTAAAGTTGCCGCTTGATCATACGGCGATTAGCTTACATCAAAATCGGTTCGGTGAAAGTGTGCCGTAAACTTTCTCTCGATAAATTTGTTCCTTCTCCAAATCGCCGAGAACAAAATACACGTCCGACAACTTCAACAAAACGCTCGTGCTCTTAGCATTCTCCTTCATACTTTCTTCATACAAACGTTTCGCTTCTTCATACGACTGAGCATAAAAGGCTGCGTCGCCCGCTCGCTCGCGCCACAACCACGTCGGCAGTCCCAACTTTTGATAGCGTTCCACCATTCTCGACGCGTAGCTTCCCGCGCGGTCGAAAGATTTTTGCCACAGCAGGACGAAATAATATTGCTCGCAGACGAGCCATGATTCGATGTACTGCCGCCAGTTGAGCGGGAAGAGTTGCTTCAAATCGGCGATCAGCGCGTCGTTGACCTGCCCGCTCCACAGGCGACGCAAAACTTCCGCTTCGGGCTGTGTCGAGATCAAAGTGGCCGGTTCGCGCAGCCATCTCTCCGCTTCCGACAGGTTGCCTCTGGCGATTCCGATCATGGCGGAGGCGACGGCGAAGCGTATGTCGTCGTGCCAATCCGCATAAAGTAGAGGCAATCTTGCGTCCACATCTTCCCAACGTTTGAGCGCAGCCAGCGCGAGGACGGCGGACAATTTGTAGATTTTGCCTTGCGGGACTTGCCTCGCAGCCTCTTCAAAGTTTCCGAGCGCGGCTTCCGTCTGTCGTCTCGACAATTGTTCGTTGCCGAGCATCCACAAACTGATCGCGTGTAGCAGGCGGACGTTATCAGGCGAGACGTTGCGCAACAACGCTGTGTCAAACGGGCGATAGTTCAGCAAGGCTTCCAGAGCTCTCACAGAGCCGTCGCTCTTGAGCGATTGAAGCTCGTTTGCGTTGATGCCGAAATCGGATAAGTCAATCGCGGGGATCAGGTGCGGATGTTGCAGCATCCCTTTGTAGTAGTCGTTCCACCTGTCCACGAATAATTTTCTTCTGCCGGGCGCAACGAACGGCCTTTGCTTAGAGGGTTGGTCTACACCAATCACCACGTCGTCAACGTAATAGGTCACGTTTGATTTATCCTCCAAGTCGCCGATGAAGGAGAACTTATCAACCGCCGATTCGGGCTGACCCGAAACGTTCTTTTGCCGGGAGAGAGAGACTAGGGGCGGCTTCTCTTTATCTTCCGCGTGGATCGTGAGATCGTATGTGCCTTCATCTATGCGATAGGTAACATCAACCGTGTACCACTCGAAAGGTTCGACCGCGATCAGCTTGCCGGGAGTTTTCCCCGAATGTTGATAAAGGAATCCCTCTCTGGTACTGAGCCAAAATGCGATTCCGTCCTTGCGCACCGTAAACCATTCCGGCCCGGCCAGCGCTATGTTCAAAGGTTCGTTCGGCGCGGTCGTCATGAAGGCGAAGTGTGCGAAGAGTTGGCCTTTGCGCCGGACAGGAAAGTAGCCCTGTAGCTCCGGAAACTCCTTGTCGCCAGCCACGTCGTGAAGTTCAACCGCGCGATAACCGCTGTGGCAATAAGTGTTCGTTAAATTAACGTTGCCTTTTGCGTAGTTGAAGACACGAAACGTGTCAGGGCCGGTAGCGACGTTCTCATCGTCAAAGCTGTAGTTGACGATGACACTGGACTTCAACTCTTGCGCCGTTACGAGCGACACGAGAAGCAAGGCTAGCAGAAATGATTTGAGCAGGATTCTCAAGTGCGTAGAGGCGACGGATCAGAGGAAATCCAATGCGCAGTGGTAGTCAAAAAATGCTTGCTTGTTGTTATCGCCCTCAGCGGAATATATCTCCATGAGGATTCCGTAGGCTGCCTTGAGAGCATTCGACGCGCCCTGAACTTTGGGGTGCGACGCCAGCCTGTTATGGCTGCCGTATTGAAACTGTCCCCCTCGCGCAGACCATTCTTCAAAATACGCTCTCTGATCTGAGAGGGCTTTGAAGAGTTGTTTGTGATAGCTCGATAAATTGGCCGGAGGCTCGGCGCTTTGCAGGAACTCTATGATACGTCCCATGTCTGCAATCAACCCGGCATCTCCGGTTTCCCCTTGCGAAAACTTCCGGTAAGCAGTAACGCGGAGCCTGATTGCTTGATCGATCAAGTGGAAAGCAACTTCCAGATAACGTCTTTCCTGCGTCGGGATATTGGACGCAGCAAAGTCCATCGCAGTTCTCCGGTGCGGGATCGCTCTGTAAGCCTCTTCGACTGACAGGTCGAGATTTAGGGTAGGCGCAGACGCAAGCGTCGCAGGCGTTTTTGAGTTGCGGGATTTAGCTGCCGGTATCGTATCGAACTGGCCGGAACTAAGCCCTTGTGACGTGGCGTTACAGGCTAACAGGCCAATTGACAATGTAGCAAAGCACAGGAGGGCGATGGCTCTGAAGAACGTCTTGGTAGGCATATCAGGAGATGTCCTTTTGGAATTTGAACTTCCGGGTCGAGAGATCGGCGAACAACCTCGGCTCGGTTTCGATTGGTTTTAGTGAGAGTGCAAAACTCCGGCAGGGCTTAAGAGCGGGTGCGTGATGGATTCAGACACCGACAAAAGTTTAGCTCGTCACGAGCGCGAGTGGCAAGATATTTTTGTTGCCTTTGTAGTCCCGTTCGAGTATCAGTGACGCGCGTTGTTCTATCGCCACATGCTATCCGCTTCTCAAAAAAGTCCAAAGAACCACCCATATGTCACGCGAGCGCTTGCAGGCCACACGCTGAACACGATGAAACAGATCAACGCGAGCGGCAGGCTGATCAGTTTGTAGATGTGCCCTTGATATAAGGAAGACACTGCGAAGTAAGCGATGAGACACGAAAGGACGCCGACAAGGTATAATGTCACCACAATCCAAACGGACGCGCCCGGTACGAAGCTATGAACAGTGAGCGCGGCGAAGGCCGACCAGCCCACTTGCAAAAAGCAACTGACGGCAAGGTTCGAGTTTACATAAACGTTAGGACGATCATAAATATTTACCCGGAAGAACTCTTGTATTCGATTGCCCAGCAAAGCCGCCACGCAAGTGAGAACCCATAAGACGACGTAACCCTTCGCCAGACGAAACGCAAGCGACGGCCTGCCTAGAGGCCAGAGCAGCGCTACGATGAGAGCGAGGAAAACTACGTTGATGGCGCTTGCGACAAGAATTTCAAACAGATTCTTCTGCTCGTCATGCATTAGCCATTTGCTGAACTCTCCGTGATTTTTCATACTCGCCGAATACGGTTCTAACTAGCTTGACGTGCCTAACGCCGGAATTTAGTTGCGCCCCGCGAACAGCACTTGAGCTAATATCGAATGGAGGTCTCCCATGTTCATCAAAAAAACTTTATTCGTCGCGGCGTGCGCGCTGGTTATGTTCGGCGCGCGCGTCGCACCCGCGCAAAGATCAGGAGAAGCTAATTGCGTCCCCGGTGTCAGCTTCGCTTCGCTGCTCAACTCGGTGCAAGTCGGCTACACGGATGGCCGCCTGTCGCTCGACAGATTATACGCCGTTTGTCTGCCGCCGCCCGCCAGACCGAGCGCGTCCAACTATCCGTATGACCCGGACGGCGGCGGCAGATTCTCGACCATACTCAAACGCGCCGACGGGCAAACGCTCGGCACTTACGTCTGGTATGCGGAGAGCATCGGCGGGCTGTGGGAACTGAGTCGCTACAAAGTTGTCGGCGGCCCTCAGTCCGTCAAGCCACTGACGCAGGGCGCATACGTCCTGGAGTTCGCGATAGAGGATAAGTTGTTTCAACGCTTCCCGTTCTCGGTCGTCGAAGTGCGCGGCGACGATCAGTACAGCACGCCGGGACAGCGGTATTTCATCGAAGGGGCTTGGAACGATTACGGCAATCTCTATTACCAGCGCAACGATCCGGCCTCATCCCTCAGCTTCACGACATGGGTGCAGGAGAAGGCGGGGCACGAGACCAAGCGCTCCGTGCCGTATGAGATGAAACTCGTGCGTGAAGGCGACGGGAAGGTTTTAGCTACAGACAAGGCGACGCTCAGATTAGAACCCCGTTGGCTCAAGGCCAGCTTCTCGTTTCGCGCGGAGGGCGGTGACCCGAACAGTTATTACAAAGCGGGTGAACTGTTGAAAGAAGACGGTGCGTACAGCTTTCGGTTCACTCTCGACGGCAAGCCGTCCGGCACGTATCCCTTCACAGTCAAAGGCGGGCGCATCCAGATGCAAGGGCGACAGCTACGCGATGGCGGCGACCCTCTACTCTACATCACAGACTACATCTCCGGCGGACGCTATACCTCCTGGTGGATCAAGCGGCAAGATCGTTAAACGGGAGTCTTCAAATGGGCCACTGCAAACAGAACGCCGAATATCAGGCCAATGGCGCTTCAGCCTAGCGGCTGGCCTTGATGTCGTAAGCCCACAACGTTCCGAGATCGCGAATGTAGAGTCTCCCGTTAGCGATGACCGGATAGGCAAACGACATCTCCGCAAACTGCCCTGCCTGTTTATGCTTCGGCTGGCTCGGCGGTGTGAAGCGTCCCTTTTCGCGGAACGCTTCCGGGGTCGCTTGCACCAGCAGCACATCTCCATTCGTACCGTGAACGTATAGATGCTCGTCGGCGTAGGCTAGCGAGCCCCAACCGAAGTTCTCGGCCTGCCATTTCACCTTCCCTGTAGTGAACTCGGCCGCGACCAACTTCTGCCCAACTTCCGTGCCGTAGAGAGTTTCGCCAACCAGCACCGCTCCACCGATGCCGTTCGGAAGCCCGCGCACGAAGTAGACCTGCTCTGCGGCGACTCCGCCGCCGTCCGGCTTAAAGCGTACGAGCCCGCCGCCAACGCCCAGCGCTCCGCAGTATACATACCCGTCACGCCCGACCGGCGTGAAATACTGCGCCGGGCCTTTGGCAGCCTCCTTGTAGCGCCAGAGGAACTGGCCGGTCTTCGCGTCAACTCCGACCAGCCCCTTGCTCAAAAGCTGCACATATTGTTTGCGCCCGCCGCCTTGCACGACAATCGCCGACGCGTAACCCGCCGGATCGCCGCCCGGCACCGCCGATTTCCAGACCAGCGCGCCCGTCTTTTTGTTAAGCGCCACCAACGTGGCCTCCGCGCCGCCGGGGGTCACGACGACAACGTCGCCATCAACCAGCGGAGACTCTGCATATGCCCATTCACCCGGCTGTCCGCCAAACTCTTTGCGTATGCTCTTCTGCCAGCGAATCTTGCCGCTCTTGGCTTCGAGACATGCGAGGTCGCCATCCGAGCCGAGCACGTAGATAAAATTTCCGTCAACAGTCGGAGTAGACCGCGCCTTCGCGTAAGGCGGATTTTGATTCGGGTTGCCGACGTTGCCGACGCGCGTTGTCCAGACAGGTTTTCCATCCTGCGTCGAGAGAGCCTGAACAAATTCATTATCCATGCCACGATTGCTCATCAGGTAGATGCGCGTTCCGACAACCACCGGCGTCGAATAGCCGTCTCCTATGTCGTTCAACTGCCAGAGCAGTTTCGGCCCTCCCGCAGGCCATTGTTTAAGAAGGCCGCTCTCCCGCGATATCCCGTCGCGTGCAGGCCCTCGCCACTGAGGCCAGTCGGAAGTCGAAGCGGCCGCGTTGGCAGCACTCGTAACGAACACGGCTGAGAAGCACAAACAAATCGCCGCAACGGTAGTTAGCAATCGTGACTTCACTATCTTCTCCTTCTGATTGGTGTAATTGATTCTGAGAATCGCCGCCGTTAATTAATAACGATGAGATTCACGAAATGTTTACACAGAATTGGATTCCTCCGGTGTGCCGCTATTACTTGAGTTAAAATCAAAGCTCGCGGGGATTGTTAATGTCCAACTCGGCGCGCGGCGCTCAGGGCGAAGGAGAAAGGGCAGGAGATGTGTTAAATTTTATGCCTGACTCGATTCGGCGTGCCCGCACACGGCGACGGCGAATGTCCCGCCGTGCTCATAATTTCGTTTACCGCCGAGCGGCTAACACGCGCGGTTTGATTGAAAGGTTGTGTGATATGTCGCGTTATATTTTCCACATTCTGGCCGTCTGTTTACTCTGCGCGACGCTCGCCTGCAACGCCGCGACCGCAGCCGACGAGTCCGTCGCCAACATCCCCGACCCCGCTCTGGACGCGCCGCTTGCGACGGCGCGTGGCGAGCGCACGGTCGTCCTCGCGGGCGGCTGCTTCTGGGGCATCGAGGCGGTCTTCGAGCACGTCAAGGGAGTGAACAACGTCGTCTCAGGCTATGCGGGCGGGACTGCTAAGACGGCCTCTTACGAAGTGGTCAGCGCGGGCGAGAGCGGCCACGCCGAAGCGGTGCGTATCACTTACGATCCGTCGCAGATCACTTACGGGCGGCTGCTCAAGATTTTCTTTTCCGTCGCGCACGACCCGACGCAACTGAACCGTCAGGGGCCGGACACCGGCACGCAATATCGCTCCGCCATCTTCTACGCCGACGCGGAACAAAAGCGCATCGCCGAAAGCTACGTCAAGCAACTGAACGACGCGAAGGTCTTCGGGCGGCAGATCGTCACACAGGTCGCCGCGCTCGACGCTTTTTATGAGGCCGAGCCTTACCATCAGGACTACGCCGCACACCATCCCGATCAGCCTTACATCAAGGCTCACGATCTCCCGAAGGTGGAAAACCTTCGCAAGCAATTCCCCGATCTGTACGTGGTGAGATCATCTAAAGAGCGACAGTAGTGCGTAGCAAAACCCTCTGGCTATTTCACGATCAATGGAGAGCGCGGGACGAGCGGCCACATGGAGATTTGTCTTGCCCTTATGACAATTTTCAGACTCACCGGGACAGTGATTTCAGAGGGGAAAATTAGGTTGACACGTTTCTATAATGAGCGTATTGTCGCGCTCTCTCTGAAATTGGCCTTCGTTTTTGGAGTCAGTTTGAATCGCAACATTCCTCGCCCAGCCTTACCGAACCTTGGGCAGTGATTCAGAATATAGACTGACGAGTTCCATATAATCCCGACAAGTCTTCGATAAGGCTGTTGGAAAGTTCACACAGCCGCTTCGGGGCAACTCACCGAGCGCCCCAACCCTTTCGAAAGCCTCTCGCTCCATAAAAGTTATGAACAAGCAAAAGCTGCATACCCTGCTGGGCAGACTGTCGGGGCATCTGGTTGCACGATCATCTCGACAGGAAAAAGAGATCGAGCAACTGAGCCGACTCTTATCTCGTTCATTTCTGCCCGAAGACATACAACAACTCAAGGGCAGTAGCTTCGCATTTGAAGAAGCTGATCTGTTCTTCCCGGAGCAGATTCCTTCGCCGCGCTCGGCGTCGCTGGAATCTATCGCGGAGTCGGCGGCGGAAAGAAATGTACGGCCTGAGTTCAGGGTCTTCGTCAGAGAAGTGCCCGTGCGAAGTACGCAAGTTCATGCCTCGATGCCGCAGTGGGCGGCGGGGGCGGCGGTGGAAAGGACTATCGGCCCGTTCACACGTCGGGACGGGCGCGAGTTCTGGTTCGATTTTTATAAGATCGAAAAACTGATCGCGCTCCATTTGAACGGCAACGCGCACCCTTCTTTGCTGTTTAAGATCAAAGAGGTGTTCTGGGCCAGCGCACGCGGCAGGGCGAAGGCTTTTGCGCCGCCGACTTCGTTCAATCTTGAGGCCGGAAGCATCTGGATTCATTCACAAATCCTCGCCGCCAATGCGCCGCCCGACCGCTACACAGGGCTTACAATTTCGGGAGGCACTGTCAAGTTAGGCGGCCAGTCGCAAGTGACCAGCAACGAGAACACCGCCGAGACCATCTTCACGTCAGGCACCGTCAACGTCAAACTACAGTTGAAGCAGCCTTCAATCGGTGACGTTGACGAATCGAGCACCTACGGCGTTGATGTACGTGCCTCGACCTTAGAGTTGCCCGCGAAGTTTTCATTTTCGTTCGCAAGTTCGGGCGGCACGTTGGGCGCGATTGCGTCTTCGCACTGGAACGTCTACGGCCACGATGCGTCTTTCGAGCGGGACACTCCAAAGCCGGGGTTTTACGACAACTACTTGCAGCGCGTCTTGATTCCCCACAAGTGTTCGACTCCCGATTTCACCGTCTACAAATCTCAATCGCCTTTCAACACCGTCGCAGGGCAAGCGGCCATCGTCCTCAGCGCGTGGGCGCTGCCCGCCGCTTCGATAGACCTACAGAATCTCACGCCCGCCTCCGGCATCGGCGGTATCTTCGTCAAATGCGAAAAGGGGTTGAGCGTCACATGGGCGGGGCTGGAAGGCGGCGCGCTCAATCTGAATGCGCCTTACATCCTGGTGGAACCCGCGAGCATCGCCGTCGCCGACCTCGAAGCCGGAAACATGTTCAGCCAGCAAACCTTCAAACTCTGGAAGGACGAACTGAACCCCTTCGGGACGACCGTTAATATTCACTATCCGAAATCAACCACCTTCTTCTACATCACTTTCGCAGGCGGGTCGGAGCTTTTGAGCGTCCTCGGTCACGCAGACGTGCGCATTGACCGGCCTGTGACCGTCGCGGGCGAGGCGTTGGAGATTCGGTCTAAAAACTCTCTGCTGATTCTGGCGGCGACGCAGAACCTGAATCTGATCTACCTCTTCGACGACAACATCCTGCTCGACAACGTAGACTTCAAAGCAAAGCCGCCCTCACTCCCCGATCCCGTAGCGCTCGCGCTGCATAATGCGCTGTTCAAAGTGACGCCCGTGAACGGCTGCGTGCTCTTCGGGCGGCTGGCTGAAGACTTCGTCAAAGTGACGAACGGGTTGCTGTACCTGAGCTTCGGCATGTACGCCTACCTGCCCACGCTGCCAGACCCTTACGCCGCCAACCTCGGACAACTCAGATTCCAGTTTCGCGGAGAGAAAGACGGTCGCGGCCCCGGCGCTAAGTTGGCAGGGTCGAACATCTGGCTGTGGCTCGTCTGCCAGATCAAATGGCGCGCGACGGCAACGCCGGACGACAACAACGACGAGGTGGATGTTTCCTTCCATTTCGCGCCGCTGCAAAATCAATTTCAGCCGCAAGGCGCGGCCTCCGCACCCGCCGGTCTCGCCGCAAGCGATGCACTGTCTGCGCGCTCCACACCGCATCCTGTGCTCAACGTCGCTTCTTCGCACGAAGCCATCAAGGATGATTCATCGCGCGAAGTTGTGCGGGACAATCCCGACGCGGTTTCGACGGGAAGCACCGGAACGGAAGCGTTCACGATGAGGGCTGCGACCACTAACAAGCTGCCGAACTACGGCGGGATTTGGGACGAATTTACGCGGCAACTACAACTCGATACGTTTGCGCTGCTTGACGTGAGCACAAACGCAGACCTGCTCGGCGTGAGCTTCGGCCAGTTCGGCGGCAGGCGGACGCCGATGATCACCACGCATGTCGCAGGCGCGCCCGCCGGTCAGACGCCAACCGGATTTCCTTTGCAAGTCGAGGGCATGGACGTTGTGAGTCAGGCGAACAACGTACGCGCCTTCACCGTCCCCCAAATCTCCTGGGAGCCGGTCTTCAATCTCACCCCGCCGCAAATCACTGGCGACCCATCCGACGGCTTCAACTACTATCCGAACGACGGCGGCCCGACACGCATTTTCAACAGCAGCGCCGAGCAGGTGGCTTTAGCCCCTATCCCGCTCACAGACTTTCTGGTCGAAACCTTCGATCACGACCAAAACTTTTTCGCCCTCACCCTCTTCACACTTCCCTTCGGCTTGAAGGCTCTGGCCTTGCTGAAAGACAAGTACGAGTCCGACCAGGGCCCGCGCGACGGCACAGACTTGCTCTTCAACTCGAAGTCTTTCGAGAACGACATCAAGGGCGCGCGGCAACTGGAGATGGATGCCGGAGACCCGTTGGTGCTTGGTGAAGATAAAATGTTCATGGGCAGCACCGTCCAGTTGAACAACGTGCTGGAAATGGACGGCACGGCTCAGGGCGACAGCACGCTTGGGGCGAGCGTCACCAAGATTTTCAACTATGAGTTTATGCCGTCGAATCCGGTTGACCTGATACGCCAGCGAGGCGTGCCGCTGACCCGCATTGACTTGAGCGGCTACGGCGCGAGCGCGTTCAGCAATTGGCTCAATCCCAAAGCTACCATCGCGGCCACGAGTCAGGCCAAGTTCGACATCTTCGTCGGGCGTTGCGCGCACGAGGTCATACAGGTCAAGAGCATCCTCTACCCCTGGGGCATCAGGGTGGTGCGCACGATCACGCTCTTCCGCACCGCGAGCAACTACGTCTATCGCCACGACAGCGGTTGGAAGGCCGAGAGCGCGGGCGAGTTCGACTTCTCCTACTACGTCAACGTCCCTGCGGGCGGCGGCCAGCTTGAACCTAAACTGCGGCCTTCGCCCTACGACATTCACCCCGGCGTCGTGAAGGCTCTGTACAACGTCAAAGAGATCAAGGAGACCGAAGAGGTCGGACGCGTCGAGGGAGCACTCACCTTCTTCAACGGCGACAAGTTCGTGGATGACGAAACCGGCGAAGAGTTCACGTTTCCGCCGTCACCGGGACAGAACGTGCCGGACAATTACGAGTTGCAGCCGGTCTTCTTCAACGCCGACGTGGAGATCGAAAACGCGGTTAGCGGCTTCGCAGTCAAAAACGTGGGCGGGAAGGATCGAAAACTCGTCCCCTCAAAACACATTCTCGGCTTCGTCCAACTCGCGCCGCGCGGCATGCCCATCCCCATCAAAGTCTTCAAGGCGCTGCTCGACAGCCAGCAAGGAAACATCGGCGGGCCTGCCGACTGTGTTGTCAACATCGGCAACAGCGGCCAGCAGATGCGCCTCAACCGTTTCGACGTGAACAATGCCTTCGGCGCTGACGGGTTCTCTTCCGTCTTCGCGGCTGCCGGACGCGGAAACGTGATCCTGCCGAAAGACGGCTCTTGGAGTCTCGTCAAGCACGAGCACGGCACGGGCGAAGTTAGCCCCGTGCCGGAAGACCTGAGCGTCCCGCTCATACGCATCGGCAAGCTCATCAAAAACGCAGCGGAACAACTTGTGCTCGAAGTTGATCCGAAGGACGCGCTCCTGCGCATCGCTAACCCCACAGAGCTTTTGCGCCAGTCGGTCGCCAGCACGATCAACTATGGCTTCCTCCACAGCACGGACACGCAAAAAGCGCTCTTCCTGACTCCGGCTTTCAAACAGGGCGCGCAGAAGTTGCTGAGCAAAACGCCGCCGCTGTTTGCGGACGCCTTCCGCATCGTCAACTCGCCGTCCATCTTCCCCAACATCGGCAACGCCGTTGATAACTTCGGCAACGTCATCTCTCTCTTTAAGAACGGGAATGAGTTCAAGTTCGACCCGAACGTCCTCGTCAACGACGCGGGCAAGAAGGTGCTTGAGGTGATGAACATCGGAAAGATCGCCGACACCGTCAGCGAAGCCGGTTACGAGTTGCTGAAGCGTGTCGAGACCTTCGATCTCCCCGACACGGAGATGGAACTGATCAACATCGGCGGGGATTTCAGAATCTACATCGAGTACAAGTCCACGACGGGCGGTTCGACCCACAAAGGCGCGCTCAACTTCAACGTGAACTCGTTCGCGGGCGATCTCGCCGAGAAGTGGAAAAGCAACCTCGGCAACGTGGGGATAGTGGTTGACCTCGGCTTCATCGAGCGGCTGGTGACGATCAAGGGAAGCTGGGACGCGAAGAAAGGTTCGGAGGCGTCTTTCCCTGAGCCGAAGATCGAATTTTCGCCGGAGTTGCAGCCGGTCATTGATCTCCTCGAAATCCTGTCGCAACTTCAGGGCGGAGACTACGCCGCCGCCGTAAAGAACGGTTTGAAGCTCGCGATGAGCAACAAGGCCGGTACTTGGGAATACAAGTTTGAGGCTTCCAAAGAGATTCCCGTGCTGCGCTTCCCGCCCGGCCCGCTCTACAACGACTCCAACCAGCCACTCAAACTCGAAGCCGGTTTGAAGCTCGGCGCGTACTTCAACGCGGCGATCAAAATCCCGACCGACACCTCACAACTTTTGCCCACCGCCGGAGGCTACTTCGGTTTTTACGGCAGGCTGTCTGTGATGTGCGTGTCAATCTCGGTCGGGACAGTTTACGCCGTCGGTCAGGTGAATCTGGACATCGGAGCCGACACCAAGACGGGCATATTCCTGAAGATGAAGTTCGGTTTCGGCGCGCAGATCGTGGTCGGGCTGCCCGTCATCGCCAACGTCAGCGTCCTGTTCATGGTGGGCGTCGAGATATACGCGGCGACGCAGGAGTTGAGCGTCAGCGCCTTCCTCATGTTTCAGGGGCACGCAGATATTTTGGGCGGACTCGTCTCCGTGACGATCACCATCGAAGCGAAGGGGACGGTCAAGAAAATTCCCGGACGGACGGACATGATAGCGCAGGTGACATTCGCCTTAGACATTACCATCTTCTGGGTGATCGACATCAGCTTCAGCGAATCGTGGCAAGAGCAGAGGCAGATCGCTTGAACGTTAGGCGCGCAACAGTTGCACGCCTTCAGAATTTTCAACGTGAACGCGACCTCAGACGAATTACGGAATACGAACGACGGAATGCCATTTGAAACTCCGGCGTAGGTGCTCATTATGGAACCCAACAGAAGATTCACGATACTCACCTTCCCACAGTCTTACGACGGTACGGAGTTGTCGCTCAACGTCGTCATCCTGCCGCGTAACCAGAACCCTCTGCTGCCCGCCATCGAGCAGCACGGGGCATCAATTCCTCCGATCCCCGATGCCACGCCCTTCGCCGACGCCAAGCTCATCTTAGAAGCCCGGATTATCATCGGCTTGAACAACTTTCCCAACAGTCTGGCGGCGACTGACAGCGAGGTGTTGCAGACCGATGCGCCCGCAAACGCCCGCGACCTTTTTCTGGCGCTCGCGGAAAATTTCAAAATCAAACACCTCAACCCGAACAATGCCGACCTCACCGCAAACGACGACAAGGCGGACGCCACGAAGCCGGTCGAACGGACGGTGAAAAAATATCTGCCGCTCAGTTACCGTCAAGCCTTCAACTTCACCACGCCGCGCACGCGCAACGCCGTGACCGACGACAGCTACCGTTGCGCTGTGCGCGATGCCGGACTGGTGGCGGGTTTCGAGCGCAGTCCCGACGAGATCAGTTGGGGGAAGGTCTTCGCCTTCGCCTTGCGCCAGCCGCTTCTCGCACGACAGTTAGGGATGATCTACCAGACAAAAATTACGATTAAGGATACATATTTTCCGCAAGGCGGTTGGCTATATGTTGATCTCGCCGTCGGCAGCGATTACAGGGAGCAGTTAGATGCCGATCCGAATTTCATACAGAGATACGCCGCCCGCATCCCCACGTTAACGCCCGACACGCCTCCCCGTCAGGTCTTCGCCCCGCTCCTTTTCCCCGTCCGGCTCAAGGCAAAAAAGACCGACCCCGATCCAGACCCCGACGGCACTTACGACGAACTGTTTATCGAAGCCGCAGCCTACGACGACGGTTTCGCCAAAATCGTTCACGCCCGCCAGCCCTTTAGTCGCGACCTGCTCGCCGAAGAGCACGACGGCGCGCATCCTGTGAAAGACGCGGGCATACGTCTGGGATGGGATGATGAGCAAATCCTCATCTGGTACATGCGACAGATGATGGTTGACGATTCCGTGAGCGACGCCAGCAAGCGGCTCGACGCGCCGCTCGGCGTCTTCGGCTACGCCATCGACGTGCGCGAGACAGCCGACCCCGAAAACGCCTGGGACTCTCTGAACGCGGTGCAAAGCAAAGCCACTCTCACCTTGACAGGGCAGGGCGGTCAGGACATTCCCGTCGGCGACTTCGACGACGAGTTGCCTTATCAAGTTTATCCGGCACAACTAGACGGCAACAAGAACAACAATTACTGGCTGCCGATGTACTTCGCTGGCTGGAACGGGCACAGCATGGTCTTGCCGGATAATGATGCGGCAGCCGTCTACCAGACGACCAATCCGACTTTGAAGCCCGACACTCCCAACACGGGCGTCACAGAGGCTGCGAAGAACCGTTTGAACGAGCTTTATACTCCCGCTCTCATCAACGCCGAACTTCGCTATGGCAGGCAGTACGACTTCCGTGTGCGCCTGCGTGATTTGAGCGGCGGCGGCGCGCGGGTCGGAGTCAACCCCGTCCACCAAACATCGTCCAACATCGCCAAGTGTCACTTCAAGCGATACGTCGCCCCCAACCAACTGCGTATTAGAGAACTGCCTTTCAACACCGACGACGCCACCGCCATCCCTGAACTCAACATTCAGCGGCCTTTGATCGGCTACCCCGCAGTTGTCTTCACAGGCAAGTATGCCGATCCGGTGAGTTTGCTTTCAGCCGCCGCAGTGGCGTCGGCGAGAAAGCAGGCTTTCGGGATCGCCGACCCGGACGTGGATCGCGTGGAGATCACGGTCGAAGTGCAGACGCTCAAGATGGACAACCTGCTCAGCGTCTCAGGCAAAGACAACTACGTCCATCTCTACACCACGCATCGCTCCTTCGATCCGATCAACGACAACGAGGACAACTACGAAGCGACGCTCAACATCCCGATTGTCTACAAAGATTGTCCGGTCTTACACACCGGCGACGAGGCGAACTTGAATGATGATCTGGATTTGGGGGGCACTAACATCGACGATTTCACAGAGATCATCATTCCGACGGCGCGCACCGTCAGGCTGACGATCAGAGGCGTGTGCGAAAACAAAGAAGAGAATGAAAGTTATTACGGTCTGCTGAACGATGCCGACCACGAACGCGACACACGCTTCGGGCACACCCTTCAGGTGATGCTCTACCAGACCTCTGAAGACGAGAGGACTCTGTTCTTCGACATGCCGGGCGTGCCCAGACTCGAAGGCATCTTTCTACAACCCGACCCGCCCTTCGTTCCCGACGGAAGCGCCGTCTCGCTCATAGTCGGCAAAGAAGTCGAAAAAGCCCCTGACATGATCCAGCGTCTCGCCAGGCAACTCGGCATCGAGAGCACCGGCCTCACGCTCACCGCACCCAAAGGCGAGAGGATACAGTTCGGCTGTTCCAGCCGCATCCGCCACACACTCGCGCCGGAAAACTCCTCGCTCACGTTCTCGTCCAAAGGCGACCTGATGAACCACTGGCTCTGCTGCGTCAACATCCAGATCAACCGCGACTGGACTTGGGACGCGGTGGAAGACAGAGCATTTGTGGTCAACAGAGAGATGCGCTTCACTCACGACGACGAAGCTGCCGAGACGGAACGCGCAGAGGTGGGCGATGTCGAGATCAAGCGTACCGCGTCCTTCGAGTCGCTGCACAACCCGCAACGTAATTTCACGCGCTTAATCTTCATTGACGCGGTCGAGCCGAAGAACGAGCGCAGGCAAGACCCGCCCGATCAGTCAAAACTGCGCTTCCCCGACACCATCGAAGTGAAGTACAGCATCGAGACACATTTCAAAACTGATCACGGCGCGCAAAACGACGGGAACGAAGACCTCGAAGTGCGTCTGCCGATCACCACGAATCCCACCCAGATACCCAAAATCGCTTCGGCTGGCATCGCCCTCTCGCCTTACACGCGCAACGACAAATACTCCGCCACCGAACCGCGCCGTCGTTTCCTGTGGATCGAGTTTGCCGAGCCGGTGGACGACCCGAACGATACTTACTTCGCGCGTGTGCTGGCTTATGCTCCCGATCAACTCATCAGCAACAATCATCCCGATCTGTTCGTCGCCCCGCGCGAGCCTTCGATACCTCTCGACCCCGAATACATACGCGTCATTCTGCCCGGCGCGAGCAACGACCTGGCCGGGTTGAAGGCCATGCAGCCGATGCAGAAAGCAACCGACAGCGATAAGCATTACCTGCTGCCGCTGCCGCCCGGCTTGCACGCCGACGCTGCGGAGATGTTCGGTTTCTTCACCTATGAGTTCCGCGTCGGCCATTACCGCGAACGGGAAACCGAGGAGATGGTCTGGTCAACCGCGCAGGGACGTTTCGGGCGACCGCTGCGTGCGACGGGCGTGCAACACCCCGCGCCCACACTTCTCTGCTCGGTCAATCGCGATGAAGACACACTCAACGTGTCGGCTCCCTACGCGATGGCCGTCTTCGGCGGCAAGAACGTCACAGCCGATCCGCCGCGCACGCAGTTGTGGTGTCTGCTGTACGCGCAGGTCAGGCAGGCCGATAACCGCGACTTCCGCAACATCCTGCTGGACGATAAGCAACTTGACTGGCGCGTGCAGATCGAGCGCGACAGAGACGTTGACTGGCTGCGCGATTACGATGTCGTGCAGCGCGATATTCTCAAACGCATCAACATCAGGAATTGGAAAGACGAGTTGGACTACGCGAACTCAAAACACGTCCTCAAACTGGCCGACAACTCGAAGCTGGTCAAGAGCGCCACGAAGTACGGGACGGTCGTGTGGAGCAATAAAGAGATCATACAGATGTTGCAACTCTACGGCCTGCCTCTGGATTCGCCGCTGAGCGTGCTGGTGGTGGAAATCCTGCCCACCATCACAAACTTCAACCAGCACATCCCGGGCTTCGGCCAGAAGGAGATGCTGGAGTTGATTAATTCACTCCGCCACGCTGGAAGCGGGGTCAAGCTACCCGGTCAAACTGTGCTCTTGAAGGAAGGCTCGCTCCGATCTGACGTTGCTGCTGCGAGTGTGCAGCAAGGGCCAAGCCCTGTCAGCGACGCACTCGGTCATCACCGCATTCTCCGTACATCGCCTTTAACCGAAGTGCCTTTCGTTTGCTGCACAGACTGTTAAACCGGACAACAAGAATGATCGAATCCAGCCGAGTTCTCGTTGAAAGGTCGCTTGACTAACGCAGATTCATTTCTTCTTAGCGGCAGCTTCTACCTCTGCAAGAATTTGTTGAAGCGACTCTTTTGAAAAGTATCTGCCTTTCACTACAACTGCGTTGATACGCTGCGTGTTTCTGATATCTACGAGAGGATTGGCATCAAGCAAAACAAGCTCTGCGAGTTTCCCTTTTTCAATCGTTCCGAGCGACGCTAGCGTATTGAAAAACTTTGCCGGATTAAGAGTGGCGGCTTGTAACGCCTGCATTGGTGTCAGTCCGGCCTCGACCAGCATCGCAAGCTCATCGTGAAGACCAAAACCGACGAAAGAATACGGGTTCGCATCGTCGGTTCCCGCCAGAATACCGACACCCGCCTTCTGCATTTTACCAACGAGGACTTTCTCCTTTCGGATTATCTCTCTTCTCTTAGACCACTCGCCGGACGGTGTGCTAACGGCATTTTTCGTCATATTCAGCCAGCGGTTTCTCCATGATGGCTTCACATATTTAAGGCGCGGGTCGGTAGCAAGACTGGCATCATCGAGCGAGGCGTAATTACTACGCATAATCAGCGTCGGGCAAAGCCATGTTCGGTTTCTCTTGAAGACGGCAATTAACGCTTCGGCAAGGCTCTCGTCAGATTTTGCGTCATCCAAACCGGTAGAATGTTCTATGCTTTTTTGTCCGGCTTCAGAAGCTTCTCTGGCTGTAATTGATGCGGGAACGTGACCTTCGACAGGCAAGTTCAATCGTTCGGCTTCATCCATCAATGCGAAATATGATGAACGCAGAATATTGTCATGAACCTTTATAAAATCTGCGCCTTCTTGTTTGGCTTTTCTTACTTCCTCGCGGATGGCAGTTTCAGAAAGATTTGATGAATCCCCAAAACCGATAACCTGACTCGCTATCACCATACGCGGGCCTAAGAGCGTCCCACTTTCAATCTCTTTGCGCCACAGATGATATTCCGGCGACCCATCCATAATGCGTATGCCGGTCACGCCGTTTGCGATGAAAAGTCGTAGATAGGAACTCTTGTCAAAATCCTCGTTTCCCAGATGCACGTGCATATCCCACAAAGCGGGAATCAGAAACTTGCCCCTCGCGTCAATCACTCGTGCATTTGTCGGAATATTGGCCTTTGCCGATTTGCCAATTGAAGTGATGCGATTGCCTTGAATGACAACGCTCATGTCAGGTTTAGGCTGCGCGCCTGTCATATCGATGACAGTCACATGATTGAATACCAGCGTTGAAGATTGAATCTCACGATTAACTTGCGCAGCAAGCAACGTTGGCAACGAAACAATCAACAGCAACGCAAAAGCTTTTTTCATTTGTTACTCTCAGCCGCCGGAAACGAGTAGATGTCTAACGATGGAGATAAGCTGCCGCCCGCGAATAGCTTTCACGAATGATTGTACGATACCCGACAGCTTCCCTCGATCAAGCGTCCTACACTGAACCGGTCACGGGAGTTCTAAGCATTATGTGTAAGCGAGCTTGAGCTGAGTCCTCTCATCAGGACTCGGCCATCAAAAGGAGCGCGAACTGGTTGAGCGCCACGGCGGAACGGCGCTAAGGGCTGCCGCAGAGGTTACGAGAATCTCTGCGGCAGCCCTTAGCGCTGAGAGCGTTATAGCGTGAAGCCGTCCGGCTTCTAATAGTCTGCGCCGCCTGAGTGGGCGCGACGCTTAGTCCTGTTTGACAGGCACACGCAGCGTGAGCGCGCCGACCCACTGGTCGGGGTTATTCTCGAAGAACTGCGGGGTGAAATTCGAGTGGCACATCGCGCAGCTCGTGTGCATGGCGTTGCTGAGGGCGATGGAGCGGCGGTAATACCAACGGTTGCCATGACGCTCGACGGTCATGTTCGGTTTGCCCTGAAGCGCGAGCGCCAGCGACTCCTGCTCGAACGGGTCGCTCGGGAGGTTGTTGTTCCCGCCGAGGAGCGGTTGGAAGCTGCCGATGAGCCTGATGTCTCTGTTCGCGTCGTGGAAGATGAGCGAGATAGCCTGCTTGCCCTGCTCCACGTTCTCCGGCGTCGTCTCACCGAACTCCTGCAAGAGCGCGGCGAAGACCTCTTTTTGTAGGAGGTTGGCGGTCTCTACGGCGACCTCCTTCTGCTGTTCGGTGGGGGGGTCGTTGTCGACGCGACCGAAGGCGACGAACGCGGCGACGGCGACGAGGACGACCAGCGCGGCGGCGCGCTTTATTTTCAGATGGCGCATTTACTTTCTCCTTTTCGTGTGAAGTGGTTTCCCCTTGTCTGGTGAGAATGACGGCGGCGGTGGAGCCGTCAACGGGGGCATCAGCCAGAATTCAAGACGCCTCAATATGTAACGCGTAATGTGGCGGTGAGAGGGATCAAAAAAAGAACAAAAAATTCTGCCTTGTCTGCCCTGGCGGCAAATTTCCTGATCGGGTGGCCTCATGTAGGGGTCTGTGCTGGTAAACGAAGTGTGGAGAACGGTGAGGACGATTCTCCCTTTGCGCGGGGAACAAGCCATCACGCAATTCGAAGTATCGCTTAAATGATTCGTTCTGAGAGTGAGTTGCTCTTTGGGATCACGGGCTTCGGCGGGTCGGGGGTGAAATCCTCGCCGGGATTGATGAACTGGTCGCGCTCGAAGCGATATTGCTTGTCGTAGAGTTGCTTGTAGCGACCGGCGGCGGCGAGTAGTTCGCTGTGCGTGCCGCGCTCGACGATCTCGCCGCCTTCGAGCACGAGAATCTGGTCGGCACTGCGAATCGTCGAGAGGCGGTGCGCGATGACAAAGGTGGTGCGCCCGCGCCGGAGCATTTGCAGGCCGTCTTGAATCAACGCCTCGCTCTCGCTGTCGAGGCTCGAAGTGGCCTCGTCCAAAATCAAAATTCGCGGTTCGGCCAGAATCGCCCTTGCGATGGCGACGCGCTGCCGCTGCCCGCCCGACAACTTCACTCCGCGTTCGCCGACCACCGTGTCGTAACCGTCCGCAAAGCTCTTAACGAACTCCTCGCAGTGCGCGATGCGTCCGGCCTCCTCGATCTGTTCGCGCGTGGCGTGCGGGTGCGCGAAGGCGATGTTTTCGGCGATCGTCCCGTCGAACAGAAAGTTGTCCTGCAAGACCACGCCGAGTTGGCTGCGATAATCTTTCAAGCGGACGGTCGAGAGGTCGTGCCCGTCCACAGTCACGCGACCTGCGAGCGGGCGATTGAAAGCCATCACCAGACTGATGAGCGTGCTCTTCCCCGAACCGCTTGAACCGACGAGCGCGGTGGTCGAGCCTGCGGGCGCGCGGAAAGAGACGTGCTTGAGGACGCGCACGTCCGCGTCGTATTCAAAGCTGACATCCTCGAAACTGATCTCGCCTTCAATCTTCGCGAGCGGCAGGGTGCGCGCGTCGTCTTCGTCTTCGGTTGCGAGTCGCCGGATTTCGCGTATGCGGTCGAGTCCGGCGAAGGCTTCCGTGATCTGCGTGCCGATGGATGCGATCTCGACGAGCGGCGCGGCGACGAGCGCGGTGAAAAAGATGTACATGAAGAAATCGCCGAGCGTCATCTGGCCTGCGAGGATGGAGCGACCGCCGACGAGAATCAGGATCACGCCGATGCCGCCGACGATGATGGTGGAGAAAGCCGTGACGCCGGACACGCCCGTCATCGAGCGCGCGATGTTGCGAAACAGGCGATGCGCGCCGCGCGCGAAGACGAGCTCTTCGCGCTTCTCCGCCGAGTAAGCCTTGACGATGCGTATGCCGCCGAGCGACTCCGCGAGCCTGCCCGTCACTTGCGCGTTGATCTCGCCGCGCTCACGAAACAGCGGTCGCAGTCGCTTGAAGGCTTGCGACATGACGAGGCCGAACAGCGCGAGTGCGACGAGCGTTACGGAAGTCAGACGCCAACTCAAATAAAAGAGCACGCAGAGCGCGATTGATGCCGTGAAGAGACTACCGACCAACTGCACGAGTCCCGTCCCGACGAGATTACGTATGCCTTCGGCGTCGCTCATGATGCGCGAGATGAGTATGCCCGTCTGCGTCGAGTCGAAATAGCGCACGGGCAGGCGCGCGACGTGTGCCTGCACGCTCAGACGCATCTCCGTGATGGCGCGTTGCGCCGCGATGCCGAGTACCTGCGTGAGCGAAAAAGAGGTGATCGCCTGAACGAGCGTCGCGCCGCCCGCCACGAGCGCGAGCGGCATCAACAACTCGCCGCGACCTTTGACGACAACTTCATCAATCAAATACTTCGAACTCGCGGGCAGCACCAACCCGACGAGACGGTTGACGAGCATCAACATCATCCCGATGGCGAGGCGGCGACGGTGCGCCCAGATCAAGTTCTTCGCATCGCGCCAGGCATCTTTCAAAGGCACGCGCTTTTTTTTCTCATCCATGAAAACTATGCACCTTCCAAATCCTGCCGCGAATGTTAACAGATTACTCCCGCCATTTGTTGATGACCGGAAACGCCGGGAGCCTGTTGCCCAACCGCGAGATCAACAAAATGCCGGTGTCGTGAAGGGTTTGCCTCAAAGAGCCAAGCGACCCAATGCTTGTTGCTGCAATAAAAATCTTTCAGGTGCGGGATTTTGATAGAGCCTTTGTGGTTCGGCGGCTTTCTCAAGCTCAGCTTTGGCCGCTTTCATTGCGGCTCGCAAATTGCCCAAGTTATCTACGGTCGGAAAAATCTCGCAGGAGTAAAAACATGCTTAAGAAATTCCTTTGCCTCGCGCTTGCCGGTCTGCTAATTAACATGGTCAGCGTAAGTCCTGTTTATGCGGGCTCTAAAGAAGAGAAACAGGCACGCTTTGCCGAACAGGTGAAAGCGGGCATCCTGAAGTTGGGGACGGGCACGGATGCTCGCGTCGAAGTTAAGCTGCGTGACAAGACGAAGCTCAAAGGCTATATCGGCGAGGCGGGCGCGGATAGCTTTGTCGTCGTAGATGCGAAGATGGGCGTTGCCACGACTGTCGCCTACCCACAAGTCAAACAAGTCAGGGGCAACAATCTTTCGACGGGCGCAAGGATAGCTATAAGTGTCGGCCTCTCTATTGCTCTACTCCTGGCAGTGGCTATGGTTGTAGGAGTCCTTGCGGAAGATTAGGCCTGAGAGCGTAAGGCCAAATTTGACGACGACTTTTTATTGTCGCGTCAGTCATAGATTTGTTAACGAAAATCACTCCTACTGCGTCTTAGAAGATAGGACGGAACGAATTTCGATATTATTCGTTCCGTCCTATTATTTCTCTCAAGCCCAAACGATGGAACTACTGTTTCGATAGCGGAGTTATAAGCCCTTCAATCAAATATTATTTCCCGCACCTAACAGGATAAAAAGGAGTGTTAAAAAACGACATGAAAAAAATCAGGCTCTTTATCATTCTATTTTTTTCAATTCAAACAATTGTTTCAGCGCAGGAAATTTTCCACACGGAAAATCAAACCGCCATCAAAGTCAACGAGTATTTCTCGGAACTCGCAAGACAGGAAAAGTTTAACGGAAACGTTCTGGTAGCTCTCGGAGATAGAGTTATCCTGAAGAAAAGCTACAACATCCATGCCAATGTCGATGGCCTGAAAACTTCCGTAGACAAGCAATTGATGATCGCATCGGTCGCCAAACTTTTCGTCAAATTTGCTTTCCTGAAATTGGCGGAACAGGGCGAGATCAAACTCGACGACACGCTGAACAAATTCCTTCCCGATTTCCCTCGCGGCGATAAAATAACCATCCGCCACCTGATCAATCATCAATCGGGACTACCGAGAGAGCTTACCGGCAGAGAAAAGTTAAGCGACGTGACGCTCGAAAAAATAGTTGAACTCGCAAAAAAAGAGAGACTTCAATTCGAGCCCGGAGCCGACACGCTTTATTCAAACATCGGCTATCAAATGCTTCTTTACATTCTTTCAAAAGCCGCGCCCGGCGGTTATGAAAACTTCATCAAGAAGAATCTGCTCAAGCCTTTTGCGATGTCGAATACTTACGAATACAACTATCGAAGTCCGAAAAATTTTTCGCCGGGTTTTGGTTATCAAAACAAAAAGATCGTGCCTGCCGATGCGAGCGAGCTGAAAAAATTTGAATCCGGTCGCTACTATTCGACGATTGACGATCTGTATAAATTCAGCCGCGGCATTTTCAATCCGCGCCTGACATCAAAAACAACGGCAGGGCAAATGCTCAACGGTAAGGGAGAAGTGGTTCATGCCGGAGCGATTGAGGGCTACAAATCATATTTTTACACAAACACGAAGACGAATTTGACGTATATTTTTTTGAGCAATTACAGCCAGATTCCCTTCGTTCAGATGACCACAGACATTCCCGCGATTGTTGCGGGCAAGCCTTACAAAATCCCTACGAAGGTTAATAGAGTCGCAGTCGAATTGAGCGAAGACATTCTCAAAAGATACGTCGGGAAGTACGTGCTCAAGGCAGACGAAAAGCAGAAGTTCGAGTTGAGATTGGAGAACGGCAAACTGTATTTCGCGCAGGAGGACGCCACGAAAACCGAACTGTTCCCCGAAAGCGAAACCCTGTTTTTCACCGACCCGCAAACGGATGATATTTTCGAGTTCGTCTTAGACGAAAAAACCGGGACATACAAAATGTTTCTCACCACCGAGGGCATCCGCCTTGAGACGATAAAATTGAATTAGGTATGTCATTCGTGTCGAAGCGCGATTGACGGATCAACTTTCGTCGCACGCCGCGCCGGGATGTAGCACGCCAGCAACGCCACGCCGCCGAGCAACGCCGAAACGCTCGTGAAAGTTAAAACGTCAGTCGCGCTAACTTCGAAGAGAAGGCTCTGTATGTACCGTGTCAAGACGAAAGACGCGATCAACCCGACGCCTACCCCCACGAGCGTCAGCCCCATCCCTTGCGAGATGACTAACTTCAACACATCGCCTGCGCGCGCGCCGAGCGCCATGCGTATGCCGATCTCGTGCGTCCTTCGCCCGACCGTGTAGTTCACGACCCCGTACAGGCCGACGGCGGTGATAGTGAGGGCGAGTGCCGCGAAGACGACCATCAACAGCATCAGGAAACGCTTGTCGCCGACGTTGTATGCCATGAGTGATTCGACCGTACGCACCTTCCACACCGGCTGATCCTTGTCCACCTTCCACACTGCTTCGCGCACGGTCTGCGCGAGGCTCATTGGCTCGACCTTCGTGCGTACGACGACGGTGGCGAAGAGTCCCGGAGTCTGGCTGTAGCTGTTGTAGATTTGTGGGCGCTGCTGTTCACTTAGCCAATCGTGCTTGGCGTCGCCCACGACGCCGATGACAGTGCCGGGTTCACCATCGTCGCCGACAAATTTTATCTGCTTGCCGATGGGGTCTTGGCCGGGCCAGAATCGGCGTGCCATCGTCTGATTGATGATTACGACGAAGGGCGTATCTGCCCGATCGGCGTCGTTGAAGAGGCGGCCTTGAATAAAGGGGATGCCCATAGTGGCGAAATAGTCGGGCGTCGCCGTGTTGAACTGAGCCTGCGGCTCCTGCCCTTTGGGCGGCGGCTCGCGGTCGGGCAGTGTGATGCGCGCCGAGGCGCTGTTGCCGGTTAAGGGCAGCCCCCTGATGAGCGCCGCCGATTGCACGCCGGGCACCGCCTTCAGTTGCTCGACAAGCTGACGATGAAATTCCCACTGGGCGGCGGGTTCGACATATTTGTTGCGCGGCAGACGGTATTCGAGCGTCAGCAGGTTTTCAGTCTTGAAGCCAGGGTCAACTTGAAGCAGCTTGTAGAAACTCTTGATGAAGAGTGCGCCCCCGACCAGCAACACGAGTGCGAGCGCCATTTGCACGACGACGAAAACGCTGCGCGCACGGAGCGCGCCCGCGCCGTCGCCTACGGAACGCCCTCCCTCCTTCAGCGCCGTGTTCAGGTCGAGGCGCGACAGTTGCCACGCCGGGGTGAGGCCGAACAGGAAGCCAGTCAACACGGACACGCCAAGCGTGAACAGCAACACCGTCGCGTCGAGCCTCACTTCGCCATGCGGCAGCACGTTAGGGTTGACCGCGAGCAGCAAGTCCGTCCCCCATCTGGCGAGTAGCAGGCCGAAGCCGCCGCCCAACAAAGCGAGCAGAGTCGTTTCGGTGAGCAACTGCCGCACGAGCCGCCCGCGACTTGCACCCAGCGCAGAACGCAGTGCGAACTCCCTCTGCCGCGCCGTGCCGCGCGCCAGTGTTAAATTGGCGAGGTTGGAACAGGCGATCAGAAGAATGCAGCCGACCGCCGCGAACAGTGCGAGGATGATGGGGCGAATGTTCCTCACCATCCTCTCTTCCATAAGTTCCACCTTTGCGCCGCGCCCCGCGCTCACGTCCGGGTAGACTTGCGCCATCCGCGCGGCGACAGTGTCGGCTTCAACTTGCGCCTGCTCCCGCGTCACGCCCGCCTTGAGATGACCGATGCCGTAGAGAAACCGTGCGTCACGCCGCGTCTCGTAACTTGGGAACCGCTGCACAGTCGTCCAGACTTCGACTTCGTCGTCGAATGGCTGCCGGAAAGAGCCGGGCACGACGCCGACGACGCTGTACGGCTCGCCGTTGAGAATGACTTTCCGTCCCGTCAACTCAGGGTCGGAGTTCAGCCGGCGACGCCAGAATTCTTCGTTGACGACTACGACGCGTTCGGCTCCCGGTTGGTCTTCGCCGCGCGCGAACGTCCGGCCAACGGTGGGCGAGAGGTTGAACACCTCGAAGAAGTTGGGCGTCACGAATGCGCCGCGCACACGCTCCGGCTGGCTCCCGCCCGTCAGGTTAATACTCTGCGACTGCATCGCCGCGAAGTCTTCGAGCGTCGTGAGATGCGTCGAGAAGTCCTGCGCCTCTGCGGCGGAGATCGTTCCTGACTCGCCGCTCTGATCCGCACCGGAAACGATTACGAACCGGTGCGAGTTGTGATATGGCAGCGCCTTGAGCAGCACGGCGTTGACGACCGAGAAGATAGCTGTATTCGCGCCGACTCCGGCGGCGAGCGTGAGCACCGCGACGACGGTGAAAACCGGAGTTTTGATCATCATACGCACGCCGTATCGTGCGTCTTGCAGTAAGGTTCCTAACATCCCGCCTCCCTTTATCTCGCGCGCCGCTTCCTTGACGCGCTCCAAGTTGCCGAAGCGCCGCCGCGCGTCCCGCATGGCCGTCTCCGGCGTCATGCCGTCACGGATGTTCTCCTGCGCACGCATCAGGAGGTGGAAACGCATCTCCGCGTCCATCTCCTCTTCCACCTGCTCCTTGCGCAGCAGGCCTTTGAGCCGCAAGTATGTGAACCTCAGCCAGTACATCCCACCCACCTCATCAGGCGGTTCGCATCACCTTGAAAACGGCCTCCGCCAGCCTGCCCCAGTTCTCCTCTTCGACCTGAAGTTGCTTCCGGCCTGCTCTGGTGAGCTTGTAGAACTTGGCGCGCAGGTTGTTATCCGAGACGCCCCACTCAGACGTGATCCACCCCTGCCGCTCGATGCGGTAGAGCGCAGGGTAGAGCGAACCTTCTTCCACCCTCAGCACGTCCTCGGACATCTGGACGATTCGTTGACCGATCCCATATCCGTGTAATGCTCCCACCGAGAGCGCCTTCAGGATGAGCATGTCGAGCGTGCCTTGCAGCAGCTTGGTATCGGGCGTAGGCATGAGTATATTCTCCGTAGTACCTAGACAATCTATGCTGATTGGCGAATAATGCAGGAGTCTACCTAGATTGTCAAGGTACAGTTATAGTTTTGTCCGATTCAATTCGACTCGTCCTGCGCAGCGTGGCGCAACGCAGGAAGGTTTGTGGGAAGATTTGGAGGGATGTTATTCGCGGGTCGGGTGCATGAAGTTGTCGGGCGGCTTTGTTGATAAGCGAAAAGTTCAGATACGCAGCATATCGGCAGCAAGCCGGAAGTGAGATACAATTGCCTCCGCGTTTTCCTCTAACGTCTGCTTCCCGTCAACCTGTAGTAACTCCAAACCTAGCGCGTTCACTTCTGCCATGAGCCAGCGTGCGAACCCGGCATCGCGCTCCATCCAGTTGTGGAATGCCGCTTCCCGATCGTCGCACTGCTCCAACACTCCATGCACCCAGTCGCGCCGGGCGTAATGCTCCGCCTGAAAATTGGCAGTCGGTACAACCCAAATTGCCCGATGCCGCTCCGCCAAAACGGCCGCCACTTGTCTTGGCAATAAAGCCGTGCCTTCGACCAATAATGGTCTGTCTTTCGGCATGGAAAGAATGTCCGCAAGGATCAGCGTAAAGTGTTCTCGATAACAGGCAATAACATCTTGTACGAGGGTCTCGATGGGTTGCATCCAGCGTTGATTCCAGGAGGACACACGCCATTTCGTGAGAGTCGGATGAAGGTCGGGGTCAAAATTTTGCGCGTGAACTTCAAAGGCTTCATCGACGCGGTACACATCGAGGTCAAAGCGAGACGCAAGGACTTCGCTAATCGAGGTTTTACCCGCGCATGGGGAGCCACCGAGCCAAAACACATGCTCCAACCTACGCTCTGAGAGACTATTTCCAATTCGCTTTTCCAAACGACCTTAGAATATCAAGCCCGTCTGAGAAGCGTCAAAATGCTTCTCAGACGGGCTTGTTGATTACTCTACGGGCGGGCGAAGGGGAGTCGCTATTTGCCTTTCGGGTTGTTGGCTAATATGACGGTCTTGGGGTCAACCGTTATCTCCTGCAAACGCTTGGCCACTTCGGCGGGCATGGATTCCTGGTAGCGTCCGCCTAGGTATTTAGCCAGAAACTTCTCAGCCATCGCCAGCGTCGCCAGGACGTTGACAGGGCGCGCGAAGCCGTGTCCCTCGTCGGGTGCGACGATGTACTCGACCGGGAATCCCCTGTCACGCAAGGAAATCACGATCTGGTCGGCCTGACGTTTCTTCACACGAACGTCGTTCGCTCCCTGCACGATGAGCAGCGGGGTCTTAATCTTGTCAGCGTGCGTCAGCGGCGATTGCCGTATGAGTTGCGCTCTACCTTCGGCGGTGGTGGGGTCGCCCACTCGCTTGTATACCCTGACGCGCTCGGACTCCATGGTCGGCGGCATGGCTTCGAGGAGTGAAATCAGGTCGTTCTGGGCATTAATCGCCACCGCCGCCGCGTAGAGGTCTGGCGTGGTGGTGACGCCAGCCAGCGCCGCGTAGCCGCCGTAAGACGCCCCCATGATGCCGATGCGCTTGGGATCACTGATGCCCTGACTAATCAGATACTTCACGCCCCAAGTCACGTCGTCCTGCATCTTCTCGGCCCACTGCCCGTTTCCGGCGTCCAGAAACTTCTTGCCGTAACCCGTCGAGCCACGAAAGTTCGGCAGGAGAACGGCGTAGCCACGATTCGCTAAGAACTGTGTCTGCGAGTCGTAGCCCCAACGCTCGCGCCCCCAAGGCCCTCCGTGCGGGAGGATAACGGTCGGAAGGTTCTTCGGCGCAAGACCTCTCGGCAGCGCGAGGTAGGCGGGAATCTCAAGCCCGTCCGACGACTTGTAGCGAATCGACTTTACTTCGGCGAGAGCTTCGCGCGGCAACTTTTCGCGGTTACGGTATTGCAACTCCAACTTCTTCGACTTGCGATCGAAGAGATACTTCTCCCCGGGTTCCGTGTCGCTGACGGCCGAAATTAGCCATGTCATCTCGTCGGCGGTGGTCGAGTCGAAGCCGATTTCCCTGTTCGGAAATTTCTTCTGCAAAAACTTGTAATCTTTCTCTAATGCCTTGTCCTTGAAATAGAGCCGCTGGCGGTCGTCAACGTAGCCCGTGAAGGCCAGCTCGCCGGTCACGTCCGAGAAGGCTGCGTCGTCCAAGTCCACGCGGCTCAAGGGATCGGATTCGACGACTTCCTCTTTGCCCGTTTCGGGGTCGAACAAGACGAGCCTCGCCAGATCGACGCCTGCGCCCTTGTTGGAAATCATGTAGACGCGGCGATTGTCTTTGTGGAAGCGATTCAGGTTGCAAGTCTCGAAGACGCTGCACGAATAGACTTTCGTGAACTTGCCGTCGGCGTCAACTCTGAGCACTTCCCTGTCGCCGCTCTTGGTCGAGCGCGTGGCGAGACGCAACTCGTCTTTATTGTCGAAGAGCCAATCCGTCAAACGCTCCGTGTTCTGTCGAACGAGGGTGCGCTCGCCGGTCGAGATTTTGACTTTATACAGGTCGTGCCAGGCCGGGTCGCGGTCATTCATGCCGATGTAAACCGCGTCCGGCTCGGCGCGCGGCACGTTGTAAAGTATGGTTCTGACCTTCTCCGAATTGGTTAGATTTCGCGCGACGGGAACTTCCTCCCCGCCCGGCGGCTGCTCGTTAGGGTTGACGGCGTAGAGGTTGTAATTCTCGTCGCCCGCTTTATCCTTAACGAACAAGATGAACTTGCCGTCACGACTCCAAAAGAAATTTCTGACCGCGCGTTTAGCCTCATTGGTCAGCAGGCGCGCGTTGGCGAACGGCTCGTCCGCGCGTTTGACCCAAATGTTCAGCGTGCCCTTGTGGGGCTTACGGAAGGCGATGAACTTGCCGTCGGGAGAAATCTGCGCCCCGGTGATTTCCGGGTTGCCGAACAATACTTCACGGTCAATCAACGGCGGTAAACCCTTTTGTGCCAGCGCGGTCGCGCCGGAAAGAAAAATGAATGACAGCGCGCAAAGTAAAAATCCGGTCGTCAAAGACGTACGAGGTTTTTTAATCATATCTCAATAAACTCCTGATGGGCGTCTGTAGCCAGTCCTGGCTGACCCTGCGATAAATGCAGTTCCAGAGACATAAACGTGCGCGAGGGTGAAAGCATTAACATCAGGCGTTAATACTTTTCATCAGGAGTGACTGAGAAGTTAATTGAGGGGTAGTTTAGCGTTTTAACGAAAAGGTCGTGTCCTAAATTGATTTGAAGACTCTGCGCATCCTCCGCGCATCCTCCGCGCATTCTCTGCGGTGAATGCTTGCTCGACTAAGATTGCACGGCAGAGACGCAGAGGGCGCACAGAGAGTCAAGCTAAAATTAGGACACTACTAACGAAAATATGGAGCTACATTTCCGGCGATAGTTTTTATCTCTTTTTGCGAAAGTTTCAGTTGGCGAAACGCTTCCCAGGATTCGCGTGGCCGGAGGTTGTCTCCGAGTGCCGAATCTGTGCCGTAGAGTATTCGTTTGGCACCGATCCGGCGGATCAGTTTGACTAAAAGCTCGGAGACTTCCGCAGAGTTTGTCGGAGATGCGTTTGATGCCACATCAAACAAGAGCTTTCTCGTGCGAGGGTCTTTTTTCGCAACCGCATCAGCCAGCACTTCAATGACAGAATGCGCCGGAGGGTCATCGTAACCCGGCCCCGAACTGGCAAGATGAGCGATCTGCACCGGAATATCGGGAGCGAAAGAAAGCAATTCCAGAAAAGCGCGTGCTTGTTGAGGCCCGTAAGGTCGTTTTTTGGAGATCGACGCTCTCATATGCACGACGATAGCCATGCGATGAGAATTTGCCGCTTGAAAAACTTTCTTCAATTTTTCGAAATGCTCTGGGTTTTCCATCTGCACATCCGAACTGCCGAAATGCAGTTTGATTCCGCGGCGTAGATTCGCGTCTTTAGCACAACGCGCGATCTCATCGAGAGCATAATCCTTGAGCGGGTTGAAGCTGCAAAATGCGATCAGCCTTTTTGGAAACAGCGCGGCCTGCGCACCATTCCAATCATTTTCCGCTTTGACCTTTGTATATTCATCCGGCGGTTCCGAGCCGGGTCTTCCATAACCATATGCCGTTGATAAAAGCACGGCTCGCCGGATTCCGGCCTTGTCCAAGAGTCCGATGACATCTTGAGCCGTGATCATTTGTAAACCAGAGGGTTGAAAATCAACGCGGGCTCGGCTGAACAAATGCTGGTGATGATCCGCCGAAGGAGAGATTTGCCCGGATTGAGCATTTGATCGAGAGGACTGTCCGTTTTGGGCAATTGCTACGGCGGAAGACAGGGCAATCAATGAAAAAGTCTGAAAGACTAAAAATAATCTTTTCACCATAAACTAACCTCCAGAATCGCTTACAACTAGAAAACACCACGAGCGGAGGGTTTATGGCAAAACAAATCGCTTAAATCTCAAGTTCCGCAAACTGTTATTTCATAACTGAACACCTGTTACATATCACAAAGCGCCGAACGCACGGCATCAACCCGCTGCCCCGAAGCTCTCACAGAGCATGACAACTATCGTGTCGGCGGCCGGGCGCATGCTGTTGTTAGGTGCGGCGTCGGTTTTAGATTTTCTGGCCGCAATGAGGACACGTTATTTGAACCGGCGGAGGAGGAGGAATAGCGGGAGTCCCTGCGCCCGAAGACCGCGGCAGGTAATTGGCCATTCCTATAAGGAAATATAAGGCGGTATTAAGCTGCGCGCCCTTTAACCGCTCAAGCGTATCATCTAACTTCTTTCTCAGAATCTCGTTCTCAAGCTCTAAGTTCATCCTAGTCCTCCTCTCGTTCCAAGTGGAATGCCCTCAAATTAAAAAGATGAGGCCACCAGATTCCCGCCCTGTACAGGTTATGTTGACTTATGCTTGGGTGTTGCTCTTTTTCAACTCTTCTGAAAGCGTGTTGCGCATTATCGATAAGCTCTAAGAATTCGCGCATGTCGGTAATCACGCCTGATTCTTCCAGTAGGTCTTTTCTTAGAATGTTCTTTATATAATAGTATGCTATTGAGTTTAATCGGTCGCCTACCTCTCTTATGAGGAGCATTGCCTCGATCGGGTCTCTAATAATCGCATTAACATCTTGCAAATACCCTTTCGCCTTGCCGATTTTTTCACGCATGGCAAAATAATCTTTAACAAACTCTAAGGCCCTTTTCTCTTTCTCTATAAACCTATTGTTCAGGGCGCTTACTACTGCTCCGGCTAGCCCTCCGAGCAAAATCGGTAAGATGACTTTTGTTGTATCATCCATATATTGTCACCAATTTGAGCGTGAGCGCCTAACGCATATTCTGCCGAATCATTCTGCGTAACTACGTAATGGAGAGGCTAAAGCCGCACCGCCCCATTGTTCAGCCTTTACCCGCTTGTATCCATCTTTGCAATAGTTCCATTCCGCCAAAGCTTGTGGCAGCCTACGTGATTAACGACCGGAGCGGGGATTGGGTCTATACTTCTCTACTCCAATCGCCCGACAGATTGCTCAAAACGGTTGTTGATTTAGTCAAGCAACATCGGGCTAAGCGTTAGCTCAACCGTGCAGGCAGCAATCGCTATTGGCTCTGATGTGATAAATCAGCGATTGTGTTCTCCGCTAACGCGGAGGCGTGGAACATACCAGCGTGAGTGTCTTGAAAGCGAGCCACACAACTATTGTTGCCGGTTTTGTCTTGTGTTAAAGTCCGCTCGCTTTTAGTGAACAGGGGTTTCTCTCCGGGCGGCTGCCGCAAGCCTTGCCGCTTCCCAACACAGACACATCTTTACCACGACGAACGCCGCTGTTCAGTTACGTGGTTCCGCCAATCAATAAGGAGTTCCTTATGCTTTCCCTGCCTCGCTTTAGCCGCGCTCTCTTAGCCGTGCTGGCATTCATGCTCGTTCTCTCCGCTTCGCAAACCGTCAACGGTCAGGCAGCGGGCGATGTGATCATCTCGGAGTTTCGCTGGGACGGGAAGGGCTTGAGCGCCTTCGAGCAATCCAACAACGAATTTATCGAACTCTACAACACGACCAACTCGGACATCACCGTCAACGCAGTGGACGGTTCGAAGGGATGGGCGTTGGCCGCCGAAGATGCGACGGGCACGCGCCTCGTCATCACGAACGGCACGGTTATTCCGGCGCGCGGCCACTATCTCATCGCCAACGCCTCCGGCTACAGCCTGTCGAACTACCCGGCGGGTAGCGGCACGTTCGCCACGTGGGATGCCGCCTACGTCGGGGACATCGCGGTCAACACGGGCATCGCGCTGTTCAGCACGGCCAACCCTCAGAATTTTAACGAGTCCACGCGCCTCGACGCCGTCGGCACGGCAGGTAACACGATCCTCTGCGCTGGCCCGACTGTTCCTGCCTCGTCGGCGCTCTACCGCGAAGGCGCGGGGCTACCCTACTATCCCGGCAACAGGGACGGCCAGACCTTTGAATATAGTTTCCTGCGCAAGCTGACATCGGGCACGCCGCAGGATACAGCCAACAATGCGACGGACTTCACCTTCGTCGGTACTATCGGGGTCTACGTCCTTTGCGCCACAAGGATTGATGGCGCGCGCGGAGCGCCGGGGCCGGAGAACACTAAAAGTCCTGTTCAGCGCAACGCCACCATCAAAGCCTCGCGCATTGATCCGAACTGCCCCGAATTCGGTGAGGCGACGAGCGCCTGCGCGCGCGCGCGTACAGAGGAAGTCACAAACCCTTTGACCGCCTCCCTCGGCACCTTGCGCATCCGACGCAAGTTCACCAACATGACGGGTCAGCCTGTGACGCGTCTGCGCTTCCGTGTCGTGGACATCACGACGGGTCTAGAGCCGGGGACGGCTGCTCTGCACGTCCTCAGCGGCACGGGGAGTTTTAACGTGACCGATACGAACGGCAACACGATAACCATTCAGCACCTGACGTTGGAACAGCCGCCCGTGCAGACGATAGGCGAAGGCTACTTCGACGGCGGTTTCAACTCGACGGTGTCTGCGGACACCATCACGATGAGCACGCCGCTACTGGCGAACGACTCGATTAACGTCGAGTTCCTACTTGGCGTTACGTTCAACGGAAACTTCCGCTTCTTTGTTAACGTCGAGGCGTTGACCAACCCGCCAACGAACCCGCCCGCGGCGACAAAGACGGGCAGCATGAAGGCTAAAGCCAGCAGGAAACTCAGGTAGAAACGGGTTAAGCGTTTCATTCACGCCGCAGCAGGCAACCGATGATGCAGTGGAAGAGAGGCCGCCGGAGAAGCATAGGACTCCGGCGGCCTCTCCGTATTCAACTCACACGTTGCATCTACGCCATGTCAGGACGTGCAGGATATGTACGATGTCACCCTTTGCAGAGAACTTCCCGATGAGGAAAGTTTTCGGCTGCTCATTACTCAGGCCAGACCACTCCCTGTGCGCCTATCAGTTGAGCTAATTGTCCGACCGCCCCGTCCAAGCCCCGGCGTCTCGATAAAGTTACACGGATGCCCGGCTCCCAGTAGATTTGGCGAATGTTTAGGAGTCCGTCGCTTCTATTGAACTTCGGGTCGAGCCTACCCACCAAACGATCCCCTTCCAAAATAGGTAACACGTAATAACCGTACTGCCGCTGCGGCGCGGGCACGAAAGCCTCGAAGCGGTAATCGAAATTGAACAGCCTGCGGGCGCGCGCACGATCCCGCAGCACCGGATCGAACGGACTGAGCAGGCGCGTTTTCGCGGGCGGTGCGGGGAGACCGCTTAATCTGCGTTCCCAATCGCACATAGCAAAGCTAACTTTTTCTTTCGCGCTGCTGCTCGATTCCAACAGTACCGGAACGATCCGCCCCGCCCTCGCCGCCTCCTCGCACCACGCCTTCGCCTTTGCTATCCCGATGGCATGCCAGAACTCGGCGATCTCTTTCGGTGTCGCCACAACCAGACGCTCAAGCGCGGTGTGGCAAGCCCACTCGACGTACTCTCGCTCGGTCGGCTGCGGCTCGCGGCTGTGCTCGGGCAAGACACGTTCGGTCAAGTCGTACACTTTCTGAAATTTCTCACGGCGGGCGACCATCAGTTCGCCCGTTGACCACAGATACTCAAGCGCCGCTTTCTGTGGCTTCCATCCCCACCATGCCGAGGAGACGCCCGTTTGTTTGTGCTCGAAGTCGAGCGAGCGTAGAGGGCCTTCGCGAGCAATGCGCTCGCGCACCTGAGCAATGATTTTGTCAGGCTCTTCGCCCATGCGTTCGCGCCACCACGCTTTGCGCCAGATGATCTCGCGTGCAACGGCGAAGCGAGGTTTCCATTGCGCAAACCACTTTGTCGGGATGGCCGAAGCGTCGTGCGTCCAATGTTCGAAGAGGCTACGTTCTTTCTCCAACAATCGTGAGAGGTGCTCTGGCCGGTAGGCGTCGAGTCGGCTGGCGAGCGTGAGGTTCTGCGCCCGCTCGACCACATTGATCGAGTCGAGTTGGACAAATCCCATCTGCTCGATGATTTTTTGCAGCGTCGCGGGCGTTGCACGGCGGCCAGTGTCCGCGAGTAACCCCTGCGCGTTCATCAGGAGCAGACGCGCCGCCTCTGTTGTGACAACGGGTAGATTCATATCAATCTTTGTGTACTTTACTGATAGAGCAACTTCTTGAACGTCTCAACGTATCCCCACCAGTCCCTGCACCGATTGAAGCAACTTCTCCGAATCGTACCCGACACCGTCTTTGAAGACGATCTCCACCTTCTCTATGTCGCCGATAGACGACGCAGGGTTTCCTCTCACGACCACGAGATCGGCCTGCTTGCCGACGGCAATTGAACCGATCCGCGCGTCTTCGCCGAGAAACTTTGCACCGTTGAGGCTGGCAATCTTTATCGCTTCGGGCGGCGTGAATCCAGCTTCGACCAGAAGTTCGACTTCGCGCAAATCACCGAAACCTGCAACGATGCCGCCGTTGCCCGTCGGGTCGAGTCCGGCAATGAGCAATCCTCCTGCCTGAACAAACGCGCGCTCAAAATCCATCGCCTTGCGCAACAGCGCGACGAAATTCGCTTCCGACGAAACACGCGCACGCGCTTGTAGGTAGCGCACGCGTGCGTCCACAGACATCACGTTCAGCATCCTCGGATTCAACAACGCACTCGCCGCGCCGATACCGTTTTGAGCGAGCGGCGCGCCACCGGCTTCAAACACCGGAAGCGTCGAAGTGATCGCCACATTCTTCGCAACCAGCGTGCGAATCGTCTCGCGTGCGGCAGGGCTATTGAGGTCGAGTTTCAGCAGACTCTCTCTGACTGCCCCGCCCGGCGGGCACTGGTCAACTTTCTTTTCGGGGACGAATTCCGAATCGGCGAACAGCCCGTGCTCCAGGTTGTCTATGCCCATCTCGGCGGCTTCGCGATAACCGACCGAGCAGAGGTGGCCTGTGACTTTCAAGCCGCGCTTGTGTGCCTCTTCGATTGCTGCGCGCAATTCGTCGCGCGTGATATTCATGTACGCCTTGAACGAAGTCGCGCCCGCGTCAGCCCAGTAGTTCACCATGCGCCGCGCGTCATCCGCTCCTGTGAGTTGATGCATGACGGGCGTGAACGCGCCGGAGCCTTCCAGATACGGCGCGGTGACGTGCATCTTCGGGCCAATCATCCTGCCCGAGTCGATGAGCCGCTTGATTTCGAGATCGGTGTACGGTGCGACGCTGCCCGTCGTGCGAATGGTGGTGACTCCGAGCGCGAGATAAAGACGCGGGAAGCTCGTGCCCATGTTCGAGTACATCGGCGGCGACCCGCCCATGGGAAAGAACATGTGGTTGTGCATCCCTACGAGGCCGGGCAGAACCGTATAGCCCGTGAGGTCGAGCACCTGCGCACCGGCGGGAGCTTTCGCCGTAGCACTCGCCTCAACCGACTGAAGCTTACCGCCGCTAATGACAATCGTCTGATCCTCACGCGGTGCTGCTCCTGTCCCGTCAATCACACGCACATGTGCGAGCACCACTGTCGGTGCTTCGACACGAATGAACTGCTGGCGGTCGGGTGCTTGCGCGGAGGAAGTAGTGGCGAAGCAGAAGCAGAGGAGAAGAAGAATAGGGAGTTTAATCTTCATTACTGTGCCGTCCTTTACGGGTGCAGGGATTTTGGGGCGAAAGGATAATAGTGCCGCGCCCGCCGTTGCGGAAGCTCAACCGGGCAAACTCCGTCGAAGTTCCCTATCCGGGAATGAGCAGCTTATGAACTTCAACGTTGCCCTGCGCGGTTCGCCTTCGGCACAGGATGCACCGCAGTCGAGCGTCAGTCAACAGACAGGTCGCTTGCCTCCGAAAAATGACTTGATTAAATCAGAATCGCTGGTATTATTCGCCCCCTCGCAGCTATTACCTCTCACAACCCGCGTTCTTTCGACTCGCGCCTTCGCCAGCCCGAAAGGAGATAAAACGATCATGCTGCTGTCGTCCGTACAAATTCGTCATACGGGGCTTCTTGTGCTGTCGCTTTGCTGTTCGATGTTGTTTGCCTACTCTGCTCAGGCACAATCTAAAATCGAGTTGCATACGTGTGAAGACCTGAAGATCACTAAGAAGCAATACGGGGCGTTGGTAGTGGAGACCGCGACCTGCGTTAGTCCGACCAAGACCTTTCAACCTAAAGGCACCTTGCGAAACGTACACATCTTGGCGACGTTCCCCGCCGTGCCCACCGGGGCGCGGATCACCTTCCTTGTGACTGAGAACGATGCTAGCGGTGAGGACGTTCAGTATGTTGATTACACGGCCACGCCGCATCACACTACGGCCTACGCCCAGTTAACCGTCAACAAGCCGGGCAAATATTTCGTGCGCATGGTTAACTATTTCGACAAGACGCAAGTGTGGGCGACTGCCGATTTCGCGGTCGGCGCAGACATGGTCGGGGCGCGTGCGGCGGGTAACACTGCCACCGGTCAGGGCAAGGTCAGCGTCTGCAAGGAGATTGACGACGACTGGAAATGCGTCGGGCAGTCGAATCAATGGGCGGCGAACACGCCCTTCAACATCTTGTTCGAGAACCCTTCGCAGGTCGGAGTTGATTTTATCGGCATCGTCTTTCACAGGCGGAGCGCCGACGGCAAAGACGTGGAATTCGTTAACGAGTATCAGCAGAACATAGGCATGGAGAGCCGTAGGTACGCGACGGTCGGCGACGAATTGAAGCTGCCCGCAGGCACTTACAGCGTCTACATCATCGCCTGGGGGAAGCGCGAGGTCTTGGAACATCGCGGCAACCTGACCGAGTATTTTGCGAAGACCGTGTTGACGGTAAAGTGAACAATCGGACGCGGGTTGCCAAGCCTAACGCTCTCGATCAAGCCGACCCGAATCGGCGGGCTTCCCTTTAGATGAGAACTCGACAGGCGGCTTGTCGGGAGCGTTAGGCGTCAGGGATAGAGGTTAATGAGAGTATTGAAAGGGAAAGTAGTAACGGGTGTCGGAAACTTCTCTTTGTGGATCGAGAAGCTACAAGACCATTACCTGAACAAGACAGGCATGCAGCTATTTCCGGGCACCTTGAACATTCAGTTGGATGCGCCCTTTGATTTACCACAGGAGCGGGCACGCTTGGAGGCGACTGAGTACGGCGGCACAGTCTCGGTCAATATCGTTCCCTGCACAATCTTAGGTCGGCGGGCTGTCATTCTGCGTACGGACAAGGCCGACAGTGAGTTGCAATCGAGGATGATTATAGAAGTTGCCTGTGAAGTAAAGTTGCGGGATCAGCATCAGTTGAGAGATGGCGATGTTGTAGAAGTTGCGGTCGCGGATTAAAGGCGCACCAGGTCAGTCTCTCATCATTATTTTGTGTGGTTTCGGCGTCGGATGCGCGGCGTGTGATGTCGGGCGTTGGGTGGCTTTGTTAATCGGAGGATGCATGAAATATACGAACGCTTACAAGTTAGTCTTTGTCACCGTGTTGATTGTTCTCTGCCATATCGCAGGTCATGCGCAAGTGACGGCGATCAAGGCCGGTAAAATGGTTGACCCGGAGACGGGCGCTGTTACCGTCAATCAGGTCATACTCGTTGAGGGTCAAACAATCAAGGCCATTGGCTCTGACGTTAAAATCCCTACCGGCGCTACGATCATCGATTTATCAAACCGGACGGTACTGCCCGGCTTGTTCGACGCTCACGCGCATCTGTGCATGACAACGCGGCGTCAGCGCGACGGCGGCAATTACTACTTCACAACTCTTCTCGACACGAACGGTTATCGCGCGATACAGGGCGTTGCCAATGCACGTTCGATGCTTGAGACCGGATTTACCACCGTGCGCGACATAGGCAATGCGGGTAATTATGTTGACACTGATTTGCGCCGTTCGATAGATGAAGGGTTGGTTCCAGGCCCGACGATTATCAACGCCGGACGAATCATCGCCCCGTACGGCGGACAATTTCAGTTGCAGCCGGAGAGACCCGGCCTCGGCAATCCCGAATACTTTTACGCGGACACGCGCGACGAACTAAAAAAAGCCATCCGTGAGAACATCCATTTTGGCGCACGCGTGATCAAGCTAGTAGTTGACGACCAACGATACATCTACTCGGTTGAAGACATACGCTTTGTGATCGAAGAGGCCGCTCGCGCGGGACTAAAGGTCGCCGCCCACTGCTGGACTGAGGCGGGCGCGCGTAACGCAGCCGAGGCGGGCGTGGCTTCCATCGAGCACGGAGTCGCCATATCGAACGAGGCGTTAGTAATCGCGAAGCGCAACGGAGTGGCACTGGTGCCGACCCCTTTTACGGAGACGGATGCACGCGAGTTCCGCACGCCGGGCGCGAACAAGGAAGTGAACGAGCGTTGGTTTATAGACCCGGTCAAGCGTGCGCATCAGATTGGCGTCACGCTTGTGTTCGGCCCCGACGTGATCTTTACGACGAAAGAGTATTCGCGCGGCAGGTTGTCCATCGAGACGATAGATAATTGGGTTGAAGCAGGCATCCCGGCGCGTGTGATTTTACAAGCTTTGACGACGAACGCGGCGCGTCTGCTCGGCGTCGAGAAGGAACGTGGAGCGCTGCGCGTCGGGATGAAAGCTGACATCATCGCCGCCGTCGCAAATCCACTCGACGACATTGGCACACTCAAGGCAGTGAGCTTCGTCATGAAGAACGGTAAGGTCTTCAAAGAAAACAAATGACCTTAACGTAAAAACGTAGCGCGCCGCCAACAACTTATTCAACACGATCGCCCTCAGCTTGCCTGTCATCAACCCATGTGTCCTTACTCCTAGGGGGCGAGCCAGGCGGTGAAGCGCAGCCAGGCTTCCGAGTTTAAGAGCGCGATGCGCAACGGGTGCGCCGCGATGATGATGAGGACGGAGGCGGCGAACACCTTGTTGAGTTTGCCGTGCTTCGCCCTGTGCCAGCCGAGGCAGGCGAGCGCGACGAGCATAGGGACGCCGAACGCCCAGTGGATCATGAGCGGCGGTGGCACGACGGGCAGCCGGAAGAGTGCCGCAGGCATGAAAGCGATGGCGGTCATCAGCATCAGGGTCTTATGCTCCGTCGGGCGCTTCCGGTAGTAGATCGCGCCGGTGAAGAAGACCACGAACAGTGCCATGTCCAGCATCGGAAGCACGAAGAAAGAGTGCGGATTCACGCCCGGAGGTGCCGACCCGCGCACGAGTTGCGCGTCATAGGCGGTCGCCGTCCCGACGACGACGACGAGCGTCGCGAGGGCTATCCCGACCAGCCCCATCGTCATGTGCGCCCGGACGTTCTTCGTGCGGATGAGCGCGATCTGCGCCGAGAAGTAGGCGACCCACGTCGTCATCACTAAGGCGTGCGCATGCACCAGCATGTTGGCGACCGAGGGGACGTCGAAGAAGGCGCTGAAGTAGTAGGACTTGAAGTACCCCGCGAGGACGACCAGCGGGAAGAGTATCGCTGCGGCCAAGAACAGACGCCGATCCGAGGGACGCCGCAATGCGTTCGCGTTAATCGCCATAAAATTTCACCTCCGATCTGATACGCGAAATTCGCGGGGAAAACGGATCAGTCCGGACGATGAAAAACCCTCGTGAGCACAAAGTGCTTCATGGCGTTAGCTTGTCATGACAATGCCAAAATGCTCGCTCAGTACTGCCTCGTACTCTTCTTGGCTCGTCAAGGTTCGCTCTTGTCGCTCGCCATTCTTAGACGTTTTGATCAAACGCATCTCGCTCAGTGTGATGCGCCCTTCCTCTGTCGCTCGCGAGCAGATGCGTGCTCTGGTGAAATGCGACTGCGGAGAAGTCTGTTGGTAGCTGCACATCTCTGCGTAATCGGCATACTCGTGGGGCTGTAAGGTAAAGCGATACTGGGCTTCCCATTCACCACGCTCATCGCGCTGCATCATAATCAAGTGAGTGCCGTCAGGGACGATGCGATAAGCGCGTCTGCCCTGCACCTGCTCGCTCCGTTCATCCAGCAGCAACGGTTCAAGAAATGAGTCGCCGAAGCCCACGTCCACAAGCCAACGCTGTTCTAACGTGACCATCAGCGTCATGTGGTCGAAGTCCGGGCCGAAGCCGCCTTCTGCATTCGCCACTCCGGCTGACAGCATAACGACATCAAAGCCCAAGGCACGCAACAACGCAGCAAACAGACCGTTGGCTTCATAGCAGAAGCCGCCGCGCCTGCGTTCGACGATCTTGGTAAACAGAGCTTCGTCTTCAAGAACAATCGGCTCTTTGGCATGAATACTTAAATTCTCGAAAGGCACAGCCGACAGGTGCGCGACCTGCAACTCGCGCAAGGTCTCGGCAGTAGGAGCAAGCGAGCCGGTGTAGTTGATGCGTTCGAGGTAAGCCTTGATGTTCAACTGAATCTCTCCTCTAACCGTGCCAAACTCGTAGCTGTCTAACGCTGGGGATAACCGGCAAGCACGTATGATTGATTATAAGCGACATGCTAATTGCGAGTCCGGTTCATCCCCTCGTTAGGCTGCGGCTTTGCCGCCCCCACCTTACAACTCCTATTCTTCCAAACGACGTGCGCCCTGATCGGTCGCCCTTGATCTAACCGTCTGTATAGCCCACACGAGTCGTCATCAAAGTAAACGTCAACCTTCGCATAGGAGAGCGCAAAGTGATTGAGGCAGTTTCCAATCTGCCCGTCGCTTTTGATCAGCCGACCTCTCTGGGAGAGGGGGATGATGTCATCAACGATCTGCCTGACTATCAAAGACTGGTCAGACCCCACGATTAAGATTTCACATACCTGACCGTCCCCGGCGAACTTCGCAGCCAGCGAAACCTGAGGACTGAGTTGATAATCTTCCCGCGACGGATGACCGTACTTCGCTCGCATGTCCTGTGACGTTTGAGCTGCGCCTAAGCAGCCAAGCAACAGGAGGCAAAGAACTGCCCCCGGACAACGTGAAGGCTTTAACGTGGCTCGCTTCATTTCGCCTCCTGACTAAGGGCTCAAGAAAATACCCTGACGCCCGGCATCACCCGCCGCGCACGAGACCTCAGTACCACCGAGTCTGGCGATGAGAGCTGCGCTGCTTGCGGTCGGGTCGAATAAGTTGTTCGGTTGCGCGGACTCAAGTCACACAACTGTTCACCTCTGAACTTCATCCCCTTCGTAGATGTGTGCTTTATATTCCGTAGCTCCCACTCTTTTTGCCATAACCGATAACAGTGCCGTCGGTACTTTAGGAAACGCATGGTGAAGGTGATGATAGGCAAAAGATGAAATAACCGGTGTCCAGATTTGAGCAATTCTTCCGGCTGATCTTACGGCAGGATGCTCTGAAGCAAGCCTGTGCGGCAGATATGCTGCCCACACAGGTATAGTCGCGCTCAGATTGGCCGCCACCGCCCAATAAACCAACCCCACCCAAGACTTCAGGAAGACGTATAGGGCAACCGCTAATACAAGCAGACTGAGCGTGGCCGCTGTCTCGACGACTTGGAAACGCTTGGTGTGAGATGCCCTTCTGAAGGCATAAAAACGCATGGTGAAAATGTGGAGCGGCCCCTCAAGCAGAACGCGGTAAAACGGCCATGTAGCACAAACGCCCTCCGGATCATCATGCTCCAAACAACGCCCGTGGTGCCTCAAATGTGTTATCTGCAACCCATGCCCGCTCTTGAGCAGAAGGAGCCCGCTGGCCGATATTATAAAGTCATGAGCACTTTTAGAGAGGCCGAGCGACCTGTGGATGGCGTCGTGCATCTGTACGAATGCTGCGAGACAGGTGGCGACTGCGAGAGGGACAGCTAACAACCACCACCCAGCCGCCGCTGTTAATAGATATAGTGTAAATAGGAGCCAGGGGCGGAACAACTCGACGGCTTGTTGTGCAGGCGTCAACTGCAATAGTAACTCCGTTTTTTTCGTGGCTTCTTTCATAAACATCTTTTCGGTAGGAAAGTACTGGTGTGTTGGATTAAGTGCGGCGTGGTGAGACTCCTGCCGGAGCAAGCTCAACTATTAATATGTACCAGCAAATCTAAACGAAGGCAACGAGAATCTCCTCGCCCTTACTGACACGAACCGCGCATAAAGCCCGATCATGGCGGTCATCTCCCGTTTCCTTTCGACACTCAACAGCACGGCTATTGCTATCTGGTCATGACTCTTAAAATTTAATATTGACACCTTCTCGAAAGGGTGTATCATCCCTCCTGCACAGAAACCCCAACCATCAAATTTTTAGCGAGAGCTGTAAATTTTGATGCGATCTACGTCCCGATGCCGTTTGGATGTCTTGAATTTTGAGGGCTGAATATCAAAGCAGTCCTGACTAGTTGAGACTGAGCCCCTAAGCCTCACTCCCGAGTTAACAATTGGTGTATCCGCCCCCACGGATTGCATTCTTGCAGACCGTAGGACAGTTATACCTATTTAACGCTTGCTGCTACTGACGCCCGCCGCAAGGGCTTCACGGTAGAAGGAGACGGTGCGCCTTATTTCGCCCCGTCGGCTGCTCTTTGAAAATCCATCTCGTCGCCATTCTCATCAAGCTTTGCATCCGGCGCGGCGTCTTGCGCGCAGCAGTTTTTGATCTGTGCTGCTCGTCGCCAAGTTTCCGCGTCGTCAACGGGACGAGTCTCCGCTCAGGCCCCTCGGCGGAGTCTCGTTTCAATCTCACAACAGAGTTCTCTCACCAACTTATGCTCACAATGTAGAAGGAGAATTATGAAACTCAAGAAGCAACAACTCCTCAAACTCTTCACCATCGCAATCGCAGTCGCTCTGGCCGCAGGCAGTCTGATGTTCGGCGGCGCGCCCGGCAAGACCAGCGCAGCCACCTTCGCAAGCGCACAGGAAACGACCGACACGCGCGACGAGGCCACGCCGCAAGCCGAATCTATGGAAGCGACGCCTCTGGAAAAAGAAACAGCCGAGGGCAATGCGCTCCTGCTTGTGCGATTCGTCCCCGACGCGAAAGTCGGGCCGACGATCACGACTGTGATCGAAGAACGCGAAGTCATCTTGCGCGACGACGGGACGGAAAGCGACGCGCGTGCGGGCGACGGCACTTACTCGGCCATCGCCTTCATTGATTTCAACGCGCTTGCAGACAATCAGGATCGCGTCTCTGAACAAAACGCCAATCCCGAGCCAAGCCCGGTAGAAGAGTCCACGCAGGCGACCGAGCAAACGGCGGCGGCGCGCGCTGACACAAACGGCGACGCCGAGTTAGCGGCTAACTCTTCCTCCGATGTCACCACCGACGGGACGGAGAGAGAATCGCTCGCCTCTTCCGACGCGGTGCTGATGCCCGCATTTGAAAACAGCCGCGACCGGCAGGGCACAACCGTGGTGCCGAAAGTGGACTTTCGCAATTTGAAGCCCGGCCAGTTTGTGCCGATCAAACCGCTCGCCACCTACTACGGCGTCGATCCGCAAAAGTCGCTCGTCATCACCAATGTAAAAGTTGTCGAAGACCCGACGCGCACTTTCAATCCTTGCACGGGTAAAGGCACGCCGATGGGCGCGTGGACGTTCGGACGCTTGATGACGAATATGGCGAATCAACCGCTGACAGGCATCACTCCGTCCAACTTCGTGCGCCAGTGGCTCAACAAGTGGTTAGCCGACCAAACGACGGCCAACGGCTGGACGGCGGCCAAACGCTTGCAGATGCAAAACCTCGTGATCGGCCCGTGGGAAGCCGCGTCAGGCGGGCCGGGCATGCCGCTCAATTTGGCGAAAGCTCCTTTCCGCCTGCTCGCCATCGTCAACCGCGTTGACCTGCGCAGCGCGGGCACGGGCTACGGCGGGGGCAACGCGGGCGAAGGTCGCTTCGTCTTCGGCGTCATGGACATGAGGCCGGTCAAAGGTGGAGGCATAGACCCCTACACGGGTCTGCCGCAGACGAACTGCTCGCCGACGCAGTTCACAGTGATTATCGAATACGGCATAGACCGGAAGGGCTGCCCCGCCATTCGCAACTGGGGACAGCAGTGGTACAACTTGAAGTTCCATGTGCTCGGCTCGGCGTCATACAACGCCGCGCTGCAAGCGATCACGGATCAGTTCACCAAAGCCAACGCCGCGCCCGGCAAGCCTAACGGCAGCGCGCTCAATCAACTTCGCACCAACGAGATCGCTATCGCCAACCCTGCGCCCGACGACCGCTGGCAGATGCGCGAGTTTCGTCTGCCGGTAGGGAACGGCCATCTGTTCGAGGCAAACGCCAAACAGACGCCGCACGAGTCGCGCAGGAACACAGACCTGACGGCTCACTTCGTCAACAGCACAGCGCCGGGTGCGACCGTGCCCGACTTCTGGCTTGGCCAGAAGTTTCTCACCAACGCGTCCGACGTGCCCTCGCCCGCGGTCTTCTGGAGCGACGGCCCGACCATCACGATCATGCCCCGCAATGACAGGCATGACTTCTCGCTCAATGCCTGTAGCGGGTGCCATGCCAGAGAGACTGACACCATCTTCACGCACATCAAGCCCGCGCCCTTCGGGACGCCCGCCGGACTCTCAGGCTTTATGACCGGCATCAACGTGATCGATCCTGCGGACGGCGCGCCGACGAGGAACTTCAACGAGTTCAAACGTCGCGCGCTCGATCTCGACAAGCTCGTACACACGCCCTGCTTCCTCAGTATGCTTAGTGCTCCGCCTCCGGCTGTCCACTAATTCTTACTCGAGGCTGTGCAACGCCCGAACGCGCGGCCGAACATGGCCGGGAAGTCTAGACGCCGAACGCGTCTTTAATGAAAGAAGCCGGAAGACAGTCCTCAAGCTGTCTTCCGGCTTCTTTCGCCGGTAGCGTTGCGAAAACTATTTTAGAGAACAAAAGGTCTCAAGCAACTCTTTCTCAAGCGGCCATCTGAAACAGTGAAGCGATGAGCTTCGAATCGTGCTGCGGCTTGTTGTTGATACTTGCTAAAGCGCACGCTATTCGACACGCACGCGATCGCTCGCGCCGCGCCCGAAGGTTTCGGGGGAATACATCTCTTCCGCCTTCGGCGGCGGCACGACGAACAGGCCGGGCGTCGTCGCACGCGTGAAGTAGCTATATTCATGCACGCCCTCCCACAACAGCGACGTGAAGGCTTCGGCGCGCTCGTCGCGCAGGTTCTGGTGCTCGTACCAGGTGCCGCGCCTGTACCAGTAGAAATCGGAGATGCCTTGCCCACCGCGATAGATGGCCGACTCGGTTGATTCCGGCGGCAGTTGCTCGGTGGTGGCGAGCGCGGTGTTCAAAGCTTCGAGACCGGCGGGCAGCGGGTCAACCAGTGCGACGTGATAACGCCGCGCCGGATTCGACATCGTGAGCCTGACGCGCACGCGCGTCCCCGCCTTGATGTGCCAGGTGCCGTCTGTGTCGCGCCGCACGTCCGCCGGATCGTCTATCGCTTCATATTTGCGTTCGACGCGGAAGCCGTAATCGGCGGCGGCGAGTGTCAGGTTCGCGGGCGCGTACTTCGTCCCGATGCGGAAGTAGAGTCGCCCCGCTCCTTCTTTGCCGATGGTCAGGTTGACGGGCGCGTCGCCAGCGCGTTCGACGAGAGTGGACATCGGCAGGTTGAGTTGTTGCCGATCAACCGAGCGCCCCTTAAACGTCTGCTCTCCGGCATAGCCGCTGCCGAGCCACACGCGCGAGACGAAATCGGGCGTCGCGCGTTCGTAGGTGTTGAAGTAACGGTCGAGCGCGAGTAGTATGAAAACATTCTCCTGCGTGTTAGACCAGCGCCCGCGCTTGCGCTGCGAGAGCAGCCCGCGCACGAGTTTGGGTATCAGGTCGCTCTTCGGCTGTTCGCCGATGAGTGCTTCGAGGATGACGCCGTCGGCGCGTCGGTCGGAATGCAGGATGGTGTACTCGCCGTCGCTGTAGGCGTCCGCGAAATGCGCCGCACCCGCCGTCTCTGTGACGCGGTTGTTCAGGTGGCGAAGGATAGCCCCTGTCTCTTGCAACGAAGCGGCGTCGCCCGATAAGACTGGCAGCAGCCAGCCGAGCGATTCGATGGAAAGTTTTTCGACGCCGCCCGCTTCCGCGATGAGTTTGCGCGCACGCGCGGCGTCTCGATCTTTCATCAACGCGCGCACGTAGAGTGCGTAAGCGCGGATCGCGCGCTTCGACTCGACGCTGTAGTCGCGCGGAATCTTACTCTCAATTTGTCGCAGGTAGTTTTGCGACTTGCTCAACATCTCTGCGGGCACGGCGAAGTCTTTGCTCTGCGCACGCACCAGCGCGTGCGCGACGTGGACGGAGACGAAAGGGACGGAAGCGTTGCCGCGTCGCCAGAAGTCGAAACCGCCGTCTTCGTTTTGCAGCCCTTGCAGGCGCTTGAGATCAATTGCCATCGAGTCGCGCATGGCCTGCGGCGTGGGGAGGTCTTTTGCCTTGAAGGCGGTGAGCACATCTTTGAGCGCGGCGAGCGCGAGGACGCGCGAAGAGACCTGCTCGGCACACCCGTAAGGATAGTTGACGAGATAGATAACGGCGTCTGTTAGTTCCTGCAACTGGGTCGAGGCGGTCGTGACTTCGAGGCCGCCGAAAGTCTGTACGACTCCCGCAGGTGCTTTGACGGGTTGCGCAATCGCCCCTTGATCGATCACACCGTAGGTGGCGAAGGCTTCGGTCGTGGCGGGCGTGTAGACGGGGAACGCGACGAGCGCGGCGTCGGCTTTGTTGCCCGCGGCGGCGGCGATTTGAAAACGCGCCATGCCGGGTTTGACCGCCGCGATGGGGAAGCGCACTTCGACGCGGTTGTTGGCTGGCACTTGAACGCGGCGACCCGCGCCTTCCGTCAAGTCGGCGTTCGTCGCGCGCACGGCGACGGCGACGCTCATCGCCGCGTCGGTCTGATTTTGCAGGACGACCGGAAGCTCCGCGCGGTCGCCGAAGTTGAGGAAGCGCGGGGCGGAGGGACGCGCCATGAGCGGCTGGCGGGCGGTAATGTTTGATTCGCCCGCGCCGAATTGTTTGCCGCCCGCGACCGAGACGGCCATGATGCGATAACGCGTCAGGTTATCGGGCAGTTTGACTTTAACTTGCGCGCGCCCGTTCGCGTCGGTCGGGAGCGACGCGGCGAAGACGGCGAGGGCGTTGAAGTTTTGCCGAAGCTGGATCACTGCCTCTGTCGGCTCGCCGACGGGCTCAGGCGTGGGCGCGGGCGGAGGCGGCAGGGCAGATACTTCTACCGACTCGGACACCTTATTGGCATCACTCAATATATACGCCGCATCACGCTCGCCCGCAGGCCACTCTTTGTATTTGGCCGATACAACTCCCCGAGCTCTCCTTGCGACTCCGCCGACTCCGCCTCCGCCCGCTCCGCCCGCGCCTGCGCCTTCCTCCATCTTCTCTTTGACCTCGGCGGGATTCGCCAGCTTCAGCCGCTCGCGCAAGTGATAGTCGTTCACGTCTTCGCTCCGGTGTGCGTAGAAGATGCCGAGCGGGTCTGCGAGACTGTAAGCGGTCAACGCGAGCACGGATTCGTCAACGACGACGACCGCCGTGTCCGTGCCCTCGACCGCACGCCCTGCGGCGTCTTTCACTTCAACGTCAACGAGCGTCTCCGCTCCCGGTTCGAGCACCGTCTCGCGCGGCGTAGCCTTCACGTTCAGGCGACGCGACGCGGGAGGGATGTCCAGATTGATTTCACCCGTAGCATAGGCCGGGCGCTTCGGCACATTCGCCATCTCGACGCCCGCGTCGTCCACGCGCGTCGCCGCGCCGACGAGATCAACCTGCACGTTGATGTTCGGCGTCATCGCCTCTTCGAGCGGGATGCGTAGCGTGTGCGAACTCTCGTTCATCGTGAAGCGTTCGGTGCGGAGCAGGCCGGAACGCCTGAGCGTCAAGACGCCTTCCGCCGGAGCGAACGGCGACTGCACGAGAATCTCCGCCGTCTCACCACCGGCATAACTTTTCCGGTCGGGGATGAGTTCGACGCGCTCCTGCGCGACTTCGCGTTGCGGCGGCGTCCGCCCGCCCGCGACCCACAGCGACAACTCGCTCTCGTTCAAACGCTCGCGCTCGTCGCGCACACGCGCCGTCAAGCGATACATGCCGCCTTCCTTCGCCTGAAAACGCACGCGCACGCCGTCCGCGCCGCTCTTGATGCTTTGCTCCTGCGCGTCCTGTTCCTGCTGCTGCCAGGAGCCTTCTTTGTAAACGTATTCGAGTCGCACGAGTCGCAGATTCACGTCGCGATTCGAGAGCGCGCGACCATCCAGGTCTGTGACGATTGTAGAGATGTCGAAGACTTGACCCTTCTGTATGAACGTTCGAGCCGAGCGCAACCCGACGTAAACATCCGCCGGATGCACGAGCAGCGTCGTCGTCGCGGCATACGTCTGGCGGTTGACATCCTGCACGCGCGCTTCGGCGGTGACGCTCGACGGTCGCGCCGGTTGCACCGCGTCAAAATCTATCCGCAGCGTGTGCTTGCCGTCCGCGTCCGTGCGCCCTTTGAAGAATTGCGAGTTCCAGCCGCCGTAGTAATTTGCATCGTTGCGCCACCACGCGTAGAACGTCCCGAACGTGTAATCGTCGCGCCCCGGCGGCGTGTAGCTTGTCGGCCTCGACGAGACTGTCCAGTTGACTTCCGTGTCGGGCAGGCCGCCGCCCGCGAAATAGGCCGCAGTGGTTGTCGCCGTCGCAAACGAACCGACGAAGTGTGGAGCTTCCGAAGCGCGCGTCGTGATCTCGAATTCGGGGCGGCGAAATTCCTGCACCTGAAATTGGTGTACGTGCCCTGTGCCCTGTTGCGCGAGTTCGACCAAGAGGTTCGTGCCGCCGAGATTCATCGTCGGGGGGAGTTGCAATTTAAGGTTGAAACCGGCGAGGGCATTTAGTTTAACGCTGCCCTTCGTGATGTCGTTGCCCTGTGCGTCTTTCAACACGTAGTTGACGAGTTCGCCCGCCGCTGCGGTAAACATCTCCGTGTCCCCTGTCGAGGTTAAGTTGATTTTGCGAATCCACCCTTTAACGTTTACCTCTTCGCCGGGGCGATAGAGCTTGCGGTCGTCGAAGACGTACCAGCGCAGCGTTTCGCTCGAATCGGCGCGCCGCCAACTGCTGTTCTCGTCGGGATAGTAGGAAGGGTAATACTGCTGCGGCATGATCGCGATGTCGTCGCCGCGCCGCGCGACGAGCAGAGTATTCTGCTGCGCCTTCGTATCGGGCGCTGCTTTGAAAGGGAGGCGCGCGAGGCCATCTGCGCCCGTCGTGCCCGCAAGACCGTCGGGCGAGACGCTCATCTCCACACCGGCCAGAGGCTTTCCGTCCGTGAGCGAGTTAGCCCACGCGACGAGTTCGCGTTTGTCCGCGAAAGCGTCCAGGCCAATGTCTGTTGACTGAACCCATGCTTCGGCGAAGTTCTGCCTGTAAGCGTAGACATTATCCCGCACCTTCCTGTCCGCAGAGTTCTCTGCGGGTTCGACGCGTACGAAAACTTGCCCGTAGCCGTTCGTCAGTGCGGGCGAGAGATCAATCGAAGTTTCGATGAGTTCGTCCGTAGCGGCTTTGACTTCGATCACCTTGTTGAAGACAAGTTTCCCGGGCGGCGTCCGCGGTACGTTCTGGCGTGTGCGCGCGCCCTGATAGCGGCGAAACTGCGGCCAGTCGTCGGGCGTGACTTTGTAGAGCGCGACCTTGAGCTTCGGGTAGTTGACGCTGTAGACCGTGAAGGCGCGCCTGCCCGCCGGATCGAGCACGGCGAAGCCCTGTCCGGTGGTGAAGAGACGCGGCTCGGCGGTGGTGACTTTGAAGGTGAAGACGTTTTCGCCCGTGAGCGTCTGTTTGAACGTGTCGGAGATGGCGCGGTCGAGCGTGACGGTGTAAGTCGTGTTGCTGCGCTTCGTGCCTGCGATGATGATCGAGTTGTAGCGTGCGCTGATCTGCGCGCCCGGAATGTCGGGCTTGACGGTGACTTGCGCCGCGCTGAATTTCGCCTCATCGAGTTGGTTGTTGAACGTGAAGTGGAGCTGGTCAAAAGGCGAGCATCTCTGCTGGTAGCCGCAGGCGGCTTCGGTGACGCGCAACGCGCCGTAAGTCTTGAAGGCAAAGCTCTGCTCTTTCGTGGTCGTGCGCGCGCCTTCGGCGGAGGGCGTGCCGGGCGGGACGACTATACGGATGTCGGTGTCTGCGGGAAGCGCGTCTTTCGTCGCCCCGTTCGCATCAACTGCGCGAAAGACGAGCCAGCGTCCCGCCTGCGCTTCTTTGCTGAGATAGATGAAGAACGGATCGGCGGCGATCTCTTCCTGCGTCGCAAGGCGCAGGCGCGCGCCCGTGGCGGCGGGTTGCATTCTGAGACGTTCGAGCACGCGTGCGGCGTCAATGTTCTGGTCGAACTCGATGAACATCAACGCGTCGCGCGGTTGACCCGTGCCCTGCGGGTGAAACCTTTTCACCGTAGGCGGCGGCGTGGAGAAAGTAAAAGTTTTGGTTTCCGCGAGCGCGTTGCCGAGCGCGGACTTCGTTCCGGCGGGAACGGTGACGGTGTAGTTGGTCGCCATCGGCAGCCTGCCGCCTTCGACAAGCGGTTGGAAGACGAGCGTCTGCGCGCCGAGCCAACGCCAGTTGCCCTCCGGCTGCGGCGTCATCTTGACGGGGACGCTCGCCGCCGTCTCCTCTTGCGATGAGACGGCGACCATCGCTTGTGAAAACGTGATGCTGAACGCCGGAGCCAAAGCGACTTCGCCTTCCGGCGCGAAGCGCAGGACATCGAGCGGCGCGCTTGTGTGCGACGGCGTGGGCGGCGCGTTCGGTGCGGGCGGGGCGAACGCCGCTTGAATGGTCTCCCCTGTGCGTGGCGGCGGCAATGAACGCTCGCGTAGTTTGAAATCCTGCGTGTCGTTTGTATCCGGCGTGAGTTGAGGCAAACGGTCGAGCAGTTTTTTGGTTTCCGCTGCGGACAAAACTTCGGCGGGCGCGACAGGATCGGGCGCGGGGCGTTCGACCTGTTCCCTGCCCTCGCTCAGGCGGAAACGCAGCCCGGTTTGCGCAACCGGCTCTACAGTTTCCTGTCCGCCCCGCTCTGCTGCGGCGACGCCTTCGGGTGGCGGCGTGAGGAGCGTGAAAATGATCGTCAATGTCAACAGGCGTGTGCGCGCGTGCTTGATTTTCATGCGAGTTAGTTGCCTTTGTGTGAACTGTTAACTTGATCGCTCTGCGTGCGATTGGGAGCAACCGATGAACGCGCGGACAACATGATTCTTGCGCGCCGGGCGGCGAGTCACGCCGGATACCGCTTGATCGAAAAACGTCTATCAGCTATGTAGACTTGGTAGAGATGATGCCTGAGCAGGGTGTCGTTGTCTCTCATAGCGCCGCATTTGTTGGAAACGGTACTTACCGCTACTGTAATTCGTGGCGAGCCGGTCGTCTACCTATATATACTATTTGCACCGGAACATTCGCAGGTAGCGCAACGGGAGGAAAGCACTGATAGTGACCAACCAAATCAGCTTCAACGACGGGGCGGCCTACGAACGATACATGGGACAGTGGAGCCAGCTTGCAGGCGAAACTTTCCTCGACTGGCTTGCTCCACAGACAGGTTTGCGCTGGCTCGACGTTGGCTGCGGCAATGGCGCGTTTACCGAAATGCTCGTCGAGCGGTGCGCGCCGGTCTCGGTGCAGGGGATAGACCCGTCCGAGAGTCAGCTCGCCTTTGCACGCACACGCCCCTCGTCGCGCGTCGCACAGTTTCGTCAGGGCGACGCGATGGCGCTGCCTTTCCCCGCAGACGCGTTCGACGCGGCCGTCATGCCGCTGGTGATCTTTTTCGTCCCCGATCCGGCTAAGGGAGTTGCCGAAATGGCAAGAGTGGTCTGCGCGGGCGGCACCGTCACGGCCTACGCGTGGGACATGGTTGGCGGTGGATTTCCTTACGAGGCGTTGCAGTTTGAAATGCGCGGGATGGGCGTTGCCGTTCCGACGCCGCCGAGCCCTGACGCGTCTCGCATAGACACGATGCGGGACTTGTGGACTAGTGCGGGTCTGGAGTCGGTCGAAACGCGGGAGATCACTGTGCAACGCACATTCGCAGATTTCGAAGACTACTGGACAACCATCCTCGGAGGGGCGAGCGTCGCTCCACAACTCGCCGCGATGGCGTCCGATGACCTCGCGCGACTCCGTGCGCGGATGCGCGCGCACCTGCTGCCGGATGCGGCTGGACGTATCACCTATAGCGCCCGCGCTAACGCAGTAAAGGGTCGCGTCCCAAAATAATTTTAAGGATGAACTCTGTGTGACTTTGGAAACGCCGATTTACGGCCTGTTACTTTGAGAGTTGCCGGATGACTTTGCCGCTACTGTCGATCAACTGCTGGCTGCCTTCAACAGTTGTAACGTGAGCAAGACCGCCTGCGAACGGGCGCGCCTCTCTGTACTGCGGCGTGATGGCGAATTTTCCCGCGCGGTCAATGTATCCCCACACGTATTCGCCGTCGCTGCCGATAATCTTGACGGCTGCCAATCCTTCTGCGAAGCCGTTTGTCTCGCGGAACAGCGGCGCGATAACGACTTTTCCGGTCTTGTCTATGAAACCAATCTTGTTGAATGACAAGACCGCCGCGAGACCTTCGTTGAAGGGTGCGAGTTGTTGGCGGCGGATAGTGTAGAGCGAACGTTGATGCGCGGTGCGATGTTGCCAGAAAGGTATCTCTAAGGCCACCTTGCCGTCGTGGTCGAGATAGACGCCGCGCGGCGGATCAGTTTGAACGACTGCCGCCAACAGACCTTCCGAGAAGAAGTCGTCCGATTGCTCAATCTCTACAGTGATGCGATACGTGCCCGCCCGATCAATAAAACCGGACTTGAACTTGCCCGTCACCTTGGCCATGCCGTCAACAAAATCACGTGGCTGGTAAACGAACTGCAGTTCGACGATGAACTTTCCGGTCTTATCTATGAACCCGTAGAGCCACTCGCGCCCTTGTAACACGCCGACCCACGCGAGTCCCTCGGAAAAATGCCCTGCGTAAGAGAACTGCGGCTCGACAACGACGCGCCCGGTCTTGTCCATGTAACCGTATTTTCTTTCCTGTCCCGAAGGAGTCTGAAATCTCGCAAGGCCATCGTGAAAGATGAAGTCGTAATCGTTCGTTGCGGGCAGCCCCGTGAAATTGCCGTCCATGTCAACGATGCCGTCACGTCTTTCGTCGCCCTCCCAAAACCAGACGTATGCGACTCCTTCGGAGAACTGACCCGCGCCGTTATATCGCGGCGCGATGCGAAAACGCCCCGTGCGGTCGATGAAGCCATACTTGCCTTTGGCGTCCGCGACCGGGTGCAGCCCCGCATGATTCTTGACGCGCCGCTCCTGCGCCTCACAAGGTAAGACGAAGGCGATAGCGACGAGCCAGAGAAAAATGAAAACACTTCCAAGTTTCATCCGTCAATTTTCCCTGTCTTCAAGATCGAGCGTTGAGTCGTCGGTTGAAGACTTGTCCGCGATGAACGTCCCGCTTCTGTCAACGTGCCCGTACTTGCCTCTGAAACGAGGCGCGCAGCAGAGACATCTTCCCATATACTCCGTCTTCCCGATGGAGACGCGTGCGCGCCCGTTTCGGAAGCTGGCGGCGCTGGCGAATTGCGGCTTGATGATGAGCGCGCCCGTTTTGTCTATGTAGCCGTAGTTGGATGAAGAACCGCACAATGATCCTTCTCCGTCGCCGACTTTCAAGACGTTTACCGGAGCCAACCCTTCGGAGAAGTCTCCGGCATTAAGGAACTGGAAAGGGATCACCTCACGCCCGTTCCTGTCAACGTAGCCCCACTTGAGATCGCGCCGTTCAAAGACGCGCCCGGAAGACGGGCGTTCCGGTTTCTTTGCATCCAGCAGCGCCGCCGCTGCCAGATTCTCCGAGAAGTGGCGCAGCACTGCATAACGAAGTTCGACCAGCACGCGCCCGCGCTCGTCTATGTAGCCCCACTTGAGATTGGGACGACCCAGAACTTCGGGCAACTCCTCGTCCACCACGCCGACCTGCGCCAGACCATCCGCGAAGGGACGCGCCGCGTCGAACTGCGCGGCGATGATCACTCTGCCGCTCCGGTCGGCGTAGCCCCACTTGCCGTTCTCGTAAATCGGTTTGAGACGAGACTCCTTCGGAGCGTCCTGCGCGAAAGCCGCGAAGTAAAACGCCAGAAGGAGAAGACATAAAAGTTTGATCTTCATCATCAGCCTGAACGCCCGAACGAGAAAATCTTGCTACGGACTTTTTTGCAATACTAGCAAAAGATTCCGTTCACACCGGCACTGAGATTTTGGCGGCGTCACGACACAAGGCCGCCGCCCCTGATCCTGACGCCGAATCGTTCGACGCCAGAGCGGAGCGGCGGCCTTCCAAACGAACCGCCTGTTATGTGCCAGCGCCGTCGCGCTACTTCGCTGCGACTTCCGTGATCTTCTTCACGCGCAACGTGTGCCCCTCGACCGTGCCCTCAACTTCGACTTTCAACCCTTCTGCGATCTTCGTCGCCTTCAACACGTCCAACGCGGATTTGTTGCCCGCCTCGTCCAACTTGTAGAGTTTCTTGCCGACCGCGAGCGCGTAACCGCTCCGCACGCAGGCGGGCATCATGGCGCAACGCACCGAATGGCCTTTCGCCTCTTCCTCGAAATCCTTATCGGCGTCGGCTGCGCCCGCGCACGCGTTATCAATCAGGTAGCCGGTCAACTTCACTGTCGGCTGAGCCTGCTCCTGCGCGAACAGGACGCCTGCCAGAAGCAGTGTCAGAGAAATTGCAAAAAATTTTCGCTTCATTTCGATGTCTCTCTTTCATGCCCGCATGGACGCGAGGCGGTGGGTGTTGGAATCAAAAGTTAAAGTTGCGGATTTATTCGTGCGCCATAATTACTATGGCTTGACTCTTCCGCCGCGCGATGTGCGGGAACGGGGGCGACCTCGCGGATGGGGCGCGCGACGCTCCGACGGGCACTTCGATGCGCTTGAGGGCGACACGGATGCACGCCGCCGTCAGAGTTCTCTGTGAGACTCTGGCGTTCGTCAGCGTCCGGCGGCGCGCTGCGTCTTATCATTTGACGGGGATGCGCCCCAACTCGGAGTGCCGTCTTCCCACTTGTTGTGTGTGAGACGCACTACTTTCAAATCCTTCAAGCGGACGGCGTAGATTTCGCCGTAGGACTGCGGCGCGAAAAATAACTCCTGTATGACCGGCTCTTCATCGTTGATGCCGCCCTGTTCGGAGGCAAAGATGAGCCAGCGACCGTCGGGCGAATAGCGCGGGTGGCTGTCCTGCCCCGGACTGTTCGTGATCCGTCGCAACTCGCCCGCCGTGCCATCCGGCTTGATCTTCAACGTGTAAATCTCGAAGGTCTTCAAACGCTGTTTCTCGTCCAGCACGCCGTCACGGTTGGAGGCGAAGGCCACCTCAAGGCCGAGGGGCGAGAATGACGGGAAGGCGTCGTAGGCCGGATTGTTGGTGAGATTGGTGACGCCCGTGCCGTCGGACTTCATCAGAAAGATGTCGAAGTTTCCGGTGCGCCCGCTGCGGAAGACGATCCAGTTGCCGTCGCCGGAAAAGTCGGGGAAGCCGTCGTTGCCGGGCGTGTTGGGCGTGAGATTGACAGCGCCGCTGCCGTCTGCGCGCATCTTCCAGATGTCAGCGTTTTCGGTCGGCGGCCCGAACGGCAAGCCGCCCATCCACGCGATCCACTCGCCGTCCTTCGACCAACTCGGCACGTACAACGGCGGAGTCTTCTTCTGATCCTTGCGCTCGAAGATGATCTTCTGCCCGCTGCCGTCGAGGTTGGAGACCGCGAGGTAATGCGAGTTGTAGAAAGAGTCGGTCGTGGCGATCTTCTGCCCGTGCGGCGCGACGGTGACGGCGAAATTGCGCACCGGATAGATGGCTACGGTGCGGTCTGGGAGACGCACGTAGGCCGGTGAGTTGGGCGTGAGCAGAGGCCCTTCCATCAGTCCCGGTTCGCCCGCGGGCAGTTCCTTCTGCCACGGCCCCGGCGCGTGACACACCATCGCGCCGCTTTTGGCGTGGACGGCGGGATTCCAGTAGTCGCGCGCCTCATCGCTCTCCGTGCGTTGGTCTGTGCCGTCGGGCGCGACCGAGAGAATCTTCCAGTTGGGAGCATCCATGCTGCCGAGATTAGCCGCAAAGATAATGCGCCCTTCGGGCGTCAAGGCGGGCGAGAGCGCGGACGCCAGCGCGGCGGGAGAGACGGCGCGCGCATTTGTGCCGTCGGCGTTCATCGCCCAGATGCGGAATTTATCGCCGCGCTTGGCGTAGAAATAGATCGTCCGACCGTCGCCCGACCAGACAGGCGAACCGTCCCAACCGGGCGACGTGGTGAGTCGCCGCAGGTTGCGCCCGTCGGCGTCCATCAAATATATCTCGCCTTCCCTGCTCCTCTGGGCGGCTGGCCCCGTCGGCAGCACGTCCCAATCGGCGGAGAAAGCTATGGTCTTCGCGTCGGGCGAGAAGGATGGACGAAACTCGCCGCCCGCGTGGCTCGTGAGTTTCCTCGCCTGCTTCATGCTCTGTGTCTTTTCGGGCTTGAACGGGATGAGGTAGATGTCTGCCGAACCGTCGCGGTCGCTGACGAAGGCCAACGTCCGTCCGTCTGGTGAAATGACGGCCTGATCTTCCATCGCCTCGTCTTCGATGAGCAACCGGGGCGACCCCTCGTTTTGCAGATCAATCGCGTAGAGGTCTGGGCTGCCGCGCCGCTCCGAGCAGTAGATGACCCAACGACCGTCGGGCGAAAAAACCGCATCGTAATCGAGTCCCACGTCGTCCGTCAGACGCTTCGGCGCGCTCCCTCTCCGGGCGAAATAGTAAACGTCCCAGTTGCCGGGGCGGAAGGTTGAATAGACGACCGTGTCCGTGCCGGGCTTCTGCGGCGAGGCGTTACTTGTGATGGCCGCCGTCGTCCCCACCTTTGCCGCCGACGACGGCTTGGCGACCGATGACGGCTTGGCTGTGGCCGTCTTCGCGGGGACGGCATGCCCTTTCTTCTTCTGCTGCGCCGACGCGGGCAGCAAACTGATCTTGAACAGAACTATGATCGCCAACATCCCGATGATGAAGATGGCTACTCTTCTGAGCACTGCTTTCATGTCTACTCCCCTTTAATTTCTCTGAGGTGATTACTCTTGGCGGTCGGGCTGCCCGGCGCTCTCTACTGTGCGGGTGTGCGGGTCGGCCATGCCGACGACGATCGAGCGTGCGCCGGTAAAGGTTTCGCGCCCGTGTGCCACCAGCATGTTGTCGAGCATCAGTATGTCGCCGTGCTGCCAATCGAAGATGACTGTTTCTTGTTGGTATGCGTCGCGGAGTTCGTCCAGCACCGACGGCTCAATTGTCGAACCGTCGCCGTAATAAGTTTGATTCGGAAGGTCTTCTTCTCCGTACTCCGCCGCGAGCGCATCGCGCACCGCCGGTTCGAGCGTCGAGAGGTGAAAGAAGGTCGCGTGGTTGAACCACACCTCTTCACCCGTGTGCGGGTGACGGGCGACCACGGGACGCACCTGTCGTGTGCGCAAGAGATTTCCGCGCCACTCCCACTCGATGCCCGCGCCCGCGCAATACCGTTCGACTTCGGATTTATTCTCGGTTTGAAAAACGGTCTGCCACGGAAGTCCGAGGTCGTCGCGGAAATTGCGTACGAGCATCCAGCCGCCCTTTGCGTCGAACCGCGCACGCGTCTCAGCCGAGATGCGGCGGAGCACACGGCGACAATCCGCGATGGAAGTCTGCCCGCCTTGCGCGGGAGGCGTCACACAGAAGAAGAAGATTTTTAACGGGAAGACGCGCTGGTAGGAATTCTCGTTGTGTAAAAAGATTCTCTTCCCCGCCGGGTAATCGGTCGAAGTATAAATGTTGCCGCTCACCTGACTGCGCGGCGAAGAACGCTCACGATAGGCCAACATCTCGCTCGACGTATCGCGCACGAATTGCTCGAACGCCGAAACGTCTCTGACGTTGAAGTCGCGGAAAAGCAGCCCCCCGTGCCGGTATAACTTTGCGTTGATGAAGTCGCGGTTGCTTTGCGCCCACAACGACAAATCCACGTCGGCAACGGTGGGCTGAAGCAACAGCGGCAGGTCTTGCTCCGGTTGCAGGGAGGTCGTTTTGATCAACTGGCCGGAGGGGATCGTCACCGGCTTGCGGCTGAACAATTTCGCGTTCTTGCCTGTCGAGTTCTTCGCCTCGGTGATTTTCAATGTTCGCCTCCGTCGTCGCGAAACTCCGCTGAGCAGGGCCGAACCCCACCCAGACAAATTTATTCCGAGCGTGAATGGTGTTAGATGAACGTCGGCTGATGAGAACACTGTCGGGGCAGTGAGTCATTGCCCCGCACAGGATGAGAGGGATTGCCCGGTGCGAACCCGATGCGTGTCTGTTTTTCGCGCCGCGTGACTTGCGTTGCGGTTGGCGTTCGCAAATTTACATTTTTCTGAGCGCGTCCATCGGTTCAAGCTTGGCCGCCCGTCGCCCGGGGATATACAGCGCGATCATGGCGACGCCGATCAGCACCAGCACCGCTACGATGAAAGTTACGGGATCGGTCGCCTTGATCTGGTAGAGCAGGCTCTCAAGGGCACGCGACATGGCCAAGGCCGCCGCCAGCCCGATTGCCAGACCGACAAGGACGTAAACAATGCCCTGCCGGATGACGAGTTTGAGAATGTCGCCGGGCGTCGCCCCCAGCGCCATCCGCACCCCGATCTCCTGCGTGCGTTGTGTTACCGAAGAGGCCACGATGGCGTAAACCCCGATCACGGCCAGCACCAGAGCCAGCGCGGCGAAGATGCTCAACAGCACCATGCTGAAAGTTTGTTGCGCCGCCGAGCGGTTGACCACCTGTTGCATGCTCTGAATTTCATAAACCGGCTGATCCTTGTCTACAGCGAGCACTTCGTTGCGCACGGCGGAGGCTAAGTTGAGCGGCGCGGTTTGCGTGCGGACGGTGAGAAAGACGAGTTGGGGCGAGACTTGGGCGTAAGGGATGTACATGCTCGCCTTCGGCTCCGTGCTCAGAGACGCGCTGCGGATGTTGCCGACGACGCCGACGATTTCGCGTTTGACGCCTCCGCCTTCAAGCGCGGCCGCGAGTTGTTTGCCCACAGGGTCTTCGTTCGGAAAGTAACTCTTCGCCAATGCCTCGTTAATGAGGGCGACGGGCGGGGCGTTGAGCGCGTCGCGATCCGTGAAGGCGCGCCCGCGCACGAGCGGCGTTTCCAGTACCTTGAAGAAATCGGGGCTGACGATAGACAGCGTGACGAGCGGTTTTTGTTCCGCCGGTGCGGGCGGGCGTCCCTCTATGTCGAAAGTGGAACTCGTGTCGGTTCCGCTCAGAGGGATGCTGGTCGAGACGGCTGCGGACTGCACGCCCGGCAGCGCGGTGATTCTTTGCAGCAGGCGGTTGAAGAAGTCAGCCCGCTGCTCGTCCTTCGGGTACTTGTAATCGGGCAGCGCCATCTGCATCGTCAGGACGTTCTCCGGGTTGAAACCCGGTTTCACTTGATGGAGCAGCCAGTAACTCTTAATCAACAGCCCCGCCCCGATCAACAGCACCAGCGTCAACGCAATCTCCGAGACGATCAGCAAGTTGCGGAAGCGGCGTACGCGCACGCCCCCGCTCGAACCCCGCGCCTCTTCCTTGAGCACGGCATTGATGTCCATCTTGGAAGCCTGAATCGCCGGGGCTAAGCCGATGATAACGCCCGTCAGGCACGAGATCAGGAAAGTGAAACCGAGCACCCACTTGTTGAGGCCGATGTCCCCAACGTGCGGGATGTTGTCGGAGTTTAAGGCCAGCAGCGCGCTCGTTCCCCACGACGCCAGCAACAGGCCGACCGCTCCTCCGGCGACCGCTAATAGAATGCACTCCGTAAGCATCTGGCGAATCAGGTGAGAGCGCGTCGCTCCGAGAGACGTGCGGACGGCGAACTCTTTCTGCCGTTGGAGAAACCACGCGAGCATGAGGTTGGCAACGTTGGAACAGGCGATCAGGAGCACTAAGGCGACCGTGCCGAGCAGCACGAGCAGCACGAGGCGTATGTCGCCCACGATCTGCTCGCGCAGTTCGATGACGGTCGCGCCGAAACCCGCGCTCTTCTTGAACTGTTGATCAATGCTCGCGGCGACATTGCTCATGTCGGCCTGCGCCTGCTCGACCGTGACGCCGGGCTTCATGCGCGCAATCACGGGCAGGCTCAGCGTGCGGCGATCTTTCGCCGTTGCGTCGTCGAAGGGCAGCGGCGTCCAGACTTCTGTGTGCGGTGTGAAGCCGAGTTCGGGCACTGCGGAATCCTGCGGGAAGTCGAAGCCGGGGGGCATGACGCCGATGACGTTGTACTTCTGGCCGGTGAGCGTCACCGTCTGATTGATGATGTTCCGATCAGCCCCGAACCGACGCCTCCACAGGCTGTCGCTGATGACGACAACGTTGCTCCCGCCCGGCTTGTCTTCACCGGCAACAAACGTGCGCCCCAGCGCCGCCTGTGTGCCCATCACAGAGAAGAAGCCCGTCGAACATAACGCGCCGTCCAACTTTTCGGGCACGTTTCCGTCCGTCAGGGTGAAGGAGAAGGTCGTGAAGGCCGCGATGTCCTGAAAAACTTTATTCTGCTCGCGCCAGTCTATGAAGTCGGCGGGCGAGGCCGGAAGTTTATCAATGCCGAGTTTGAGGCGCGGGTTGTTCTCCCAAACCATCACGATGCGATCCGGATCGTTGTAGGGCAGCGGGCGGAACAGTACGACGTAAGCGACGCTGAAAATGGCCGTGTTGACACCGATGCCAAGAGCCAGAGTAATGATGATGAAGCCCGAAAAGGCCGGAGCCTTCAGCAGCCTGCGAACGCCGTAACGAACATCTCGGATTAGGTTGTTCATTGTCTCATTTTCTCCCTCGTGCCTTCCGGACAGGAACGCCGAACGGGTTATATTTCTCAAGCCTCTGTGGTGGAAGTCTCCACGACAGACGCTTGTCCGTTTAAGTTGAAGATAAAGTGGCGGCCTTGCCTGCGGCTCATGAGGTAGGGCTGTTTTAAACTCCCTCCGCCGCCTTGTCAAGAATCGCGTCGGGCATCTCTGTATCAACGTTGAGCAGGAGCGGATAAAAATATCCCCTCACTGTCGCCAGCAACGACATCACACCCAGCACGATCAGCAGCAGCCCGATGCCGCGCCCCGCCCCGACGCCGATCAACTGACCCACGCTCCCCGACAGTGCCCCGCCTTCCACGAGCAGCGGGTTAAAAACTTTGTCCGCCAGCGGCCCGGCGGCGATGTAAGCGATGGGCACGGAGAACCACGCGACGAGGCGCACGGCGGCGAAGACGCGCCCTTGAAGTTCGGGCGGCGTCTTTGTTTGCAGGATGGGGATGATGCAGCCGTTGGCGACCGGAGCGATGCAGCCGATGATGAACAGCGCCGCACCGATAAGGAACGGGTTGGGGCGCAGCCCTTCGAGAATCAGTCCCAGACCGAGCAGCAGCCCGTAACCAAACACGCCGTAAATGCGCCGCTGCGGGCCGCCCCACACGCTCATCAAAATGCTGCCCGCGAGCAGCCCCGCACCGGCCACGGAGATGACGGTCGCATAGACGCCCGCGTCGGCAAAACTCAGCACCAGAGGCGTGATGAGGATGTTGCTCATACTGAGGGCGAAATTGGTCATGGCGAAGAAGACTAGGAGACTGAAGAGGCCGGGTCGCGCGAGGAGATAAGTCCAGCCGGAGGCGGCCTTACGCCAGAACGAAACGCCGTCGCCCGTCGCCCGTCGCACGGCTTCCGGTCGCGGAATACGCACCAGCAACAGCATGACGGTAGCGACGAAGTAAGTCACGCCGTCGAGAATCAAAATCCCCTCGATCTTGATGATGGTGATCAAGAGGCCGCCGAGCAGTGGGGCGATGATCTGCGAAGTGGCCTCGCCGAATTGCGACATGCCGCTCGCGCGCCCGAAGTGCTTCTTGGGGACGATAAGCGAGATGGAGGCTGTGAGCGCGGGCGAGAGGACGGCGTTCGAGAGCGAGGTCGCGCCAGCGAGAAAACAGATGTGCCAGAACCGTAGCAGGTTGGAATAGAACAGCGCGGCAACGGCCAGCACGCTCAAGGCCGCCCCGACGTTGCTGAGGATCATCAGCCAACGCCTGTCCCACATGTCTACAATCGTGCCCACCACGGGCGACAGCACGATCCCCGGCAACACCGTGAAGAGGATCACCACGGAAAACTTCGTGACCGAGCCGGTCGTCTGGTAAACCCAGACGCTCATGGCAAAGCCCGTCAGGCTCGAACCGATGATCGAGATCACCTGACCGACCCAGATCACTAAAAAGGTTGACATCCCGCGCGCTGCTGTCGTTTCCGTCGCTACTCTAGTTTCCGTCATGGCTCTCTTATTGTCCTGCCTTCACGATCTGTCCCAGCCGCGTCTAAACGCCGGAAGAGACTAAGACGTTGCGTGACGGCTCGGCCTGCGCTTCTCTATCAATGCGGCTTCTGAGCATCTCGGCGAGGACTACAGCGCCCGCGCCTCTGGCGAGTTGGTTGTGTGTTCCCGGCACGGTGTGGAGTTCGAGCGAGCCGGTGGCGACTTTGCCGAAGCCGCGCGTCGGATCAAGCGTGGGGTTCAAGGCCATCGGCATGGTATCGGCTTCGAGGTTCGTCTCGCTGGCGCTGAAGAAAATAATCCGCCCCGCGTAGGGTTTCGGATGATAGGCGTGCATGACGCGCACACGTGATTTGAAAATCTCCAACTGGCGACGAAGGTAGGCCAGAGAGTCGTCGAAGATGAGGCGCGCACGCTCCATCTCGACGACGACGTGTTGCAGTTGAGCCTCCGGCGCGAGCGGTCGCAGTTCGTCGTCTGTGACGGGCAGACTCATCTCGCGCGCGAGAATGCCGAGCAGAGCGGTGTCGTCTTCCGCGCCCAACTCGCGTATGAATTCGGGCGTGCCTGTGTCGAGCAGAAACAGCAGAGGCACTTCCTCGCCGCGCTCCGACAGTTGCACGGCCATCTCGTAAGCGACGAGGCCGCCGAACGACCAACCGCCCAACAGGTACGGGCCTTCCGGCTGCACGGCGCGCAGAGACTCTATGTAGTAAGCGGCCATCTTTTCAATCGGGATGTCGGGCATGGAATTGTCAGACGCGTTCGGCATGTAAAGCGACGTATCTTGCAGCCCGTAGAACGGTTGATCCGTCCCCAGTTGCTTTGCCAGCTCGAGGTAACAGAGCACCTGACCGCTGCCGACGTGGACGAAGAACAGCGGACGCCTTGAGCCTTGCGGTTGGAGCGGCACGAGTGGCGAATGTGGCAGCGTCTCGAATTGTTGGTGCAGGGCTTTCGCGAGGTGCTCGACCGTCGGTTGTTCAAAGAGGATGGCGAGCGGCAACTCGCGTCCGAATTGTTTTTGAATTTCGCCCATCAGGCGCAGGGCGAGCAGCGAGTGCCCGCCCAAGTCGAAGAAGTTATCCGCGACACCGATTGGCTTGACGCCCAAGACCTCTTCCCAAATCTTGATGAGCGGTTGTTCGAGAAAGTCGCGCGGCGCAACGAACGCGTCGCCCGCCTCGGCGCGTTCGAGATCGGGCGCAGGCAGAGCGCGGCGGTTCACCTTGCCGTTCGTGGTCAGCGGCAATTCGTCGAGCAGCACGAAGACGGCGGGGATCATGTATTCGGGCAGACGCTCTTTCATGTAATCGCGCAGATCATTCACGGAGAGCGCCGACTCTGTTTGATCGGCCACCACGTAAGCGACCACGCGGCGGTCGCCCGCAGCGTTCTCCGAGGCCAGCACTACCGTCTCTTTGATCGCGGGGTGCGTGCCGAGCACCGCCTCGATCTCGCTCAACTCGATGCGGTAGCCGCGCACCTTCACTTGCTCGTCTGCGCGCCCGATGATCTTCAACGTGCCGTCGGGGAGATACCGCCCGATGTCGCCGGTCTGGTACAGGCGCGCGCCCGTCGTGCGTGCGAACGGGTGCGGGATGAATCTTTCCGCCGTCAAACCGGGACGCTTCAAATAGCCGCGCGCGAGTCCTGCGCCTCCGATGTAAATCTCGCCCGCCACGCCGACGGGCACGGGCTGCAACTGTGCGTCGAGCAGGTAAATCTCCATGTTGGCGAGAGGCCGCCCGATGGGGACGGAATCCACCGCACGAATGTCGTCGCCCTGCCATTCTGCTGTGTAAGCCGTCGCGGTGATGGTGGCCTCCGTCGGCCCGTAAGCGTTGACGAGCCGCACACGCTCGCCCACCTCGCGCTGCCACGTCAAATAATGATCGACGGAAGCGCGGTCGCTCCCGATGACGACGAGCCGCAGCGTTTCGGGCAGAGAGCGTTCGCCGCCGCTCATGGCCGCCATCCACTCGTGCCAGAAAGGCGTCGGCAGGTTGGCCACCGTGACGCGATGTTTTCGCACGAACCTTTTGAACTCCGCGATGGAACGCGACACGTCTTCGTTACGTAGGACGACGGTCGCGCCGCACAAGAGGGTCGGGAACAACTCTTCGGCGGCCACGTCGAAAGTGAGCGAACTGAATTGCAGGACGCGATCGCGCGCGTCGAGTTCGTAGTAAGAACTCACCGCGCGATTGTGATTGACGAGCGCGCGATGCGGGACAGGCACGCCTTTCGGCCCGCCCGTCGAACCCGAAGTGTAGATGATGTAGGCCGCGTTATCGGGACTCGGCGCGCGGCGCGCAGACTTACCGACGCCGTGCGCGGGGTTGTCGCGGTCTGCGTCCATGCAGACCACCTTGCGCGCGTCGGCGTCGAAGAGATGAGCGAGTCGCCGCTCGGTCAAGAGCAAGGGCGCGGCGGCGTCTTCGAGCATGAAGGCGAGGCGTTCGCGCGGGTGGTGCGGGTCGAGCGGAACATACACGCCGCCTGCTTTGAGGATGCCGAGCAGGGCGACGACCATTCCCGCAGAGCGCGGGAGGCAGACGCCAACCGCCACTTCGGGGGCGACGCCCAGATCGCAGAGGTAGTCGGCGAGTTTGTCGCTCTGTGCGTCGAGTTCGGCGTAGCTGAGTTGTTCGTCGTCTGAGATGACGGCGATCTGTTCGGGGGTACGCGCGGCCTGCGCTTGAAAGAGTTGGTGGACGCACGATTCCTCGGCGTGCGGGCTGGCCGTGTCGTTCCACTCGACGAGCAATTGCCGTTGTTCATCTTCGGCCAGCAGGGTGAGACGCGAGATGGAAAGGTCTGGATTTTTAACGATTGATTCGAGCAACTGTCGGAAGTGGCCGGACATGCGCGCGATGGTCGCGGCGTCGAATAAGTCCGTGTTGTATTCGATGGCTCCTGACAGCCCTTGTTCGGATTCGGTGAGTGATAAGGTCAAGTCGAATTTCGCGGTTTCGTCGTTCGTCCTCACGAGGTTCAGGGTCAGCCCGTCGAAATCCGGCTGCTGCGCCGGTACGTGGTCGGCGGTAAACATGACCTGAAACAGCGGGTGGTGGCTGAGACTGCGCTCCGGGTGCAACTCCTCGACCAACTTCTCGAACGGCACGTCCTGATGCGCGTAAGCTCCGAGACACACTTCTCTGACCTGCTTCAACAGTTGCCGGAAACTCAGCCCCGCCGCGATCCGCGCCCGCAAGACCAGCGTGTTGACGAAGAAACCGATGAGCGGTTCCACTTCAACGTGGTTGCGATTGGCGACCGGCGTGCCGACGATGATGTCCTCCTGTCCGCTGTAACGCCAGAGCAGCGTATCGAAGGCCGCCAAAAGCGTCATGAACAATGTCGCCCCTTCGCGGCGGCTGAGCGCGACGAGTTCTCGCCAGAGCGGTTCGGCCAATTGGAATCTATGAGTCGCGCCGGAGAAGCTCTGCGTCGCAGGGCGTGGGCGGTCGGTCGGGAGGACGAGCGCGGGCGGCGCGTCTTCGAGTTGCTCTCGCCAGTAGCTCAACTCCGTCTCCAACGCTTCGCCCCGCAGCCAGTTCTGCTGCCACGTTGCGAAGTCCGCGTATTGCACCGCGAGTTCGTGCAGAGGCGAAGGCTTTCCGGCGGCGAAGGCTTGGTAGAGGGCGATGAGTTCGTGCAATAGGATGCCCATTGACCAACCATCCGTGATGATGTGATGCATGGTCAGGATCAGCCAGTGCTCCTCGGCATCGAGCCGCACGAGCGTCGCACGCAACAACGCGCCCTCGCTCAAGTTGAACGGGCGTTGTGCGTCTTCGCGCGCGAGCCTTGCGGCCTCAAGTTGGCGTTCGCGCGCCGTCGGCAAGTTTTCCAGAGACACGACGGGCAGGCTCAACTCCGACGCCGGAGAGATGATCTGCAACAGCCGCCCTTCATCTTCAATTAACGTGGTGCGCAGGATTTCGTGGCGTCTGACGATCTCTTTCAACGCCGCGCCGAAGGCCGCGACGCGCAGTTGCCCTGCGACGCGATAAACTTCGTGCAAATTATAATAAGCGTTGCCGGGCGCGAGCCGGTCTAGGAACCAGAGGCGTTGCTGCGCGAACGACATAGGAAGTTCGCCGCCGTCGCGCGGTGCGTGTACGAGGGGCGGCGTCCGCGCGCCTTGCACGCCCTTCATGGCCGCCTCGACCGCGACGGACAGCCCGGCCACCGTCGGCTTCTCAAACAGAGCGCGCAGCGGCAGTTCGACCCGGAAAGCCTCGCGCGCCTTCGAGATGATGCGCGTCGCCAGCAGCGAGTGCCCGCCGAGTTCAAAGAAGTTGTCGTTGACGCCGACGCGCTTGACGCCGAGCACCTGCGCCCAAATCCCCGCCAGCAATTCTTCGACGAGCGTGCGCGGATGTACGAAATTTTCTTCCTGATCCCAATCGGCCTCCGTCGGCGCGGGAAGTTTGCGGCGGTCGAGTTTTCCGTTGGCGTTCAGCGGCAAACTCTCCAACAGCACGAAGGCCGAAGGGCACATGTATTCGGGCAACTTCTCCTTGAGATAATTGCGCAACGCGCCGGGCGTCACCGCCGCATCAGCTACCGCATACGCGACGAGACTCCGGTTGCCCGACGCATCATCCTGCGTGACGACGACGCTCTCACTGACCGACGGGTGTTCGGCGAGCGCCGCTTCGATCTCGCCTAACTCGATGCGGAAGCCGCGCACCTTTACCTGCTGGTCGTTGCGCCCGATGAACTGGATCGCCCCGTCGGGCAGGTAACGCCCGACATCCCCCGTCCGGTACAGTCGCGCTCCCGGCTCATCCGCGAACGGGTGCGGGATGAACTTCTCAGCCGTCGCATCGGGGCGTCGGACATACCCGTGCGCCACGCCCGCGCCGCCGATGTAGAGTTCGCCCGCGACGCCTACGGGGACGGGCTGAAGCTGCGCGTCGAGCACGTAAATCTGCTTATTAAAGATGGGTCGCCCGATGGGGATCAACTGCCGTTCGTCGTCGCGGCGACAAGTCCAGCAGGTGGCATCGACGGAGGTTTCCGTCGGGCCATAGACGTTGTGCAGGTCAGCCGTGAGTTGAGCGAAGAACTGCTCCTGCAACTCTCTGGTCATGGCCTCGCCGCCGCAGAACACGTGTCGCAGGCTGCGACATTTTTGGACGCCGCTCTCGCTCAAAAACACTTTCAAGAGCGACGGCGGAAAGTCTGTGATCGTGATCTCGTGCTCGACGATCATCCTGACGAGATAGGCGCTGTCGCGATGATCTTCCGTGTGCGTCAAAACGAGTTGCGCGCCGCTCACAAGCGCGCCGAAGATTTGCCACACCGAAGCGTCGAAGGCGTAGGAGAGGTTTTGCAGGATGCGATCCGCGCTACCGAGCGAGAAAGCCTCGCGCCGCCATAGAAGCGTGTTGCAAATTCCACGATGCGGAACCAACACGCCTTTGGGTTGTCCGGTCGAGCCGGAGGTGTAGATCACGTAAGCCGTATTGTCGGGGGCGACCGACGCGTGCAAGTTTTCGTCGGGCGCGTGCGCGATCAGTTCCCAATCGGCGTCGAGGCGCACGACCTGCGGCGTCGCTTGAGCAGGCAGACTCTTGACGAGCGAGTCCTGCGTGAGCAGGATGGACGTTTGCGCGTCTTCGATCATGAAGCCGAGGCGGTCTGGCGGGTAAGTCGGATCGAGCGGGACATACGCGCCCCCGGCCTTAAGTATGCCGAGCAGGCCGACGACCATTTCCGCCGAACGCTCGACGCAGATGCCGACGCGCCGCTCCGCCCCGACGCCACGGTCGCGCAGATAACGAGCCAGTTGGTTTGCACGCCGGTTCAGTTCGCCGTAAGTCAGTTGCTCGTCGCCGGAGACGACGGCCACGCCCTCGGGAGTTCTCTCGACCTGTTCCTCGAACATTTGGTGCAGACACGTCGCGCCCGCGTCCGAGCCAATTTCTTCGTCAGTTTCTTCGTCAGTTTCTTCGCCCGCCGCGTCGCCTGCCGTCGAGCGTCGTGTCGTGCTCCATGTATTCAGCAGTTGGTATCTTTCGGCGGTGGTCAACAACGACAGGTCGGCGAGCCGTCCGTCGGGATTCGCGGCCATGTGTTCCAGCACGGCTTCGAGGTGGTCGAGCATGCGCCCCGCCGTGTCGAAGCTGAAGCGAGCGGGATCGTAACCGAGTTGGAGGTAGAGTTTCGCGCCGGGCGCGGCGACGAGACCGAGCGGGAAGTTGCTGCGCTCGACGGAGTGGACGGCGACGCTTTCGAGTCGGCGACTCAAATCCTGCGCGGTGGCTTCGAGCGGGTAATTTTCAAACACCAGCATGCTATCGAAGAGTGGCAGGCCGCGCGGCACGTCGCTATAGCCGTGTACCTGAACAAGCGGGCTGTATTCGTGCTCGCATATTTCAAGCAGACGGTGTTGGAGTTCCGTCAGCCACGGCATGAGCCGTGCGCCGGGCGGCAACTCGACGCGGATCGGCAGAGTGTTGATGAAGCAGCCGACCATCTCTTCCACGCCCGCGAGCGAAGCGGGACGACCCGAAATCGTGACCCCGAAAACCACGTCCGGCTCGCCGCTGTAACGACTGAGCAACAGCGACCATGCGCCGAGTACGAGCGTGTTGAGCGTGATGCCGCTGCGTCGTGCCAGCGATTGCAGTTGCTCGGTCGTGGCAGGGCTAAGCCAAGCCCTTTGTATCTCCGTCCCCGCCTCAGCGGCGGCGGGCATGGCTTGTGGCGACGAATCCGTGATGAGCGGCGTCGGCGCGTTGAAACCCGCCAGCATCTTTCGCCAGAACTGCTCGGCCGCTGCCATGTCCTGTCTGCCGAGCCATTCGATATATTCGCGGTAGGGGCGCGGGCTGTTGAGTTGCGGCTCGCGTCCTTCCGCTGCTGCGTTGTAAAAGGCGAAAATCTCTTTGATGAGAATCGAGGTTGACCAACCATCGGTCAGCAAATGGTGGAGCGTGCAGAACAGCTCGTAAACGTTGTCGGCCATGCGCACGACCGTCATGCGCAAGAGCGGAGCTTTGGCAAAATCGAAGCCGCGCCGACGGTCTTCATCGAGCAGGGCGGCGAAACGTTCCTGCTGTTCCTGCGGCGCGAGCGCGCGCCAGTCAAGTTCCGTCCACGGCAGCTTGACGCTCCGGCGCACCACCTGCAAGGGCTTCTCCTGCCGCTCCCAGACGAAGCCCGTACGCAAGATCGGGTGACGCTCGATCACACGCTGCCACGCGCGCTCGAAAGCCGCTACGTCGAGACGCCCGCGAATGCTGAATCTCAACTGCTGTAGATACGCGTCCGTTTCGGGCGAGTAGAGGGAATGAAAAAGCAGTCCCTCCTGCAAGGGCGAAAGCAGGTAAATATCTTCGACGTTGCCGCTGCTTTTCCTGCTCATGCTTAGTCCTCTAGCTCCCCTAGCTCCGCCATCAAGTCGTCGAGTTCTCTTTGATTCATGTGTCCCAGACGGAAGTCGGAAGGCGTGTGTCCACCGGCATCCAGCGAGGCGCAGTGCTCTATGATGTCGGCCAGAGACTTGATGAAGTTTTCACCGAAACTCGTGATGGTCGCCGCGCGGTGCATGTTTTCGCTGTAGGTGAAAGCCATCTGAAGTCGCCCTTGCGCGTCAACGCCGCCGTTGATCTCTATAAGGTACGCGCGCCGCCCGCGCGGGCTGTGCGACGCGCCTGCGGACTCCGACGCAGAGGTCAGGAGCGCAGACCCGGCTTCGCTCCGGTCGGTACGCCCCACGTAGTTGAAGGAAATTTCCGCGCGCTCGACGGCGGCAAGTTTCGCGGCGATGTCTTGATCTTCACTCAAATAACGTAGCAGGCCGTAGCCGATGCCGCCTTCGGGGACGCGGCGCACCTGCTCCTTGATGGTCTTCAACGCTTCGCCCGCGCCGCGCGCCACGCCCGCATCCAGCCGCAAGGGAAAGATGCAGGTGAACCAGCCGACCGTGCGCGATAAATCTACGTCTTCAAAAATTTCCTCGCGCCCGTGATTCTCCAGATCAATGACGAACGCGGGCGAGCGAGTCCAGTTTGCAAACGCGCGTGCCAGCGCGGTCAACAGCACGTCGTTGATCATCGTGTGATAGACGCGCGGGACTTCCTGCAACAGAGCGCGCGTCTCCTGCGCGCCGAGCGACATCCAGACCGTGCGTGCGGAGGCTTCCGTGTTGTCGCCTTCGAGAAAGTCCACGGGGACTCGACCGGCGGGGCGGCTCGTCTCTTCGAGCCAGAAGGCGGCCTCGCGGCGCAGCTTCGGCGTCTGCGCGTAGCGCGCGAGCCGCTCCGCCCATTCTTTGAAGGAAGTGGTCTTGGCCGCGAGTTGGACTTTCAGCCCGCCCGCGAGTTGGCGATAAGCCTCCTGCAACCCCTCTACGAGGATGCCCCACGAAACGATGTCAACCGCCAGATGATGTATGACCACCAACAGCAGATTCGCTTGACCTGCGCCCCGTTCGATCAACGCCGCTTGCATCACGCGTCCCTCCGGCAGGTTGAGGCTCGCCTGCAACTCGGCGACGAACGCCGCGAGAGCCGCGCTCTGCTCATCGCTTGCAAGCGTGGAGAGATCAACCTGCCGTAGTAGCGCGCCCTCGCCTACGGCGCTCGTGACGAACTGCTTCCAGCCCGTTCCCTCTTCGACGAAATGAAGCCGCAGCGCGTCGTGATGTTGAACTAAAGCGCGTAGAGCCTGTTCGAGAAGAGAGGCGTCGAGGCGTTCTCGCGTCTCAAACATCGCCGCCTGATTCCAGTGGTGCGGATCGACGAGTTGTTGCTCGAAGAACCAATGCTGGATGGGCGTCAGCGGGACGATGCCTTCGACGTTTGTATCCGTAGCGGCTGCCGTCGTCGCCTGTGCCGGTTTCACCGCCGCCGCCAGCGAGGCGACGGTGCGATGCCGGAAGACCTGTCCCGGCCTGAGTTGGACGCCACGACTGTTAGCCCGGTTCGAGATTTGAATACTCAGAATCGAATCGCCGCCGAGTTCGAAAAAGTCGTCGTAAATCCCGACCCGCTCAAGGCCGAGAGCCTTCGCCCATAATTCCGCCAGCAGTTCTTCCACCTCCGTGCGCGGAGCGACGTAGCCACGTTCAAGGCCGGAGTTGTGTGTGTCGGGCGCGGGCAGGGCGCGGCGATCCACTTTCCCGTTGGGCGTCAGGGGCAACTTGTCGAGTGTGACGAGCGCGGCGGGGATCATGTATTCGGGCAGACGCTCTTTCAGGTACTCACGCACGCGCGCCGCGTTCAACTCGCTTCCGCGCTCAGGCACGAGATAACCCACCAACCGCCGCTCGCCAACATCTTCGCGCACCACAACCACTGTCTCGCGGACGCCCTCATGCTCCGACAGCAACGCTTCGATCTCGCCGAGTTCCACGCGGTAGCCTCTGAGCTTCACCTGTTGATCGAGGCGTCCCAGATATTCAAGATTGCCGTCCGCACGATGACGCCCGGAGTCGCCGGTCTTGTAGAGGCGCGCACCCGGCTCATGTGCGAACGGGTGTGGGACGAACCGCTCAGCCGTCAAGTCAGGCCGCTTCAAGTAACCGCGTGCCAGACCTTCCCCGCCGATGTAAATCTCACCGGCCACGTTCACGGCGACGGGTTGCATGTGCTCGTCGAGGATGTAAATTTCCGTGTTGGCGATGGGCTTGCCGATCGAAACCGCGCCGCGCGCCGCGTCGCCCTCTGCCACTTCGTACACGCAGCAGCCGACGACGGTTTCCGTCGGGCCGTACTCGTTGATGAGTCTCGTCTGCGGCGCGTGCGTGCGCCAGAGCGAGAGGCTTTCGGCGAACAACGCTTCGCCGCCGATGACGAGCGCGTTTGCGACGCCCGCCAACTCGCTCTCTTTCATCAACTCGCCGAGAATGGAAAGGTGCGGCGGCGTGATCTTCACGAGGCCGAATCCTTCGCTCCCTCGCAGCAGTTCGGCCAACGCCTCCGGCCCTTCGTCGTTAGAGAGCAGCGTGACCGTTCGGCCGACCATGAGCGGCGTGAACAAGCTGGTGACCGTCAGGTCGAATCCCACAGAGGAATGGACGGGCGAACCTTTGCCTTCCGCCGCGCGGTAAGTCTCACAAGCCCAATCGAGATAGTTCGCCAGTCCCTTGTGCGGGATCATGACGCCCTTCGGTTGTCCGGTCGAGCCGGAGGTGTAGATGACGTAGGCGAGGTTGTCGCCGCTCACGTCGCACGCAGGCTCGTCTGTCGCCTCGCGTGCGACGATGTCCCATTCCGTGTCGAGGCAAAGCACCCGCGCGCGGTGCGCCGGAAGGCTCTCCTTCAAATGGCTCTGCGTGAGAATCACCGGCGCTTGCGTCTCTTCGAGAATGAAGGCGACGCGTTGGCGCGGGTACGTCGGGTCGAGCGGGACATATGCCCCGCCCGCTTTCAAAACTCCGAGGATGCCCACAGGCAATTCCGTAGAGCGTTCCAACAGGACGACGACCGGGACATCGGGCGCGACGCCCAGACCGCGCAGGTAATGCGCCAGTTGATTCGCACGCCCGTCGAGTTCCGCATACGACAACTGCTGCTCACCAAAAACGACGGCGGGACTTTGCGGAATGCGCGCCGCATGTTCCGCGACGCGTTGATGAACCATCGCACGCGCGCGTGTCACACGCGTCTCGTTGAAATCGAAGAGCAGACGGCGGCGCGTCTCTTCGTCGAGTAGTTGCAGTCGCTCGATGCGCGCGGCGGGATCGCGTGCGGTATTTTCCAAGAGTACGTGAAACTGTTCGGCGAGAATTTGCACGTCCGCCGCATCGAAGAGTCGGAAGTCGTAGTGTAATTCGGTGACGAGCGCGCCCGCGTCTTGGCGGCAGGAGAGTTTTAAGTTGAAGCGGTCGGTGCGGCAATTCAGCCGGACGATGCGGAGCGTGGCGTCGCCAGCCGTCAGTTTGTCGAACTGCTCGTCGAACTCGAAACAGACAGGGAGGAAATTCACTTGCCCGTCGTCGGCTACGGCTGGCGCGGCGGGGCGTTCCCACTGGAAGTAATCCTGCCACTCTGCCGCCGCCGCAACGGATTCGTCCACCCGCTTGAGAAGTTCGTCGAACCGCATCCCGTGCGCGAGGCGTCCGCCCACAGGCAAATATCTCTGGAACAGACCGGGCACATCGGCTAAACCGTCAACCTCGCGTCCGGCGAAAGCCGTCCCGACCGTGAAATCTTCCTGCGCGGTGACGCGCCACAAGAGAACTTGCCAGCAAGCCAAGAGCAACGCGGAGAGCGTGGCGTCAGACTCGCGCGCGACCTCTTCAAGCCGCGCCGTCAGTTCACGTGATGCGGCGCGCACGACGTAATCCGGCGCGAAGGCCGCCCCGCCGACGGGCGCGGGTTTCTCGAAAGGTAATCTTAAATTCGCGCGGGCGAGCGCGTCGGAGTTGCGCCAGTATTTTCTACCGGTCTCGGTCTCCTCCGACTCAAGCAAGTCGGCCAGATAGTCGGATACGTCGGCGTACTGAACCGGCTCGTCGTCCAGTTCGACGCCCGCCAGACGCGCCTCGTAACAACGGCCGATTTCCCGCACCAAGTTCTTGAGTCCGGCACTGTCCGAACAAACGGCGGGCAAACTTAATACCAGCGCGCACTGTGAAGGCGAGAAGGTTGCGAGCGAGACGCGGAGCGGAGCGGCGTCTCCGGCATCGGCGGCGTCGGTTTGCGCCTGCTCGAAAAGTTTGTCGAGTTCGGCGGACTGCGCTTGCGGGCTGAGCGCGCTCATGTCTCTCTCTTCGAGCGTGAGATTGGCGGCTTCGTTGATGACCTGAACGGGGATGGTCAGACCCGGCAGACGCCGTAGGGTGGTGCGTAGAATTTCGTGCCGCGCGGACACGTCTGCGACGGCGTCGGCGAGCGCTTCTCGCTTCAACGCGCCTTCGATGAGAACGATGCACGCGGCGCGGTATGCGCCGCCTTGATCTTCTTGCTGCAAGCGGCACAGACGTTTTTGCTGCGGAGACAGCCTGTAGCCTTCAACCAACTCTTTCTGCATAACTTGCTAAACGCTCCCTCCGGTTCGATTTTTTTGCGCCTGCACGAAAACTTCTCCGGTCGCTGTCATCGTCAATCAAACCTCGCTGCCCGATTCCTGCTTTATTTCCGCCAGCAGGCGTGTGATCGCTTCGGAGTCGGCCTGCGACGCCTGCACCTGCACGATCACCAAAGCCATCTCTGAGATCGTCGGCGAGTCGAAAAATGTGTTTAAGGAGATATGGACGCCGAAGGCATCGTTGATGCGGGAGATGAGTTGCGTGGCCGTGATGGAATCGCCACCCAAATCGAAATAATTGTCTTCGACGCCCACCTGATCCACTTCCAGCACTTGCTGCCACATCCGCGCGAGTTGTTCTTCGGTTTCGTTTCTTGCTGCAACGTAAGCCATCTTTTGTTACCTCCGTGAACCAGCGCCGACGGGCGCGGCGCGTCAGATTTGTGCGACGAGCAATCGTAGTTGTTGGGCGAGGGCAGTTAGTAAAAGGGGTCGCGCCGAGTGCAGGAAGAAGTGGTCGCCCGAAAACATCTTCAGGGAAAAAGCGGCGGTCGTGTGCTCGCACCATTCTCTGATTTCACGACGCTCGACTTCCGGGTCTTCCGTGCCCCCGAAGGCTGAGATCGGGCACTCCAGCGGCGCGCCCGCGATGTAGGAATAAGTTTCCGAGGCTTCAAAGTCCGCGCGCAGGAGCGGGAGCAGCACGCGCATCAGATCGGGGCTGTCGAGCAACTCGCGGGGCGTGCCGTTCAGCGAGCGCAGTTCGTTCATAAATTCGGACTCGGGCAGATCATAGGTTGGCGGTCGTCGCCGCTTGAGGTGCGGCGCGCGGCAACCCGAAACGAACAATGCTGCGGGCGCGCGTCCGTGACTGCCGCGCAACGCCCGCGCGAGGTCGAAGCTGATGAACGCGCCCATGCTGTGGCCGAAGAAGGCGAAGGGTTTGTCCAGATGTGGAAGCAAAGATTCTGCGGCGGCTTCGACTATGGCCGGGATGCGCCTGAGCGCAGGTTCGCGCATGCGATGCTCGCGCCCCGGCAACTGCACCGGACAGATTTCAACACTGTCGGGAAGTTGTTCAGCCCAACCGCGAAAGGCCACCGTGCCGCCGCCCGCGTAAGGAAAGCAAAACAGACGCAGGCGCGCCTGCGGGTTCGGCTTGAAGCGGCCAAGCCACGGAGTGGAAGACATCTTCGCAATCATTTCGTCTTCGCCCCGCGCCGCCTGTAATCCGTGCGCGCCGGACTTGTGCCTCGGCTTTACAAACGGTGTACGGCCTTGCGTCTCATGGTGCTGATCTTTTTGAGTTGCACCTGTTCGAGTTCCTGTCTCTGCGCCGCCTGTTTTTCTTCGGTGGCCGCGCGCAAGCGGGCGCGCACTTCTTCTATGGTGATCTCAGGTCGTGCGACTACGGCGTGCAGGATCGTTTCGTAGTGCTCCATCCAGAGGCGCGCGGTCTCGCGTTCGAACAGGGCGACGGCGTACTCACAATCCAGCGTGAGATGCGTCTGCGTCTCGGTCACGTCGAAGGTGATGTCGAACTTGGACGAGTGATTGTGATTCGGGACGACTTCCACGTCGAGACCGTAGAAGTTCGGGCTAGCCCCGGCGCGGTCTAGATTGAACACGGCTTCGACGAGCGGCGAGCGACCGGGAGCGCGCGGCAGGTTCAAACGCTTGAGCAGTTTGCTGAAAGGGTAATCCTGATAGTCGTAGGCGTCGGCCAGCACGCCCTTCAACGAGTTCAGATAGCCGCTGAAAGTCATCTTGTCTTCGACGCGGCTACGCAGCGGCAAGAGGTTGACGCAATAGCCGATGAGATAACCGCCGTCGGGCGTGATTTGACCCGCCGAAGGGATGCCGACGACGAGGTCGCTCTGATCCGTCAGGTGGTGCAAGAGCACCTTGAAGGCGGCCAGCAAAATCATGAATTGCGTGCAGCCCTCACGCGCGCCCAGAGCTTTCAAGCCCGCTACGAGATCGGAGTGCAATTCAAGACGCTGCTGCGCGCCTTCAAAAGTCTGCACGTCGGCGCGTGGATAATCGGTCGGCAAATTCAGTACGGGGCGTGCGTCGGCGAATTGATTCAGCCAGAACGCTTCGGCGTCGGCAATCTCTTCGCCCCGCTGCTTGGCCGCCTGTTGCTCGGCATATTCGCTGAACCGTTTCGGCGGACTCAACTCGCAGGGCACGCCCTGACACGTCGCCGAGTAGAGTTCCTTCAACTCTCCGAGCAAGGTTCCGAAAGACCACCCATCGGTGATGAGGTGGTGGGCGGTCAGCACGAAGACGTGGCGGTCTTCTTCCAATTTGAGGATGTAGGCTTTGAGCAAAGGGCCGTGCGCCAGATCGAATTCCTGCTGCGCCTCTTCTCGCAACCATGTCGCCACCTCAGACTCACGCTCGTCCGGCGCGGACTGTGTGAAATCAATCAACGGCACGTTGACTTTCAACGTCGGAGCGATCTCTTGATAGTCGCCCGCGGGGCTGAAGGTCGCGCGCAGAGCCTCGTGGCGATCGACGATCTGCTGGAAGGCGGAACGCAGCGCGTCCACGTTCAGCCGTCCGCGCAGGCGCAGGCCGGTGGAAAGGTTGTACGCACGCGCGCCTTCGTCGCTCAACTGCGCGAGCGCCCAGACCTGCTTCTGCGACTCGGTCAGGGGCACGCGCGTTGCGGCGAACGAGGACGGCGCGGCAGCGGCGGAAGAAACGCCGGGCAGGAATCCCCCCTCGCGCAACTCTTCGACGCTTTCACGCGCGGCGCGGATCAGGTGTTCGAGGTCGGCTGAGGTGTGCGCCGAAGACATGAAGAAGTTGCGCGTCTCGGACAGGTAGACGCCCTTCTCCAACAGGTGAAAATAGAAGAGGTCTGCGTACTTCAAATCGCCCGGATAGAGGAAACGGAAGAGCGAACCGAGGCGCACCACCTTCATCGGCGTCTGCGTCTGTTCGAGGTAAGCATTAAGCGTGTCAACCACATAACGCGTCTTCTCGTCCAACTCCTCCTGCAAACTCAGGCCGCGCTCTTTGACGTAATTCAGCGTCGCCAGCAGGGCGGGCATGATGAGCGGGTGTTTGAAATAAGTGCCGGTGAAATAGGTCACGTCGGCTTCGGGGTAGGAACTGTCGCCGTAGTTCCACTGGCCGCCGTCAACGGCGTCCATGAAGGCCGCGCGCCCCGCGATCACAGCTGCGGGCAGGCCGCCCGCAACGGCCTTGCCGTAAGTCACGAGATCGGCCTTGATATCGAACATGGCCTGCGCGCCGCCGGGGTGGAAGCGAAAGCCTGTGACGACTTCGTCAAAGATTAAAGCCGCGCCCGCCTCTTCGGTCAGTCGTCTCAATTCGTGTAGGAAGGCTTTGGGCTGCACGTCTGGACGACGACTGCGCGGCGGTTCGATCAAGACGGCGGCTAGTTCATGCGCGTGTACTTTCAACGTCTCGATGGATTCGGGGCTGTTGTATTTCAACAACATCACATCTTCGATCATGTGCTCCGGCACGCCGGGAGCCATCGGCACGGCGCGCAGGCTTCCGTCGTCGTTCTTGTCTCCCCTGACGAGCACGCCATCGAAAGTCCCGTGATAGCAACCTTCAAAGAGCGCGATCTTGGAACGCCCCGTCACGGCTCGCGCCAGACGCAAGGCCGTCATCACAGCCTCCGTTCCCGAATTACAGAAAGCCGCGCGCTCGACGCCCGTTAACTCGCAAATCAACTGCGCGACACGCCCCGCGACGTGCGCCTGCGGGCCGAGTTGGAGTCCGTTTTTGAGTTGCTCCTGCATTGTCTCGATGATGAACGGAGGGGAATGGCCGAAGAGCAGCGACCCGAAGCCCATGTTCATGTCAACGTATTCGTTACCGTCAACGTCCCAGATGCGCGATCCTTCGGCGCGATCGATGACGAGCGGGAACGCCATCTCTTTCCAGAGCAGCCGGAATCCGGCGACGGCGCGGCTGTCTGCGAGCACAGGCCGGTAGGTTTGCGTGAGTTGCTTCGACTGCGGCATGCGCCGGTTGATGCGCGTGATGAGAGCATCGAGGTGCGCCCGCTGTCGTTCGTCGAGCGCGGCGCTCGCGTTCTTCTTGAAAGGCTGGAAAGGCACGAACGTGTCCGGCTCAATCGCGCGCTCGCCGCCCGCCGTCGCACTCGTGTTGACGGAAGCGTCCGCCGCTGCCGTGATGGCCGACACGGCGACATTGTTCTCGACGGACTCCTGCGACTCGCTCGCGGCGTTTCCTCTCCGAGCCTGTGACGCAGGCACGCTCGCGTCGAAGTCCGGCGACGACGGAGGCGCGGCGATTGTTTCGCGTTGAAGACTTTCGGAAGCGGTTGGCTGATCCGTCCGCGACTCTGCGCCGCCGAGCAACTCCAACTGTTGCGACATGAGTTCAAGCTGGTGCGCGCTGATCTGTAATTGCTGCGCGATGATCTGTTGCAGCTCATCGTCGTGCTCCGCGCCGCCCTCGTGCGTGACGGCCTGCACGGCCGCTTGCGTCACTTGCGCGGGCGCGTCGGGCGTTGGGTAGGCGAAGTTTGTTTCCTGCACGACGCTCACCGGCAACGTCGTCTCCGGTGGGCTTGGCGGCGCGGGAGGCGCGGCGGCAGTGGCCGTCGCCTTGCTCGCTGCGAAGGTCGGCGGGAGTTTCCCGTCCAGATGATGCGCGAGGGCTTCGATGGTCGAGAGTTCTTCGAGCAGCAGGCGGAAAGGGACTTTCACGTCGAACGCCTTCTTAATGGCTTGGCTGGCTTGAAGCAAAAAGAGCGAGTCCGCGCCCATGTTAATCAGGGGCGTGTGAGTGTCTAACTCGGACGCGTCTCTCCCGAACAGACGCGCCAACACGTCCGCGAGCATTGAGATGATCAAGTCTTGCCGCGCCGTCTGCTCCGACTGCGCCGCCTTCGGTTGCGACATGATGAGTCTTACTCCTTTGTTCCCGTCGAGACTGTCTTCCGTTTGCTTCCGTTGCTGTTCCGGCGCAGCAACTCCAACTGTTGCGACATGATCTCAAGTTGCCGCGCGCTGACCTGCAACTGCTGCGCGACGATCTTTCGCACTGCGTCGCGCCGCCCGTTCCGCGCCCCGTTGTTGTGCGCCCCGTTCTGCTTCACGCTCTCACGCACGACGGCTGCCGTCTGCGCGGTTGGCGATGTGGGCTGCGAGATGATTCCTTCCAGAGGCGCGGGAGCGGCGGGAGCGTGCCGCGCCGCAACGGTGGCGGAGACGGGCGTGGGCACAGTCTCCGCACGCTCGTCGCTGGCTTGCACCTTGAACTGAGCGTGCGACACGGACTGTGCGGCGCGGTTCGGTTCGGGATCGACCCAGTAGCGTTGCCGCTCGAACGGGTAGGTCGGCAGAGCGATGCGGCGGGGCTGTCCTCCGGCGTGCAAGGCCGACCAGTCGAGTTGCCTCCCTGTGAGCCAGAGTTGTCCTGCCGTGTTGAGGAAATACGCGTCGTCCTCCACCGGAGCTTTCGCGTGTCGTAAGGTTGAGAGCACCGCGCGCCCCGCTTCTTTCCCCGCGTGTTGCTTTGCCAGCGCGCCGAGTCCCGTCCCCGGCCCTACTTCGAGCAACACCGTTCCCGGCTCTTGGAGCAACTCGGAGAGTCCGTCGGCGAAGCGCACGGCACGCCGCAGGTGCTCGCCCCAATAGTTGGGGTCGGTCGCCTGCGCGGCTGTGATCCATGTGCCCGTGAGGTTGGAGACGTACCTGAGCTTCGGCGGGTGCAGCGCGACCGTCCGCACGATCTCGACGAATGGCTGAACCGCCGCCTCCATCATCTGTGAATGGAAAGCGTGTGAAGTTTGCAGGCGATGCCCCGCGACTCCTTGACTCGTCAAACGACTTTCGAGTTCGGCTATCGCCTCCGTCGCGCCGGACACGACGCAGAGCGACGCGCCGTTGACGGCGGCGACGGAGAGTTCTTCGCCGATGAGCGCGTCCACTTCGCGCTCCGGCAGTGGAACTACAAGCATCGTGCCCTTCGGCATCGACTGCATCAGACGCCCGCGCGCGGCCACCAACTTCAAAGCGTCTTCCAGAGAGAAGACTCCCGCCACGCAAGCGGCCACGTATTCGCCTATGCTGTGGCCGATGAACGCGTCCGCTTGAACGCCCAACTCCATCCAGAGTTTCGTCAGCGCATACTCGACGACGAAAAGCGCGGGCTGAGCGATGAAAGTCTCGTTGAGTTGCGGCGCGACCGCTTCGGCTTCCGCTGCGGACGGGTAGAGCAAGCGGCGTAGGTCGAGGCCGAGATGCGCTTTCAGCAGTTCGGCGCAGGCGTCCACCTCTCGGCGGAACACGGGCTGCGATTCGTACAGCCCCCGCCCCATCTGGACGTATTGCGCGCCCTGTCCGGGATACATCAACACGACGCGCGTGTGCGCAGGCTGCGTTGTGGCGTTGAAGACACGGCGCGGGTCGGGCTTCTTAAGTTGAGCCGCCGCGTCCGCAAGGTCTTTGTAAACCAGCATCAGCTTGTGCTCGAAAACTCTGCGCCCCGTTTGCAGCGTGTACGCAACGTCGCGCGGGTTGAGGTTGCCGCCGTTCCGTTTGAGGTGTGCGAGCAGGCCGCCGGTCATCTGTTCAAGCGCGGTCTTAGTTTTCGCCGACAAGAGCAACAGGTGTGAGCCGTCGTCGTTGGCGAGTCGAGTCCCGGTGCGGGGCGACTCTTCGAGGATGACGTGAGCGTTCGTGCCGCCGATGCCGAAGGAACTGACGCCCGCGCGGCGCGGCAACCCTTCCGTGATCCACTCGCGCAGCATGCGGTTAACGTAGAAAGGGCTGTCTTCGAGATTGACCTGCGGGTTAGGCTGCTCGAAGTGCAGGCTCGGCGGAATCATACGGTGCTTCAACGCCAGCACCGTCTTGATCAGACCGGCGATGCCTGCGCCCGCGTCGAGGTGTCCGAGGTTCGTCTTGAGACTGCCGACAGCGCAGAAGTCTCGCTTCGCAGTTTGCGCGCGGAAGGCTTGCGTCAGCGCGGCTAGCTCGATTGGATCGCCGAGCGGCGTGCCCGTGCCGTGCGCTTCGATGTAGGTGAGCGTGTCGGGACTGACGCGAGCGGCGCGTTGCGCGCTCGCGATCACCTCGGCCTGCCCGTCGACGCTCGGCGCGGTGAAGCCCACTTTCTCAGAGCCGTCGTTGTTGATCGCCGAACCGAGTATGACGGCGTGGATCGTGTCGCCGTCGGCGAGCGCGTCCGAGAGGCGTTTGAGGAGGACGAGGCCGCCGCCGTTGCCGGGCACAGTGCCTTGCGCGCCCGCGTCGAAGGCACGACAGTGGCCGTCGGGCGAGTTGATGCCGCCCTCTTGATAGTAGTAGCCGGTCTTTTGCGGCGTGCGGATCGAGATGCCACCGGCCAGCGCCATCTCGCATTCGTCGTGCAGCAAACTCCGGCATGCCATATGCACGGCGACGAGCGACGTTGAACACGAAGTCTGAACGTTGAGGCTCGGCCCTTTGAGGTTGAGTTTGTAGGAGATGCGCGTCGGCAGGTAGTCTTTATCGTTGCCGATGACGATCTGGTATGGATTCGCCGCGCGCATCACTTCGGGGTTCGCGTAAATGTTTTGCAGGTAACCGCTCAAGCTCGTGCCTGCATAGACGCCGATTCGCCCGTCGTAGCGCAGCGAGTCGTAGCCCGCCTCTTCGAGAGCTTGCCACGCGCATTCGAGAAGTAGACGGTGCTGCGGGTCTGTGATTTCGGCCTCGCGCGGATTCATGTCGAAGAATGAAGCGTCGAACATGTCTGCGTCTTCCACGACCGAGCCTGCTTTGACGAAGTTCGGATCGTCGAGCGACGCCGGATCAGACGCGCGCCCCGCCAGTTCTTCGTTCGAGAAACTCGAAATCAACTCCACACCGTTTTTGAGCTTCTCCCAGAACTCGTCTAGATCGCGGCAGCCGGGGAAACGCCCGGCCATCCCTATGATCGCAATCGCCGTCTCCTGCTGCGCGGTGGTGGCGGTGGCGGCTTCTGTCTTCACGGCGGTCGCGCCCGCTTCGGCGGCGAGACTCTCCGGCGCGGGCGGCGCGGGCGTTTCGTTCTCCTCCCTGCTCAAAAATTTCGCTAGCGCGCTCACCGTCGGATACTTGAACAGGTCAATCACAGACAGGTCGGGACGCTCGAAAAACTCGCGCAGCTTGGCGTGAGCCTGAACCATGAGCAGGGAGTGGCCACCGAGATCGAAGAAGTTGTCGTTGATGCCGACGTGTTCGACGCGCAGGATTTCTTGCCAGACGGCGGCAACGGCGTTTTCGGCCTTCGTGCGCGGCATGACGTAAGTGGCGGCCAGTTCGGGTCGCGCCTCGACGGGTTCGGGCAAGGCCGCGCGATTCACTTTCCCGTTCGGCGTCAGGGGCAACGCAGCCAACACCACGTAGACTGACGGGATCATGTAGTGCGGCAGTTTTTCCTTCAGGTAGTCCCGCAGTTGATTGACGGAAGGCGCGTGCTCCGGCTGCGCCGCGAGGTATGCGACGAGCCGCTTGTCGCCCGCCGCGTCTTCACGCACGACGACCACAGCCTCGCGCACTCCCTCGTACCTCGCGAGCGCGGCTTCGATCTCGCCGAGTTCGATGCGGAAGCCACGTAGTTTGACTTGATGATCGACGCGCCCCAGATATTCGATCTCGCCGTCAGGCCGGTAGCGTGCGAGATCACCCGTGCGGTAGAGCCGCGCGCCCGCAGCAGTGCTGAACGGATCGGGGATGAACTTCTCCGCCGTCAGTTCGGGGCGGTTGAGATAGCCGCGCGCGAGTCCCGCGCCGCCGAGGCACAACTCGCCCGCCACGCCGCGCGGCACGCGTTGCAAGTTTGCGTCGAGCAGGTGAACTTGCGTGTTCGCCACGGGGCGTCCGATGGTCACTGCTGTGGTCTGTCCTCGCTCGACAAGCGTGAAGGTGGAATAAGTCGTGTCTTCGGACGGCCCGTAGAGATTGAAGACGTGTTCGATGGTCGGCTGCTTATAAACTTCCTGCACGAGCGAGAGTTTGAGCGCCTCGCCAGCCAGATTCACCGTTCGCACCGAGTCGGGGATGCCGTTCATGCGTACCAACTCGGCGATGGCCGAAGGCACTGTGTTGATGAGCGTTACCTGTCCGGCGGCAGGAAGCGTGGGGAGCGCGAGAGCATTTTCCGCGAGGATGATCTTGCCGCCGCGACTGAGAGGCGCGAAAATCTCGAAGACCGAGAGATCGAAACAGATCGAAGTTGAAGCCAGCACACCCGCGAGAGTTTGTTCAGGAAAGACCTCCAACGCCCAGTGCAGGAAGGTCGTCGCGCTGCGATGTTCGATGGCGACGCCCTTCGGCCTGCCCGTCGAACCGGAGGTATAGATCACGTAAGCCAAATCTGCGGGCGTCGTGCTCACAGGCAAGTTGTCATTCGCGTGCCGCGCGATCTCATCCCATTGAGTATCCAGACGCACGACTTTCGCCTGCTGCACGGGCAAGGATGCGACCAATCTTTCTTGCGTCAACAACACAGGCGCTCTGGTGTCTTCGAGCATGAAGGCGAGACGCTCTTGCGGGTACTGCGGATCAAGCGGCACATACGCCCCGCCTGCTTTCAAGATCGCTAACAACCCGACGACCATCTCCACTGATCGTTCGACGCATAATCCAACTAACACTTCCGCTCCCACACCCAAGCCACGCAGGTAATGCGCCAGTTGATTCGCTCGCTCGTTGAGTTCGCGGTAAGTCAGTTGTTCGTCTTGGAAGACTAGGGCGATGGCGTCGGGCGTGCGCGCGGCTTGTGCCTCGAACAACTCGTACATCAAACGATCTTGCGGGTAGTCGCGTGTGGTGTCGTTCCATGTGTCGAAGAGTCGTGTTTCGTCGGGAGTGAGCAGGGGCAGTTCCGAGAGTCGCAAGTCGGGGTTGGCGATAAAGGCTTCCAACAAAGTGCGGAAGTGCCCGGCCATGCGTTCGATTGTCTCCGCCTCGAAAAGATCGGTGCTGTACTCGAACGCGCCGGTGAGTTCCCGCTCCGTCTCGAACAAGCCGAGAGACAAATCAAACTTGGCGGTCTCGTTGTCTAACACCGTCGGACTTATTTTCAAGCTCGATAGTTCGACAGCTTTACCCGCCGCGCTCTCAAGACTGAACATGACCTGAAAGAGCGGCGAGCGACTCAAATCTCGCTCTACTCCAAACTCCTCGACCAACTTCTCGAACGGCACATCCTGATGCGCGTAAGCTCCGAGACAGACCTCCTTGACCTGCCTTAGCAGTTGACGAAAACTGAGCCCTGCCTCCGGCTTCGCACGCAGCGCGAGCGTGTTGGAGAAGAAACCGATCAAGTCTTCCACCTCGGCGCGGTTGCGGTTGGCGACCGGTGTGCCGACGATGATGTCCTCCTGCCCGCTGTAGCGTGAGAGCAGCACGTTGAAGGCCGCAAGGAGCGTCATGAACAGCGTGACGCTCTCTTCGCGGCTGACATTTTTCAGCCCCGCGTACACCTCTTCGTTCAAGCTGAAGAGAACGCTCGCCCCGTGATGTGTCTCCACTTCGGGGCGGGGTTTGTCTGCGGGCAGTTCGAGCACGGTCGGCGCGCCGTCTAACTGCTGCCGCCAGTAGGCCAGTTGTTTCTCTAACACCTTTTCGCGTTGCGCCTGCCGCTGCCAGACGGCGTAGTCCGCATACTGAATCGGCAAATCTTCCAGCGGCGACTCGCCGGCGTTGCGGTAGGCTTCGTAGAGCGTCGCCAGTTCGCGCGTCAACAAACTCACCGACCACCCATCCGAGATGATGTGGTGCATCGTCAGGAGAAGACGGTGCTCCTGCCGGCCATAACGTATGAGTTTGACGCGGAAGAGGGGGCCGCGCGCGAGGTCGAAAGGCTGCACCCACAGCGCGCGTATCTCACGTTCGAGTTGCGCACGCCGCTCCTCCGGCGACTGCAACGCGCTAAAGTCAGCGAGGTCGAATTTCTGCCGTCGTGGCTTGTCAATGATCTGCACAGGCTGCCCGCCCGCCATGCCGATGTGCGTCCGCAACACTTCATGGCGTCGGACGATTTCGCTGAAACTCTTCTCCAACGCCTCCACGTCGAGTTCGCCTTGCAGGCGATAATGCACTGGGACGTTGTAGAGGTGCGTGTTGGGCATCAACTGATTGAGGAACCACAGGCGTTGCTGCCCGTAGGAGAGCGACAAGGGTTGCCGCTTGCGGTTCGCGCGCCGTACCGGCTCGGACTCGACTCGCTCGCCGCCACGAAGCGCGGTGGCGACCGCCTCGGCCAGTTCCGCGACCGTCGGATTCTCGAAGAGGCTGCGCACTTCCAGTTCGACGCCCAACGCCTCTCTCAATCTTGAAACCACCTGCGTCGCCAGCAAGCTGTGACCGCCCACGTCAAAGAAGCTGTCATGCACGCCGACGGAATCCACGCCGAGCACACGCGTCCAGATGTTCGCCACGATCTCTTCGATCCCCGTGCGCGCGGCGGCGCGTTCCACTTCTTCCCCGCTCTCGATGCTGTCGGGATCGGGGAGCGCGGCGCGGTCAATCTTGCCGTTCGCCGTCAGCGGCAGCGCGTCGAGCATGACGAACGCCGCAGGGATCATGTAATCGGGCAACTTCTCCTTGAGGTGGCCGCGCAAAGCGTCGACGCCGACGCCACCCTCATGCGCGGCCACCACGTAAGCGACGATGCGTTTATCGCCGCTCATCTCGTCTTTCAAGATCACCGCGACGGCTTCCTTCACCTCTTCGTGGCGGGCGAGCGGGGCTTCGATCTCGCCGAGTTCGATGCGGAAGCCGCGTAGTTTGACCTGCGTGTCGCTGCGCCCCAGAAACTCTATCCGGCCGTCGCTTCCGAACCTGCACAGGTCGCCCGTCCGGTACAAACGCGCGCCCGCAGCAGTGCCGAACGGATCGGGGATGAACCGCTCGGCGGTCAGTTCGGGGCGGTTGAAATAGCCGCGCGCGACACCTTCGCCGCCCGTGTAGAGTTCGCCCCGCAGCCCTGCGGGGACGGGCTGCAAATGTTCGTCCAACAAGTAAACTTGCGTGTTGATGATCGGCTTCCCGATGGGGACGGAATGACCGAACTCTTCTACCGCGTTCATCGGATAATATGTGGTGAAGGTCGTGTTCTCGGTCGGGCCGTAGCAGTTGACGAGCGTGCAACCGTCGGCTTCGCGCAGAAACTTTTGGACGTGCGCGGGCGACACCACATCGCCGCCGGTGAGCAACTGCCGCACGCGGCGCAAGTCTTCCACACGCTCGTCAACCATCAAGTGGAACAACCCCGTAGTCAGCCACAGCGTCGTGATCTCATGGTGTTTGATCGCCGCGCCCAACTCTTCCAGCGATGGTTGATGCGGAGGCATCACCACGAGCCGCGCGCCGTTCAGCAAACTTCCCCAAATCTCGAACGTCGAAGCGTCGAACGAGATCGGCGCTAACTGAAGCAGAACCTCGTTTGCGTCGAGGCGTGCATACTCGTTCGCTTTTACCAAACGCACGACGTTGCGATGCTCGACGCTCACGCCTTTCGGCGTGCCGGTCGAACCCGACGTGTAGATGATGTAGGCCAGCGCGTCGGGCGTCGTCGTGCCGACGAGATTTTGCTTGTCGTGCGCGGCGATGCCCGCCGACTCGGAATCCACATCTACGACGACCGCGTGCGTAGACGGCAGAGCGTCGAGCAAATGCTTTTGCGTGAGCAACACCGAGACGCCTGAATCCTCCAACATGAACGAGAGACGCTCCTGCGGGTACTGCGGATCGAGCGGGACATATGCTCCACCAGCTTTCAAGATCGCTAACAACCCGACGACCATCTCCACCGAGCGTTCGACACACAGCCCGACCAACACTTCCGCGCCGACGCCCAGACTGCGCAAGTGATGCGCCAGTTGATTCGCTCGCTCGTTCAGTTCGCGATAGCTCAACTCCTCAGATTGAAAGACCAGCGCGACGGCGTCAGGTGTCTGTGCGGCCTGTGCCTCGAACAGTTCATGGATGGTGCGATCTTGCGGGTAGTCGCGTCTGGTGTCGTTGTAAGCGTCAAGCAGTTGTTGCCGCTCGGCGGGGGTGAGCAACGGCATTTCCGACAGCCGTAGATCAGGATTGGCAGCGACGGCTTCGAGTAAAGTGAGAAAGTGTCCGCTGAGGCGCGCAACGGTTTCCGCTTCGAAGAGATCGGTGCTGTACTCGAACGCGCCGCGCAGACCTTGTTCCGTGTCGAGCATGTAGAGCGCCAGATCAACTTTTGCCGTGCCCGTCTCCACTCTTAACGTGTTCAGCGTCAAGTCTGTCCCCGCGCCCGTCCTCGCTTTCGTGTTCTCCAAACTAAAGAGAACCTGAAAGAGCGGCGAGCGACTCAAATCTCGCTCTACTCCAAACTCCTCAACCAACTTCTCGAACGGCACATCCTGATGCGCGTAAGCTCCGAGCGCCTGCTCGCGCACGCGTCGCACCAACTGGCGGAAACTCGGATCGCCTTCCAGATTCGTACGCAGCGCGAGCGTGTTGGAGAAGAAACCGATCAAGTCTTCCACCTCGGCGCGGTTGCGGTTGGCGACCGGCGTGCCGACGAGAATCTCGCGCTGGCCTGTGTAGCGCGAGAGCAGCGCGTTGAAAGCCGCGAAGAGCGTCATGAATAAAGTCGCGTTCTCGCTCCGGCTGAGCGCCTTCAAATCTGCGTCGAGAGACTCACGCGCGTCTTCGGGGACGGCGAAAGAATGACGCGCGCCGCGAAAGGTCTGAGATGCGGGGCGGGGTTTGTCTGCGGGCAGTTCGAGCACGGTCGGCGCGCCGTCCAACTGCTGCCGCCAGTAGTCGAGTTGACGTTCTAAGACCTCGCCGCGCAGCCACTCTCTCTGCCACATGGCGTAGTCGGCATACTGTATGTTCAACTCCGCGAGCGGCGACGGACGCCCTTCGGCGAAAGCTTTGTAAAGGGCGTTCAATTCTCCGCTGAGCACATCCAGAGACCAACCGTCGGCGATGATGTGGTGCATCGTCAAGAGCAGCACAGAGCCTTCGCCTTTGTTAACCAGCACGGCGCGCACGAGCGGGCCGCGTTCAAGATCGAAGGGACGCAGAGCTTCTTCGGCGATCAGTTTCGCGGCCACGCTCTCGCGCTCCGACGCGGGCACGTCGCCGAGTTCTTCCAGTTTCAAACTGAGTGTGGCGGTCGCTGCGATGTGTTGCGCCGGTTGTCCATGCACGGACGGGAAGGTTGTGCGCAAAACTTCGTGCCGCCTGACGATCTCGTTCAGGCTGCTTTCCAGCGCGGGGAGGTTCGGCGCGCTGTGTAGCTCGAAGGCGACATAGACGTTGTAGAGCGGCGTGCCGGGCATGAGGCGGTCGAGAAACCACAGACGCTGCTGCGCATACGAGAGCGGGATGCGTTCGGGTCGCACCATTGCTTCGATCTGCGGCGCACGTCGCCCTTCGCTCATCGCTGCTTCGACCGCCGAGGCCAATCCCGCCACCGTCGGACGCTCGAACATCTGCCACAGCGCCAGTTCGACGCCAAACACCTGCTGCACGCGAAGCATCACGCGCGTCGCCAGCAACGAGTGGCCGCCGATCTCGAAAAAGTCGTCGTTGACGCTCACGCTCTCAAGCCGCAGCACGTTCGCCCAGATGCCCGCGATGAGTGATTCGATCTCATTGCGCGCTTCGACAAAGCCCTCATCCGCGTCAGGTCTCGCTTCATCCGGCTCCGGCAACGCGCGACGATCAATCTTCCCGTTCGCCGTCAGCGGCAAACTCTCAAGCGGCACGAAAGCGTACGGAATCATGTATTCCGGCAACGTCTTTTTTAGATAACTTTGCCAGTCCGCAGGGCGCGGCAACTGTGCGCCTTCGGCGACGATGTAGGCCACCAGACGCTTCTCCCCGTTCGCGTCCTCGCGCATCACGACGACGCTCTCGCGCACATCGGCGTGCGCGTTCAGCGCCGCCTCGATCTCGCCCAACTCTATGCGGAAGCCGCGCAGCTTAACCTGTGTGTCTCTGCGCCCCATGAACTCGATCACGCCGTCGGCGCGCATACGCGCAAGGTCGCCAGTGTTGTAGAGACGCTCGCCGCCCTGCGTGCTGAATGGATTCGGGATGAATCGCTCGGCGGTTAGCTCCGGCCGATTCAAGTAGCCGCGCGCCAGCCCGTCGCCGCCTGTGTAAAGCTCGCCCGTCACACCGACGGGCACGGGCTGCAAATATCTATCGAGCACATACGCTTGCGTGTTTGAGATCGGGTGACCGATGGGCACGGAGTGTTCAAGTTCCGTCCCGTTCGTCATCGGATAACAGCAGGTGAAGGTTGTGTTCTCGGTCGGGCCATAGCCGTTGATGAGCGTACTGCCTTCGGCCGCGCGCAAGAATTTCTGCACGTGCGCGGCAGACAAGACATCGCCTCCGGCCAGCAGTTGGCGCACGGAGATCAGGCTCTCCAAACGCTCGCCCGCCATGAGGTGAAACAGTCCGGCTGTCAGCCACAGCGTCGTGATCTCGTAGCGCGTGATGGCCGCTCCCAACTCGTTCAGGGAGGGCGCGTGCGGGGGCATGACCACGAGCCGCGCGCCGTTCAAGAGGCTCCCCCATATCTCGAACGTCGAAGCGTCGAAAGCGAGCGGGGCTAACTGAAGAAAACTGTCGCCCGTTTTGAACTCAACGTAATTAGTCTCTTTGACAAGGCGCGCCACGGCGCGATGAACGACGCTGACTCCTTTGGGGCGTCCCGTCGAGCCGGAGGTGTAACTGATGTAAGCCAGATTCTCCGGCTGCGACAGGCCGGGCAGGTTGTCATTCGCGTGCCGCGCGATCTCGTCCCACTCGCTATCGAGGCGCACGACGCGTGCCTGCGGCGCGGGCAAGGATTCAACCAAGCGTTCTTGCGTCAGCAACACGGGCACTTGCGCGTCTTCAATCATGAAGCTGAGGCGATCCGCCGGGTAAGTCGGATCGAGCGGGACATATGCTCCGCCCGCTTTCAAGATCGCTAACAATCCGACCACCATCTCCACTGATCGTTCGACACACAGCCCGACCAATACCTCTGCGCCGACGCCGAGCGTGCGCAGGTGATGCGCGAGTTGATTCGCTCGCTCGTTGAGTTCGCGGTAAGTCAACTCTGTGTCCTGGAAGACCAGGGCAACGGCGTCGGGTGTGTGTGCGGCTTGTGCCTCGAATAGTTCGGGGATTGTTTTATGTTTGGGGTAATCGCTCCGCGTGTCGTTGAAATCGTAGATTAACTGTCGCCGCTCGTTTTCAGAGAGCATGCCGATCTGTGAGATTTTGCGGTCGGGCGAATCCAGAACGTTTCGCAATACTTGCGCATAGTGCGCGACGAACGCTTCGATAGTTTCTCTTTTGAATAGTTCGGGGTTGTATTCGATGACGCCGTTGATCGCTTCGCCCGCATGGGAGAAGGTCACGGTGAGATCATTGTGTAGCTCGCGGACATTCTCTTTGTTGTTGATAGTGTCCAGCAACACGACCACGCCGAAGCGTGGGGCGGGCGCATCTTCGTTTGTCAGGTTGAGGTGTTCGAGGATTGATTCAAACGGATATTTCTGATGTTTGTATGCGTCGTACAAAGTGTGATTGACATCTTCCAACAACTCTTTCGGCGTTGCGTCGCCGCCGACACGCGTGCGCAACGCCAGCACTTTATTGAGCAGCGCGTCCTCGCGGTGGCGCTCGTGGATTGTTGTGCCGACCGTCACTTCCTCCACGTCGTTATACTTGGCGAGGCAAATCTTCATCGCCGTCAAAAGATGCGCGAGGATCGACGGCTCTTGACGGTTGGCGGCCTGCAATATTTTGCCCGCGTGCTCTGGTGCGATGTCGAAGCTGACCGTCTCTTTACGGTCGCCGTGAACCTCCGGCCGGATGAAATCGAGAGGGAGTCCCGCGACGTTGAAGCCGCCGGATAATTTTCCCAACCAGTAATCTTTCTCCCTTTCGAGATGCTGGCTGAGAAACCTTCTCCTTAATTTATTCATCTTCCACCTCTGATTCGTTGTTGATGTTGGCCGTCGCGTTTCAGTTCAAAGCGTTGTTGAACTATCGGACGTGCGGGCGGGCAGCCAGACGCTTCCGGCCTGAAGCGACGCTTGCGAAGAGAGTTGTTTTTATTTGCATCTAACGGCAGACGTGAACGCGACGGGGGCGCTCGCGCTCAGCGACGTGCGCCCTGAGTGTGGCGGTGTGTGAGGTCAACGGCCACGATTCGGAGTTCGCTGGTGTAGCGTCTGCCTTCGGCGTCCGGCAGCCACGCCTGCCCGTGATCGGGAATCATTTCCGTCAACGTGATCGGCGACTTCGCGTGGCTGCTGCTTTCCCGCGCGCGGCGGATCGCTTTGGCGAAGATGTTGACGTAGACGGGGCTGTCCAAATCCAGATAGAAGGGTTTTCTTTCAACCTTCGTCTTAACGAACATGAAGCGCGGCAACTCATGCTCGCGCATCCAGCGACGCGCGGCGAGAAAGCGTGCGGCTTCATCTTTCTCATAAGCGAACTCAAACTCTGCGGGAGTGAAACGCCACGACTCGCGGCAGACGACCAGACGGTCTATCGTCACGCGCGGCGTGTGCCTGCCGGGCGGCAATAAGCTAAAGGTGTTGATGACGTGGCTCGACAGCGATTCCGCGAACGCCTCGACGATGTCGAACTGCACGCGGTTCGCACGATCCCTGACGATCAAGCCATCGGCTGTCTCGGCGACGACGAGCGATCCGATGGGCAACGCCTGCGACTTCGGGATGCCGCACGCGTCGTGTGTGACGAGCAGGCGATAGTTCTTCGGCGAGACGTAATCGAAGCTGATGCGCCCGGACATCTCAGGCCAGTAGCGCGGGAGCACGGGCACGAGACGAGTTTCGGGGAAGTCTGCCTCGACGGCCTCGTGAATTTCCTCCGGGCGCGGGTGCTGCGGGACGAAGACGCTGCTGTTGATGTTGTTGAAGCCGACGTGAATCTCGCCCATCACCAACTGGTAATCGCCGCGCTCGATGGCTTCGGGGCTCGTGGCGGCGATCATGATGTCGGGGCTGTGATTGCGCGCGGTTGACCAACCCGGGTTCGGCGCGGCAAACGCCCTGCCCACACGCGCGCGCAATTCTTCGCACGAGTAGACGACCTGCTTCTCCCCCTGCGGGAGCGCGAGCACGTCCGCCCATTTCTTTTGAAAATCTGGCACGACCGTGTCGGCCACACGCGTCCTGTCTTTGTAGAGAAACTGATCGGCCTTCATCCAGAAGTCCGTCGCACCGACTTCTTTCGAGCCACCTTTTTTAACGAGTTCGGCGTATATGTTTGCGAAGGTCTTGCGATAACGCGCGGCCACCTCGAACGTCACCCAGCGCGCGCTTTGAAGGAGCAACGCGAGGGGCTGTTCGAGCGCTTGCAAAACCTGCGCCCCGACCGTGACTTCAACATCGCGGCGGCAGTCTTCGTAGATGAGCGAGCGTGCGCCGTAAGTCTGCCCCGCGTTTCTGGTCGCCGCCGTGCCGGTGAGGCGGCTGAACTTCGCCTCCAATTCGTCGAGCGCGGCGTCAAGACGCTCCGCGTCGCCAGCGGCAGCAGCGACCGCCTCGCGCGCGGTTTCGAGTTCGGTGAGGGCGGCGAGGGCGGACTCGCGCAAAGGCTTGTCTTCGATACGTTCGATCAGTCGTCGCAGCTTTTGTTCGCCGTGCCGGTCAACGGGAATTTCGAGCGTCCACGCGATGATTCCTCTGGCGTTGAGCGATTCGAGTATGCGGTAAACTTCCGACTCGCTCTTGAGTCCGTGCGAGGGAACTTGCGTCAGTTCGAGAGCCAACTCGCGCGCCGTTCGTTCGCCGTCGCAAGCCTCTACAACCGCCGCCTCTCCCTCGGAGAGTTTGAGCGAACCGTTCCCCGGCAGATACAACTCACCGTCGCGAACGCTGTTGAACGGCATCCGGCGCGGAGCGAGCCAGGGATTGAGCGCCTTGTCGTTTGCCAGCGACGCGGCAAGCGCATCAATGCCCCACGATTCAAAATAAATATTTCGCTTCGAGACCAAACTTTGACCCGGCTTCACCACCAACCCTGCGCCCTGCGGAGCGAAGTCTCCCCAACCGACCGGGCCGAAGAAACCGATAGTGTCGTTCTTGACGCAGTATCGCTGCACGTAACTGGCGACGACCTCTTCGTGCTGCCGCGATTTCGAGTCGCGCGTGTTGGCGTCGTCGGACTGCTTCTGGCGCAGCAGCGGCTCGACCGCGCTGCGCCACACGCGCCGGTTCTGCCAGACAACCGCCTCGTGAAATTGCCGATCACTAACCACTTCGCGGATCGCCTGCGAAATTTTATCCACTCCGACCTTGAATGCCCTTTGAAACTCCGCACGCGCCGCCTCTGCACGTGCGTTCGCCGCTTGCCAACGCTCCGTGAGCGTTTGCCGTTGCTCGACACCTTCGGGCAGTTCCGGCGGCAGTCCCCTTTTAATTTTCTTGGATGACTTGTCGAGACGGTCGAGCATCGCGCCATCGGCGTCTGAGCGTGCGCGGCTGAGCGCCTGCAACGCCTCCGCCGCAATCCGGCGCAACTCTTCTTCCGCGCTAACGACCTCATCAGCGGCGACGGCACATTCGGAGGCGGACAGCTTGAGAACTTGCGTCGCGGGAAAGCCCGCGCCCCTCAAGGCGAAGGTGCGCCACACAGCCCACTCCCCGCCCGCGAGTGGGACGAGATGCGGGGGCAGACGAGACGCGGGCTGCGCGTCGCCCGGAAGGTCTTCAACCGCAGCCAGCCCTGTAGCGGCGGTCAGTTCGTTATCGTTCATGGAATTATCAAAGAGCGGATTTCAGATGACGTGATACCTGTCTTCGCAATCTTAACGACGATGTTATACCTGTCTTCGCAATTTTAACTTTGTCTCTGTCAACTTCCCTTCGCGGCTGACGCGCAGCAGGTATTGTGTGCCCTCGGCCTGTGCGAAGTTGCGCCGCAGTTGTTCGAGCGTGAAGGTCGCGGCGGGGATTCCGTTGACGGCTTCGAGCGTGTCGCCTTCGCGCAAACCCGCAGCCGCCGCCGGGGAGTTATCCATCACTTGATAAACTTTGAAGGCGTTAAAATTCTTCCCTACAGCGCGCAGCAGGAGACCGCTCTTGTCGTACTCGTGCGGTTGGTCGAAATGCGCGTTCGGCTCGATGATCATGCGGCGGCGCGAGTAGTCGAAGATCACTTTGAATCGCCGCAGGATTTCCGCGCCGATGATCCCTGCGTAGTTGCCGCCGGACAACACTCCGCTCTCCGCACGCGACAGGCCAACCACCGGAGAGTTAATCGTGTAACGGCCGAGTTTGAGACTCTTGATACGCGCCACTGCGATCTTGTACTCGCCGCCGACCCCGACGGCCTTCACAGGGTCTATCTTCTTCGGCACGCTCGTGAGCAGGCTGTGCTGCGTGACGAACGGAGTATTCAGCGTGAGTCCCGTGCGAAACCCCGTGTCCACGAGCAGATCAACCACGACCGAATTACCGTCCGGCAGCGACAGCGTGGAGGAGACGAAGACGTGTCCCTTGTTGATGTCGAGCGGAATCTCCTCGCCCGCGCCCGCGTAGTTGTACTGCTGCGGGTCGTACAGATTGAGGCGCTGCGCGGCGTAGTCTATTTCGACGACGAATCGTTTGAAGAAGTCGTAGCCGAGCAAACCGTCAACCCTGCGTCCCTCGAAACTGCCTATCGAAGCGCTGACGGGAAGGACTATCACCTGCGGTTCGTTAATCTCCACGCCCGGCAAATTTATCTTTATCGCCGAACCGGTGGCGATGTTGACGGATTGTTCTCCTGCCCCTCTGACCGAGGAGATGCCGCTCAGACTGAGGCCGAGCGTCTTCACCTGATCTTCGTCCACCACGTTGAAGGCCGCGCCGCTGTCGAGTATGAACCAGCAGGGGGTGTTGTTGACTTTGGCCGAGAGGTAAATCTTATTCGCGTTGACCTCGTAGGGAATGCCCCGCGCGCTTGTGCCGGAAGCGAAACGCAACGACGCGGAGGTTTGCCCCGCCGCGCTCTCCGCCGCGCCGCCCGCGTTCAGTTCGGGTTGTTCGGCACTGACCGTCGGCTTCGGCAATTCGGGACGTGCGAGGTTCGTCACCGGAGCGCAGGCTGCTATCAAGAGCAACATAAAAGCTATTGTGCCGAACAGGCTCTTACAAATTGGCATGTGCCTACTCAAGACTCACCATCACGTAAACTTAAAATGACATCGCCGAACTCAAGAAATAACATCGCCGAACTCAAGGCCAGCCGCCCGCCGGGTGCAGGCTTAACCGGCGGACTCTGCCATCTCTTTGCGCAAACTCAAAGGGCGCATGTCCGTCCAGACCTCTTTGATGTAGGCGAGGCATTCTGCTTTCGTGCCAGTCTTGCCCGCGTCGTTCCAACCGAGCGCGTTCTCCCGATCCGCAGGCCAGATGGAATATTGCTCTTCGTGGTTCACAACCACTTTATAGACGGTGTTGTCTTCTCTCTCGTCCCTGCTCATAATAAGTCTCCTAGTCGTTGCTTTCGGAAAGATTCGTTTCGAATTCATCTATCTCGTGCGCGACGCCGAGCAGCGCACGTTCCTCTTCGAGCAGCATATCCAGTTCGTCGAGTCTCGTATCGGGGTCGGCGGCCACGCTCTGCAACAGCTTATCGAAGTGCCGGAGCATGTAGCTGATCGTGCTGCCCGCGAAGAGGTCTGAACTATAGACCAATCTGCCCTGCAAATGATCACCTTCCTCATTGAGTTGAAGGAAGAGATCAAACTTCGAGGTCTGCGTTTCGATCTTTCGCGGCGTCAACTTCGCGCCGTTCAACTCAATCACCTGATTCGGTTCACTCTCTAAACTGAACACGACCTGAAACAACGGATGGCGGCTGAGGCTGCGCTCGGGCTGTAACTCTTCGACCAGTTTCTCGAATGGCATGTCCTGATGCGCGTAGGCCGCCAGACACGTCTCGCGCATCTGCACGAGCAACTGCCGGAAGCTCATGTCCGCATCGAGCCGCGCCCGCAGCGCGAGCGTGTTGACGAAGAAGCCTATGAGATTCTCCACCTCCACGCGGTTGCGGTTGGCGACCGGCGTGCCGACGAGAATGTCTTGCTGCCCGCTGTAGCGTGAAAGCAGCACGTTGAAGGCCGCAAGGAGCGTCATAAACAATGTCGCGCCCTGTTCGCGGCTGAGTTGTTTCAGACGCGCCGTGAGTTCCGCGCCGATCTCGAAGCGTTGCGTGTCGCCTTTGAAAGTCTGCAAGGCGGGTCGCTCCGCGTCCGTCGGTAACTCAAGTACGCCGGGAGCACTGGCCAATTGCTGCTTCCAGTAAGCGAGTTGCGCGCTCCAAGTTTCGCCGTGCATATGCTCGCGCTGCCACGCGGCGTAGTCGGCATACTGAATGTGCAACTCCGGCAGTTGCGGCTCGGCGTCGCGGCTGAAAGCCTTGTAGCAGGCGGCCAACTCGCGCATGAAGACGTTCATTGACCAGCCATCGGTAACGAGGTGGTGCATCGTGATCAGGAGTAGGTGCTGCTCGTCGGACAAGCGCAGCACCTTTGCCCTGAGCAGCGGGGCAGCGGTGAGATCAAAGTCGCGGCGCGCTTCCTCGATTGCGAGTCGTTGCGCTTCTCGCTCGCGCTCGTCATCTGCGAGGGCGGAGAGGTCTATCAACTCCATCCGGCACTCGACGCTATCCGCGACGAACTGCAACACGTCGCCTTCGACCGCCTTGAACTCCGTTCGCAGCGTCTCGTGTCGTGCGACGACGGCGACGATGCTTCGCTCCAACGCTTTCAGATTCAACTCGCCCTCGACGCGATAGGACACCGGCACGTTGTAGATGGGGCTGCCCGGCGCGAGTCGCTCCATGAAATAGAGCCGCTCCTGCGCGAAGGAGAGCGGCACGCCCGCCTCCCGACTCACACGCTCGATCTTGCCAACGCCTTCCGCGCCTCCGCCGCCGATGGCCGCCGCGATATGCCGCGACAAAGACGCCGCCGTCGGATGCTCGAAGAGAGAGCGCACGCCCAGTTCGACATTGAAGGTCTTTCTGATCCTCGTGACGACCCGCATCGCCATTAGCGAATGGCCGCCGAGGTCGAAGAAGTTGTCGAAGACGCCGACGCGCTCCGCGCCGAGCACTTCTTCCCAGATGCCCGCGACGAGTTCTTCGATGCCGTCACGCGCCTCGACGTAGTTCTCTCCGGCATCCGTCGCAAGCGAACTTTCGGGCGCAGGCAACGCGCCGCGATCAACTTTCCCGTTCGGCGTCAGCGGCAACTCGTCCAGCATGACGAAGAGCGCGGGCAGCATGTACGCGGGTAGCTTCTGTTTGAGATAACTGCGCAACTCGGCGGCGCTCGTCCCGTATGACTGCGCACCGACGACGTAAGCCACGATGCGCTTGCCGCCGTCAGGCTCGTCGCGCGCCACTGCGACGGCTTCCGTCACGCCGGGGTGGAGACTCAAGACTGCTTCGATCTCTCCCAACTCGACGCGAAAGCCGCGTATCTTGAGTTGATTATCTTTGCGCCCGATAAATTCGACCGTGCCGTCAGCCCTGTAGCGCGCCAGATCGCCGCTCTGGTAGAGCCGCGCGCCCGGCTCTTGAGCAAACGGGTGCGGAATGAATCGCTCTGCCGTCAGCGCGGGCTGGTTCAGATAACCGTGCGCCAGCCCGTCGCCGCCGATGTAGAGGCTGCCGACGACTCCGACCGGAACGGGTTCGAGCCGCCCGTCGAGCAGGTAAATTTGCGTGTTGGAGATCGGGCGACCGATGGGCACGGAGGAGTTGATCCTTGCTCCGTCCGTCATCGGATGGCAACAGGTGAAGGTCGTGTTCTCGGTCGGGCCGTAGCCGTTGATGAGCGTGCTGCCGTCGGCTTCGCGCAGAAATTTTTGGACGTGCGGCACGGAGAGCACGTCTCCGCCCGCGAGCAATTGCCGCACGCGTTTCAAATCTTCGAGTTGGTGCTCGACCATCTGATGAAACAGTCCGGCGGTCAGCCAGAGGGTCGTGACGCCGTGCGCGCGAATCGCCTGTCCGAGTTCTTCGAGCGACGACACGGCCTGCGGCATGAGCACGAGCCGCGCTCCGTTCAAGAGACTGCCCCAAATCTCAAGCGTGGAAGCGTCGAACGAGATCGGAGCGAATTGTAGGAAGACTTCCGACGGGTTCAGTTCGACGTAGTTCGTCTCGCGCACCAACCGCACCACAGCGCGATGCGGGATGCACACACCTTTCGGCTGGCCGGTCGAGCCGGAGGTGTACATCACGTAAGCCGTGGAGAGCGGGTCGGACGCACGAGCGGGGTTGTGCGCCGGTTGTGCGGCGATTGCATCCCAATCACTGTCCAGATAAATAACTTGCGCGGCGTGCGGCGAAAAGCGTTGTTCAAACTGCCGCCCGGTGAGCAAAACTTGTGCGCGAATGTCTTCCAACATGAAGGCGAGGCGTTCCGGCGGGTAACTCGCGTCGAGCGGGACGTATGCGCCGCCCGCTTTGAGAATCCCCAGAATCGCGACCAACATTTCCGGCGCGCGCTCAAGGCACAAACCGACGAGCGCACCCGGCTCGACGCCGCGCGCCGCAAGATAATGTGCGAGCCTGTTCGCGCGCCGGTTCAGTTCCCCGTAGCTCAACTCCTCGTCTTGAAAAACGACGGCCACGCGGTCGGGCGTTCGTTCCGCCTGTTCCTCGAATAGTTCGTGGATCGCGCGGTCGCGCGGATAATCGATGCGCGTCTGATTCCATTCCACCAGCACGCGCTCCAACTCGCCCGCCGACATCAACGGAATTTCAGATATGCGCCGCTCAAGATTCGACGGGATGGCCGCCAGCAGAGTTTGAAAATGACCGGCCATGCGCTCGATTGTCTCAGGCGCAAACAGGTCTGTGTTGTACTCGAAGCGGAAGACGAGTTGACCCTGCTGCTCTGTGATGATGAGCGTCAGATCGAACTTCGCCGTCTGGTTGCTGACCTCCAGAGGTTCGACTTGCAGGCTCGACAGTTTCAACGGTTGCAGCGGCGAATTTTGCAGCACGAACATCACCTGAAACAGCGGGTGATGGCTCAAGTCGCGCTCGACGTGCATCTCCTCGACCAATTTTTCAAAGGGCAAATCCTGATGCTTGTGCGCGCCGAGCGCGACCTCTTTCACGCGCTTCAACAACTCTCTGAAAGTCGGGTCGCCGCTCAAGTCCGTACGCATGACGAGCGTGTTGGCGAAGAACCCGATCAGATTTTCGAGTTCGCGGCGGCTGCGGTTGGCGATAGGCGTGCCGACGAGTATGTCCTCGCGTCCGCTGGTGCGATGAAGCAGCGTGTTGAAGGCTGCGAGCAGCGTCATAAACAGCGTGACGCCCTCGCCGCGCGCAGCCTGTTTGAGTTGTGTCGTCAGTTCCGCCCCGGCTTCGAGGCGAAACACTGCGCCGTTATAAGTCTGCGTTGCGGGGCGCGGATAGTCCGCAGGCAACTCGAAGAATTCAGGCGCGTTCGCCAACTGCCGCTTCCAGTAAGCGAGTTGTTTATTGAAGTCTTCGCCGCGCAGCCACTCTTCCTGCCAGACGGCGAAATCGCCGTACTGAATCGGCAACTCGGCGAGTTGCGGTTGTGTGCCTGTGCTGTAGGCTTCGTAGCAGGCGGCCAATTCGCGTATGAAGACGCCGATTGACCAGCCATCGGTGACGATGTGGTGCATGTTGACGAGCAGCACGTGATCGTCTTCGGCCAGACGTAGAATTTTCGCGCTGAGCAACGCGCCGCGTTCGAGGCTGAAAGATTTTTGCCCGTCCTCTCTGACGAGTTCCAGCATCCGTTCTTCTCTGGAACTTGCAGGCACGCCGGACAGGTCTTCGACGAAAATCGCGAAGTGCTCGCAGGGGAGAATGACCTGTACGGGTTGGCCGTCGCTTGCCGAGAATCTCGTGCGCAGGATTTCGTGCCGTCTCACGATCTCCGTCAAGCTGTCCTCTAACACTTTGAGATTGAGTGTCCCGCGGAGGCGGAAGACCGCCGGGCGGTTGTAGGCGGGGCTGCCGGATTCCAACTGGTCTAGAAACCACGCGCGCTGCTGCGCGGACGAGAGCGGCGCGCTCTCGCGTTGCGTCCGGCGCTGGATGCCCGCGTCTTGCGCCGCACCCGACTTCAACCCCTTGAGCTTCTCTTGCAGGAGCGCGAGTTGAGCAGGCGTCAGTCCGGCGATTTGCTCTTGAAAGTTACTCATTGCGATGTGCCAACGCCTCGTCCGTTGCCGCTCCGGCGAGAAACTGCGCGTGCGGGTGAGCGGGGTTGGCTCGAATTTCGTCAAAGACAGTTCTCAGGCGCGCAACGGCCTGCGCCGCCTCGTCGGTATAGACCTCGCCTTCGCAGACGCGCAGAATGGGAGCGCGGTGTTCGCTCTCGGCCAGCACGCTGCTAAAGATCGGGGCAATCTCGTAGAACAGATGCACGAAGTCTTGCCAGACCGCCATGCCGCGCTGCAACTGCCGTTCGTAATCAAGGAAGTTCGCTTCGCCGAAATCGTTTGCCGCAAGGGAGGCGATGATCGCCTCAGCCGCGAACTTGGCCGAGTGGAGCGCATCGCCGATGCCGGAGGAAAAGATCGGATCGACGAAGAAGGCCGCGTCGCCCATCAACAGCCAGCCGTCGCCGACGAAACGTTCCATACGGTAACAGTAGTTACCGTCCATGCGCAGTTCGCGCTGGCGGCTCGCGCGACGCATGCGCGCGGCCAGCGTCGGGTTCAAGTTAACCGTCCACTTAAAAAACTGCTCAACGTCTTCGCCCGATCTCACGTGATGATCGCGGCCTGAGACGATCCCGACCGAAGTGATCTCGTCGGTGATCGGAATCTGCCACGCCCAACCCCTCTTGATCGGGAGGAGGTGTAGATGCGTGTTGTGCGCCGTTGCGCCCGTGCCGCGCTCGACGCCCGTGAACCAGCTATGCACCGCGAACTGCGGAAAGTCCGACAGCGGCTTCATCGCATTAAGTTGCCGACCGAGCACGCCCTGCCGTCCCGACGCGTCAATGATCAAACGCGCGTTCAGATTGAACCTCGAACCGCCGAGTTTGACCGTGACGCCGGTTGCTTGACCGGCGCGGTTGAAGTTGACGCGATCAACTTCCGCCCCCGAAAACACGCGCGACCCGTGCTCGCGCGCGAACCGCAGCAACAACTCGTCAAACTTGGCGCGATCAACCTGATAGGCGTAGCCCTCCGGCTCGATCTCTTCAAACTTCATGTCAACCTGCTCCGGCTCGTACCACGTCGTCCACGAAACGCCGCGCTTGACGATGAAACGCTCGCGCTCCATCACGGGCAGGAAACCGATCTCTTTCAGGATGGCTGTGGTCGAGAACGAGAGCGACTCGCCGACGTGTGCGCGCGGGTGGTGCGCCTTGTCAATGATGAGGTGGTCAACGCCCGCACGACCCAGATACGTGCCGAGCACCGAACCGGCAGGGCCGCCGCCGATGATGATCACGTCTGCGTCTAATTTTCTTGAGCGGAGCGGGCTGTTCACCGCCGTCGTCTTCCGTGCGGGTTGCTCCGGTTCTGCGCTGTCCGGCGACGGCGGGGCGGATTCGGTGTGACCGATGCCCATGACTTCAAAGATTTCGTCGCGGATACTGAGATACTCCGGCGCATCCAGATCACGCGGTCGCGGCAGTTTGACATCAATGATGGTGCTGATTGTCGCCGGTCGCCTGCTCATCACGACGACGCGGTCTGAGAGTTGGACGGCTTCCTCAACGTCGTGTGTCACGAAGAGGACGGTCTTCCTCTCGCGCTGCCAAATCTCGACCAACTCGGCGCGCATACGCAAACGTGTGAGGAAGTCGAGCGCGCCGAACGGCTCGTCCATGTAGAGGATGTCGGGGTCGGCGGCGAGGGCGCGTGCGATCTCTACGCGCTGTTTCATCCCGCCCGACAGTTCGCGCGGGTAAGACTTCTCGAAGCCCGTCAAACCCACCATCTCCACATAGTGCGCCACGATCCGTTCGCGTTCTTCCGGCGACTTGTCGAGCAGCCCGAACCCTATATTCTCTTTCACCGTCAGCCACGGGAAGACGCCGTTTTCCTGAAAGATGAAGACGCGCCTCATGTCAGGCCCAGTGACCTCCGCGCCGTCAACCAGCACCGTGCCGCGCGTAGCGTTCAGAAAGCCGCCGATGATGTTCAGCAGAGTTGACTTGCCGCAACCCGACGGGCCGACGATGCAAACGAACTCACCGTCGTTAACCGACAGGTTAATGTCTTCCAAGACCGGGACGGAACTGATGTCGGCATCGTCCGTCTGCTCCGCCGCCCTTTTATGCGCCGCGTATTCCTTCCACAGATCGTGGACGACAATTTTCGCCGAGTGGTTTGTTTCCATTGGTGTGAGCCTTACCTGAATGCCTGAGGAAACAGGGGAGAGGTGTTCTCCGTTTAACTGAAGCGAGGCGCGCGTGAAGAGTGTTTTGTGCGTCGTCGGAGTTCGGTGCAGACGGGCGCGCGGTTTAGTTATTGCGGCCTAGTTATTTGCGGCCTAGTTATTGAAGCCCCAGCGCACCTCATCCAGATGCTCCAACCTTCTCACCAGAAGATCGAGCGTCAGCCCGATCAGCCCGATGAGCGTCATCCCTGCGACGACGAGGTCGTAACGCATCCCTGCATTGCGTGCGTCGATGATGAGATAGCCGAGTCCTGAGTTGACCGCGATCATCTCCGCCGCCACGACCACCAGCCATGCGACGCCGAGCGCGATCCGCACGCCCGTTATGATCTGCGGCATCGCCGCCGGGAAGATGACTTTCGTGAACAACGTCCAACGCTTAACGCCGAAGTTGCGCGCCGCGCGCAGGTAAACGAGTTGGATGTTCTGCACCGCCGACATCGTCGCCGTCATAATCGGAAACAGGCTCGCGAGGAAGATGAGGAAGATCGGCGCGAGGTCGCTCACGCCGAACCAGAGGATCGCCAGCGGTATCCACGCGATGGGCGAGATGGGGCGCATCACCTGTATGGCCGGGTTGAACGCTTCGAAGGCGCGTGCGAACCAGCCGAACAGAAGTCCGAGCGGGACGCCGACGACCAACGCCAACAAGAAGCCCGCCGAGACGCGGAACAGAGACGCCACGACGTACTTCACGAGCACCCCCTGGCGTGTGAGTTCCACCATGCCGACCAACACCTGATGCGGCTTCGGGAAGATCGTGCTTCCGGCCAGCGTTACGCCGACGTGCCAGATGATGATGAACGAGGCGGCGACCGTGAGCGGTAGTAAGAACGTCCGTAGCCGGGTCTTCATTTTGTCCCCTTCCAATCGTAAGCCTGCGCGTTCTGCGTCTTGTTGGAAAAGCTCGGGTCGGCGTACTCGTAGAAGCCGATCGGCCCGTCGAGAATCCCGGCTTCAAGCGCGAGTTTTTCGATCTCCTCGAAATCTTTTTGCGCGAGCATGAGGTTCGAGTAGGTCACACGGTCGGGCGGTTTGCTCAGGACGAAGCGGAGCAACTCGGGCTTCTGGTTGTAATATTGCTGCGAGATGTTCTCGGCGGCGTCCATACGGTGATCCATCCCGCCTTCCAGCCACTTGCCGCTGCGGGCGATGCCGTCCACCATCCGCTGCACCCATTCGGGGCTTTTCTTCGTCACATCTTCGCGCACGACCAGCACACAGGAAATGAAGTTCGGCCAGATGTCTTTCGCCTGATAGAGCACGCGGCCATAGCCTTCCATTTCGGTCTGTGCCATGAACGGCTCGCCGGAGGTGATGGCGTCAACGGCTTTCGAGTAGAGCGCGGCGGGCATGTCCGGCGGCGGCATCTCGACCACCTTCACGTCCTTGATTGACATGCCTTGTTCGCGCAATGCCCTGAAGATGATCAGGTATTGATTCGAGAAGCGGTTGGGGATGGCGATAGTTTTACCCCTCAGGTCGGCGAGTTTGTAGATGCTTGAATCCTTATGCACCATCAACGCGGTGCCGTCGCGGTGTCCGAGATAGACGATCTTGATCGGCACGCCTTGCTGGCGCAGTTTCATTGCCAGCGGCGCGAGCATGAACGTCGCCGGAAGGTGTCCCGACACGAGAGATTCTTTGATTTCAGGAAAGCCACTGAACCTCACGGGTTCATAAAACCCCTTCCCGCTGGTGTTCTTGTTGATCCAGTCGGTGACGGGGCATGTGAGGTGTCAAGTGACCGGGAGAAACCCGACGCGGAACGACTCAGCCCTCGTGTTCGCGGCGACGAAGTTGAACTTGTCGAATCCGATGTTGAGCCAGACGTGCGCGATAGTGAGGCCGACGAACGCGAGGATGACGCCGACGACGATTCTCAAACCTTTGGACATAAACTCACTCCATTATTCCCGAACAGCGGCAACGGGCGCGTTTCAGAGGCTAGCCTGTTCTGACGCCGTCATCTGACGCGGCGGCGTGCTCTGCATCATGCCAGCGATGAATTCATGCAACGGACGCAGGTGCATGTCCGGCTTCACCCACTCGCCGTAGATGTCTTCCAGTAAATGATGTTCGGCGATCAAACGTTCACCATCGTAGCGGCGCACTACGGGGTGGAGGAACACGCTTTTTTCGGCCTCGCTCGGAGTCGGGTGGCGCTGGATGTTGAACGGGTCGCCGGTGACTTTGCCGAACTCCAGAGTCACGACGTAGTAATGCTTGTTCTCGCCGAACTCCGAGTCGTGTATGAAGTCCACAGGCAGTTCTTCGTAGTAGCGCGCCGGTTCGCTCGCGTCCTGCGGCATGACGATCAAGTCGCCGAGAAAACCGAACTGCTGCCACAGCCCGGAGCTTTTATTCACACGCTCGATGATCATATCCAACACGGCTTCCGGTGTGGCCTCAAGTTCCCGCGACGGCCACGCGCGGCCGTGATACTTCAGCTCGAACATGTGGTAGAGCGAGCGGATGTTGTAGCGGAAGCCGTGAATGAAGCCGGACGTGGTCTTCTTGAAATCCCTCACTTGCATCAGCGTCCCGGCGAAATACATGTCCTTGACGTTGGTTGATTCCCACTCGCTGGTGAGTGCGGGAAAACGGTCGTTGATGGTCAGCGCCGGGCGTGCGCTCTGCTCGAAAATGGAATCGTCGAGTTGAAAGCCCGTCGCCACGATCACGCGGTCGTAAACCAGGTCTTCTCTCTCGCCGTCGGCGTGTGTGTAATTGAAAGAGACGACGTACTTGCCGTCCCGCTTCTCGATCTTCTCGATGCTGGCGTCTATGAGCGCGTTCTGAGACTTCAACTGGTAAGTGTCGAGGAAATTGTTGTTGACCGCCCGCAGGTGTCCGACGAAGTGAGTCTTCCAGGCTAAGTTGAGGGGATTCGGACTCGCGACGTGAATCATGGCTGCCGTCGAGATCAAATTCTCGGCCGTCTCGAAGCCGGAGTTGCCCTTGCCGAGAATCAACACCTTTTGATTGATGAACTCTTCCGGGTCAACCGAAACGACCGTGTAGTTTTCCGCTAACTCGATGCCGGGCACGGGCGGGAGGTAGGGTTTGGTGAAGCCGGTAGCGATCACCAGACGCTTGCTTGTATAGACATTGCCCTGACTATCCTCCACACGGAAGAGTTCGTCTTTGGAAATCCGCGCCGCCTTCACTCCGTACTTGATTTTGAGTTGATAGCGATCAGCCCAGTCTTTCAGGTAACGCACAAACTCGTCGGCCGGTGGGAAATAGGTTTTGGTGTAATTCTTAAAGAGCAATTCTTCGTCGTCGCCGAGCAGCGAATTCCAGTCGAAACGCATGTTGATTTCCGCATCGTCGCTTCCGGTGTAGACCTTGTTGCTGGAAATCAGCGTGCGGTGGCGCGGGAATCGGGTGAAGAACGTTCCTGCGGATTCTCCCGCTTCGAGGATGAGATAATCGCGCCCCGCTTTCTGTAAAAAGTAGCCTAACTGCAAGCCAGCTGGCCCCGCGCCAATGATTAAGTAATCAGAATAGCTGGTGCTGGCGTTACTTTCGTTTTCCATGTCGCCTCCTAATGTTGCGGTCTAAAAATTTAAGGCGGGTGCTCTGCTGGCCGCCCCGACTCTCGTTGGCAATTGATCCGCGAATGAACGTCTCTGCGGGTGGGTTTGAACTTTCGCGCGGGCGAAGGGGGCGCGCGGCTGTCGCCTGTCGAATTCGCTTAACGGGCGTTCTTCATCGCACAGCCATCAAGCGGTCGATGATGTGCTCCACTTCCGGGCTATCCAGTTTTCGCTCGATGCCTTCCACACGCATGATCTGGTCAACCACCGTGCGCTGCTCGCGGTCAACACGCAACGCCTCCGTGTAGGGCATCTGCGTGAAAGTGATCATCGAATATAAATCCTTATATTTTTCGGGGTACACTTGGTTAATTTTCCGCTCGATCTCTTTTCTCAACAAAAAGCCGGGCGTCCCGACGAGGTCTCGCAACTCGACGAAATGTTCGACGCATAAATCGGCGATGGCATTCGTGTTCGGTCGCCGCCGGTTCTCGAATTCTTTCAAGAGCGTCGTCCAGTCGTCACCGTATTGTTCCATGCAATCGGAGAGCGTGGCGCAATCCTCGAATCCGGCGTTCGCGCCTTGACCGTATGACGGAAAGATCGAGTGTGCCGAGTCGCCGATGAGCGAAACTTTGCCTTCATACGACCAGGGAGAGCATTTAATAGTGACCATGGAATTGGCCGGATGCGTGAAGAAGTCTCTAACCAACTCCGGCATGTATGGAACTACGTCGGGGAAAGAATCCTGAAAGAAGCCGAGCAAAGCATCCTCTGTTTTGATCGAGGCGAAAGAGAGCGGCCCTTCAAAAGGGATGTGCAGAGAGCAGGTGAAACTCCCGTCAATGTTCGGAAAGCCGATGAGCATGTAATTGCCTCTCGGCCAGATGTGGATGACATTTTTCTCTGATGTCCACTTCCCGTCGGCACCCGGCGGAACTCTCAATTCTTTGTAGGCTTGTTCCCAGTATTGCTGCGAAAAGTTGAGCCGGAGCTTCTTTTGCATTTGCAGACGAATCGCGGAGAAAGCGCCGTCCGAGCCGAAAATTCTCTCTGCCTTATGAGTGGCAACAAGACCCGTGTGGGAATTCTTAGTCTCAATCGAGGGGGCGTCTAAATCGACGCCGAGACATTTCTCGTTGAAATGAAACTTGATGCCGTAATGGCTGGCGGCATGATCGAGCAGGATTTTGTTCAAATCGCTTCGTGCGATCGAATAGATGGCTTCGCGGTGGTTGCCATAAGGCTGGAAGGTCAACTCATCCTTCACATCATGGATCAGCCTGCCGTAGACAGGAACCGCCGCCGCACGCACAACATCCCCGATCCCGATATCGTCTAACACCCGCAGACCCCTATCACAGAGAGTTAAGTTGATAGACCGTCCCGAGTTGCCGCCTGCCAGCCGAATATCAGGCATGCGATCATAAACCTCGACTTCTCTTCCCCGCTTGGCGATAAAAATTGAGAGCAGGGAGCCGACCAACCCCGCGCCAACGACGATAATTTCGGCCATAACTTTCAACTTCCAATCTGGTCTACAGCTTCCAACGCTTTGAGCCAGTTCTGCTGGATTGGACTCAAATCAAGGAGTTGCAACTGATTGCTCAGCGTTCGACGTAATGACTGTCATTGAGCGAGACCGAACTATCCCGAAGTCAAGCGTCGCACGATAATGAATATGGATTTGTGATACGAATCCGAAGATGCGCATCTAAAGTTTTTGAATGTGGAGTGGTTATGGAAAAACTGTCGGATGGGCAGAGCTACCGCATAATGAGCCACATGGCTCAACTTATTGGTTCATCGCTGACCGCTTGTTCGTTATTGGATGCAAATTTGCATCCCGGGGAATTTAACTCGAAAAGAATTAAAGTCGGGTCAGGCAGCTAGCTGTGTGTCTTGGTCACTTGCTCCCTGCCGACTGAGAGGCGACACTGATATTTGGCGCAGGTCAGCAAAACCAACACGCGCTCGCTTGCACTTACTTCCCGTTCAAAAATACCGACGAAATCTTTTACAGGGCCATCGGTTATTAGTACCCGATCCCCTCTTTTGAGTTGCTCGCCGAAATTCACAAAGCCGTCTTCACCCGTTCGCGATTTGATAATCTCTATGAGTTCTTCATCAATCGGGGCAGGCCCGGCTCCGAAGCCGACCACGCTATGCACGCCTCTGACGAAACAAACTTTGTGAAGCATGGTCTCCGCCTCGAACCGGGCGAAGATATATCTGGGGAAGAAAGGCTTCGTTACATGAATGGGTTTACCGGTAAATTGATTGTACCGCCGTTCTCGTATTTTCGGCGTGAACGTCTCCAGGTTCCAGGCTTTGAGGTTGCTACCGGCGCGGTCTTCCTGTAAAGGTTTGGTATAAATGGCATACCACGCAGAAGTGCTGCTTGTATTCTCGCCGCTCACTTTCTAAATCTCCCGCTCAAGCAATTGAAGAAATTATCTGTGGCTTGGAGAATCAAGGCTCGAAGCGCAGATGCGCCCGACTTTTCCAGAGGAGCCTTTCTTCAAAATCGCCGACATTTAATTGATCAACGCTGGTGTTATTCAGGCTATCGAACTAATCAGAGCAAACTTAATTTCCATTCTTAAGGAAATTTAACCTAAGAATGTGGACACGGAAATTAGTGCTGTTCGCTTCAAATTATTGAAGCGAGCTGATGAATATTCGAAGAGAATGGGGTGCGGAAGGCGTTTTTGGGACGCAGCAATCATAACTCAAAGCTCCTTAAGAGTTGAGCAATCACTGCACTTGCGGTAAGATACAGGCTGGCCTAGCGATGCATCCATTGCATTTAGCAGTGTTTGCGTTGTTAACCGAACTCCGTTGCTACCTGAACCGTAGTGACGGAGTTTTTAATTCCAGCATTTCGTAACGTAATCAACCATGCAATAAAATATTTTTAACAATAACTGCAAAGCCCCTACGCCTTTGAGCGAAGAGGGGACTCATTCAAAATAACTAAGCTTCTACCGGCGACAAAAATTATTCATTACAGACTTATGGTGAGGTATTAGCGGCCATATCCAAGCTGTAACGGACACTAACTACCGTGACTTTGTTACAGCACCATCATCGCATTGATTTTGATAACTGTCAATTCATGGGCGAAGGGATATTGTGTACCCGATTAACTTTACGACACACTGCATATTTTTTTGCATCACGCCCAACAACCCTCGGAAGCCTTAATATGGGCAATAATAAACTTGACTCGCCTGGCCAGCGATTGGGGACGAAGAGGCCGCGACTTAAAGCGTTCTGCGGACGGTAATGTGTGACAGGTGAGTCAAGTTTATTATTGCTCTTGTTAGCCGCGTCTTTATTTTTTCCGCACGATTTGTTTGCCCTGAAATGAGATAGTTTCGCCGGGTTTCATTTCATAAAAAGATATGTTTAGTTTCTTAAGCACGGAGGCAAATTCATCTGAATTTGTGGCAATACCCGGAAACGTAGCGTAATGTTGCGGAATTGCCAGCTTTGCGCGGACAGATTTTGCCGCTTTTGCAGCCATCCGTGGCTCCATTCCGAAATGACCACCGATATTGAGCAAGGCCAGATCAACTTGATATTCCTCACCGATAGTTTCCATGTCTTTGAAATACGCCGTGTCGCCGGAATGATAAATGGTCGGGCCATTCTGGATTATCAGGACAAAGCCCGCCGGGTTTCCGCCGTAAGCCCTCTCCGCTTCGGTGGCAGTGGCTTTTGGATTGAAAACGCTGCTCGAATGAACAGCCGGTGTCATGGCAACCGTAACCTCACCATCGGCGATTTTAATTTCGCCGCCGATTCCCATGATCGCGTCCGTCTCGGCTTGCTTGCCTGGGAAATCAGCGAGCTTTACTAAATTACCAGCCAACTCGGGATTGCAAATAAGTATCGCCCCCGTCTTTTTTGCTATTTCGACTGCGTCGCCGACGTGATCCCGGTGTCCATGTGTCAGAAGAATGTAGTCAACTTTTGCAAGGGATGCTAACGGGTCACGACCGTCTTTTGCTTCAGGATTGGAAGGGTTTTTGAGCCAGGGGTCAATCAATAATACTTTGCCTTTAGGCGTAGTAACCGAAAAAGCCGCGTGTCCGAACCACTTGATTTTCGTTTCTTGCGCCGATACTTGATAGACTGAACTAACCATCAGCATGAAGAAAGCTACTAAACATCCGAATAACTTCATAAGTGTCATATCCCTCCTGATTTCCCTCGATTGTTTATGGCATACGGCTTCATCACGGCAGGTCTCGCCATTCCGAGGAAAATCTTCTTGCCGCTTCCTGAGAAGGTAGTGTAATACACCGAAGATCGATACAGGTATTTCTATGCTCACCTCTTCCCGTGAAGAGTCGCCAGCCGCGCCTGAGCAACCGGAGCGCGGGTCACTTGAATCCGGCAGTTCGTGATGATGGCAACAACTAATCCGGGAGATGGACGGTGAAAGAGACGCGCGACAGTATCACAGGCATCTGGGGCGAACGCACCCCTCACGTGGGCGGCGTATGGCGTTACCGTCGTTATGCAGGCGTCGAAAGAGTTGCGCGACGAAGAATTGCTCTCCGTCTGCATGCATCTGGACGAGCAAAACAAGCGGCAGCAGGCGTGGCTCATGACGCAGATCGAACACCGCGCCTCACACACTCTGGTCGTGCCGCAATAAGGGCGAAAGGTTCCAGCGCTGGTGAACTCCGAATCAGCAACAGGTTCGCTATCAAGTAAGTAGTCGGCACTGCCTCCAACCTTAATTTTCCGGCGGCGAGTCCTCGAAGGCAGGAGAGCCGTACAGAGTGAGGTGCTGGCCGTTACCGGATGTGTCTTGGCCGTCGTTCACGTCAAACTCATAGAAAGCCAGTTGCGCTCCGCCCGCTGACCAGCGGAACCAATCCATCTTGACAGCCGGATTGCCTACGCCGTAGTAGTTCGCTCCGATACTTAACCGATAACTCGAGAAATTCCAGTTCGCCGTATTCGTTACCGTGGCGGTTGACGTTACAAGTCCAGTCCCGTTTGCCCGGCGCGAAATGACGAGCCAGCGGGCGTTAGCCGGATCGAAGCTGAACTCGATGATGCAGTCGTTAAGGTCGGCGGGTGTGTGGTAGATGGTCAGGCCCGAACTCTCGCGGCCGTCATAAAAATCAATGCGCCCGGAGCCGGGAATCGAGAGCGCGACGATGCGATTTCCGCCGTCCGGTGCCGAGAGCGCGAAGATATAACCATAAGCGGCAACCGCCCTGAGCCGCAATTTGATACTGAAGGCCTCGACCGAGTTGTAGGGGGCGGACGATGGCAGTGCGGCCACCTGTCCGTATTGTCCCGAGCCGTTAAGAATAATACCCCTCTGTTGTTGTGCCCACTGCCCATCCTGTGTGTGTGCCGTCCGCTGCTCGAGCAGGTCTTGGTTGACGCCCGGGTCAGTGCCATCGGAAGCCGCGCCTTTGTAACCGCTGTTCGCGGCGAGCCGGTAGTTGCCGTTTGCATAGTTAACGAATAGCCCTTCAAAAGTGCCGGTGTAGGTGCTGTCCGGCGGGTAAAAGTTATTCGCAGGGTAACAGTTAATCTGGTCGGGGCGTGAGCAATTTACGCCCACAATCTCTGTTACTCCATAAATCAGATTTTTCCTGAAATCGGCGTTCGGGAAATACTGGTTGAGAGATGGCATGCCTTCGCCAGTGCCGTCGCCTTTAACGCCATGAGCATTAGGGTTGTTGCGCCGCAGCAGGTTGTTCTTGAAGATAAAACCTGTGTTAGCCGGGCCGTCGCCTATAAGCCCGTTGCCTGTATGCAGCGCGACGGTGTTGTGTTCAACTGTTACATCCTCTGTGCCGCTGAGCACTTGGAGAAAGTGCCCGTTTCCGCCGAACGCACCAATGCCTTGAAACAGGTTGTTGGCGATGACCACGCGCCGGAGCCGCCGCCCCCAACAATACGGCGTATCAGGTGGACAGTCGATGTTGTCCATGCTGAGAAGGTTGACGCCTTCGGATGAATTCTTAAAGATGTTGTTGATGAACTGAACGTCTTGCACCACAGCCGCCGGGCCGCTGTCGTTCGGGCGAGCCGTGAACAAGATGGCGAAGCCTGCCTGCGCGTCAGCCCAGCAGTTCTCAAAGACGTTGCCCTCGATCACCACACGTTGCGCGTTCTTCAACTCAAGGATGTTCTTCACTGCCCAGTGCTGACCAGCGTAGCTCGGGTCGCCCTCGCGCCAAGACAGCGGCTTGAAGAAGTAGTTACGCTTGATCTCGATGTCGGATGGGACAAGGTCTGGCAGCGACGGGGCTGCGCCGCCGAAGATGAGGTTCTCCCCGGCCCCTTCCAGATAGTTGTTAATGATCTTGAAGGGGCCGGGGCCGTTGAACCCTGCGATGGCCTGCGCTTCTTGACCGACCACCTTGAAGCCGGCGATGTAGCTGTCGATGATATCGGTGTGTGCGCTGTTGAGTAGGATGCCACGCTTAAGCCCCTGCGTCGGGAAGGCGTAGATATAACAACGGTCGATGATGATGTGGTGAGGAACTTCCTCCGGCGCGTCCTGATTCGTGCCGCTGTCGCCGAGCTTGATCAGGTCATAGAGAAAGGCCGCGCTATCTACGGGTCTGAACTCGACGCCGGTAAAGCGATAGTGATGGGCACCCGGCGACGTACGCAGCGCGGGCTCGGCGAAGCCCGGAGAGACGACTTTCGGCAGCACCGAGCTATAGGCGGGCGTGATGCGCTGCCCTGCTGGCGGCAGACTTGAATCGGGCGCGGAAGTGCGAATCGTGATCCAGTTGGTATCCGTGCCCGGCTTATTCGGCAGCGTGAACGGGCCTGTGAACGTCGCCCCGGCGGCAAGCTCAATGGTATCGCCCGGGCGGGCGACGCCGAGCGCGGCCTGAAAATCTCCCCCCTCCTCCACACGGATCGTCGTCGGGTTAACCGGTTGAGAGATGACAGCGTTGTTTATGGTACTACTGGCGTTCAGGAGTGAAGTATCCACGAGCAGAGGGTAGGTCGGTGCGACGGTGCTCGTGTAGAGGAGCGTCCCGTTCTTGTAGTATTTCACCGCGCCCCCCTCGACCGCCACGCGCAGCACGTCGCCGACCGCGTACGTAGTACCGAGCGGGCGATAGGTTCCGTTTTCCTGTGCGTCAAGGTCGCCGCTCGCGCCCCACAGCCTGAAGGCGAAATCAATCTCAGCCCAGCCCGTACCGCTGCTGCCGTTGCTAAGACCGGCGAAGCGTTGCCCTTGCAGCGAAGAGACCGTGAACTCGAAGTACCCGTCGCCGGACGTGATGGACTGCTGCGAGGTGGCACCCGCATCGTCGCAGCCGTCGCAGCCGGAGGTCTTCTGTAGACTGTTGCCGGTCGCGGTGGCGTTGACCACGTTAGTCCACACGACGTTCTGAGCAGAGCCGCCGCCTTGACACAAGGCCGGGCGCGCGCTGCCAGCAAAGATGAAAGAGAGAATAACGAGGACGAAGTGCGTTGTGAGGCGCATGGTAGGTCTCCTTTTTCGTCTGAGCACTTGAGGTAGATTCCGGGGAGGAGGTCTACCGAGTTATGTACGAGGGAATGGCGCGAGGACTTTAGCCTACAAAATAGTTAGCGGGGACGGGACTGCCGTCGACTTTTCCAAACACTCAGGTCTGTTCGCACGAAAGCGGAGGAACGTGAGGCTGACGAAGGCTCTACTTTCGCCTGCGGGACAAGGGGAAGAACAAGGGGAAGATATTCCCATCGCGCAAACGATGTCAATGAATCTTCGGAAAACTGAAAGGACTCGAACGCAACGCGGCAGCCTGTCGGCAAGATAGAAAGCGAAGGGTTGATTTGCGCGTCTGCTGCGGTCTATCCAGGCAGCACGCGACTACGGCGAGCACCAATTGCAGGGAAATTCATTTCAACCCTGTCAGTTGAACGTGCCGTTCAACCTCATCTGCCCTTTCGGCTGTTGTCGCGGCTTGCTTTTCGGAGCCTGCGGCTTCGCACTTCGAGATGTTGAGCGCCGAACGAATAAGCGCAAGGTGCGAAAACCCTTGCGGGTAATTTCCCAAAAGCTCGCCGCTCACGGGATCGATCTCTTCCGCTAACAGGCCAAGATCATTTGCGTAGCTCACGATTTTTTCAAACAGCGCGCGTGCCTCTCCCGCGCGCCCCTGCATCGCCAGATTATCCACCAGCCAGAAGCTGCACAGGGCGAAGGTCGCCTCGCCTCCGGGCAACCCGTCGTCAGTCAAATAGCGATACACAAGGCCGTTTGAAGTCAGGCGCTCTTGCACGCGCTCGACGGTTGACAAAACTCGCGGGTCGCGTACGGGCAGAAATCCTGTGAGAGGGATGACGAGCGCGCTGGCGTCGAGGTGTGTCTCGCCGAAAGCCTGTGTGAAAGCTCCGACATGTTTGTTATAACCTTTCGCGAGAATCGCACGGCGTATCTCCGCACGCGAATGTCTCCACCGCCGGATGTCGGCTTCCGCGTGTGTCTGTTCCGCGAGTTTGATGGCACGGTCGAGCGCGACCCAGCACATCAGCTTCGAGTAGAGGAAATGTCGCGCGCCGCCTCTCACTTCCCAGATTCCGTAATCAGGTTCGCGCCATCTCTCACAGGTCTGCTCTGCCATGAACTTCACCTCGTCCCACCACTCCTGTCGCACGGCGCTGTTCGTTCTCGTGTGGTAGAGATGCACGGCGTCCATGACTTCGCCGTAAACGTCTAATTGCTTCTGCTCGAACGCGGCATTGCCGACTCTGACCGGACTTGACCCGCGATAACCTTCAAGATGATCGAGTGTGTGTTCGGGTATCTCGGACTCGCCGTCAATCGTGTACATGATCTGGAGTTTCCCACGACAGTTGATGCACAGGCGGTCGAGCCATGCGAAGAAGTCCGTCGCTTCCTCCGTGTAGCCGAGGAGTTGGAGCGCGTAGATGGTGAGCGACGAATCGCGCAGCCACGTGTAGCGATAGTCCCAGTTGCGCACGCCGCCGATCTGCTCCGGCAGCGAGGTTGTGGGCGCGGCGACGAGCGCGCCCGTCGGTTCATACGTCAGCAGCTTGAGAGTGAGCGCGCTGCGGCGCACGAGATCGGCATACTGTCCGTCATAACGGCAGGCGTGCCACCACTCGCGCCAGTAGGCGAGCGTCCTTTCAAGTTCCGCTTCGTAATTCGTGAGTGCGTTTGTAATGTCCTGCCCGCGCGCATCCGGGTAGTAAGTGAGCGCGATCCAGACGCGCTCATGTGGCCGCACTCTTAGACGGCCAACGAGTGCGCCGGACTCATCGAATTGCAGCGTAGCCGGACAACTGAGTGTGAGCGCTTCATCGCCCGCACGCGCGACCGCGCCGTGTTCATGCGGAGTGAGAAGCGTATCTGCGAGAGCGAAATTGAAAGTCGGGCGAAAGCTGATCTCAATATCAGAAGTTCCCGCGAGTCCTTCGACGAGGCGAATGATCTTGTAGCTGGATGCGATGTCTTCTCCAAGATGACTTTCCGTGAGTCGTTCGACCGGCATGAAATCGGTGAGACGAAACTTGCCCCGGTCGGTCTCGAACGAAGTGGCGAGCACGTTTGTCGAGTGGATGTATGAGCGCGCGGCGTTGTGCTTGCCGCACGCGCCGACGCGAAACCAGCCGCCCTTGCGTGCATCGAGCAGACGGCAGAAGATGGCCGGACTGTCGAAGCGCGGCCAGCAGCACCAATCAATCGAGCCGTCGCGCGCGACGAGCGCCGCCGTGTGTGCGTCGCCGATGAGCGCGTAATCCCCTATCGGGCGATAGCCCCTTGAGTCAGATGAGTCAGATGAGTCAGAGTTGTTCCTTCTATTAACTTGCCGCATTGACATCAATGCCCCCGCTTCGCCTTCTCAAAGAACCATTTGAGTTCAGCCCCGGCTGCTTTGATCAACGCGCGCGGCAGTAGCATCACCGGAGAGCCGTCGCTGAATGCCGCCGCCACTGCGTAAAGCGTGACGGGCGAGAATGTGCGCTCATTGGCGATGGCATAAACCGGCTCCCAACGCTCCGGCTGGAATTTGGTTTTGAACGCCTCCAATCCTTCGAAGTTGTAGAACCGCCGCCCGTGCGCACGCACCCAGCCGAGCAGCGTGCGGAGCCAAAAGGGGTTCTGCTTGGCAGGCACACACGCCTTTTCCGAGAGCGGGGCGAGTCCGAGCGTCAGGTACTCTGCCCCCTCCGCAGCCAGAGTCCTGACCGCCGCATCCAGCAACAACTCCGTCGTCCCGTTCGGCGCGCCGTGGCCTCTGACATTCTGCTCCACCAGCCACCCTTGACGCTCAGGCACCGGCGACGCGATGAGAAAACCGACCACCTCATCGCCGAGTGCGCCGACGAACGTGCGACGGTCGGCGAGTCGCGCAAGCGTCTCAGGCTCGACGAGAAAGTGGAGCGGCGGCAGGCCGCGCGTCGCAAGCCACTCCTCAAGACATCTGCGCAACTCGACGTTGTTCTGCGCCCTTGCGGCAGGCCACTCTGCGACGGCGACGCCCTTGTTGCGCGCACGGTTGAGTTGCGCACGCAGAGACTTCTTCGCCTTCACGATTGCCGTCCACTGCTTCGGATTCCAGACGGGCTGTGAGCCGAGCAGCACCATCGAATAACCCGCGTTGCCCCGATAGATTGCTTCCAGCCGCGCCTCGGCGCAGAAGTAGCAGACACGCTCTTTGTGCCTCGCCGCGTCGCTCTCAAACTCGGCGGCGACATCCGCAAGGCGTGCGGCATGGCAGACGGGCGCACCGGCCACAATACGCACGCCCCAACGCGTGACGTACCCGACGACGGCATCGCCCGCGCGCGAAAACCACTGCCTGATTCCGGGGTTGACTATTTGATAAGCGGTGGCGTTCCAGCCGTAGCGAAGCACTAACTCGCGGGCGCGATCCTGGGGCGTGGCATTGGACATACAGCAGTGGCCGCGAACTGCGGCTACCTAACTTTGAACCATCCCTTGTGTTCCTACGTGCCTGCGGAAATGCTAAACGCAGGTTAGCCTGTTGCAACTAGAGCCATAATCCGAGCGCGGCTAGACCGAGTGCCATCTTTATGAGATCGAGCGCGACGTATGTTTTATGCCAACGCCGCAGGACGCCGTAGCGCGCGTCACGCGGTTGGCGGTTCACCAGATCAAGCCCTTTCGTGGCCGCAGACATGCGTGGTCTCGCCCAGAAATATTGTAAGAGAGCGACGAGCCACATCACTACGACGCTGATGAATGCCGCCTGCCATTTCTGCGAAACAATCGGGGCGCGAGCGGCAACGAGCGCGCTCACGGCGACGAGCGCTGCGCCGATAAACATCTCCGCGCGATTGAACGCAGCAAAGACTTCCCGCCCGACTGCCACCACTTGATTACGATCTATGGCCGTGACGCGAAACCGCGCCGGAGTCTCGACGAAATCAATCACGATCAACCCGCCGAGCCACACCGCGAGCGCAAGTTCACGCGCAAACATCAACAGCCATTCGATCATCTTTTAGTAGGCTCAACGTAAGGGGCAGCTACCTCATCGGTCTAGCCGCCCCATTACAATCGGAGAAGTCTCGCGCAGGCCGTGTCGGTCTACTTGGCTCTGGCGGGCATCGCCTGCATGGTTATGATGGTGAGCGGTTCATTGCCTGCGGTGCGGCTGTAGGCCACCCAGTAGCCCGCCTCCGGATATTGCACGAGCTTATACAACGTCCCGTCAGACTTGGCCTCGATGGTCGTCCCCAACACCGCCTCTGGCGTGGGCGCGTTGCTCGCTTTCCCGATGAAGGTGGAGATGATCGCTGTAGCCTTTTTCGCGCTGTCGTAATAGACGCGTGATCTTTCGGTGTCGGAGAAGACGAAGAGGTCTTGCTCCTTACCCGTCTCCTCAGGCTTGCCGAGCTTCTGGCGCACCTCGTCCGCGCTCATACCGAGGTGTACACCCTTGTACTCTTTGTAGAGCGGCGCGACCGCTGCGGCCGACTCCTGTGTCGCTACGACGGGAACTGCGGGTTGCTGGTTCTGTACAGGCTGTTGCGCGCTACAGACAGGAATGACAGACAATATTGCGAGTGCAAAAAGCGCAGGCATCAGTAGGGTCTGTAGGCTACTGCTCCGCCGCGAAGTCTTGAACATAATAGATACCTCCTTCTTGTAAGCTGTAGAGAGTTTTTTGCGTAATAATATGATGGATACAGCGGCGTGATGGTTTGCTTTCAGAAGTATTAAAAATAGAATTTGGCTGAATTTATCGTCACGTACCTTCTTTCGGCGTCGGAGCGCTTGGCCGGTTGTTCATCTGCGACAGTAATCATAGTGTTCCCTATTGTAAACGCCACTGTTAACAAGAGTGGACAGTAATCTGCTTCCAGGGTATGACGCTATCGGGTTCGTTTATTTTATCTGCCTTTTATTGACGGCATATAAATTGCACCTTACTTCGTGCCGGTAAACAACCTCATGCCAACCATGACCGGCCATATTAGAGGAAATCTGCTGTCGGTGAATCCCAACCTCACTCGCCAGTAATTGCCTGAAAGGAAATCCGCTCAACTCACCCATCCCAATTCCCTGCCACCTCACTCTACCGAGAAAGGAATCCTGACCATGCGAACCGCCAGATTAACCACCCTCACCCTCGTTATCTCTGCTCTGCTCTTGACCTCCTCCACACAAACTTTCAACCACGCTGTCCATGCGCAAAATAGCAGCGTCCCTCAATCACGCATGTACTGCATCGGCTATGGAACGCCTATCCAGCACCTCTATCGCGTGGACAACTACGCCACCACACCGACCGCCGTTGACCTCGGCGAAATCGGGCCACGCCTGACAGACATCGCCATCACGCCTTCCGGGATTGGTTACGCCATCACGATCACCGGCCTGTACCGGATCGATTTGGAGAACGGCAAAACCACTCTCATCCGTGAACTCTTCAATCGTTCGCAAAACTCACTGGAGGCGGCCTCGGACAATAGACTGTTTACATGGGGGCCCGGCGACACCATGATCCGCAGCATTGACCTGACTACTCTGGCCGTGACTCCGCTGGTTGATCCCAAAAAATTCGGTACCGATCTCGCGTTGGCTCCCGGCGGCATCGACCTCTACGGCACGTCGCTCGATGGGATGCTCATCAAAGTCAATCTGGTGACGCTGGCGGTAACTACCATTGGTTCGCTGGGCATTCAGACAAATCCTATAGTCGGTTTGGGCTTCGCATCGGACGGTCAACTGTACGGGACGCGCGGGAGTAATACGACAGGGTTAGCGCAAGTCTACAAAATCAACGTCTGTACCGGCGCGGCGACGCTGGTTGGCGACATTGCCGGTGCGAGCCAGCTTGGCAACGGCGGGATGGCAATGAGACGGTAATTCGAGAACGACCCGGTAAATCAGGAGCTATAGATGTGCGAGGCTCAAGGTTCACTCTCGATGGCGTGTGAATTCGATAGTCTCGCCATTTCTTACCGGAGCATTCCAATCACCCATCCTTGGCTGATCCAAAGTCCGTGTGCATCGGGTCTGAATTAGTGACCATGCGACGAACGCTCCTCTTTTCCTGCGAGGAACGCTTTCGCCTCCTCGATCTCCGGCCTGATGTTATCGGAGTGGCGACATAGTGCTATGAGCTTCCCGTAGTAAGTCTTCGCCCTCTTCCGATCTGACGCAAGTTTAGCCGCACGCGCTGCGCCGTAAAGCCCGTTGAACCGATTGGGCGCGCTGCGAAGCGAGGTCTCGAACTCCTGCAAGGCCGCTACAGGTTGATTAAGCTCCAAGAGTAGCTCGCCGAGTTGCTCGCGCGCGGGGAGAAGCGTGCCGGGCGTGACGGGGTGTTTTTCCGTCGCGTCATCTAACTCCGCCGCCGCGCGCATCAGCCGAAGCGATTCTTCCTGCTTGCCTTCGGCGTGCGCCAGCCAGCCCGAAGCAACCTGACGCGCAATCTCAACCTGTTTCGACCAATCGTAACCGCCTTTGATTTCGACAAGCTCCTCGCGAATAGCGACTAGTTTCTCGACCTCCTGACGCGCTGACGCCTTATCTCCGGTGCGCGCAGCCCCAATCGCGCGTGCTAAGTGAATGTGGGCTACGGCCCAGCGAAAGCGCTGCCAGGGGAACGCTCCCAGAGTACCCGGGGGCAAGGTCAATTTGGCTGCCTCATCCCAACGTCGCCGTTCAAGCGCGAAGCGTGCAGGGATAGCTGTGACGGCATACGCCACCTTGAAAGTCTCCGGCTCGGCTTTCTCGATCTTGTTCAACTCATCGAGCACGCCCTGCGTCTGTTTGTCCTGCGCGCCTTGCAGGTAGGCGTAAGCCAGATAGTCCATCGCATGAAATTGCTCATCCCAGGTGCCGGACATGCCGTTCCTGACTGCAAATTCTCGCGCCGCTGCCTTTGCATCCAAGTTTGACTGTATTGCTTCTTGCCACAGACCCAGCCGTGTGAAAATGTGCGAAGGCATGTGCCGAGCGTGGGCTGAAGCGGGCGCAATCTTCGCATAGCTGCGTGCGGCGGGCAGCGCCAGTTGTGCTAATGCCGGATAATCGTAGCTGTGTATAAGGTAGTGTGTGACGCCCGGATGCTGCGGCTCGAGCGCCAGCACGCGATTCAAAATCTGAGCGGCCTTCTTTTCGCTTGAATAGCTTTTGTCATTTGCCATCATCCCCTTTGCGATGAGCGTCAGCGCATAGAAGACACCGGCCTCACGGTCTGACTGATGGCGACGGTAAAGCTGCTCCATCGCTTCACTGTAAGCGAACGTGCGCGTTCGATGATCGAGCCTGCCGGAGTCTTTGTAGAAAACCTCTATCGCCGCAATGTAATCTCGCTCGCGCACGGTGCGTGCGCCGACGGCTTTTGCCTTTTCCAACGCACTCGATGCTTTCTGTAACTCTGCCGGAGTCGGCGGCGCCCAGAGTGGATGGTAGTTGCTCATCGCGACGCCCCAGTAACCCATGCCACATCGCGGATCAGTGAGAGTAACTTCGTTGAACGCCTTTTCAGCTTCTTCATATTCGAAAGAATGAAGCCAGGCGACTGCGTGATTGAATGTCCTCTGAGCCTGTGGGCTACAGGAGACGGCGAAGTTTACCTGCCCGAGCTTTTCTGAATGTTCGTGTTTGTGCGGGAGTGCCTCTTGTGCATTGACAGGGTAGGTATGACAGAGAAAGGCCATGAGAAGGGACGCGGTTGACAATGCGTTGGACAGAAGAGCGCGTTTCATAGTTTCTCTTCCTTTCAGGGAAGCAAACGGACGAGAAGATGGTCGGGTGGTTACTAACTACGACTGCGCGATGGCAACTGTGCTTTTATGCTAAAGCCGACGGCCATGTCAATGACCGTTTAGCTCGTGCTGAACGCCGACAGACCGCGACATAATGGAAGCAACCCGACGATCATTTGCGCCTCAAGATAATCTTTGCAGCACAATCCAATGAGACAGTCGCGCCCGAGCAAATAAATTGACTTTCGCCTAGATATTCTTTATCGTCTGTGCCTCTAAACCGCATCCGCCGACAACTGCCGTAGGCAGATGCTCGCTTGCTAACATCATTAGTCGTCCTGCTCTCACGCGCGCGACTACTCCGCTCCAATTAACTTTCCGCCCGATCTGCGAGTACCCCCATCATGAATTCCTCAACTACTCAACGCCCGCGATATATTTCTCCAGCTAACAACGCGAAACTCCTTCGCACGCTTCTCCTCAGTCTCTGTTTGCTCGCCAGCAGCGCGATCGCGCTGCGCCTGTTGATTGGCGCACGCGCCGCAACGCACGATGACACGACGCGGATCACACCGGCACGTTTGAACGAGCACGTTAGTTTGAGTGCGGCAGGGCACGGTGCGCCCTACCTCAATCTTACCGACGGGCGTGAGGTGTTGACCGCTTACACGGGCGCGCCTGAACTCGTTGCCGCCCTGCAACAGAACAGGGTCACGCCCCTGTCGCTGGCCGCTGCCGACTTCGACGAAGACGGCGTGTCCGATTTAGTTGGCGGCTATGCGGGCGCAGACAACGCTCTGCTCGTGCTCAGGCGTGGCAACGTGGACGCGCTATATCCAAACGCGCCCGCAGCGCAAGAGCGCAAGACGAACGGCACGTTTACTGCTGCACCGTTCCTCGCGCCCGCGCATGTGTTCGACAGTTTGGCCGCGCCCGACTTCATCGGTGCGGGCGACTTCGACGCAGACGGTCATTGGGACGTGGTTGCAGCCGCGCGCGGCGGTCGAGCTCTCTACCTGTCGCGTGGTGATGGCAAAGGCAACTTTAGTCAGGCAGAAGAAATAGTCTTGCAGGGGAAAGTGACTGGTTTTGTCTGCGGTGAAATGAATCAGGCGGACGGATTGAATGATGTCGTGGTGGCCGTCGAATCGGGCACGACGGCGCGACTGCTGATTTTTGAATCCCCCGTCGGCGCGTTGCGCGCACAGCCCGAAGAGATCGCGTTGCCGTCTGCGGCCAATGCGCTCGCGCTCGGGCAGTTGGATGATGATGCGGCGTTTGATCTGGCGGTCGGAGCGGGCACGGAGTTGCTCAGTGTGTACGGCCGCGACCGTCGTTTGTCACAGCGTGCGGAGCGTCGCGCGGTCGTGCCCGCAGCGCAAGTTGATACGCGTAAATTGCCCTACACCATCAAGTCGCTCGCGCTCGGCGATTTCAATAATCAACACGAGACGAGTCTCGCCTTGCTGGCCGACGACGGGGCGTTGCATCTGCTCAGCCCGCACACGGCGAAAGAGAAAGAGGCGGCGACCGGTCAACCGTTGGCAAAGTGGCAACAGGAGCGTTTACCGGCGGGTCAGTGGGCTGGCGCAACGCAACTCGTGCGCGCGAAAGTTTCGAGTCTGCCCGGCGACGATCTTTTGATCCTCGACCGCGCCGGACGGAAGTTGCAAGTGCTCGCGGGCGACAAACTCTCTACGCAGTCGTTCGACGCACGCGCTCTAGCCACAGTAGATGAAGAGATCAAGGGCGAACTCGTGTCGTTAGACGCTGCGAGCGCGCCGGTCGCAGTGCTGCCGATTCTGTTAGACGTTGATGCGCTCGAAGACCTCGTGCAGTTAAGCGCCGACAGCGCATCGCCCGTCGTCGCGTTCACGGCGCAGGACAGCGGCATATCCGCCGGTCGCTCTTTACAAACCGCACCCGCGCTGCCCTCTGTTGCATACCCCTTATCGGGCAGCGATGCTCCGGCGCTGAGTCTGTCGCCGGACGGCAAACGCACAAAGGCAACGCCAACTCGCACGAAAACGGGCGGCGCGCCCGGCGGGGTAATGCCGCAATCCGCAGCTTGTGTTCCGGCGCAGATCAATTACGGTCAGACGGTTAGTGGCGTGCTCACTACAGACGATTGCCGTTTCGTTGAAGGTTCTTATTTCGACACTTACACCTTCAACGGTATCGCGGGGCAACAGATAACCGTCGTTCTCAATTCTGGCAACTTCGACACTTTCCTCTACCTGCTCGCTCCTGACGGCTCGGCTCTCGCCCTCGACGACGACGGCAACGGCGGCACCAACTCGCGTATCCCCGCCACCACCGGTTTCATCACCTTGCCTTTCAACGGCACGTACACCATTCTTGCGACATCCTTCGAGCCGTCCGTCACGGGTGGTTATCTACTCAGCCTCGGCATCAGCGCAACCACCTGCGTCCCCACGCCGCTAAACGTCGGGCAGGCTTTTAACGGCGCGCTGAGCGTCACCGACTGCCCGCTCGTCAACGGCGCATATGGAGATGCCTACACGTTCAACGGGCTGATAGGCCAACAGGTCGCCGTGGCGATGACCTCACCAGCCTTCGACACGCTGCTGTACCTCTATGCGCCGAATAACACGCTGATTGCCGTGGGCGACGATGCGAACTTCTTTGACTCGCGCATACCGGGTGGTGGTGGCTACCTGACGTTACCCTCATCCGGCACTTACACCATCATCGCCAGCGCGTTCTCCGCGCGCGTCACAGGCAACTATCAGGTCGCAGTTATCAATAACCCGAACGGCTGCCCCGTCACGCCCATAGTTTACGGCCAGACGTTGAACGGCGCGCTGAGCACCTCCGACTGTGGCGCTGACAACACACATTACGCAGACTCTTACACATTCTTCGGCCTCGCCAATCAGCCCGTCGCCATACGCATGTCTTCGACGGCGGTTGATTCTTTCTTGTACCTGATTCGCCCTGACGGCGCTCTTGTCACGTTCGACAACAACGGCGGCGGCGGGCTGGATGCGCGTATCCCGCCCGGCAGCAACAGTTTCCTTCTCCTGCCGCAGAACGGCTTGTACACCATCCTCGCCAGTTCCTTTAACAGTTTCGAGACCGGCAGCTATACGATCTCGTTGAGCGTTGACATCCTCTCGACGACCGTTACCAATACCAATGACAACGGCCCCGGCTCGCTCCGGCAAGCAATTTTGATCGCCAACACTAATCCCGGCGCAGACACAATTCGTTTCAGCATCGGTTCGGGCGCGAGAACCATCACACCGCTCTCGCCGCTCCCGGTCGTCACAGGCCCGACGACTATTGACGGCACGACGCAGCCCGGCTATGCGGGCGCGCCACTCATCGAAATCAACGGCATACAAGCAGGTGCGCAGACTGTGGGGTTGAAGATACTCGGCGGGAATAGTCGCCTGCGCGGGCTGGTTATCAATCGCTTCAGCATCGCCGGAATCGCGTTGACGGGGGGCGGCAGCAACCTCGTGGACGGCAATTACATCGGCACGGATGTGAGCGGTCTAAACCCGCAACCCGCGCCGCTAAACGGCGCAATCGAATCGCAGGGCATCCTCATTGATAGTTCGCTGAACAACACTATCGGCGGCACGACGGCAGCCGCACGCAACATCATCTCCGGCAACCGTCATGTAGGCGTCCTCATCGAGCGGAGCGGGCGGACTCAGCCGACCGGAAATTTGGTGCAGGGCAACTACATCGGCCTGAACGCAAGCGGTAACGCCGCCTTCGGCAACGGTGTTAACGGCGTCGTCTTCCTGGCGGGCGCGAACAATGTGGTCGGCGGCACGACGGCGGGCGCGCGCAACATCATCTCCGGCAATGCGGGGCCGGGCGTCGCGCTGGGCGGCTTTAGCGCCACGATCGGCAATCTGGTGCAGGGTAATTACATCGGTACGAACGTGGCCGGCAACGCCGCGCTCGGCGTGCAAGGTTCGGGCGTCATCGTCGGCGGCATTCTCGAACGCAGCAGCGAGTTGATCGTCGCCACACGTAACACCATCGGGGGGACGACAGTAGCGGCGCGCAACATTATCTCCGGCAACGCTGGGTCGGGCGTCGAACTGATCAATACCGGCACGTTTGAAAATAACGTGCAGGGCAATTACATCGGCTGCGATGTAAGCGGCACAAACGTTGTGCGCAACTTGAACAGCGGCGTCTTCGTCACGTTCGCCAACAATAATACTGTCGGCGGCGACGTGGCCGGGGCGGGCAACATGATTGTCGGCAACGGCGACTTCGGTATCGGCGTCGGTCTTCCCAAAATAAACCCGCTGACCAATCAACCGATCATCGGCGGCAAGGGTATAGACATCATCGGCAACTACATCGGTACGAACCCGGCTGGCACGGCGCGTCTCGGCAACAGCCTCGACGGAGTGTTCATCGCAGCCGACGCGGTCAACAACACCGTCGGCAAAAACATCATCGCCATGAACAGCGGGAACGGCGTCTTCATCCCGCGAACAACGCCCAACTCGCCGAGCAACAACCCCGGCATCCGCAACAACCTCGACGCCAACATCATCTACCAGAACGCGGTGCTCGGTATTGACCTGCAAGACCCCGGCATCACACCGAACGATCCACTCGACATAGACGGCGGGGCGAACCTGCAACAGAATTTTCCCGACATCACCAGCGCGAGCAGTTCCCTAGCGCCCGCTGCACGGACGGCGCGTAGCGGCGACGGCGGCGATAGCGATGTCGCACAGCTTGTGGCGGGCACGGTGCGTGGGACGTTGAACAGTGCGCCGAGCACGACCTACGTGCTGCACTTCTATTACAGCGCGGCATGCCAGAACGCACAGTCCGGCAGCTTGCCTGCGTTTCTGGGCAAGACGCCGGTTGTGACGGACGGGCAGGGCAGAGCGCCATACCAGTTTACGTTCGAGTTTCCGGGCGCGGCTACTGCCGGTTTCGTCAACGCGACGGCAACCGACCCGCAAGGCAACACTTCGGAGTTCTCGCCGTGTCAGACTGTGAACAGCGCGCCCCCGCCTGCGACGGGCATTGCCTTTAGCGCGACCACGTACAGTGTGAATGAAGGCGGCGGCAGAGCAACGCTTGTCATCAACAGAGGCGGCAACACGTCCGGCGCGGCGACGGTGGACTATCGCACACAGGACGGGGACACTTTCACAGTCGGCTGTTCCGACACGGTGAATAATCGCGGGGCGGCCTATGCGCGCTGCGACTTCGCCACAAGCGTCGGCACACTCGCGTTCGCCGCAGGTGAGACGAGTAAGCAAATGATCGTGCCCGTGCTGGACGACGGGCGAGCGGAAGGCAGCGAGACTTTTCAGGTGCAACTGAGCAATCCGAGCAGTGGGTCGAGTTTGGGCACGCCCAGCGTTGCCACCGTGACGATTGTGGACAACGATGCGGCCGGTGCAGCGAACCCCATCTTCCAGACGCCGTTTTTCGTGCGCGTGCAGTATCTTGATTTTCTCTCGCGCGAACCGGAAGCGGGCGAGCCCTGGTCGGGCGTGCTCAATCGCTGCCCGAACATCAACACGCCGCCGGAAGTGATAACAGACTGCGACCGTCTCGCGGTGTCTGCGGCCTTCTTCGGCTCGCCGGAGTTTCAACTCAAAGGCTTCTACGTCTTCCGCTTCTACAAGCTGGCGTACAACCGCTTGCCGGAGTATCTGGACATCATTACGGACATGAGCTTCGTGGCCGGTAGTACGGCGGCGGAAGTGTTCCAACGCAAGGCAGAACTGGCCACGCTGTTTACGCAACGCAGCGAGTTCCAGAGTATCTATGGCGGCCAGAATAATACGCAATACGTGAACACTTTGATGGGGCGTTACAACCTGACGCAGATCACCACGCCCGATCCGGCACAGCCTGACGGTGCGGCGAAGTTGACGTTTACGAATGCTGAGTTAACGACACGGCTCAACGCGAACACGCTGACGCGGGCGCAGGTGTTCCGTGCGATTGCGGATAGCGATCAGGCGGGCGGAGCGGAGTTCAACAATGCGTTCGTAGGGATGCAGTATTATGGCTACCTGCGCCGCAAACCGGAGGATGGCGGGTATCAGGCATGGTTGCAGGTGTTGCAGCGCGGCGATAAGCGCACGATGGTCAACGGCTTTATGAACTCCGCCGAATATCGCCTGAGATTCGGTCAGCCTTAACGAATGTCTGCTCCAACCAAAAGGCTGACGCAAACCAAAAGGCTGACGCAAACAATGTCACTTCACGTGCATAATATCCGCGCACGCCGCCTGTGCTGCGCCCTCTTATTACTCAGCCTATGCACCGGCATGACCCGCTCACAGGATACTGTGACGGGGGCATTCGAGGGCACGGTGACAAATAGCCAGACGGGCGAGGTTATCGCCGGAGCGACCGTCCAGATCATCAACCAGCAGACGGGACGGGTCAGCCCGAAAACCTCCGACACGCGCGGGCGTTTTTATCAAGGGTTGCTCAATCCCGGCATCTATCTCATACGCGTCTCGGCTGTGGGCTTCCAGACGAAGGAAGTGCGCCAGCGTCTCTTCATCACGCGCACGGGCGAAGTCGTCCCCGTCCCCGTCGCGCTCGACCCCGCGCCTGCAATCACCACTGCGACACCTGCAAACGCCGCCCCGACAAGCAGCACGCGGGCTGTTGAGGACACGGACACACGTACACGCATCAACGTCGCGGACGGGCAACGCGGCGGTGCGTTCACCGAAGAGGAAGTATCGTCGCTCCCGCTCGGCGCAACCACCATCGTGCGCTCATTCGACGAGTTAGCCTTGTTGCTGCCGGGTGTCGCGCCGCCGCCCCAGACGCTAGGCTCTGTGGCTGGCCCCGGCGTGGGGGCGGGCGTCGGCACGGCGGGGCAGTTCGCGGTCAACGGTCTTCGCTCGCGCGGCAACAATTTCACCGTCGATGGCTCGGACAACAACGACGAGGACATCGGCGTGCGTCGTCAAGGCTTCGTCGCACTCGTCCCGCAACCTGTTGAATCCATCAAAGAGTATCAGGCGATCACGCTGCTCGCGCCCGCGCAGTTTGGCCGCAACATCGGCGCGCAGGTCAATGCCGTGTCGAAGTCCGGCGGTGAAGAGACGCACGGCACGCTTTTCGGGCTGTTCAATGCAAGCCAACTCAACGCGCGCAATCCGTTCGACACGATGCTTGGCAACCGTACGACGCAACTTCTCGCCGGTGGCCGCCCCGTCTTGCGTAACGGGCGGCAAGTTTCGGTCACGAACGGGAGCGGGGGCGAAGATTCGTTTACCGCCGGACAGTTCGGTCTCGTGCTCGGTGGCGCGCTCGTGCCAAGCACCGCGCGTCGTCCGGAGCGTGGACTCTTCTATTTTATTTCCGGCGAAGGGCAATTAATCAACGCGACGAGAGAGGAGAGCTTTGCTGTACCGACCGTTGAGCAACGCGGTCTCTTCGGCACTGGCGCATCAGGACTCGCGCGCGATCCGCTCACGGGTCGCGTCTTGCAGTGTACGTCGCAACTCTGCGAATTCGGTTTCCCCACGACCGTCAGCGGCGACGCAGTCTTCAGTCTCTTCCCGTTTCCCAACAATCCCGCAGGGCTGTACGGCGCGAATACCTTTACGCAAGTGTTGCCCTCCGGCGGACATGGGCGTGTCTTCTCCGGCAAGACCGATGGCTACTTCGCTCTGCGTGGGCGACCGCAACAGTTGACCGTGCGTTATAACTACACCGATGACTATCGAGACATTCCCGCTACCGGCGGCGCGCTCTTTTCCGCCCTGCGCGCACGCGTGAAGACGCAGAATCTATCCAACTTTCTCAACAGTGAACTGAGCACACCGGGCAGCCCACGCCCCGTCTTCAATCAAGTGCGCGCTTCCTATGGCCGGACGCGCCTCGTCTTCGATGAAATCCGCGAGACGCAGTTTCTCAGCGCGAGCCGTCTGGCAAACGCGTTCACGCCCGCCGCCCGACAGTTCCTCTTGAACGCGCCGCTGCTTGCCAACGACACGCTGCCAAACGGCACAAATGTTCTCTATGACAACTTCTTCAACTTCGGCGTCGAAGATGTGCTCGGCCCTATCGGTCAGGTCAGCATCGCAGGCTACAGCCCGGTCGGCGTTGATGTCTTCAACTTCCCGCAGCGGCGCGTCGATAACACGTATCAATTGGCGGATAGTTTAACAGCGCGCCTGCCGCGCCACAGTCTCGCGTTCGGCGTCGATCTGCGTCGCTCCGAACTGAACAGCGATCTGCCACGCAACGCACGCTCCCTGATCACCTTCAACGGCGCACCCCGACTCGTCAGCACAGCGGCGGGTCAGACTGAACTGCGCGGCTACTTCAATCCACTCGATCTCGCTGCTGCCTCCGCGCCAAGCGGCGTCTTTCAAGCATTGACGAACGGCGCTGGCTCCGCGATTAATTTACGCTATTACCAACTCAACTTTTACGCGCAGGACGAATGGCGTGTGCGTCGCAACCTGTCACTCTCTTACGGTCTGCGCTACGAGTACAACACGCCGCCGCGCGAGTTGAATCGTCGCATCGAAAACACGTTCAGCGATCCGGCGCTCGCGCTCGTCGCGGGGCTGCGCGTCTTTGAGACGGGACGCACTTCGATCTTCGATCCCGACCGCAACAACTTCGCGCCACGCGCCAGCATCGCCTATGCGACGCACCTGTTGGGCAGCAGCCGCGCCACGGTGCTGCGCGCGGGCGCAGGCATCTTCTACGATCAAGCGCTCGGCGCGGTCGTCAGTCAGTCGCGCAATGTCTTTCCTAATTTCCTGACACTCAATCTCGCGGGCGGCGTACCGAGTGAAGGCGGCGTCGGATTCAATATCACCGATCCGTCGCGTCCCTTCTTCCCTTGCCCTGACGGGAGCGGCGGGCTGCGCTTCTTCGCGTTGACCCAACCCGGCTCGCTCAATCAACTCAACCTGTCCGTCCCGCTCGCATGTCTGGTCAGCGTCAACAATTCTTTTCCCGGCGGCTTCGGCGTCACTCTGCCCGAACGCCGTTTAGAGATGCCGACCGCATATCACTACGCGTTCACCTTCGAGCAGCAACTTGCCGGGAGCCTCGTCTTCTCCGTCGCTTACGTCGGCACGCAAGGAAGACATCTGCTGCGCCTCACCACACCGAACCTCGGCCCCAATGCGTTCCTCATCCCGACGACCATCAATATCGTGAACAACCAGCCGAACGTTGCCGGTCGTGCGCTCGGCCCCGGACAGCGTATCGGCGCAAACGGCGCGTTGCTCGGCGGTCGGCCGGTCAATCAGGCGGGCGCAGTTACCATCTACGAGTCGTCGGCCAATTCAAGCTACAACTCTCTGCAACTCCAACTGCGCGGGCGCTTGCAACGCGCCATGCAATTCCAACTGGCTTACACTTTCGCTAAAGCGACAGACGACGTATCGGACGTGTTCGATTTGGCGGGCGCGTCGGCGCTGCCGCAAGATAGCTTTAACCTCGCCGCCGAGCGCGCCCCCGCCAACTTCGACGTGCGCCACCGACTCGCCTATAACTTCGTTTACGATCTACCCGCGTTCGAGCACAAGTTTGCGCGTGCAATCTTCGGCAATCTACAACTCGCAGGGTCAGGCGCTTTGCAGACGGGACAGCCGTTTACCGTCAATTCGATCTTCGACGTGAACCTCGACGGTAACCTGACGGATCGGCTCAACACCAACGACGGATTAGTTATCACAGGTGATCGGCGGCAGCCGTTGCGTCTGAGCGTCGCCGATCCGACCACGCTGCTTGCGCCCGTCGGGCAGAATGGCCGCGTTGGCCGCAACTCATTCCGCGCGGGTAACGTCGTTGCGCTCGACATCGCATTAGCCAGGCGTTTCAGCTTGACGCAACAACAGAGTCTGACTGCGCGCGTGGAAATCTTCAATTTTATCAATCGCGCGAACTATGGCATACCCGTACGCTTTCTCGAAGCACCGGGTTTCGGCCAGGCCATAAACACTGTCACGCCCGCCCGCCGTCTCCAGTTCGCGCTGAAATATTCATTCTGATCAGGGTGCGACGACCTATGACAAGACGATCAAGTTGTTTCGGCCAGATCGGCTTGCTCATTGTGCTCAGTCCTCTCGATGATGGTTCTTTATGTCAACCGCCGGTCGTCTTACGGTAACGCGGCGGTGACGGCTTTGAGCGCCTGCGCCGCAATCGTCAGCGACGGGTTCGTGGCGAGCGCGCCGGGGATGGATGAGCCGTCAACGACGTAGAGACCCGGATAGACATCTTTCGAGCCTTTGGGTTTGTTGCCGTCGAACACGCGACCGAGTTCGTCAACCGTCCCGTCCGCGCTCGTCGGGGCGATGGGACAGCCGCCGAGCGGATGCGTCACGACGAGTTTCTTATTGCCCAGACCCTTCCAGAGCGGGAACGGCACGTAACGCCCGCCCATCGAATCGGCGAGCGCTTTCACGAGCACCTCGATCTTCTGGAAGATGGGCGTCTCTCCGATCTTCTTGCCCCAGTCGAGATCGAGGTTGTCGTTCTTCAAGGTGAACTTGCCGCTCGCGTCGTCCTGTCCCATGACGTTGAAGAAGAAAATATTGGAGACCATCTCGGACTCGGTCTGGTTGCTCTCGGGGTCGTAAGTGTCCGGCAGGTGCGGGAAGAAGTCGCGCAGGTCTGGCAGCGTCTTGTTGATGAAGGCGAACTTCAACTTCCCTTTCAGCATCTCGCGCTGCGCGAAGTTATCGAGGACGCCGAGCGTCGTGCTGGCGACGGCGGCGAACATTTCGGGGATAGCCGAGTCTTCGACTTTGATGTGTAGACCGTCGAGTTTCGTGCTGACCTGACAGGTGTTGATCGGGCCGACCGTGCTATGGACGGGCTTGGTGGTGTTGATGGCGAACGCGCCGAAGTCGCCGTTAGTGGAGAAGTGCGTGCCGAGTGTGTCGCTCAACTTCAGTCCGCCGCGGTCGCGAGAGCGCAGGAGAATTTCGGTCGTGCCGAGTGTGCCGCCCGCAAGGAAGACGAGCGGCGCGGAGACGGTCTTTTTCTTGTCGTCGCGATGGTCGCGGTAGTTGACTTCGTAGCCGCCCGCGATCTGTTTGATGTCGCGGACTTCGGCCAGCGGCGAAAGCGTGACGCCTTTGGTCGGGTCGACGAGGAGCTTCTTGTAGAGCGTCTTGCTGAAGGTGTGCCGCGCCGAAGGCAGGCAGCCGAGAATGCACCGGCCTTGACGCTGGCAAAACGTCCCGACCTTCTTCGCGTCGCCGCCGTCGGGGCGATGCGGATCGTATTCGATGAGCGAGAGGTCGAGCGGCTTCCAGGGGAGTTGAATGCCGAGTTTCTTGGCGGAGTCGGCGGCGGCGTCGCGCAGCACGCGTGCGCGGTCGAGATAGAGATAGTCTTCACCATCTTGCAGGTTCGTCACGTCTTTATTGGGCAGAGGAATCTTGGTGACGATGTGATTGAGTTTGCCGCGATGATCCTCCATCCACTTGTAGGCGGCCTGATACTCTGCGTCGCCCAGACTCAGGCCGATGCCCTGCAAGACTTCGGGGACGGGTCGCACGGTGACGTTCGAATAGATGAGCGAGCCGCCGCCGACGCCGCTCGCCGTGAGTATGTCGGCCTGCTTGAACATCGAATATTGATAGAGCCCGTCTTTGTTGAAAGGGCTGCGGACGGCAGCGAAGAAATCGAGCAACCCGTCCTTGTTGTCAGGCCGCGCCCAATATTGCACGGGCTGCTTCGGCGTCTGATCTTTCGCCCACACAGGGATCGACGGTGTCGGACTCGGCGGCGCTTTACCGATCTTCGCGGGGCTGACCCACCATGTCCCGCGCTCAAGCATCAGCACCTTCTTACCCTTGGCGGCAAGACGCGTGGCGGCGACAGTTCCGCCGAAGCCTGTCCCGATCACGATGGCATCGAAGTTCATCACCATGACGATTTCTCCTTAAATTAGTGTGGCCTCACCTAACAGAGGTATGAGGACGAGCGGTGTCTACGAAAGAAGACGGTCACATCAACGAAAGGCTCATACCGTTCGGGGTGACAGAGTAATGTCGCAGAGCGAGTTGAAAGTTGTGAGCTTCGACAGGCGGAGTTAGGCGGCTGTCAAAGTCTCTTTTGGGACAACTATCCCGAAGGCTCGAAGGGTTGCGAGATGACTGGCAAAGGACGCTCGCAAAAACTACGGCGTCAAGAAGCGGTGAGTTACAGCGCGTAGCTTTCGATAAGTGTCGGACACGGAACTGTCAAGAAGTGCGGCGACGGCGGCGGTGCGATTAGCGGGCACGGCCTTTAGTTATCTTCGTCAATAACAGATGCACTCTATGCCCGCGACGGAAGGGCTGTCAAGAGTTTTTCCTTGACCAAGTCTCGTGGTCACGCCATGCTTCTTCTTTAACCTGCATGCCGCTCCTCGACGGTTGCGGCGAAGACAATTGTTCCGATGATGCCGATGATACCAGCCGCGACGAACGGCGTCTGCGGCGCGATCTTCCACAGCAACCCGCCCACGAGCGCCGCGGGCGCGATGGTGAGACTCCTCACCAGATAATAAAGTCCGACCGTGCGCGCCCGCAGGTGAGGCTGTGCGAAATCCACGATCATCGCCTTGCGAGAAGGCTCACCGATCTCCCGCAAGCCTCCGATGACGAAAGCAGCAACCAGCGTGGCGAAGCCCTTCGCCAGCACGACCGCGACGGGAAAGAGCGCGAAGCAGATGAAGGTGGCGATGACGAAGGGCTTCCGTCCCACGCGGTCGGCGATGCGCGCCGCGGGGATGTAGACCAGAATGGCAGTCGTCATCTGCACCGCAACGAGCGCGCCGTACTGCGCGACGCCTATTCCAGTGACGTTCGTGACGTAGAGGATGATGAAAACTTCAGCCAACCCTTCGCAAGTCCGTATGATGATGTCCGAGACGAGTAACTTTTTAAGCGCAACGTGAAAAGAACTCCACACGCCACGTATATTGGCGGGCGCGCCGACCGCCAGCGGAATGTTGATGGCTCGTACGACGACCACGGCGATACAAGCGAGTGCGAGAGTCAAGGCAAGCCCAGTGCGAACGCCCGCCAGGACTCCCATCCTAGCGATCAACGCTCCACCGGCGAGGGGGGCGAGCGTCATCGGCACGCGCTTCAGCATGGACTGGACGGTGAAGCCCATCGCGCGCCGCTCTTTCGGCAGCGCGTCGCCGATCAGGGCGAAGACCGCCGGGCTCGCCATGCTGTGCCAAGCCATCGAAAAGGCCAGTCCGATGAAAAGGAACGGCCACGAAGGACTGAGCAGGTAGATCAGATAGCCTATCGAAGCAATCGTGATAAAGCTCAGGAAAGCGCGGCGTCGCCCCAGGCGATCCGAAAGCCAACCGCCCGGATACTGGTAGATGGCGTCGAAGAAGTCTTTGACTGTTCCGAACAGGCCGATGGCGAGCGTGCCCGCGCCGAGCGCCTCCATGTACTTCGGCAAAAACTTCTTCCACAGTTCCTCGCCCATGCCGAGCAGGAAGACTGCTAATGATGCGAGCGTCACGTTGCGTTCTAAGCTCAGGTAGTCGGCGACACGTGCCCGACGGCTCTCAACAACAGGCGCTGGCTCTTGTTCCCCGCTCACGACCATCTCTTCACCCGGTAACGAACACGCGCAGATGGCCGATTAAGCCACTGTGTACATGTTCATTAACGATAAGTTAGACTTAACCCGACAAGCTGTCGGACAAGACCGTTAAAGAACCTGCTCGCCCGTCCCGGCAGGCGTAGCGGACTTCTTCGACCCCAACGCTCACCGCACTCGCCCGCGCCAGCCGCACCTCCTTCAACCCAAGGCGGCGGCATCGTCGAGCGCCCTTCGACCTTTAGGAGTTTAAATAATGAAGCACATCCCCCGCTTCCTCGCATTCGGGCTATTGCTGACAGCCCTCGTCGCTACCTTCTCACTAATCTATACGACACGCAGCACCGCAGCCGCCAACCCGATCACACTGACAGCCGCCCCCATCGTCTATCCCGGCGACGTGCTCACACTCAGCGGCAAGCAACGCTTTAACAACGGGCAAATGAATAGCCTCAGTTCTACGTCGGCTCCGGGCAAGTCGAAGCAGGGCGCGTTGATGCAAACACAGTGCATCTCGTAGTGCCCGAACTGCCTCCGGGCATCCATGCCGTCCGTGTCATTAAACACGAACTCGAGTACACCCTTCCAAACCAACCGGGCGTGAAGTTATACTTGCATGTCGTGCCCAAGAATGGGACGAAGCCTTGAGTTCAAGTTTAACGAACTCACGCCGCCGCTCTGGAGCATGTTTTCCAACCCCTCATTCTGCGGAACCTCTGTCGCATACTGGGGAACGGAGTTGACGGAGAAAGCGCCCGCGAAGGTCTATGCTGTAATTCTCGATTTGAAGACCCGGCAAGTTGTCAGAAAAGAATTTCTCGGCACAGTTGAAATTGAGTCGGACAGTCGCAGCTTTTTCCCGCCGCCACGCTGGGACGCCTCCGGCGCGACCGTCGCCTTCGATGCCAATGCCACGAAGAGATCGTTCGAACTCGGGCTGAACCGCGCCACCCTGTCGCCCGAATAGAGGTTAGTAAACTTTCCAACTACCTGATTGTTTATATTCCACGACATTAGTAATTCGATTGATCGCAGTTTACAGTACAGATGCTCGATCAGAATCTCGACTCTCAATCGTCTTCTGGTGGCGACCCGTCTCGCGCCGCCACACGAGCACGGGCTACATTCGCGCGTCGAAGAAGGAATAGTTTATGAGACGGAAGATCGTCGGCTTTGATAAAGACGACGAATCACACTGGCGCGTGGAGTTGGACTGCGGCCACTTTCAGCACGTCCGCCACGACCCGCCGCTCACGACGCGCCCTTGGGTGCTCACAGAGGAAGGCCGCGCCTCGCGCCTCGGCCTCGAACTCGACTGCAAGCGTTGCGACGAAGAAGCGCGCGAAGACAACCTGACAGATGCATAACTCTCCAACTCAGCCCGCGCCCAGATCGAGAAATTCCCCGTCAGCCCCTCTCGCAGCGGATAGAAATCCGCACCAACCGGACTTAAATCACTTCAATTTCAAGGCTTTTTTGCAGGCAGTCGCTTTCGGCCACTGAATAGCGCGCCCGTCGTGTGGCGCGAACACTGCGGCGAGATTTTTTAAGTCGAACTGACGGAGCGAATTCAAGCGGAGTTCAATATTCAGGGCGGGCGGCGTTAAAATTATCGAACCGGGAAGGGCTGGATGAGCGGGACGATTTTACACGAGGGTCAACGACGAAAAGACGGGGCGGGCAAGCCTGAGACGGCGGCGCAGACGCGCGTTCGCATTCGCACCGTCGCGCTGTCAACGCCTTCGAATCTTACTGCGAGGTTTCGGTTCTCGGCTCACCTCAGTGATGAAGAGGCATGTGCCCCCTTCCAGATCACGGCCGCGTCATAGCCATGGATCGTCCGGACGACGTCGGGGTTCCAGCCCTCCAAGCCATGCATTGCCAGTGACCGCAGGGCGCGAATGTCAATCACTTCATGACCCGTGGCATTGGCGCACGCGCTTGTTATGCATCGCCCCGCCCGACTTATTCTTCCATCCTTTTCTTCTCATACACCTCTAGATGCTTCGCCTTTAGCTCCAGGTATTTCTTATCCGCTTTTGCCCTCTGCCACTTCTCGTAGAATAACTTGGCTGATTCTGCTTTTGCCCTATCTTCTTCACGTGGCAACACCTCTTTGCTCCCTTCGGCGTACTTACGCCCCGATCTGTGATTGGTGTACCTCCTCGCCCTGGTGTAGCCCATCTGCAAGAACTTGCGCGCCATGTCCATCCCGACGAAGTCTTCGTTCGCTCTGTAGTCCAGGAACATCTTGTAAATCCTGTTTGCCGACTTACGGGCCACCTGAGGCGTCTTAAACCTCCAGTGGGGCAGTATCTCACTCTTGTATGGTTCTACGAGCAGGACTCCTTGCTCTCCCTTGCCAATACGGTAAAGTTCAGGGTGCTTTCGGAAGTTGATGGTGGTGAAGTCGAGTGAGTAGTCGAAC
>DATFGP010000033.1:0-95811 GCA_035249365.1 Pyrinomonadaceae bacterium | reverse complement strand
ATTCTCACCCTGCCGGAGATGTGTGAATCGCCGAATCTGACACACGGCGAATCCGTCGCCCTGCTGGCCGCCTTAGCTTCTTACCTGAGCGTCCCTCTGCTGTTCGGGCTGCTCCGGGGTCAGCGAGGCGCCCGTTTCGTGTGGCTTTGGACTCCTGTTCTTGGCTCCTTGCTTTGCGTGGTCGCCCTCTACTGCCTGGTGGTTCGCATAGGCTGGGGCTTAGGACTATCCGCGGCGGTGTGGCTCGCCCTGTGCGCCTGGACGCTCCCGTTCGCCGCCGCCGTCTACTATTCCAGAATGATTATCAGAGGGATAAGGAGATGGCACGAGGGGTCGAAGGAAAACCTAAGCATTTCGCGGAGGTAGCCTGTGGTGATCAGGCCACACCTAGCAACGGCATGCATTCGACCCGAATCAGCTAGAATGTCATTCGTTAACGTGGATGCTGCTCGCAGTTGTGTGCGGGCGTGTGATGGCGGGCGTTGGGTGGCTTGTTGAAAACACTGGCGGAGGAGGCTGTTGAGATAGAGCGTATGCAGACACAGGAGTTCGGTTGTGACCTTTGCTGGCCTGCCGACGCGCGTGCGGCGTGGGCGGCTCGCAACGGCCTCACTCGTCTGAAAGAACTGATTGACGAATCCCATTTCATCGTCGCGATCCTCGTCTGCCCTCGCTGTGAGCAGCGGTACGTCTCGATCTTCACCGAGATGATTGACTGGGTGGATGGCAATGATCCGCAGTACTGGACGCTCATGCCGATTACGGAGGCCGAAGCCGGGGGCTTAATTCAGCGGGGGACTTCTCTGGATGAGATGAGCCTGAATGCGCTGGGGCGTGGCAGGCGTTCCCTCGGGCGCGATCACCCGAAGGACGGGCCGCCGCGTGTGTTCTGGGGGAGCGGCGTACTTGTCGGCCCACACGATTGATGCAGTCGTATTACGAACCCCTCAGAAATAATCAACGGAGACTACAGGAAGTCTAACTCTCATGAATCTTCACACATGCAAACGAGCAGCCGCCTGCGTGGTGCTGGCGCTCCTGACGCTTTACGGCGTTGTTAGCGTCAACGACGCAGCCGCGCAGAAGAAAGGCGCGAGCGGCGCTCAGGCGCGTGCGAACTCGCGCAGGAGGCAGCCGTCGCCCGCAGCAGGCGATGATCGCGCGAGCGTTTATCTCGAAGAAGGACAGCGCCACGCCGACGCAGGCAACTGGGCGGCGGCGCTTCAAGCATACAAACAGGCTACCGCGATAAATCCACGCCACCCCGAGGCACACATCTACGTCGGCGATGCCTTCATGAATTTGGGGAAATACGAGGAAGCCTTCGCCGCTTACAAAGAGGCCGTCCGCGTCGCCCCTTCAAATGCGGAAGCTCATTACAGTCTCGGCGCGGCGTATAACTATCTGGACATACACAGCGCCGCCATCAGACCGCTCGTGCAAGCTACACTCTTAGACCCCAACTACGCCGAGGCTCACTACGGCGCAGGCTACGCCTATCTCAAGCAAGGAGACTTTAAGCAAGCACTCGGCTATTTGAAGCGCGCTGTTAAGCTCAGGAACGACTATCCGGAGGCGCACCTGTCGCTTGGCCTCGCTTACCTGGGTCTAGGGCAGACGAAGTCGGCGGAAGAACAACTCAAGGTGCTGGAAGGGATGAATGCGGCGCTGGCGAGAGAGTTGGACAAAGAGCTACGAAGAACTGCCACCACGCCACCGGACACAAACTTGCCGAGCAGCGCGGACACTACCGCTGAAGTTCTTACGACTAAGCCGCAACCGCTCAAGCCTAAACCGGACAGCGTGAGTCCGCCGATTTCCAGCAGCCCGCGCGCCTCGACACAGAAGGCGGAAAACGATTCGGCCATGTCTCCTCAACCGCGACCTGCTCAAGTTGCACCCGCACAGCCGCCAGTTGCGGAGCCGAAGCAGACGGATGCGGAGCCGAAGCAGGAGGAGGCCGCCGATACGCAAACGAAGACGGAGGATGCTGCCGCCGCAGCGCCGACTGCCGAACCCGCACCCACGCCGGTTGCCGGGGCGCGGCGCGAGCCGACGATAGAAGAGACGCTGAGATTGTTAAAGGAAGTCTTCTCAAACAATCTCACTTATACAACCACCGTCCCCGGCGAGGATGCCAACGTCGTCAAGGTCACTTCCGAAGTGGTCATCGAATACGAGCCTCTGCGGTTCGACAACTGTCGCATCGAATGGCGCGACCATAAAGACATTCTCTCTGTCGCCATCTCAGACCTCGACCCGCTCGGCATCCAGATCGAGCCGCGCAGCAGACCGAACACGACGTTCTCAATCCCCATCTGGAATCTGACCCTCAACACCGTCGGCGGCGCGCTCGCGATTCGAGAAATCAAAGGTGACAGGAGCGGCACGATCAACAACTACCACAGCCTCGACTTGCAATTTGGTAACAAAGAGAAGGCCGAGAAATTGGTGCGACTGCTGCAACAGGCTATCAAACTCTGCGAGAACGTTCCTTAGCGGAACCTGTGCCTCTTAAAGGCTCTTGATGCGTGGCCGCCTCATCTCGACTCGCGACGCTTGATCGAGACGCCGCCGTTGGTCGTGTGTATGCGCAGGTTTGTGCCGCCGGAACCCAAGTCTAGTGACAACTGCTTTGTCTTACGTGTCACTTCGGCGATGGAAGGGCTGACGTTGAGGCCGCCGTTGACCGTTCCCGTCTCAAGGTGCGCCGAGTAATTGTCCGGCACGGTGATTGACAGGCCGCCGTTGGTCGTCCTCACGTCGAGACTTTCTCCCTCCCAGCTAGCGCCGGTCAGTTCCACATGAAGGCCGCCGTTGACCGTCTCACCTTTGACGTTGCCGCCGAGATTCTTGAGCGAGACGCCGCCGTTTTCGGCCTGAAAGTTAATCTGCCCGCGCACGTCCGAGAGGCTGATGCCGCCGTTGCGTGTCTGGACTGAAAGGTTCATCTGGCGCGGGACGAATATTTCATAGCCGACATCCCAGCGCCCTTCGCTGTTTTGTTCGGGGCCTTCGGCGCGAACCTGCCCGCCCGTCGTCGTGACGCGAATCTGCGAAGCGAGATTGTCGGCTGCGGCCTGCGTCGGCGCATGCGTCTGGATGCGATAGCGCACCAGAATCTCGTTGCGCTCCCAACCCTTCACAGAGATACCGCCGTTCCTCATGCCATCGACGCCCAGCGTGCCGCCCGTCGCCTGAAGCGTCTGCTCCTTGACCTCGCAGTGACGCGCATGTGCGCCGTCGCCGAAGTCGTCCTGATCGCGGCAGGCCAGCGAGTAGCGCGAACTGTTTGCCTGTGCGAAGGCCGCCGATGCGACAAGAGCGAGTGCCATAAAGGTCAGAGCCGTGCGTGCGAATACTTTTCTCAACATAATATTTTCTCCTTAAGACAGGTTGGCTTGCCGGAACAAAGACTGAAAACTCCGTCGTTCAATGAGGTAAACACCACCCGCGCTCATTTTGTGGCAGGAAATATCGTGTGCTGCTCCGGCGGGCTGCGAGGGATGTGAGTCAAATTATGTCTGAACGTCTGCGGAGCATTTGAGAAGAGATGGGAAAAGCCGGACGCGACAGCGACACCAGCAGCAACAAGTGTTTTAACTTTGAGCGCGGCGAGCGCGGCGACTCTTTGCGGCCTTCGACTTTGCCGCGACGCCCTGTTTCTTGCCTTCTTTCTTGACCTCTTTCTTCCGCGCTGTAGATTGTTGTGCGGCTGTACCCAGCTTTAGCGTTTGCTTGATGAGGTCTTCATCGGGGCGTCGCCCGTCGGCGAAGGCGAAGACGTGATAGTGGTCGCGGTTCTCCCTGAGCACTTCGATGCGGCCCTCTTCAGATAAGCGTCCCAACTCGGACATGATGAAAGTCTGTTCGGCGGCGCTCATGTAACGGTAGTAGAGATCGAAGGCCAGCCCTGTAGTGTGCGGCGGCACTTCGATGAGCGTGGCGTTTGCGTTCGTCTCGCGCAACTGGCGTTGGTATTCGTCTGGACGTATGAGAGAAGTCACGGCCAGTGGTCGACCGAACTTGTCGCGGTACGTTTTGGCGATCTCCTCCAGCACTTTCAAGGCAGCGGGGCGTAGATAGCTGAGAAGTCGCACCTTGAAGGCTTTGCGCTCGGCTGCGTCTTGCAGGTCGTAGGCGCGCCCGCCGAAGTCGCGCGCAAGCGTGCTGATGGTTTCATATTCGGCGGCGAGCAAACGTCGCACGTCGTCTTTTTGGTAATAAGAATCGAGCAACTTTCGTCGCTCCTTGAGAGTTTTCATGGCTCGCTCATTTTCCGAGACTTCGGACAGGAGTTTCGTGCGTAGCTCGCGGTCGCGCTTGGGCGCTGTAGCTTTCAGTTCGTTCTTCAAACTCGCGACCGTCTCTTCAAGCAACTTGAATGACGTGGCGATCTGCTCGTGCTCCTGTTTGAGTTCGGCGTCGCCCGCGTAAAGCGTCACGCTCTTGCCAGCAGCTTTGTCATAGTGCGTGAAGGGTTCGTCCGTAGCGCTGTAGCCGACGCCGTACAGGATGTAGTTTTCGCCGAGCGCGGGCAGTTCGACCAGTTCACCTTTGCTGATGAGCGAGATCAAGTCTGCAAAGTCGTGCGGCGTACTAAGCTGCTGCTCGCGCCACTCGGCGACCTGTATGCCTAAGAAACGGCGCGGATCATCGTAGTGCTTAAGTTGCGCGGGAACTTCGACCTTCGCCTGCCGTCCCATCGGTTCGCCGCGATCCTCCTCGACCTTGAGCGCCGCCTGCTGCCAGGGGTCAATCATAGCGGGCGGCGCTGTGACAGGCGCGGGCATCACGGTCTCATGCCTTGCCCGGCGACAACCCGCCAGCAGGGAAAGCAACGCGAGCAGCAGTAGTAAAAAACACGACCATTTCCGCGCGGCGACGACGGGTATGATGCCTCTTGAAATCATAACTTTAAGATGCGCGACATCAAGAAATCGCTCGCCTTTAATACGAGGAGCAGAAACTTCCATTTCAAAGGGCTTCTTTATAAGGACAGGGAACAAACGGCCTGTTGAGGAGCGTATTGATGTGGTATGACCATCGCACAGACCGACCAGACGCCTTCTCAAAAGCCGCTCCGGCTGTGGCCCGGCGTGGTCATCGTAGTGCTGCAATTGCTGAGCATGTTTGTTCTGCCCGTCGTCGTGCCCGAGGCGCTGATCTACGGTATGTTGGGCGGGGCTGCCTGCACGTTGTTGATCCTCGTGTGGTGGGTCTTCTTCAGCCGGGCGCGTTGGTCGGAGCGTTTGGGCGTCATCCTCCTGATGAGCGTTGCGATATTCGTCACACGATTCGTCGTCCACGAATCAATTGCGGGGGCGGGGATGAAAATGATGTTCCCCGTCTTCGGCCTCATCTCGGCAAGCATCGCGCTCGTCATAGGGTTGTTGATCAGCCATCAACTTTCTGACCGACTGCGTCGCGCTGTCCTGATCGCTTCAATCGTGCTCGCGTGCGGAGTGTGGACGCTCATACGTACCGGCGGCATTACCAGCGACGCCGGTTCAGATTTCCACTGGCGTTGGTCGCAGACGCCGGAGGAGCGGCTGCTGGCGCAGGCTGGCGACGAGCCTACCGCGCCCTCGTCGGCTGCGGCGGCAGCGGAGACAGAAGCCGACTGGCCCGGCTTTCGCGGGGCAGATCGGGACGGGGTCGTGCGCGGCGTGCGAATCAAGACCGACTGGTCGAAGTCGCCGCCGGTCGAGATGTGGCGGCGGCCAATCGGGCCGGGCTGGTCGTCCTTCGCGGTTCGCGGCGACCGCCTCTACACACAGGAGCAGCGCGGTGAGGACGAACTCGTCGCCTGCTACAACGTGACGACCGGCAAGCCCGTGTGGTCTCACCGCGACAGGGCGCGTTTCTATGAGTCGAATGGCGGTGCAGGCCCGCGCGGGACGCCGACGCTCAGCGACGATCGTGTCTATACGCTCGGTGCGACCGGAATCCTGAACGCGCTCAAAGCCGACGACGGCTCAGTCGTCTGGTCGCGCAACGCGGCGTCCGACACGCAGACGAAAGTGCCGGGCTGGGGTTTCTCTGGCTCGCCTTTGGTGATTGACAACTTCGTGGTCGTCGCTGCCGGTGGCACGCTCGCCGCCTACGACCGCGCCAGCGGCGAGCCGCGCTGGGTGGGCCCGAAAGTCGGCTGCTGCTATAGCTCGCCTCACCGCGTGACGCTCGGCGGAGTCACGCAGATCGTGCTGATGAACGGGCCGGGAGTGGTCAGCGTCGCGCCAACTGACGGCAAGGTGCTCTGGCAGCACCCGCTGCCGACGGGCGGTCGCATCGTGCAACCGGCACTGACCGCAGAAGGCGATCTCCTCGTCGCGCAAGGCGAGGGGAGCGACTTGTATCGCATCGCGGTTGCGCAAGGGGCTGGCGGGTGGACGGTCGCGGAGCGTTGGACATCGGAAGGGCTGAAACCGTATTTCAGCGACTTCGTCGTGCATAAAGGCCATGCCTACGGGTTCGATGCAGGCAAGATCGCCGCCATCAACCTCGTGGACGGCGTGCGCAAGTGGGCGGGCGGAAGCTACGGCTCGGGCCAACTCGTCCTGCTGCCCGAACAGGACGTGCTGTTAGTGATCTCGGAGCAAGGGAATCTGGCACTGGTCGGGGCGACTCCCGATCGCTTCACTGAACTCGCGCAGTTTCCGGCGATCAAGGGCAAGACCTGGAATCATCCCGTGCTGGCTGGCGATGTCCTGCTGGTACGCAACGGCGAAGAGATGGCCGCCTTCCGCCTCTCCCTACAAAGCCGCTGACGGTGGCCGAAGATTCAAGGTCGTAAGTAAGTTGAAAACCTTTACGCACGGCGAAGTCGCCGACGGGCAGCACGTCCGGTGGGCGGGTGTCTGTTTTCGCTACTATTCATTACTTACCTCTTCCCAGTATTCCCGGCGCTTTTATGTAAATAAGAAATTTAAGCGTTTCATACTCGAAGTCATCTAACGCACGTTAGATTGCGCCTTCCGCTGTGTTTACACGCTTACTAACATACTGCCTCACGCCTAACACCAGCAGTAAGGGCGGCGTAAACAGCAGGAGTTCGAGACCCAGCGATTTAATCACCTCCATCGGTGGCATTCTGGAAGGCACCTCAGAAAGCCCAACCAACCCAAACACCAATCGCTCCGAAGAAAAAGGCCATAACAACCCTACACCGCCACCCTCTTTGGTCGTGACATAATCCAGCAATCCGTGCGACGCAAAAGCTAATCCGTAAGCTATAGCGGGTCTGAGGTGCTGCATGCCGAGTGACAGCACCAAGACCAGCCAGACGAGGAGCGCAAATATGATGGAATGTGAAAAGCCTCGGTGCCATGATTTCGAGTGAAGAATAAAAACTAATGCGAAATCGAAATCAGCCGCGTTAGCTAAGAGTGCGCCTGCAAGAAGCGTAATAGAGAAGCTTTTCTTCGGCCGAGGATGAACGGCGGCGATGATGCTGGCACCCAGTAATCCATGAGCGATAGGTAAAGGCATACAATTTAAGCCTCACTGGGTGGTAGCAATTTAACGTCCGAATCAACTGGCGAGCAAAAGTCGTTCAACTCTAAATCAAAGCGATGGTGAAACGCAGCCTTCAAGCGAGTCCGGTTGAATGAGTTGTTATACGGCCTTGCCGTTTATAAATTCAAATCGCGGTTGATCCACCGATGCCTGAATCCCGGTTCTGCTCCAAGAGAATAGACGAACTCTATCCCGGTTCCACATTTAGTCCAACTGAAATCATGTAAAATTACAGGATAAGTTATGCCTGATTCATACTCGTCCAGCACCACAGATTCAAACACTTTAACTGTGGTTAGAAGCATTAAACCTAGACGCTTATCCACTTCTCCTGGTATATCGAGCACTACTGTCGGCAAACAAGCGTCATCGGAAAGAGCGTGTAAATCCTCGGCTGTCAACTCAAGTACTTGACCGAGATTAATCCTAACCCTCTTGACTTGCCGTGATTTCAAAGATGAAGCGGACTTATTAAATTCGTCGGGCAGTAAGAACTCTGTACTCGGATCGTAAAAGCAGGCATTGACGCTTATCTCTTCGGGAATGAAGATGCCGCCCTGACGTAATTGTGGTGCGAGGTTGAAGGTAATAGCCGCTTGCGGTTCTTTCTCTAAAGCTCTTTGCATTGTCTCGGTGATAATTATATGGAGCGGGTTATGATGAACATAAGATGCAGCATCCCCCTGAATATAGTCGCGCACGAAACCGGTTAACCCGAAGACTTGAAAAATACTTTGCGCCGCGTCCAAAGATCGTCTGTGAATATCGAGCATGGTGAACTGTATCTCGGCAGGGCTGAACCGACTGGTCAATGGAACAGCCAGAGGCGCGAAAGGGCCGCACCCGGCGTAAAGAATCTCCACCGCAGTATTGGGAAAACGCTTCTGTGCTTCGACTATCGCAGCAAGTATGCCCCTCAAGAATTTAGAGGTTCGACTGTAATCGAGGACACATCTGGCGGCATCTCTGGGTGAGATGGCGTTCCCGTTCGGAAGTCCGGTTTCATTCAAATCATCCGCGTGTGTTGAGCTTTCATCAATTCCGGTGATGGACGAGCATAGTGAATATAGCTCTGTCGTCGCGGCACTTAACCTGTCGTCATCTTCTTGCTGAAACAACACATCCGCAATCTGCTTCAATAAGAGCGAATGATTATCTGATGTAGCTGGCCGATGAATGATATTCATTAACTATCGCTCTGTAATTTTCTTCAAACGATCATGGCTCAAATGCGATTGCCGTCTAACGCATATTGTGCCGAATGATTCGACCTAACTCCGCTACCGGGACTGTCCCCATTGCGGGCTCCACAGTCCGCGCGCCGAGAGGATGACGGAGAAGAGCGCGGTCACGCCGAGCGCGATGAGCGTCCAGACGAAGAAGAAGCCTCCGCTGGAGTTCGCGATGGCGCTGGCGACACCGACACCCTTCCCCCTCATGTGGATGAAGGGGATGCCCAACCCAAGGAGCGACCCGATGAGGAGGATGACGTACCCAGATCGCCGTCCGGCGAGCACCAGTGTTGCGTAGAGCCAGACGACGGAGATGAGCACCCCCCCGATGAGGTTGGAGAGCCCTCCCGGCTCAAACCCGCGTACGATGTCGTCCGTCAGGTGAAGCGTAAAGAAGAGGATCGAGAGAAGAGATGCGATGGTTAACATAACGCTGTGTTTCATTCGATATTCTCCTGCTTAGACTTGTGTGCGCCTCTCGCTCCAAGTGCATCCGCGTGCGCGTTCGGCAGGGCGTTCATCGGCTTGCGCTCTGTTTGCTCGCCACTGCCGTTCGCTCGCGCTCTGCTTGCTCCGGCTCAAACTGTAGAATGTCGCCGGGCTGGCACGAGAGCGCCTCGCAGATCGCTTCGAGCGTGGAGAAGCGGATCGCGCGCGCTTTGCCGGTCTTGAGGATGGAGAGGTTGGCTAGCGTCATGCCGACCCTGTCTGCGAGGTCGGTCAGCGTCATCCGCCGGTCGTGGAGCATGTCGTCGAGCTTGACAGTGATCGCCATGTCAAACCGTCCCTTCGAGGTCTTCGCGCATGCGCGTGCCTTCCGCGAACACGCGTGCCAGCAGGAACGTGAGGAGTACGGCGAGCCAGCCGTTGATCGAAAAGCCGGCGTCTATTTGGAGCGGGTGCGCCGGAGTCGAGACACTCTTAGCGATCGCGCCAATCACGATGCTGAGAAGGTTCAGCACGAGCAGCGCCCAGGCGATCGCCTGCAAGCGGTTCGCGTTCGCGGCGACGAACGGGTCTCCTGCACGAACCGTTTCAACAATGGAGAGGAGCCGCTTCAAGACGACGTAGTTGAGCGGAATCGCGACGAGACCAAGCACGGCGATCGCGCGCAGGCTCATGACTAGCCGCTCCGCGTCAGGCGAAGGAGAGAGTTTGAAAGAGGTCATGATCCATTGCTCGTTTGGGAAGACAACCAGCAGAGCGAGGATCACGGCGACCATCAACCAGTTCATAACGATCAGGATGCGAAGCACGACGTGCGCTATGGGGAGCGCGGCGGATGACGAGGCTGGGCTTAACATGATTACCACCTTTCTTATATCGAATATCAATAAACTATTTATCGACAATCGTCAAGTAAAACATTGATAGTCGATAAAGAACCGGATGTCCCGCGACGTGTCCGAAGGGCGGAATGCTGGAAGTCCTGCATCTACACGGCTCTGGTCAAGGAGAATCCGCCGCGCTCCCGTTCAGGCTCACGAGCAGTTATCAGGCTCACGAGCAGTTATAAGGTCTCATTTAAAAGGGAAGCTCCTAAGAAGCTTCCCTTTTTGTGTAGTGCGATAGCTATAATTACGTAAGATGGAGGGGCACAAGAAATGAAACGGAAGTAATAGTTTGACATGAAACTCTACGAGGATTATTCGCAGTCGCCCGACGGGTGGAACATCACCTCCACGCTGGAGCTTGAGGATGACGGACGGTTTCACTATGACGAGACGTGGACGGATTACACCAATGCCACCGTTGGGGTGACGGTCGAGGGCAGTTGGCGGCGAGAAGTTGGAGCCATTGTTCTCCGCCCGCTCCGTGTGGAAGGAGCGGTAGGTAGTTGGGTAGTCGGGCAGGAACGGAAAGGGATCGAGCGGGGCGACACGCTCGACGTTGGTGGCGCGCTCACGCTCCGGCTCGTACCGCCGGATCGCGAACAGGAGATCGCTGTACGTAACACAGGCATGAAGCCGCTGACGGTCGTGCTCGAACCCTGGGGCACGCGCCATACTGTGGAGCAGGGCGAGCGTGTGCGCGTCGTCGCGCGTGGTCTCGGTGGGAGGAGACAGCTACAGGTCGTTCGCGGCGCTGAAAAGGTTGTGGTGTACTGCCCGGGCGGATCGCAGATCACAGTTGTACGCGAGCAGAAACAGACTAAGGCGGCCACTCCGAATCGGGCACCCGACGCCGAGGCGGCCAAGCCTACTGCTATGGCGACGGTCGCGCCTCCTGCTACGGCGCGTGTCGCCGAGCGCGAGTTCGCGCGGTTCGAGCCTCTCACGCCCTCGCCTGATCTCGCCGCGCGCATCCGGCGTTGGATTGATGAACTGCCCACGGAAGGTGTGGAGAACTGGATCAGTCGCCTCTGCAAGCAGCACGACGCGATACCGCTCCACTGCACGCAAATCTACCTCTGGGCGTTGCGCCCTGACGGTCAAGTGCTATCCATCGATCATGAGTCGTTTGCACGGCGGGCGGAGTTGGAGAACGACCCCGTCACGGCCTATGCCGCGCTGGCACAGGGGGCACGCACCTATCCCGAACTCGGCGGACTGCTCACACACAACCCTGCGGGTGTAAGCCAATGCGAGGTCTGCGGCGGCATGGGCTGGACGGAGACTCAACCGCCCGCGCACGGCACGGACTCATGCCAACGCTGCGTCGGCATGGGCTGGCACGCCCCACGCCCCGCTGACTTCGAGACTGTTCAATAATTGGCTCATTGATTCATTAGGTCATAATGGGCTGCAACAACTGGATCAATACTAAAGGAGTATGAAGCATCTTGAATAGTAGTACCTCAGGCGCTCTTATCACTCGGCGCGCGGTGAGAAACTTCGCCCGATTAAGCAATACTCGATGCTCCTCCGCACAGATATTGTCAATTCTCGCCGCCCTCACGCTCTCCCTGTTGTGTTCTGCACTGACTGCGAACGGCCAAGCGACGCCGCCCGCTAATTTCAAAGTCGCTTTCATGGGCGACCAGTCGTTGGGCGCGAATCCGGTGGCCGTCTTGAATCTGATCAAGGCCGAGGGTGCGCAAGCCGTCCTGCACTCCGGTGATTTTGACTACGCCGATAACCCTGCCGCGTGGGAGGCACAAATCAACGGTGTGCTCGGCGCAGACTTCCCCTACTTTGCGACCATCGGTAATCACGATATGGCCGCGTGGAGAGGCGCAGGAGGGTATCAGCAATACCTGACGAACCGTTTCAATCGTTTAGGAGTGACGTGGGAGGGAGACTTGGGCGTGCAGTCCTCCTTCCACTACAAGGGAATCTTTTTCGTACTCACTGCCCCCGGACTTGCGGGTTTCGATAGCGGAGCCTCAGACCTCTACATCAGGGATCGGCTCGCGGCGGATCGTTCTCTGTGGAGCATCAGCAGTTGGCACACGAACATGAGGTTGATGCAGGTGGGCGGGAAGCTGGATGAGACCGGGTGGGGAGTATATGAGGAATCCCGAAAAGGCGGCGCGATAATCGCCACCGCTCACGAACACTCTTACAGCCGCACGCATCTTCTCAGCAGCATGTCGAACCAGACCGTTGCGAGCGCGTCTAACACTCTGACCCTCACCAAAGGTCGCAGCTTTGCCTTCGTCTCCGGCTTGGGCGGTCACAGCGTCCGCCCCCAACTCCTCTCCGGCGATTGGTGGGCAAGTATCTCTGCCTCCACCTGCTTGTCCGGCGACCCCGTGTGCCAGCCGGACGGGAAACCCGGCGCGCTCTTCGGCATCTTCAACGTGGACGGGCGACCGGACAAAGCGTTTTTTTACTTTAAGGACATCAACGGGCGGATAGTGGATAGTTTTACGGTGATCAGCAGGGTGGAGATACCGCTCGCCATTAGCGAGTTCCGCCTGCGCGGTACGGGCGGCGCGAGCGACGAGTTCGTGGAAATCTATAATGCCAGTGATTCGGACTTGACGGTTAACACCGACGACGGCTCCGCCGGATTTGCGCTCGTCGCCTCCGACGGTGCGGCGCGCTTCCATATCCCGAACGGCACGCTCATCCCCGCGCGCGGCCACTACCTCGGCGTCAACTCCACTGGCTACTCACTCGGCTCCTACGCGCCGGGCGACACCACTTATACCGCAGACATACCGGACGGAGTCGGCCTCGCGCTTTTTAACACCGCGAATCCGGCGAACTTCACACTCGCCAACAGACTCGATGCCGTCGGTTCGACCACAGAGATCAACCCGCTCTACAGGGAGGGCGATGGCTACCCTGAGAGTACACCTGCCGACAGCCAACACAGCTTCTATCGCGACCAGCGTACGGGCTTGCCGAAAGACACTAACAACAACGCCGACGACTTTCTAACAATATCAACCTCCGGGTTTCTCGGCGCGACGCAAACTAAACTTGGCGCGCCCGCACCCGAGGGACTGTCCAGCCCGGTGCAGCGCAACGCGCAAGTGAAGAGTTCGCTCATTGATCCACAATGCGGCGGATTCGGCACGACGACGAGCGCCTGCGCGCTGGTGCGTACCGCCGAGGGCGCAAACGCCCAAAGCGCGGCTTTCGGCACCTTGCGCATTCGCCGCAAGTTCACCAACAAGACCGGCACGCCGGTCACGCGTTTGCGCTTCCGCGTGGTGGATATCACGACGACGCCTGAATCGGGCGTGGCCGACCTGCGAGTCTTAGGCGATACCGGGAGCTTCGACGTGACCGCTACGAACAGCGACACTGTGACTATCCAACGTCTGACGTTAGAGCAACCACCCACGCAGCCGAACGGCGGCGGCTTCAACTCTACGGTGAGGGCTGGCACTATTAGTCTGGGAACGCCGCTCATTGCGAACAACTCTATCAACGTCGAGTTTCTCTTAGGCGTCATGCAAAACGGGAACTTCCGCTTCCTCCTCAACGTCGAAGCGTTGCCTGCTCCGGCGACAAACCCACCCGGCGCGACTAGGGCTGCCGCTATGAAGGTTGCGGTCAGCATGAAGCACAAGTAGAAACGACTGAGTGAAGGATCAAAATAATCTTTGCAACGTCAAGTTTTTGCAACACTACCGCGTCAGGTATACCCGATTGTCACACGTTGAATGGTCGGGCGACGCGCTATCTAACAACGCCATGCACGGAGATTATTAGTAAAATCCCATTCTGATACCACGCTGCTTGCAGCGCGGTAGTTAATTTGGGGCTAAAGTCGGTCAACTTTGCGATAAATTCCGTTTTGTTTCACTCTGAACCACAGCCTGCGCCTCCAAGTTTCGTTCTGAAACACCCCGTTTCATCGCTCGCTTCTTTAGATTCCTCTAAGTGTTGTCCTTTCCAACTTTAAGTTTGGAGAACTTGTGGAACGCTCGTTGCACTATTGATTATGCACGCCGTTTACGCTTCCAAAGCTGAGAACTCACGGCGGCATAGTCGAAGTCGAAGACCGGACAGTGTTACTTCCTCCGGCTCGCATCGTCTCAACCGTTTCCCAAACAAATTTTCGATAAATGTTGATAACTTTCACGCGAATTTTACGTGCGGGAGTGTGCGAGACGATTAGGCGCGAGAGCGGCGCGTGTGCCGCTGGCGCAATTTCTTCCAGATTACTTCTCACCAAAATCTTATAGGGAATTTCAATGAAACTTGTCCAAGTTCTCCTGCTGACTCTCTGCTTACTGGCGCTCTGTCCCCAACTGGCGCTCGCTCAAGAATCCAACAACGCAGGCCGCATCCGCCGTAACGAAGGCGCGGTGGCAGGCAGTTACATAGTCGTTTTCAAAGATAGCGTCCCGCAAGGCCGCGTCGAAGCATTCGCCGCACAACTGGCGCGCGAACACGGCGGCATGATCGGCTTCACTTATCAACACGCCCTGCGCGGTTTCTCCGTCGAGATGAACGAGGCGCAGGCCGTTGCGCTGAGCCACAATCCGCAGGTCGAATACATAGAGGAAGACGCGTTGGTGGAAGGCGCGTCCGTGCAGAACAGCCCGCAGTGGGCGCTCGACCGCATAGACCAGCGCACCCTTCCGCTCAACAACTCTTACAGCTATGCAAATTCCGGCGCGGGCGTGAACGTCTACGTCATAGACGGCGGCATACGCATGACGCATCAGGAGTTCGGTGGCCGCGCCGCGCTTGCCTACGACTACCTCGCGGGCGGAACCGGAACAGATTGCAACGGGCACGGCACGCACGTCGCCGGTCTCATCGGCGGCAAGACTTACGGCGTCGCCAAAGACGCGAAGCTCTGGGCTGTGCGCGTGCTCGACTGCGCGAATCAAGGTTTGGTCTCTCGCGTCATCGCGGGCATTGATTGGGTGGCGGCCAACCACGTCAAACCTGCGGTCGCCAACCTCAGTTTCTTCACCGGCAACGCCAACGACACGTTGGACCTGGCCGTCAGGAATTTGATCGCGGCGGGCGTGACGAGCGTGGTGGCGGCGGGCAACCTGAATCGCGACGCGAGCCTCCACTCGCCTGCGCGCGTCGCCGAAGCCATCACGGTCGCGGCCACGGACATCGACGACAACCGCGCGTCCCTCTCCAACTACGGCTCGGTCGTAGATGTGTTCGCACCGGGCGTCCAGATCGTCTCGGCGCACAGCCTCGACGACACCTCGACCTTCACGCGCACGGGCACGTCTTCGGCTGCGCCATTCGTCGCGGGCATGGCGGCGCGTTACCTGAGCGCGAACCCGACCGAATCACCCGCAGCGGTCAGCCGCGCGATCACGTCTAACGCGACGCCCGACCGTGTGATTAACGCCGGTCTCGGCTCGCCCAATCTCCTCCTCTTCAGACCCAGCAGCAAGATCGCGTTTTCCAGTATGCGCGATGGCAACTGGGAACTCTACGTGATGGACTCCGACGGGAGCAATCAAAAGAACATCACGCTTAACGCGTCAAAAGATTTGCCCGTCGTCTGGTCGCCCGACGGCAGGAAAATAGCTTTCCAGAGCAACCGCACCGGAGCCGGTGATATTTACGTAATGAACAGTGACGGCAGCGGGCTGACGAGGCTCACCACGAGCACGTATGCCGATCAAGCTCCAACGTGGTCGCCGGACAGCCAGAAGATCGCCTTCATCAGCAAGCGCGACGGCAACTTCGATGTTTTCGTGATGAACGCGGACGGCACTAATCAGGTGAACGTGACGCGCAGCGTCTCGCCGGAATACGACCCGATCTGGTCGCCCACCGAAAACAAAATAGCTTTTCGGAGTTACCGCGACGGCCTGACTAAATATTACGTAATGAATGCCGACGGCACGAATCAAATTCGTCTGACCGGCGCGCGCGTGGACGAGAACTATCTGAAGTGGTCGCCGGATGGTAGAAAGGTCACTTACGCGAGCTACTTTTACACGCCGAGTTACGAGGAGCATTACGACGTGTGGGTGGTGAATATCGACGGCAGCAGTGCGAACGCGCTGCCTATCACGCCCTACTACGGCGGTGGCGATTTCGAGCCTGCCTGGTCGCCCGACGGCAAAACACTCGCCCTGGGCAGCACGCGTTATACCGGCAGCCCCTACGGCTTAACCGAGATATACACGATCAACCCGGACGGCAGTAACCCTGTGCGGTTGACGTTTTCTTCGATGGGTAATGTCGCTGTGGAGTGGTCGCCGGGCAGCGACCGGCTGGTCTTCATGCAGGACTCCGGCCCCAACTACAGCTATGAAATATTCACCATGAACGCCGACGGGAGCAATCAGGTGAAGCTGACCACCAACGCGGTGGATAATACCGAACCCACCTGGCAACCGATGTAAGGAACTGTGTCTAACGACGAAGTCAACTCGGATAACATCCTAGCTTTAGTGAAAGACACGAAGACAGGGATGAGAAGAGTTACGCATTGTCGTTGATTATCTGCCTGCCGGCACTCGTTCCCAGACACGCGCTCGCACAAGACTCGGCCTTCAAAGGGGTAGCGTTGCAAAAATAAATTTTTTGCAACGCTACCCCAGCCTTGTCACTTCCATATTTAATTCCTTTGTTGAAATTCGTCTAATAGTAAGCGACATACTTCGTGTAATATTTCGGCCTCGTTCTGCGGCGCAGGAGGCGCGTCTTGGGCTGCTTTGCGGGTTGCGACAAAAGTAGCTGACCGGCAGGTCTTTCGCGCCTCTAAATAATCTTTGCAGGACGACCGACGAATATGCCACTGAAATCAAAGCGGTCGAGATCGCTCAAGTTATGACAAAATCGTCATACCATGCCGCCCGGATTGTTGCCGTTACAATCGAGGAGCACTTCGCGCGCTATCTCGCTACAGCGCGCCAGCAAAGTCGGCAGGAACTGGCGCGACATCCCGATGCTCAAGTCATCGAAGCGATCATCGACGCCGCATTCTGGTCGAGTCTCCGGCGCGAGGAAGGTTTTTCCCCGAAGATTTCGCTGGCCTTCCTCCCGCCCGAGGAAGCGGGGCAGCCGCTCATGTTCGAGCGACACCTCTCACTCACACCTGCCACTCTCTCGCGTCTCGCGCCAGCCGTCGAGCGCCCCGGCATCCATCTAGGCATCTGGCGTGACGGGAACCAACTGTGCGTCTGGGGAACCACACGCACGATCCCCAAATTTTGCTTCGTGCTGGAGGTCGTCGAACCCGGCTTGCTGGTGGTCAAGTACCGTCGCGGACAGGACACAGGCAAGTTCGTCAACGTCGTGGTGCTCAAAGGCGATCAAATTAAAGTACTCGATGAACAAGGCACGAGCCTGCCCGACTGCCCGGCCCCCCTGTCGAAGCTGCTCGGTTTCGGCGCATACGACTCTCAAGCTGATTCGGTGAATGTGCTCGTACAACTGGCCGCCTCCATGCGCAGACACGGGCGTGGCGGGTCGCTGCTCGTCGTACCTCAAAGCTCTCAAGCGTGGCGGGAGTCGATCGTGCAGCCCGTTTCATATTCGGTGATGCCCGCTTTCTCCGAACTGGCTGAACTGATGCGGCAAGACGCGTCCGAGAGGGACAAGCGTTTATGGCAGGAGGCATTCCTCGATGCGGTCGAAGCGCTCGCGGGACTAACGGCGGTGGACGGCGCGACCGTCATCAGCGATCAATATGAGTTGCTCGCCTTCGGCGCGAAGATCGGGCGACGCGATGGAGGAGCGCAGGTCGAACAGGTGATTGTAACTGAACCGATTGTGGGCGGCTCGGCTTCTGTAGTCCATCCCTTCCAACTCGGCGGCACGCGACATCTCTCGGCGGCGCAGTTCGTTCAGGATCAGATTGAATCCGTCTCCCTTGTGGCCTCACAAGATGGTCGCTTCACGGTCTTCGCGTGGTCGCCGTGTGAGGGGATTGTTCACGCCCACCGGATCGAGACGTTATTGCTGTGACCTGTGGCTAAAACAGCGACAGACTAGAACAGCGACTAGGCCAGCCAGCAATATTTAGCGCCCCATAACTATCTTCAGAACAATACCCGTGTTCTAACTAATGAATTAAGTTTCACTGTGGCCTTCCAATTCGATACGTTTCCACCTTAACATTCATTCATGCTAGTCATTTTCGCTGCCGGAACGATCCCGGCGTTTTTAACGGAAGTGGTCGCACTGCTCGTTGCGGGCGCAGTCATAGCTTACGTGTGCTACCGCTTCGGCTTAGTCCCCATCGTCGGATTTCTGCTGGCCGGTGTCGTCATCGGGCCGAATGCGCTCGGGCTCGTACGCGACCGCGAACTCGTGGATGCAGCGGCGGAAGTCGGCGTCATCCTGCTGCTCTTCACAATCGGCATCGAGTTCAGTTTGCAGAAACTCGCGCGGATCAAGCGGCTCATCTTCGGCGGCGGCGGGTTGCAGGTCGGGCTGGCGACACTCTTGACGATGGGCGTGCTCGCGCTCTTCGGCGTTGACTGGCGCGCGGGACTGTTCACAGGCTTTCTCGTCGCACTCAGTTCGACGGCGATAGTGCTGAAACTGCTCGGCGACCGGAGCGAGACTACCGAACCGCATGGACAGGTCGGTTTAGGATTACTGATCTTTCAAGACCTCGCGATCATCGTGATGGTGTTGCTCGTGCCGATGCTTAGCGGCTCCGGCGGGTCAGCACTTGGGATCGTGTGGGCGCTCGTTAAGGCGGGCGCGATTATCGCGGGGGTGCTCATCTTCGCCAGACGTTTAATGCCGAAGATGCTTGAGATGGTGGCGCGTACATGTTCGCCGGAGTTGTTTCTGCTGACCGTGATCGCCGTCTGCTTCGGTACGGCTTACCTGACGAGTCTCGCGGGCGTGAGTTTGTCGCTCGGCGCATTTCTCGCCGGACTGCTGGTGAGCGAAAGCCGTTTCAGCGAACACGCCTTGAGCGAGATCATGCCCTTGCAGATTCTCTTTAGCGCAACGTTCTTCGTCTCGGTCGGGATGCTGCTCGACTTGAGTTTCCTCGTGCAGAACTTACCGCTCGTGCTCGCCGCCGTCGCCGTCGTGCTCATCGTGAAGGTTGCGACGACGGGCGTGAGTGTGCTGGCGTTAGGTTACAGGCTTCCGGTCGCGGCGGCTTCGGGGCTGATGTTGGCGCAGGTCGGCGAGTTCTCGTTTGTGCTTGAAAGAGCGGGAAGGGAAGTCGGACTCTCGCCCGCAGGACTCGCCGCGACAGGCTCTCAAACTTTCATCGCCGCTACGGTCGTCCTGATGGTTCTCACGCCGCTCCTGATGCAAGTCGGTTCAAGGCTCTCGCGCCGCCTGGAAACAAAGCAGGCCGGACGCGAAGCCGCGCACATCGCCGCGCAACCGTTGCCGGAGGACTTGCCGCAGTTGCAAGACCACGTGATCGTCGCAGGCTACGGCGAGGCGGCGCGGCGTCTGGTGCGCGTCCTGAGCGGCTCCGGCATCCCGTATATCATCACCACGCTCAGCCCCGCGGGCGCGAACGAAGCGGAAGCGGAAGGCTTGATCGTCTTGCGCGGAGACGCGAGCCACCAACGCACGCTCCAACTCGCCGGAGTCGAACGCGCCAAGATGGTTGTTATCGCCGACGACGATCCGGCGACGGCGCGGCGCATCGCCTCGGTCGCGCGCACCACGAACCCGACGATGCGCATCCTAGTGCGGACGCGCTACATCACTGAAATCGAATCATTCACGGAGGCCGGAGTTGACCGCGTCATCGCCGAAGAACTTGAGTCCATCGTCGGACTCTTCGCAGACGTACTGCGCGATTACCGCATCGCGGCCGAGGAGATCGACGCGCACGAAGAAGCGATGCGGCGGGGCGGTTACGTCGCGCTCCTGCGTGAGCCGGAGAAGGGCGAGGCGTCGGTGGTTGAGTGCGACCTCCCCGAAGATTGTCTCGACACGCGGACGGTGACGATTCGCGCGGGCGCTTCCGTTACGTCAGAGTCGCTCGCAGCGCTTGCGCTTGAAGATAAATACGGCATCATACTCCGCACCTTGCGTCGTCGCGGTGATGTCATTAACGATCCGCCTGCGAACCTCACTTTGCAGGCAGGCGACGAACTCGTGCTGCACGGCACCGCCGACGCTTTCGCACGCAGCGCACCATTGTTTCGCCCTCAGACAGGAAGTCCTGTCGATGTTGATTCCGCGCCCGAAATGCCAAATAGCATAACTAACGACGGCGGCATCGACACCGGGCAAATTATGGAGTTAAAACCAAACCCGGCGGTGTCATCTTCATGTGCGCATCTGGGGATGGCGCGAGCCGTCAGGCCGCGTGCGCGTGGCTGCGAAGAGTGCTTACAGACAGGCGACACGTGGATTCACCTGCGCATCTGCATGACGTGCGGGCACGTCGGCTGTTGCGACTCGTCGAAGAACAAGCACGCCTCGAAGCACTACCCGGCGACCGAGCACCCGATTATCAAGTCGCTCGAACGGGGTGAAGATTGGGCGTGGTGCTATCCGGACGAAACTTACCTGTAGAGGACGCCGAAACGATTCCGACGAAGTCTCGCGCTCTTGTAAGACGCGGGAATGGCGTACAGGTTTCTACCTTCCTGAATCGGCCTCCACGCAGGCAGGCCGCGCTCCCCCGCGCACAAAACGAGTCGCGAACGGAGGCAGGACGCGGGCACATTGAGTTCTGAGATTTGCGCCGCCAGACAGTAAGGGCATGGCATGTATAATGCGAGAATTTCACTGGTAAGAATATGGGCGCGGGTTGTAAACAGCTAGAAATCTTGCTTGCTACCATTTAATGATTTCGTATGACAAAGCACTGGGGTAGTACACAAAACTTTAATGGAGAGACGAGAAATGAAAATTATCAATCACCCGGATGTGCGGCGAAAGTGGCTCAGGATAGTGCTGATTACCCTGACATGTTCTTTCACCAATTTTGCACAGACAGTGGCACCCGCGCCCTCGCAAAAGCAGGCAGATAATGTCTATCAGGAAGGCGCAGTTCTCTGGACGCAAACATCGGGTGAGGCGCGCGCTTTGGCCTATCAGGCTTTCAACTTGGCGCGCATGATGCTGGATCGTGATCTACAGTTTAACCGTCGAAATAGAATGAAAAGGGCGATTGTAGTTGATGCTGACGAGACGGTGCTGGATAACAGTCGCTATCAGGCCACGCTCCTGAAGAACCGGCAGAACTACGACGCGCAGACCTGGACTGAATGGGTCAAGCGAACTGAGGCTGCGGCTATACCCGGTGCGGTCGAGTTCCTACGCTACGCCAATTCGCGCGGCGTGCGCGTCTTCTACGTCACCAACCGTAACCTGTTGGAGAAAGACGCCACGGCGACTAACTTGAAGAAACTCGGATTCCCGGATGTGAGCGACGAGACGCTGCTCGTCAGAACGGATGCTAAAACCTCCAGTAAAGAAGGGCGACGCAAGACAGTCGAGGCGAAGTTTCGCATCGTGCTGTTGATGGGTGATAACCTCAACGACTTCGCAGAGATTTTCCAACAGAGCAAGACCGTCGCGGACAGGCTGGCGGCAGTTGAGCAGAACAAGTCCCGGTTCGGCAGACGGTTTATTGTTTTGCCCAACGTCATGTACGGGGACTGGGAGAGCGCCATCTATGACTATAACTTCAAACTCACAGAAGAAGAGAAGGCCGCGAAGAGGAAGACTTACCTGAAAACTTATTAACACTCTCGACCCGTACCGGCGAAGACATGTTCAACCGAAATCAGGTTGCCGCTCGACGGAGCAGGCATCAGGAGCATTGAGTACGACGAGCGAGCGAAGGCCTTTCGCATCCTCAGCGGCGCGGCGGCCAACAGCGAGAAGGCGAACTTCAAGCTCTTGGAGTGGGACGGAGATGTTTCCCGACCCGTGCTTCGCGAGGCGGGCGAGTTCGACCGCAAACTCAAGCCCGAAGGTGTCACACGCGTCACATCGGGCGGGCGAGATTACACTTTCATCGTCTTCGACACGAGCGGCTACGCGGCAATGATCGTCACCACGGACTAGAATCTTCGTTAGCAGCAGAACCTGTCGGGCCGTAGGCTTGGCGTGGTCGTGCTGATGACGACGAGCTGGCCGCGAATCAGTGATCACGTTAACCTCGTCGTTCAGGCGGCGGACAAAATTCGTCGGTTAATACCACACCTGCTTTCACAAGTCCCTGTGCTCCGGCGGTGATGACTTGCGACTCGGTGATGGAACTCGGCGCGGTTGAGCGGCGTTGAAAATCTATATGTGAAGAAGTTATAAAACCGCCGTAGCTAAAGATGACGAACTCAATCGGCGCTCGGAAAGGACATACACCTGTGAAGACCTCGAAGATCATTTGTCTGTTAATCTTTGCGCTTTCCTGCTCGCACGTGCATGCACAGCAGCAGCAACCGCAGCGCGCCTTCTTCGAGCCGATAGAGCCGCGCACTCGGCTCGAAGCTTTACAACTGAAGATCGGGGCGGTGATCGTGCGCGGCTCGCAGCGCGTCGGCACTGTCCGCAACCCGGCTTCAGGGCGTATAGAAGTGGCCGCGCTGGAAGTTATCGACACGGGTAGCAACCAGCGTGCGCGCGGCCTCTCGTTATCTATAGAAGAGGCGGGCGAGCGCGGCAGAGAAGCCGTCGTGTTCGTCGATTACGAAGAACTGGCGCGGCTGATGGAGAGCTTGGAGTCAATGAGTCGGCTTGATCGCGGCGAGACGCAACTCCCGAATTTCGAGGTTAGTTACCGGACGAAGGGCGATCTGATCGTGTCCGTCTTCAGCACCCGTAGCGGAATCGTCAGGTGTGTTGTCTCCGGCGGGCCGTACACGCCTGCGGCGGTCTCCTTCCCGGCTGAAGAGGTGGGGAACTTACGCGCGCTAATTGCCACGGCCAAGAACCGGCTCGACGAGACCCGCCCCAAGTGAAGGCTTCACACGGTTGTAAGCACGCTATCTTGAAAACGTGCGCGATTTAACCAAATAGGCAATTGTCTGCTATTAAATTTAGAGCAGCGAACCGCGTCCGAGATCGGCAATTATGTAAATGATGCGGCCCTAACGCTCGACTTCAGATGCGGCGCGCGAGGCGCGACAACTTACGACGTTACGGGAAGAATGACAAACACGCCCCCGCGCCGTCATCTGCAAGGAGTTGTTGGGCGGCGGCGTAATCATAACCTCTCGCTACACGGTCTGACTTATACGGGAACTTTTTCAGCAGATTCGTATTAATAAATTCTAATGACAAACGTTATAGACATTATGAGAAATAAAATATTATCCGTAACTCTAATGATTTTGGCGGTGTGTACCGCCGTTCCGGCGCAGACGCTGGACAAAGCTAAACTCGACCGGTTTTTTGATCAGCTCGCCGAAAAGAATAAGGCGATGGGAAGTTTAACTATTGCCAAAGGCGGCAGCCTCCTCTACACCCGCGCCATCGGCTACAGCCAGATCAACGGCAGCGAGAGAAAGCCTGCGACCACGGCGACCAGATACCGGGTGGGCTCAATTACCAAAATGTTCACCGCCGCGATGATCTTTCAGTTTGTCGAGGAAGGAAAATTGAAGCTGACTGACACCCTCGACAAATTCTTCCCGCAGATTCCGAACGCCAAGAAAATTACTATCGCGCATATTCTGGCGCACCGCAGCGGAATCCACGACTTTATCAAAGAACCCGATTTTCGCTCCTGGTCGCTGAACTTGAGAACGAAAGACGAGACGCTCGCCTTCATTGCCAGGGGGACGCCTGATTTCGAGCCGGGTGAAAAACGCAGTTACAGCAATGCCGGATATGTGCTTTTGGGTTTTATCGTCGAAAAGTTAGCCGGCAAACCTTATCAGGACGCATTAAAGGAAAGAATCACCGGAAAGCTCGGGCTGAAGGATACCTATCGCGCGACGGGGAAAACCGACGTCAGCAAAAAGGAAAGTTTTTCCTACATTTACGCCGAAGACTGGAAACAGCAAGACGAAATCGATTTGAGCATTCCGGGCGGCGCGGGCGCGATCGTTTCGACGCCGAGCGATCTCGCCAAATTCATTCAGGCGCTCTTTGACGGAAAGCTCATTTCGCAGGAGAACGTCAATCAGATGATGCAAAATAAAATAGGAATGAGTGACCTCCCGCTCGTCGGCAAAACATTCTATGGGCTTGCAGGGAGCATGGACGGCTTTAGGTCGCTGCTGGTTTACCTGCCGGAAGAAAAACTGGCGGTCGCCTATACTTCTAACGGGATGGTTTACTCGGCAAAAGACATCCTCAACGGCGTTCTCGAAATTTACCAGAATAAACCGTTTGAGATTCCGACCTTTGAATAAATCGCCGTCAGCCCGGAAATTTTGGAAAAATATGTCGGAGTTTATTCGAGTCCCGGTTCTCCCTTAAAAGTTACGATAGCCCGTGACGCCACAACTCTTCACGCGCAGACGACCGGACAATCCGCTTTCCCGCTCGAAGCGACCGCGCAGGATAAATTTAAAGGGAGTGTTGCAAGAATAGCCATTCGGGTATTATCTCACCCTCACGCTCTGTCAACCGATCTTATCAGGTCTCTTCATGAAGCATAACTCGTCGTCTTTCAAGTGGAGGCACTACGCCCCGGATGTCATCCTGCTGTGTGTCAGATGGTACTGCCGCTTTCAACTTTCCTATCGAGATTTGGAAGAGATGATGCGTGAGCGTGGACTAGAGGTAGATCACTCTACTGTGTTTCGTTGGGTACAAAGATATGCGCCGGAGATCAATAAACGTATTCGTCAACATCTGAAGATGAGCGGCACGTCATATCGAGTGGATGAGACCTACATCAAAGTGGGGAAGCAGTGTAAATATCTCTACCGCGCAGTGGATAAAAAAGGCCAGACAATTGAGTTTATGCTCTCTGCTAAACGCGACGTTTCCGCGGCAAAACAGTTCTTCAAGAAGAAGGTGCGAGCCTCTCAATGCCTCAAGTCATTTCATACTGCGGAGCGAACACTCGAAGGCCTTGAGGCGGTGAACATGATGAGGAAGGGGCAAGTCAAAAGGTTAGCCGGAAGCGATGCGCAAGCGCAGGCGCAGTTCGTCTTGAACCTCTTTCAGATCGCAGCATAGAGAAATAGACCAAACGACCTTTCGCGCCTCAAAATAATTTTTGCAACGCAACCTCAGCGGCCGAATGTTCTTAGAAATGTACTTGACTAATCGACTGCGAAAGGAATAACGTGTACCCGTTATCGACGCCACCGTACTCCTCGCCAGTTCTGGCTACTACCTTTAACCAATCTTCAACGCCCGCGGCATGATGTTTTATTCGTATCCAGTGAAGCGCCCGATTCTTTTACCGGCGGCAGCCCTTAACATTTACGAAGGGCTTTTTGTTGCTCACCCAAGCCTCACTTAGACAGTATCCAAGGCGGAGTTACTTCATCTTCACGGGGCGTGAAAGCCGCCCCTGATGACTACGCGTTGCGCGATGTCACCGAACAGGTAACACCGATGTCACTCAAACAAACACTCTTCCCGCTCACTTTAGTCCTCATCGGCTTGCTCCTCTCGGCTCATCTCGTAGGGAACGGGTCGGCGAGCCAAGCCAGCCAGCAGCCAGCTGCGTGGGAGGTAAAGATCGCCGCCAACGCCCAAGCAAGGAGCAATGTCCAAGTCAGGAATTTCTGCTCAGGAAGCCACACCTTCAAAGCCGTCCCGCAAGATCTCCCCTACCTCCAACTGCCCACCCCACCAACAGCCACCGCCCCGGGGCGTAGCGTTCAAAACATGCCCGTCACTTTTAACACCGCTGGCATGCAACCCGGACAGTATGAAGGCGTGCTGAATATCATGTGCGTCGACTGCCCGGCAGAGCCCGGTTGCCGTCAGGAGACTGAAAGACTCACGGTACGCCTCACGGTGCTGCCCGCCGCCGCGACGCCGACGCCCACACCTAAGCCTACCGCCGCAAGACAGACATCTACCACCACGCCCCCGCTGGCCGTCGCGACCCCGGAGCCGAGATCGCTCAAGGGGCGGGTTGTAGACCCTCGAAATAAGCCTGTCAGCGGTGTGCAGGTGCGCGTGCCGAAGCGTGCAGTGATGCTGACCGACGGCAAGGGCGAGTTCGATATTCGAGGTCTGCCCGCGACCGAGCGGCTGGCCGTGGGTTTCAGTGCGCCGGGCTTTATGGATACCACGAGGATTTACAACACCGGGAGATTGTCCACCGGCACTACCGTGGTTGTCATCTGGCCGAGAACCGCACCGGCCTTGCTGGACGCCGAGCGGGGCGGCAAGCTGTCCTTTCCTGACGGCACCGTTAACTTTCCGCCCCGCGCGCTAGTCGATGAGCGCGGCCAAGCCGTCCGCGGCAAGGTCAAGGTTTCCCTCTCGGCACTCGACATTTCCGACCGGCGACAACTCGGAAGCGCACCCGGCGATTTCACCGCGCGCATGCGGGACAATACGGTACGTCAGTTAGAGACCTTCGGCGTCTTCGAAGTTTTCGCCGAGACTGCGGACAGGCGGCGCGCCAACCTCGCCCGCGGGCGGAGCGTGACGGTCGAGTTGTCCATCCCGGAGGCGCGGCGGCGCACCGCGCCTGAAACGGTCGGGCTGTTCAGCTTCGACCAGAACAGCGGGCGGTGGGTCGAAGAAGGGAGGCTGAGACGCGCCAGGGACAGTGCCTCATTTATTACGTCTCTCAACACTGTCTACCCTGTCTGGAACGCGGATCAGGTGCTCGACACCACCTGCCTCAGGGTGCAAGTCGTCGACGAGTTTAACCAGCCGGCTCCGAACACGCCTGTGACTGCCGAAGGCTTGAACTACTACGGCACCTCCCCCACAGTCTATACCGACGCGACCGGGATCGCGTGCCTCTTGGTCAAGCAGTGCGCAGACGTCAACGTCGTGGCTCATCACCAGTCATCTCCCGACGTACAGAGTTGTCCCCAAAAGTTCTCGACCCATTGCTACGTCTCGGATTGCAGCAACCCCTCGGCCTGTCCCCTCGAAACGGCGACGGTTAAGATGGAAGGCGGTTCCTTTCAGGATGACTTAAACTCCTATGATCAGACTCGCTGGCATAAATCCGACGGCACAAACTATGTCGCCAGCGACCCGACTAATCCCTTCGGCTCCGGGTGGCTGCCCTCCCACATCACCCACGCCGGCGGCATCATGACGCTCCAACTCGACGACGCCGGCTGCCCCACGAATTGCCACAACATGCCGTACGCCTCTGGCGAATATCAGTCCACGGCCTGCTACTTCTACGGTAAATACGAAGCGAGCATTAAAGCCGCCAAGGAGGAGGGCGTCGTCACCACCTTCTTCACTTACACGGGGCCGTACGGCACGCCGGCGCATCACGAGATCGACATCGAGATTAAGGGCAAGCAGGAAACATGCACTATCAATCAGCCCAAGACGGTGATGCAGGCAAACTACTTCGTCAGAGGCAAGGGTCAGCACGAAAAGTTGGTCGATCTCTGTTTCGACGCGTCCGCCGCCTTTCACACCTACGCCTTCGAGTGGAGGCCAGGGTTTATTCAGTGGTCGGTCGACGGACAGGTGGTACACACGGTGTACCAGTCGAAGGGCGTCCCCTTGCCGAGCTTGCCGGGCAAAATCATCGTGAGCCTCTGGGCCGGCAACGCGAACGCGACCTCATGGCTAGGGACTTTCAACTACACGGGCACGCCCGTTACAGCAGAGTACGACTGGATTAAGTATTCACCGTGAGCCACCGCCGGGGGGTAGTGTTGCAAAGATTATTTTGAGGCGCGAAAGAGCGTTGGGATAATTCCTTTATGCCGCGACCTGAAAGAGGTTCAAGACGAACTTCACATGCCCCTGTGCATTGCTTCCTGCTAATTGAGCTTATAGGTGATGTACCATCTCACGCAGAGAATGATGATCGAGCGGTCGAAGTGACGGCCTCGGAATGCGGAGAGGAGGGACTGACGCATGCCACCGATTATCTACCGGCTTCAACGTTTGCACAAGAACCCTCCGAATCAGGCCCGCTCAAAGCGAATAGCTCACGTTAGTCAGATCGGACATATCATGGATTAACGGTATTCAATCCTAAACTACTCCAGTCCTAAACTCCTTGACATGATCACCGCTTCGCCTTACTGTCGGTGTGCTACTTACAACAAGCCTTAACGTATAAAAAGTTACAGGCGTATGTTGCGGGCGCAGGGAACTCGAACCTGACGCTGATCACGGAAGCAAGCCCCAATCACCTTGCGTTCCGTTTCAGACTTTACCTTTTTTCCTGTAACCAAAAGAGTGGTCACACTAGCGTAGAGACCGGAAAAAATTTCTCACGGCTCACTGCGAGTCTATAGGTAGCCGACTCCGCGTTTCAAACGCGAGGATCGAGAGCGAAGAGCCAGCCCGGACGCTCCCCCCTTTTCTTTTGCTGCAATGGCGAATGATACCGCCCTCATATTTTGTATTGAGTTGCTCTCACAACCCAACCTTGTCGAATCCATGTGACTCATGAAAGCCTCTATTGAAGCGACCGTCTCAGATATCTCTAACGTTCGACACCCGACGACCGAAAAAACTGAATAGCTGTCACCTCGTTCTTGATGGAGTTCTTCATTCAGACGGTTGTCGCCATCGCCGGATGTCGGTCCTAAAGTTGATTGCGTCTACTTGAGTGATAGAGTCCCATTTTGGCAGCCTCACGAAGGGTAGGTACTATGGATCAGGAAAACTCTCACGACTACTTTCTGCCTCCCTCTTCGCTACTGGCGACACTCGAGACATTGGAAAGAGTTCGTCAAAAAATTGTCTACTCGCGAAGGCTTGAGCGCCTTTGGGTATTTATTGAGGAGTCCTATTGGGACCCGGACATTCGTCTGACGGATGCAGCCAAACACAGCGGCATTAGCCAGGATCATCTAAACCTCCTCCTGCGTCGCTTCGCCGATACGACTTTTCACGATCTGCTCGCTCGGTATCGCATAGAAAAATGCCTGAAGCTTCTTTACGAAAGAAACTACACCTTAACTGAAGTCTATAGTCGTTGCGGTTTCAATAGCCCGACCACTTTTGATAGGCAGTTCAAAAGATGGGTGGGATGCCTGCCCCGCGAATATAAATCGGTGATGACGAGGAACCGACTGCCAACCTGAAACCACTCACCTCGATTTTTGCATAAACGTTACCGATTTTTGCATAAACGTTACCGATTTTTGCACAGACTAAATCAAGCAAAAGACTAAGATCACGTTTGTTTTTTTCGTCTTGCTCTCATACTCGACAACTATGCCAACAACTGTCATCGGAACGCTTCGTTAGTAGGCGCTGAATTTCTCAACACCTGCTTCTGGTGAGGATGCCTCAATGACCTCTACAGAAAGACTCCGCACGCTCCCCACCTTATTGCTGCGGGAACTTCCTCGAATTATTTTGATTGGTCTATTCAGCTTCGCGGCGATTGATAAGCTCATACATTTTGGCGGGTTTGTTACTGCTATTCATAGCTATCAACTGCTACCTTCCAGTCTGGAATACCCCGCGGCGATTTTTTTCCTCATGGCCGAGTTCGCAATTGCTCTAGGACTGCTGACGAAACGGTGGCGGCGGCAGGCGTGCCTCTCGGCGGTGCTACTGTTAGGAACCTTCACAGTAGTTTACCTGGCAGTTAATCCCGAGGGAGTTTGTGGCTGTTGGTTTACGCTGACACTGAATTCAGGCGGATATTTTCACATACTGCAAAATCTCGTTTTCATAGCTCTCGCCATCCTGACATGGATGGATAATAAGTCCACAAAACCCGACGCTTCACCGGTCTCGTACTCTACCAGCCCTTCAACCGCGGAATCCGACGACGGAAGACTTAAACCTGCAGGCTAACGAATCTCATCTTCTGGGAAAGGAGGAAACTAACTATGACCCGATCTATCCTGAGAACAGTTCTGACCACGCTCGCGCTCATACTACTGTTCGCCGGCTCGCTTAACCTGAAGCGCACCAGCGCTCAAGAAGGTTTTTATATGGTAGATGCCGGTGGCGGTGGTGAAGGCGCCTGCCAGACTTACTGCGGCTGCGCGGGTGGTGGGAACTCGTGCTGCCGTATCGAATACCCCAACGGCCCAAAGGTTTATTGTGGGATGCCCTAACAATTAACTGTGGGCTGGCTGTGTGCGGGAGAACTTGGATGGCAGGCTGACGAATCCCATCTTCTGGGAAAGGAGGAAACTAACCATGACTCGATCTATCCTGAGAACAGTTCTGTCTACGCTGGCGCTCGTACTACTGCTCGCCGGCTCGCTTAACCTGAGTCGCACCAGCGCTCAAGAAGGTTTTGCTATGCTCGAAAACGCTGGCGGTGGCGATGGCGCCTGCCAGACTTACTGCGGCTGCGCCGGTGGTGGGAACTCGTGCTGCCGTATCGAATACCCCAACGGCGTAAAGGTTTATTGTGGGATGCCCTAGATGGCAGGCGAAAGAGAAGCGGTTGAAGGGGTCAGGTCTTCCGTCGTCTGCATCATCTTAAATACAACTTTCAGAGATAGCCGCGATGCTCAAATTGTTGCGTAAAGACTTGCTTTTGATACTTGCCGTTGGAGCGGTCTTCCTGTCGCTGAGTTACGCGATTGGGCTCGTTACGGATCGCTCACCCAAACCGGTTGAACTTCCGACGGCTTTTCTCAGTGGAGAACGCGCACCCAAACCCCAGCCCACCTCGGTTAGGGTGTGGCGCAAACCCACCTTCGAAAAAACAGCGGTCATCAACTCCAAGAGTCTGAAGGCACCGACGAAGATGCAGGCAGTTAACAGTGGCAACCTCTTTGTTATAGATTGGTCTGATCTTCGAGTCAAAGAGTTTTCGCCTGACGGGAAACTTGTGAGAGCATTCGGCGAAGCAGCGGGCAGTCCCGGCGCTTTCGTAAATCCGACAGGTTTCGCCCTCGATTCCGGCGGCAACATGTGGGTGTGCGATCTCAAACAGCAACAGGTTGGAGTTCTTAACAGTGACGGAAGTAAAAGGATAATTAAACCTCAAAACATTGTCTATCGGATTGCTGCAATCGGAGACAGAATGATGACGATGATTGCGCCGGGCGATAGCAGACTTTTCGAGACCTATGATTTATCGGGACAGCCGTTAAATTCGTTCGGAGAAGTACTCGAAGATCAATCCCACAAAGGAATCATCCTCGATGGGGATATCGTCGCCGACGCCGCGAATCATGGCATTATTTACGGCGGTAGGTACGTGGGCATTATTGGGGCCTACGACGCCGAGGGTAAGCAACGGTTTCTGGTTCAAACAATCGATAATGTCCCTCAACCGACGGTGTTGGTGGTAGCCAGTGAGGGGAGACAAAAGGTAAAACCCAACACCACCCGGTCGGTCTTAAGCCTGAGCATCCTGGATAATGAATTGTATGTTTTGAGCGGAGTCCATACCGACGGTACCGCAAGTTCGGGCGGAAAGGTAATGGATGTCTATAACAAGCAGGATGGACATTATTTGTACTCGTGGGAACTCCCGGCAGATGGTCAGGAGGCTGTAGTGACGGCGAACTACGTTTACATCCGAAGTGATAAAGAAGTAACGGTGTGGAGTGTCAAGTCGAATACATAATAAGCGGGTTGCTGATGCGAAAGCATCGCGCTGATGCAATCTACCCCAGCAAGGCTCTCACCCGGAAGTAATTTCGAAATTTCAAACTGCATAGAGTACTCGGAGGGCATGTACGCTTGTCCAATCTCCGTAGCGGGATGAGGCTGTTGCGCCGAAGTCCGGCCTTTGCCGCGACAGTCATCATAATCCTGGGATTAGGAATCAGCGTCAACACTCTGGTCTTTACCGTCACCGACGCAGTTCTACTGCGCCCTTTGCCTTACCCAAACCCTAATCAGTTAGTTTGGATTAGTCAGGGAATGTCCCCTGCTGAGACCGAGTATTCGCTAGCTCCGGACTTCTCTGTCTGGCGCTCGCAGGTGCAGTCCTTTTCACACATGGCTGCGTTTTCCGAACGCTTTCGCAACCTTAGCGGAACGGGCTATCCGGAACAGATTCTATCGGCGGCGGTGTCGGCTGAATTCTTGTCACTGCTGAAAACTCCTCCCATTGCCGGTAGGGACTTTCTTGCGAGCGATGACCAACCTGGAGGTGAACAAGTTGCCATCCTCTCTCATGGTTTCTGCAAGCGTCACTTTGGGGAGTTGAGCCGCTGCGTCGGAGCAACAATCAGGCTCAATGAGCAATCAGTTGAAGTGGTCGGAGTCCTGCCCGATAACTTTCGTTTTCCCGAACCGGCTGAAGTCGAAGTTCTGACTCCGCTGGCGCTTGGTCCGGATCAGGCGAGCCGCGAGTCAAGCATGAGCGTCGGGATGCAACAGGTCAAAGTTATTGCTCGCCTGCGACCTGATACCTCCTTAGCTCAGGCTCAAGCTGAGCTTAGTGTCGTCCAACAAAGGATTGTTCAACGCAACCCACAATTCCAACGCAATCACGACGCGAAACTCAGCCCGCTTCATGAGCACTTAACCGCTAACATTTCGCGGGCTGCACTGGTACTTTTGGCGGCCGTCAGCCTCCTATGGATGCTCGGTTGTTTGAATGTTGGCAGCCTCCTATTTGCGCGCCTTGTCTCCCGCCGGGCAGAAATGGCTATTCGAATAAGCCTGGGAGCCAGCTGGCGGCGTTTGTTCCAGCAAGTGTTAACGGAGAACGCCGTGCTCACCTTCTTTGGCAGTGTCTTAAGTCTTCTTATTACGTACTGGGGACATCGGTTCATCATTTCGATTTTTCCCCAGCAGGTATTCAGGATCAGTGATATTGAACTTAGTCCCGGCATTGTGGCTTTTGTGATCACAAGCTTCGCCTTGACAGTATTGATTGTCAGCCTCGTAGCCGCGCGAGCTCTCCCTACTCAAAATGCTACCGATCTTTTGAAGTCCGGCAGTAGTTACGTCATCGGGTCGCTTAAAATACGACGAGTTTTGAATGTCCTTGTCATCTGCGAATTGGCATTGGCAGTAATCCTGCTGGTTGAAGCCGGGTTGATGATTAGAAGCTTTTGGGCTTTGCGGTACCGTGATCTAGGTTTCCGGCCGGAGCAAATTCTCACTTTTCGAGTTGATCTGACGCCATCCAGGTATCCCTCAAATAGTCAGCAGAGAGCTTTTTTTGAAAACCTGCTTCAGCGCGTGGGTGCGCTGCCGGGGGTTGATGCGGTGGCGCTTTGCAGCTCGCCGCCGCCGGTGCCTGTAGGCGGGATGTTTCGCCTCTCAGTTGAAGGTGGATATTCTCAACCCGCTCCCGGCACTATGATCAGAGTTCAAGCTGTAAACACTGATTATTTCCGCATCCTAGGAATTCCTCTCGTCAAAGGAGAGATGTTCCCAGACCGGGGATACGACAGCCCCGCAGTCGTGATTATCAATCGCGCTCTGGCGCGACAACACCTGGATGAAGACCAGGCAGTCGGGAAAAAAATACGGTTTGGCGGCCAGCAGGCGCCGTGGCTTACGATAGTCGGCATAGTAGAAGACTTTAAGAATGTTGGCCTGGCTGCTGAACCGGAGCCGGAAGCTTACCGTCCTTATCAACAGTTTCCTTTGCTCCAGAGCATCTACTTATTAGGCAGATCATCAACGTCTGACCCTTTGATTTTAGTACCACCCATCAGAAGAGAGGTTGCGACGTTGGATAGCGAACAGCCCCTCGCCGAAATCCAAACACTAGACCAACGATTGACCGTTTCAGTCACGCAACAACGCTTTGTTATGTCAATGCTGGTGTGTTTTGCCGTGCTGGCTCTATCGTTGGCGGTGGTGGGCATTTACGGAATCATGTCGTTTGTCAGCCAACAGCGCAGTCGTGAAATAGCCATTCGCATGGCTCTTGGCGCTCAACAAAAACAGGTAATCTGGATGATAGTCAGAGAAGGTCTGCTACTTGGCCTGTTCGGTGCGGCTCTCGGCATCACAGGCGCACGCGCGGCAAGCCATTTCTTGTCAAGCATGTTCTATGGCGTGGCCCCATCTGACCCCTACACGTTTGTGATTGTCTTGATCTCTCTCGTCCTCACGACGGTATCCGCCTCTTATCTTACGGCCCGCCGGGTAGCTAGAGTTGAGCCTCTTGAGGTTCTCCGTTACGAATAGGTGGGCGGACAATGTAATTTAAGCCGCAACTTCCATTTGGTGAAACCCCTCTGTCAAGACAGGTTCCAGCGTGCTTCTTATGTTCTTTCCTAAGGATAAAGTTGGATGCTGCTCGTTCGGCGCGGCTCCATTCCAGCATTCGACGGCTTTCTTTTGAAACACTTGATTTGGTAGTGTTATATCGCTGCGTGAGGTGAATCAAATGACAAAATCTCTCTTCGGCATCGTTTTATCGCTGGCTGCGATTTGCTTGATGTTAATTCAGGCGAACGCTCAACGACCTTCGCCCAAAACCGGCGACGATGCGCCCGCCCTAAACCTCAACAAAATTCTTCAGCCGGATGCGAACAGTGCCGTCAGTTTGAACAACTTGAAAGGCAACGTTGTCGTGCTGGAATTCTGGGCGACGTGGTGCGTGCCTTGTATTCCTGCGCTCAACCATTTCAACGAGTTATCTGAAAAATTCAAAGGCAAGCCGGTGCGGTTTATCGCTATCACAGACGAAGACGAATCGAAAATCGCTCAGTTCGTTAAGACGCAGCCGATTCGCACGTGGATTGGCTTTGACCAAACCCGCGCGGCTTTCGACGCTTACCAGGTCATCGGACTGCCGCACACCGTCGTCGTTGACACCAACGGGCGCATTGCTGCGATTACCAAACCGGAAAATGTGACGGAAACGGTACTGAACGATTTACTGGCTGGCAAATCCGTTTCGTTGCCGCTCAAAGAATCAATCGCTGACGACCTGGACTGGGATCAAGCGGTAACACTCGACCAAATCAAGCCGTTGATGCAGGTAATTATTAAACCGTCAAATGCGACGATCGGCGGAACGAAGAGCCAGCGCGGACATTTAACCGCCGACGGCGCGGTGCTGTCTAATCTTATAGTCGCCGCGTATCAGACTTCTCCGTCTCGTATCGTCAACAATATTCCCGAATCGAGCCAAACATATAGGGTTTCAGTCATCGTTCCGCCGGATCGGGAGGAAACTTTATACCCACTTTTTCAACAGGCATTGGCAGCGACTTTCGGTCTACAGGTGCGGCGCGAGATGCGCGAGACTGACGTTATCGTCTTAACTGTGCCGCGAGGGACAGTCTCAAAATTGCAGCCCTCGCAGGCCAAAGAAGGACTGAATATGATGATGCGCGGTCAGATACGTTCAAAGAAACAGCCGATTAGCACGCTGACGCAACTCCTCGAAGATATTTGGGGCCGCCCGGTCATTGATAAAACGGGCTTGGCGGGCGAATACGATTGGGAGTTGCCATATAGCCGCGTTGATAAAACGGTTCTGCTCAATGCCGTGCGCGAAAGATTAGGACTTGAGATAACCGAAACAAAACAGCCGATTGAGATGTTGATTGTTAGCAGAGGAACGCACGGTAAATAGAGCCGCCGTCGAACAAGTCATTGGAGCCGACCGCGAGATAGCGTGCCGCTCATCGAGAACGGTAGTGTTGCAAAAATTATTTTAGAGCGGAGAAGGTCGCCTGCTCCTTTTCCTCAGGCGGCAATCTGGAACAGAGAAGCGACACAATTCGCCTGCCCTTGAACATCACTTCCGACTAACCTTTTGACCTGTCCCTTCCTTATCATGTTCACCGCCTCAATGCCTTCGTCGCGGTAAGATAGTTGATAGCGACAGTACCATCTAACGCACAAAAGAATTATGGACGGCTCGTAGTGTCGCCATTTGAACGCGGACTTATTCTGCTTCACAAGCATGATTCCCGCTGAGTGATAGATGAAATGACGGGCGGATTATATTTGGGAAAGCATTTGCTGCAACACTACCGACATCACAAATGTCTAGAACAAACAAAAGTATGGCGATACAATAAAGTCATGATGGATTGGTCTTCATGCCCCGCCGTCGAGCGGGATTCGGAAAAGGTGAGCGGCTCGTGGGTCTTCCGCGGCACCCGTGTCCCTGTTGTCGCGCTCTTTGAGAACCTTGAGGGCGGCGCCACAGTCTCCGACTTCCTATCGTGGTTCCCCGGCGTCACCAAGGAGCAGGTGGAGGCCGTCCTGGAGTACGCCATCCAAAGCCTGCAACCGGGTCGCCAGGCGGCCTAGTGATGAAGCTCCTCTTCGATCAAGGGACTCCCGTCCCGCTGCGAAATCATCTGCCGCGCCACACTGTCGAGACGGTAGTGTTGCAAAAAATATTTTGGCCGCAATTAGTTGTGTAGGTGAACTTGCGACCGTCTCAATATCTTGTGTAGTCGGAAAGTTTTTGCAACATAACCGGTGCAGGCACACAACCATGACAGGCAGCGTATTCGGGCGAAGAATAACGAAGTTATCTTGCCGACTAACATGTGAATAGCGGATTGGTAGTAAACGGTGTGGCCGAATGGCAGGCCACGGCAGATTCGCCACAACATCCGCAGATCAGTCGCCGCTCTTTTCGTCGCAAATACTCCGATTTCAGGGTCATTGGCTTGCCATCGCTGTGGCCTCTCTCTTGCTAATTCCAGTCTGCTTGAGGACAGGCAAATATCTACACAGCAAGTTGGACGAGCTTTGAAAGGAGCTGATGATGAGAAAATTATTCAATTTGGCGGCGATCCCGTTGGCGTTGGTTCTATCAGTTGGAACTTTGGCTGCACCGGCCAAAAAGACCAAGTCGAAACCCAGCGCGGCACACGTGGCGGCGATCAAGAAGTGCAACGAGGACTACAAGACGGCGCAAAAGGCTGCCAGGATGTTGAAGGGGAAGGAACGGAAAGAGGCCGAGGCAGCGGCGAAAACAGCGCGCAAGCAGTGTATCGCTGCCGCGCCGATGTAGAAGCGAGAGCGAAGCAATTCACGCGCAAGGAAACACTCTGCCGACGAAGCGACAAACGTTGCTAGAGGTTCGCGCGGCAGGGTGATTGGTTGGGGCGCACCTCATAAATGCAAAGGACGTGAGCCACGAGTTCACACGAAATGACACGAACACAGACTGGATTTGTTTCGTGTCGTTTCATGTGAATTCGTGGTTTCGCCTGTCATGCTCTTTGTTTATGAGACCGCTTTTCGCATGCCAAGCCACACACGCCGGAGTTATACTGTGGACTCATCCGGTTTCGTCCCGATTCCTCGCGTGTGTTTGACCTGACGTATGCGCCTGCTCAAACTTCACACAAAGACGACGCTGCTCGCTTCCGCCATCACCTTAACCGTGCTGGGCGTCGTGCTGACGCTCGTGAGCGTGCGCGTGGCCGAACGAATACGCGAAGAGCAGCGGGAGCTGGCTGAATTGCAGGCCATCAATCTCGCCGAACACATCAGCGCACTGCCGCCGCCGCGCGACCCGGAATCTCTCGCTCTCGCCGCGACGCTGGTGCATGGGGCGCGCCCCGATGCGTTGACGGTGCGCGTCTGGGACAGGGTGGGCGGCGTCTTCGTTCCCGTCGCCGCTTCGTCCGGCAGCGCGGCAACCGAGGACATCCCTGAAGAGACGAAGGATGCGTTGCGCAGCGGCGTCGCCAGCAAGAGCGTGGGCGTGCTGCCAAGCGGCGCGAACGATTCGCTGTACCGCGTGTTTGCGCCCGTCACCGAGGGCGGTCGCGTGAGCGGGGCGGTGGAGGTCGTCGAGAAGCTGGATAACGCCCCGGCCATCGCACTGCGTTATGAGCGAAGCGCGTTCTGGTTAGCGCTCGCCGCCGTCGCCCTGATCACGCTCGGCGTCTACCTCTTGTTTCATCACCTTGTCTACCGACCCGTCGAGCATCTCCTCGTCGCCATGATGCGCGCCAAGGCTGGCGATCTAAACGCACAGGCGACGGTCTTTGCCGAAGATGAACTCGGCACACTGTCGCGCGAATATAACGATCTCATCACACGCCTGCGCGAGATGACGGAAGAACGCGAGCAGCAGAAGCATCTTTTGCAGGAACGTGTGAGCGAGGCCACGGCAGAACTGGCCGAACGTAATGACCAACTGGAAGAAGCCAATCTTGAGTTGTGGCAGACGACCCGGCGGCTCACCGCGCTTGAGCGGCTGGCCGCCGCGGGGCAAACCGCCGCGCAGTTCGCACATGAAGTCGGCACTCCTTTGAATCTGATCAGCGGCCACGTCCAGTTATTGCGTATGAGCTTAGGCCAAAACCCGGAGGCCGCCGAACCACGCCTTGAGATCATCACGGATCAGATCGAGCGCATCGAACGCATCGTCCGTCAGATGCTCGACCGCACGCGCCCCGAAACACACGCGCCCGTTCCGCTCGACCTCAACGCTCTGCTGCAACGGATGTTCGACACGACAGCCCCTGCGTTTGAAGCGCGCGGCGTCCGGCTCGTCACCTCGCTCGACCCCCTGTTACCAATTATCAGCGGAGACGCCGACCGCTTGCAGCAGACATTCATCAACCTCTTCAACAACGCGCTTGATGCGACGAGCGCGGGCGGCGAGTTGTACGTCAGGACTTTCGTTGAACCCGTCGATGTGGGCGATGACCTGTGTTATGCGTCGGTCGAATTTGCCGACACGGGCTGCGGCATGACCGGCGAGGTGCAGGCTAAAATCTTTGATCCGCTATACACCACGAAGGAGAAGGGGCGAGGCACTGGTCTCGGTCTAGTGGTCGTCAGTCAGGTGATGAACGATCACGGCGGGCGCGTCGAGGTAGAGAGCAAGCCGGGGCGCGCTTCGTGCTTCACTTTCCGGCTGCGCGCGAGACTCCGGCGGCGGAAAGCCGCCCGCAACATTCACTCGGCACGGCAACGAGCCGTCAGCCTGAAATCAAGGTCGGATGAAACATATTCTCGTAGTTGATGATGACCGTGCTTCGTGTGATCTCCTGTGCGAAATTTTCGCCGCGCAGGGGTGGGAAGCGCAGGCTGCGCAGACGCCCGCACGCGCTTTGGAGTTGATGGACGGCGTGCGTCCCGATCTGGTCGTTAGCGACATTAATCTCGAAGCGGAGCAGACCGGCTTCGACCTCCTCAGACAATTTCGCAGCCGTTGTCCCGTCGTCCTCGTCACAGGTTTCGGCACGCTCGATGCGGCGGTCGAAGCGTCTCACGAGGGCGCTTGGGATTTCATCTCGAAGCCCTTCAAAGTCGAAGAGGTCGTGGCGACCGTCAGGCGCGCGCTTGGAAGAGAAGCGGCGGCGGAGGAGGGCGGCGCGGTTGAAAGCCTCGCCCATGAAGACCTCACCGCACGTTATGAGGAAGCGGGACTGACGGGACGCGCGCCCTCCATGATCGAACTCTACAAGGAGATCGCGCGCGTCGCCCCCACGCGCTCGACCGTGCTCGTTACGGGTGAATCGGGCACAGGCAAAGAACTGGTGGCGCGTGCGATTCATAAACATAGTCCGCGCGCCGACAATAGTTTCGTCGCCGTCAACTGCGGCGCGCTCACGGAGACTTTGCTGGAAGCCGAATTGTTCGGGCATGCGCGCGGTGCGTTTACAGGCGCGGTCGCGGAGCGTCGCGGCCTGTGGGAAGAGGCGTCGGGCGGCACGATCTTTCTCGACGAGATAGGAGAGATGAGTCCCTCGATGCAGGTTAAATTACTGCGCGTGCTACAGCAGGGAGAAGTTAAGCGCGTCGGCTCTGCGCAAACGGTGCGCGTGGATACGCGTGTGGTGGCGGCAACTAACCGCGATCTGGAGAGGGAAGTGAAGGCCGGGAACTTTCGTGAAGACCTCTTCTATCGCCTGAGCGTCGTCAACATGCGCATGCCGCCGCTGCGCGAGCGGCGTAGTGACATTCCTCTTCTCGCCGCGCATTTTTTGCGTGCGGCCTCGGAGAAAAACGGACGGGGACAATATCAACGTCTATCCCAGCGTTTATCCGAAGCGACGCTGAGACGGCTGTTGGCCTACGAGTGGCCGGGAAATGTGCGCGAGCTTGAGTCGGCTATCGAATACGCATCACTCCACGCGCGCGGCGCGGAAGTAGAACCCGAAGATTTGCCCGCCCGTCTGCAAACCGACGAAGTGCGCGCCGGGGCGCGCTCGACGCTCGCCGCCCTTTACGAAGACTTGCCGTCGCTCGACGAGTTGGAACGACGCTACCTCCTACACGTTTTAAAAGTCCTCGACGGAAACCGCACGCGCGCGGCGGAAGTCCTCAAAATTGATCGACGGACTCTTTATCGCATGGCCGAACGTTTTGGCATCGAGCTACGCGAGGATTGAACCCCTCAACGCTCAAGACTGTTATCCAACCTGCCATTGAGCGAGGCCAACCGCGCGCGCGCATCGCCGAGCGCGCCGCGACGGACGGAGTGCTCGGCGGCGTCGATCTCTTTGAGAGTTTCCTGTAGAGACTCAAATTGTTTCCCCTGCTGCCGCCGCCGGTCAATCGCGTGAGCCGTAGACGCGCGCGCCTGATTCATGGAACGAATGGCCGCCGCGTTCTGCCGACTCTTCAGGTACATACTGGCCGCCGCGATGTGATCGCCCGCTGTCTCGATGTCTGCGTCGCGCTGCGGCAGGACGGGCGTGAAATGAACCCCGTTCGTCGCCGGAGAGACGGCGGAACGATTGCCCCCGGTCGTGATGGTGACGACGACGGGACTGTTCGCTCCCTTCCACAACACGAGTGCAAGCGCGCATAGTCCGAGCGCGCCGATGACATACCAGCGGCGCGACCAAATTGCACCGCCCAGCCTCGTAACGTGATCACGGTATTTCATGACCCGACTTTCCGTGTCGCCATAAACGCCGAGGGGACGCTGCCTGTATGATCAGACAGCGCCCCCTCATTATGACGCCTGCGGTTCGTTAATTTGCACCCATCCGCATGCGCCCTGCGGCAAACGCGCGCCCTCCCAGAGTTGTCTCCTTAGCCCGTAGAGCGCGCATCTGCCACAATCGAGGCGGTCAAACTAAGCGTAGGGATTCGCCTCTCACGCCCGGCGCGCTAGCTGCGCGTGTTTTTGTTCCCGTCGGTCTTCTTGGCGCGCGCTGTTTGGTGATGACGATGGTGCTTGCGGTGTTTGGAGCGGCGTTTGGAACCCGTTGACGCGCTCTTGTTGGCCGTCATGGACGACTGGTTCGACGACGTTTGCTTAACGTTGGCGAGGGCGGCGCTCGTGCCGAGGACGAGCGTAAAGACGAGTGCGAGTGCGAATCCGAGTCTGTTTTTCATTTCTTCCTTTTCTCCTTTGGCATACTTGGCGAACGGGTTCAGGTCGCTAATTTTTTGCGAGACAGGCGGCGACCTGAGCAGATAGCTTCAGCCCGCTCATCGCAATGCTCGTGCCATATGTGACCGCTCATCAAGAGGCGATTATGTAAGGGTTTTCGAGAGCCGACTCAGGATAATGACGGCCGAGCTTGTGGCGTTTTTGTAGCTTAAATCAAATACGCCGCGATGCCGGGGTTTGACATGCTCCAAATGGCTATTATTGCAACGCTGCCCGAATGAAGAAGAGCGAAAGTTCCAGCTTGTGAGTTGTCAGATTGCTTGCAGCGTCATTATATTCTGCAATAAAAAGCTTGATGCGGATTTGTAATTCTGATTTAGAAACGGTGCATCAACCTCGTAAGAATGCTCTAATAGTCAATGTGATTGACAGCTTTAGATTAAGCGGACCATCCACTCTCCCAGCGAAATTCCCACAGTTCGTAAGTACCTTCAAGCCCTTTGAACTCTATGGTCCGCAGAAAGTCTGTCTTCTTACTAATCCAGTTATGAGCAGCAGCCCTTGCCATCTCACGGAATGAATCTAGCATTAATACCTGCCCACCGTTAGCCTGCTCTATGAGGCGAGCACAACGACTTAGGGTCTTACCTGATAAATCGAAACCTTGTGCGCGCATGACTCTGGACACAGGGCCAAAGTCCAGAGCGATTTTCTGATGGGGAATAAAGTGAAATGCCTTGCCTGCGGCAACTTCCGAGTTATGTTCATGCAATGCTAATTGCAATCTCTGGGCACACCGGAGCGCGACCACCGCTTCATCAAAAATTAGTAAGTATCCATCCCCAAGGTTCTTTATAACTTCTCCCCCGAGCTTGCTCACCTCATTGGCAACAATAAAATCGTATGCCAAAAGTACTTGTGCCCAGGCATCATCTCCCAATTTCTCTTGGAGTTTTGTCGAACCACTAAGGTCTGTGTATAGCACAGCACGAGTGATCGGACGTTCTGAGTCATCGGAGTCTATGGGTAAACGAATGCCTTGTATCTCGCTGTCAATGAGAGGTTGTAATATTTCTATGATGTGCTCAATCTCGGAATCGATCATGGTTCTCCCGCCGATAATCTCTTTCTCCCTTGAGCGCCGCAGCTTATAGCCTTGAGTGTTCGGCCATAGACTTTGATGGATGCTCAGGTTAGGCGGATTGGCGATAAAATATTCACCATGAAAGATGCTCATTGAGGCGTGTTCTTCGGAAAGCTCCTTGTTTAACAGCACGGCTTTTATATTGTCGAAGACAAATGGAAGATTCTCTGTTTCAGATAAACTTTTAGCAAAGTGCCGCAAACGCTGAACATCAGCAAACGAGCGGAGAAAATATGTGTATTCAGCATCCCGACGGAAGTTTCGCACCATTGCTTGACGAAACTCTTCATTTATATCGCCGAGAAAATTAGGCGCTATGACCCAGAATTTCTTAAGATTAGGGAAATTTTCTTCCCATTTAGCTAACTCATGGACGTTTTTGAATTGCCCAACCTTCGTCAGCGGAGTTTTCCACACCCCGAGCGAACGTTCCACGAGAGCATTGACACTGCACTTGAATCCAAGATTGTTTCCAAGCTTATTAAGATAGTGCTCCAGTGCATCACGCTGTTTCTGAACTCGCTCTTTAGACTCGCCTTCAGCGAACATATTAGAGCGGTAGGCCCAAGTTTCATCTTCTTCATCATCAAAAAGGAACCATCCTCCAATGCGAATGCCGAGTTCGAGGCATATATCTCGGAGGGTGTCGAGTTCAATCGGAGGTGCATCTCGCCATGCCGTTTCTTTAGGTATGTCACAAGAATAATGAATCTCAACAGGTAATGTCGGGGCACGATGGAAGCCAACATCTGATGAATGAAAAGCCTGCGGTGCGACATCCGACCAGATAATATTCTGACCTCCCTTACCGATCACTTGCTCCACCTCGATCACAATACCTTGCTGCTCTGATAGGCTTTCAAGAACTTGACTAAGCTTCCCACGAGATACATTGTCCATCGTGAGGCGAGTGGTTGAGAAATAATTTAGATGTTCACGTTCGCCCGTCCCAGGAGTATGGCTCTCGTATGTTTTCTCATAGTCTTCTCGTTGCGGGCCCGAGATAGTTTTCTTGATAAGGGTGAGTTTGCTTGTAAAGCCTTCGCTGTTTAGGCTTTCAACGATATCTTTAACTAGTTGCTTTGCTATCCCACCATCAATATGAACATGGATAGTACTAAGCTCGCTGAATGAGACAGAAGAAAGCTTAGAGGATGAAGATGAGGATGCCATAGCGTACTCCTGAGGAAAGAACAAATGGCTTTGTTGTTTAGAGCAGCTTGGTTGCTGTAAGGCAATGGATTCAGGCAGCTAGTGCGGCTGCCAAAACAATTGTAGTAAGGCTTTTTCAACCAATAAGTAGATCGCAAACACGGGAAAGATATTACCGCATGTGGCGCATGTCAATAGATGCATAGGTGATTATTTGGGAAATTATTTGGGACGTCGGTTGTAGAACACTCATAGTATCAATGGATCATCGAGTGCCCCACGCCTGCACCACTCGTGGCATGCTCGCTACTGTTCGCCAGTTGCGCGCGAACTTATACAGTTCATTGATTACTTCGTCGATATCCTCCTTTGAGGCTAGCCCTTCGGCTTGCACTGTCTCTGATATGTTCTCCATTGTGATGGGGCTGATAAATTTTACCTCCCCTTTAATTCCCGACGGCTGGACTACGTTCATCTGAACTGTCTCGAAGCCAGCGTCGATGAGAAGCAAGGGTATACGCGGCCCGATGTTAGGATCACCGCCTCTTCTCCGTACCACGTCCGTATACAACTCAACATAGCGCCGGAAGGCGATACATTCTGGATAGCAAAAGTGTCCTGTAAAGTCTATGTCCTCGATGACGATGAAACCGTTTGGCCGTAGAAGTTGACGCATTCTTTCAAGTGCTCCTGCCGGATCCTTCAGGTGAGTGAGAAGAAACCTTGCATAGACAACGTCGAACTCTGCCTCTCCTTTGCTTTCGCTTATGTCTGACAGTTGAAATTCTACATTGGAGAGTTGCCGCTGCTCGGCTTCGCTGCGGGCTAGTTCGAGCTTAACTAAGTCAATATCGGTTCCAACGACTCTTCCGCTGGCTCCGACTAGACGCGCGAGTTCGAACGTCACGTCACCACCACCACAACCAACATCGATACAGGCTAAGCCTTGATGTAAGCCAACTTTCTCGAAGAGAGACAGCGTGGCTGGTCGCATGATACGAGACAGGAGCCTCAAGCGCTCTCTTCCTTTTAAGCCGCCGCGGATAACGTAATGGCTTCGGTTCATAAGGCAGCCCTTTCGTATTCTTTAGCGTTTCGGAGCTATTTGGCTGCCAGTTGTTGATTCTTAAGTAGTTCCTTCGATACACGCAGTGTATCGTCATCCAACGGTTTGGCTTCCTTCAAAACAACGGAACTGTTTTTGTTCCACAGGTGTTCAAAAATCGTATCGAGCCGATCCGACATCTCTTTGCCCTTTAGGCAAATACCCCAAGCGGGAACCCCTTGACCAGGATTGTTACCGAATACAAGAATCGCGGCATCGTCACTTATGACCATATCGAAATTAACCGGAGCATCCTGTGCTGTCCACAATTTCATTTGAAAGGTTGGGGCGTCTTTCAAACCGTCAAGTAAATTCTCATATAATTTTATATGTATTGAACTCGGGGCGCGTACCAGCCTTCGGTAGTCTGGTATCTCACCTTTTTTGAGCCGTCTCATCGTCTCTTCGAAGTACTTCGCCTCGCCGGTAGGCGACGATTGCTGAGATTGAATTCGAAGGACATGAAACTTCCGCTTGGTCCCGACGATTTCCCTCTCAATGGCTCGAACGAAAGTTTCGTAATTGGGAAGCACCTCTACAACACCTATGTCGTAAGGACCAAAGACGCTTGTTGCGTCCCGTATCTGCTGCGAGTTGAGAGTTGCCTCTAGCCCCGACAATCGCAATTCAGTGGTGCGTTGAAGATGATATTGATATAGAAGGAGGGAAGCCACTAGAAGGCCAAGAGGAACGACATTACCAACAAACTCTTTTAACATCTTAGAAGACGAATGTCGCCCAATGCACTTCTGAGCTACGATCCACGAGCCGAATGACAACACGAGAGCACAAATTGTCACAAAGACTTCAATCCTCATATACCTTTCTCTCCAGTGCTATCTGGTAATACATCAGGAGCAAAAATGCTCTGACTTTAATATGATTATTGAAAAGAACAAATAAGTTGCCTTGCCTTTATACCAAGGTCACGACCTGTTACATGTTGAAAAGCTTTACATGTGCAGTACATTTCAACACCTTCAAGTGCGTAGTGCGGGGCGGCAGCTTTCCGTCAGCGTGGCTTTGCACAAAAATAGAAAACCTGTCACCAAAAGTCACGGTCAAAATGGAATTTTTGTGCAGGCGAGGATTCTGCACAAAAATTAAAACTCCGGCTCGATTCCAAGTTCGTACATGCTCCAGGAGGGCAGCAGGTCGAGGCGCGGGCGCACTTGCAGGGTGTAGTTTGAATAGTCGTCCCGGTCGCTGAGCATGAGGCGGTGCGACGTGCGGCGCGTTTCTTCGAGTTCCTGAAGGTCCGCGCCGAGCGAGAGCGAGAGATTGCCCTGCGGGTCGAGGTCGCACGCCAGCACGCGCGAACCCTGGTGGGCTAACAGGACGGCGAGGTTGAGCGCCGTCGCGTTTTAGCCACACCGCCCTTGTGATTGGCAATGGTGATCGTTTTCATTTAAGTCCGTGTCCTCCCACGAGATTAATCCTCCGCGAAGGAAGGGGCGGGAAAGGGAACTAGGCTCGCCATGTGATTTCCCGTCACGCCGCTTTAGCCGCCTGTCTGATTCGCTCATACTCATCCTTGTGCGCTTGCATCGAATCCCAGATGTCCACGTCGCGCTGGAGGTTGAGCCACAGTTCGGGCGTGGTGCCGAACACACAGGAGAGGCGATGCGCCATGTCGACACTGACCTGACGGCGCTCGTTGATGATCTCGTTAATCGTGCGGCGGCTGACGCCGGTGAGCCGCGCGAGATCGGTTTGCGTCAAACCCGAGTCTGGCAGAATATCCACCAGAATTGCACCCGGGTGCGACGGGCGTCTCTTTCTGTTGTTAAGCATTGATCGTCTTCCTTACCTTTAACCCTGGATTATGTGAAAGGGGCGATTTAACCATCCGCCCCTTGCGGGATCATTCAGTAGTCGTATTCAATTTCATCATTCGAATCAGTGGTAGTCTTCAAAATCGACGTCCAAAGCATCTCGATTAGTGAACCTGAAAGTTATCCTCCAATTAGCCCTGACCGTGATCGCCCATGTGCCTTTCCGCTTTCCCTGAAGTTCATGCAAATGATAACCGGGTAGATTTAAGTCCTGAACGTCTCCCGCCGCGTTCAATGCGTCGAGTTGCAGCGTGAGCCGTGCGGCCATGTCGGGCGGAATGCCGCGACGGCTTCCTGCTTCAAAGAGCTTCTGGAGCCCCTTGTGCTTGAAGTTTCGAATCATGTTGTCAAATATCCTGATCAATAAGATGTTCAAAACGTAACGTAAATAGTTACACCGAGGACTGTAACTACTTACGTTACAGGAGTCAAGTGAAAGTTGACGGGCGACCTGGCGTATATAGGAATAGATTCTGCACAGGAGCCCATAACTGTGCTTCTTCGATTACAAGCGAATAATATCTGAGTCCGAGTTCGGCAATTCTGTAAATGCAAATTTTGTGAATAACCACCGTGTCTGTTCAGGAGGTCAGTTAAAGTCAGTAAAAAAGCGACTTCGACGACACCATGAGGCCATTCTCATCGGCTATCAGCCATCTCCTCTCGCGCTGCCTGCTGTGGAAGGGCACTGATGCCAACCTCCTACGAGAGCTACCAGACTTACTTGCGCGGCCCAACGGCAGTCATCTGTCTCTTCGAGCAGTGTCCGGGCGCTCAAGCCATCTACGGACGGCCTGACCCGAACATGCAGCAGCGCACCATCAAGAGCCTCTCCGAGGATATCGACCGGCTCAAGCATCAGAGCACAGGCATGAAGATGGAGTTAAGGGAGGCGCGCTCGGACAACCACCGGCTCCGGCGGCGCAACACCGAACTCGAAGCTCTCATCACGTAAGACTCGCACAACTCCAGCCGCAGGCGGGCCCGGTCTGATTGGCATAACCTTCTCCGACCGTACTCCATGCCGCCAGTTGTCGGGGTAAACCCAACATTGCTGTCACAAGGGGTAAAGTAGCTCTCTGATTCATACCGCGTTCGCTCAATCACTAAACGCTAGCTCGACTACGGACGAAAAGTTCCACGATGAACTTTACCGCCTTTGCCGCTTACGGCAATATTGATCTCTGCGACTCCGTTTGCCTATCAGTCATGGTATCGTAAGCACCCCTATGCCGATCCCTGGGTCTCATCCTATAGAGATTCCGACATGCCTGACCGTCGTGAGAGCGGTCGCCTATTTTTCCGCGCTGCTCGTCCTGAACCTCTGTACGACAAGCGTTCGAGCTCAGTACCGTTTTGATCAGTGGACGGCGGACGACGGGCTGCCGCAGAATTCGGTTTATGGAATAGTGCAAACCGGCGACGGTTATCTGTGGCTGGCGACGGTTGACGGGCTAGCACGGTTTGACGGAGTGCGGTTCACGATTTTTAACAAAAGCAATTCGCCGGGCATCGTCAATAATCGTTTTATCTTTTTGTTTGAGGACGCGCGCGGTGATTTGTGGGCGGGAACCGAAGAAAGCGGCATCGTCCGCTATCACAACGGGCGTTTTAGCCATTATGCGGCGGGCGACGACGCTCGAACATTTTGGATTGGTGACGGCGACGCGGATGGCGACCCGATGGTTTTAATAAACGATTGGAAGGTGCTTCACTTCAAACACGGGCAGTTTGCGCTGTTTGATCCGCAAATCGAGTCTTTAGAAGCGGTTCGAGACGTTCCTCGGAAAAACGCCAGACTCTTTTGCGCCGCAAATCAAGCGCTGAATTCTTCCGGTTGTTACTCGAACGGGCGATGGCTAAGGTTTTCACAGGCGGAAGACTCATTTGTTTGTAGCGTTTGCCCGGCAGTGCAAGACGCGGGCGGGAATTTTTGGCTTGTGACCGACCGCCGGGAATTGGTGCGCGTCGAAAACGGAAAAACCGTCCGCCGTTTTAATGAGGCAACCGGTTTGCCCAAAATTCCGCTGAATTTTGTCACCGGCGCGAAGCTCAGCCTCGTTTCGTGGGACGGAAAGGATTCGCTCTGGCTGACCGATCTCGCCACGCTGAGCAGCGAACTGCTACTCAAAGTCCCCGCCGCCGCGCCGCTCACGACGGGCGATATTTACCCACCATATGAAATGGCTGACTACAATATTTTTCTTTCGTCCTACCAAGACAGCGAAGGCAATCTCTGGTTCGGCACGCAGCGCGGCGGTTTGTATCGGGCGCGAAAACAAATCGTGACGACTTTTTCCAGAAACGAAGGCTTGACCGAGACGAATGTTTATCCGATTTACGAAGACGCGGACGGCACGCTCCTCGTCGGAACGACGCGCGGGCTTTTCAGATTTCAAAACGGAAGTTTCGCGCCGGTCGAATCCGCTGAAAATTTTTATGTTCAAGCCATCGGCAGAGACCCCGCCGGACGGATCGTTGTCAGCAGTTACGGCGATTTATACGTCCGCGAGAAAAACCGCTTCGTGCCTTTTCTAAAAGGTCAAATCCCCGTGTCGGATAAGTCAGACTTTATTTACGCGATTCACAGCGACGGCGAAAACCGACTTTGGATTGGCAACACTCAAGGTTTGACTCGTTTCAGCGATGGCGCGGCGACGACTTTCACCGCAACCGACGGGCTTGCCGGAAACGATGTCAAAGTTATTATTGACGCGCGCGGCGGCGGACTTTGGATTGGAACATACGGCGGTTTGTCGCTTTTCAAGGACGGAAAATTGACGAGCTGGACGGAAAACGAAGGCTTGCCGAGCCGCACGATTCGCACGCTTTATGAAGACGCGGACGGAGTGCTGTGGATCGGCAGTTACGACGGCGGTCTTGCCAGATTCAAGGACGGAAAATTTACCCGCTACAATACGAAAACGGGTTTGCCGAACGACGGCGCGTTTCAGATTTTAGAGGACGACAACCGCCATTTTTGGATTTCATCAAATCGCGGAATTTATAGCGTCGCCAAAGACGAATTAAACGAGTTTGCCGACGGACGACGCGCGAATGTGACGGCGGTTGCCTACGGCAAATCCGACGGAATGCTCAACGCCGAATGCAACGGCGGACGCTCGCCCGCCGGAATCAGGGCGCGCGACGGGCGGCTCTGGTTTCCGACGCAGGACGGCGTGGCGGTGATTGACCCGCAGAATATTAAGACTAATTCACAGCCGCCGCCGGTCGTCATCGAAACGGTCAAGATTGATAATGAATTGTCAGAGACGCCTGCGGCACCGGCGCGCGCGCTTAACGCCGCCGACTCGAATGTTAATGAAAATTCAGCCGCTGCCAATTCTGACTTGATCATCAATCCGAATCAGCAAAATTTTGAGATCAGCTACACCGCGCTGTCGTTTATCAATTCGGAAAATCTGCGTTTCAAGTACCGGCTCGAAGGCTTGGACGACGATTGGATCGATGCGGGGACGCGCCGCCTTGCTTATTTTTCGCACGTTCCGCCGGGAACTTATACGTTTCACGTGATTGCCGCCAACCGCGACGGCGTTTGGAACGAACAGGGCGCGACGCTCAAAATAATTGTTCTGCCGCCGTTTTATCGCACGTGGTGGTTTCTGATCTTGATCACGTTGGCGATGGGCGGCGCAGTATTAGCCGCTTACAAGTCCCGCGTTGCGCGGCTCGAGCGGAGGCAAGCCGCGCAGCAGGTCTTTGCGCGTCAGTTGCTCGAATCGCAAGAGAGTGAGCGCAAACGCATCGCCGCCGAATTGCACGACAGTTTGGCCCAGAATCTGCTGGTCATCAAAAACCGCGCGCAACTCCAAGCTCTGATTTTGGCGGACGAGCAAGCCCGTGCGCAATTCACGGAACTCAGCGACGCCGTCTCGCAAACGCTCGAAGAGGTGCGCACGATCTCTTACGACCTGCGCCCGCCGCATCTCGATCAACTCGGCTTGCGCACTGCGCTCGTGGCGATGGTTGAAAAAGTCTGCGCCAGTTCGACAATTCAGTTCACGCACGCGGTTGACGAATTGGATGGCATTGTTCGGCCGGGTGACGAAATCACGCTTTACCGCATCGTGCAGGAGTGTCTCAACAACATTCTCAAACATTCCGGCGCGACCAAAGTGGCGCTCAACATTGTCGTAGACGCCGGAGAGCTGGCGCTTACGATCCGCGACAACGGGCGCGGCTTCACGATCGATGAAGAAACGCGGCGGCGCGCGGGACTTGGCTTGCAGGGCATTGCGGAGCGCGTGCGCATTCTGGGCGGCACGCATGCGATCAAATCCGCACCCGGACAAGGCACGACCGTCACGCTGAGGATCGCTTTAAAGGACGGGCAAAGATGAATGACCTCATTCGCATTCTAATCGCCGACGATCACCCGGTCTTCCGGCAGGGCCTGCGCCAGATCATCGAGACCGACCCGCAACTCAAAGTCAGCGCCGAAGCCGCCGACGGCGAACAGGCGCTCGCCCGGTTGCAAGACACGCCCGTGGACGTTGCCATGCTGGACCTGACCATGCCGCTCAAAGACGGCTTTGCCGTCGCGCGGGCGGCCAGGGAACTACGCCTCACTGTGCCGCTCGTCTTTCTGACGATGCACAAGGACGAACATTATCTGCACGCCGCACTCGACCTGGGCGTCAGAGGCTACGTTCTGAAAGACAGCGCGATCACCGAGATCGTCAGTTGTCTGAAGGCCGTTGTCGCCGGGCAGGATTACATCAGCCCCGCGCTTTCTTCGTATCTCATCCGGCGCAGCAACCGCGCCGCCGCGCTCGCTGACGCGAAACCCGCGCTCGAACAACTCACGCCCACCGAACGCCGCGTTCTGAAACTGATCGCCGAAGGCCAAACGAGCCGTACCATCGCGGCTGAATTGGGCATCGGCATCCGCACCGTCGAACATCACCGCAACAACATCACGACCAAACTCGAACTGCATGGCAGCCATGCGTTGGTCAAGTTCGCCCTCCAGCATCAGGCAGAGCTTTGAGACACTAAAAATCAGAAGGCAAAAGTTAAAAGAGCGACGCTGTTTTTCGGCGTTCAGATATGGCTTTGCTTCCCAATCCCACGTTCGCCTTTTGATTTCTCTCCACCTTCATCTGTAGAACTACCCATAAGAATTCGCAGAACTACCGATAGATTTTTCGTAGAACACTCCATTCACACCACCCGCGCGTTCAGGCACACTCCCACCTTCAAGGAATTCCGCACTGATTCTGAAGATGAAACTCCTGATCATTGAAGACAACCCGCAAATGCGCCAAATGATACGCGAAGTCGTGGCCGACCTGGCCGAAGAGGTGACCGAATGCGCGGACGGTCGAGAGGCGGTCGCAGCTTATAGGGCGCAGCAGTTGAGCGGGGAAGACCGGGTGCTGATGGATTTGCAGATGCCGGGCGTGGGCGGGCTGGAAGCCACCCGACGCATCCGCGCTGCCTTTCCCGATGCGCAGGTCATCATCGTCACGCAATACGACGATCAGCACTGGCGCACGGCAGCAACCGAGGCGGGAGCCTGCGGCTACCTGCTCAAGGGAAACCTGATTGAACTGCGCGAGATGCTGAAAAAGCCATAGAAAAACCGCCATAGGGCACAAGCTAAGCGGCTCGGTCAGGTTCTCGCCGAAGCCCGCTTCCGGCACCTAGAGAAATCTTCGGCAACAAACAGATAACTAGAGGAGGCACCCAAATGGGAGATACACCCACCAAGATCAACGAAGCACTCGCGGCAGACGCCGGACTCGAAGAAGGCATTGCGATCCTCGCCAAGGCGGAGTGGTTTCAGCTCCAAGCCTTTTGCGACATGGCCGTCTATACCAACCCGACCACCGAGGATTCGATGCGCGTCACATTGAAACTGCCGAAGGATGCGGCACTCAATCAGGACTTTAAGGACACGCTGAAGCTGTTCGTAGACCTGAAGGGTTATTGCACGACTTTTCAGAATGAGATTAAGCCCGGCACTGTTGATTTGGCTAGCGACATCGTGCAGTACGCGAGGAGAGCGCAAGTCATATATCCCAAACTCAACGGCTTGCTGGCCGATTACCAGTTGGACGGCAAGGTCAACGAAATCAAGCTCAAGGCTTTGGTGAATGACTGGGGCAGCGACAACCCGACAGAAAAGGGCAAGGCCATCAAAGAAGATTTCAAGAAGTACATTGGAAGGCTCAAGACAGAAGCAGATGCACGCAGCACCAAGGCCGGCGCGTTGCAGACCAAGCTCACGACCTTTCGGGACAACCTCAAGCAGTCCGGCACCGACTTCAGCCTTCATTACACGGCCTACAAGAAGAAATACGGGGATGCGGAAAAGGAGTTACTCAAGCTCAAAGGTGATCTGCAAGATTTGAGCAAAGAACTGGATGACGCGAGAAAGAAGGAGCGCGACGAGACGATCGTGCTGGGGACATCACCTCTTTACTTACTCATCCCCTTTGTCGGGCCTTTCATTATGGCGGGAGTTCTCCTCGGCGTCGGCGTCGATTTCGGGCTGCTCAGAGAGAAGATCAAGACCAAGATCAGAGAGGCTGAGGAGAAGCAGAAGAAGGCCGACACCGAGCAGACTTTCTTCGCGGCTTACACTCAGGCGAAGGACTGGACGGGTAAGACCGCCGAAGATATCAAAGCGGTGCTGCCGTTGGTAGATAAACTCAAAAGCGCGTGGGACGCATTCAGCCGCGACCTGAAAGACCTGAGCGATGTGATGAGTTCGGCGCAAGGTACCGGGTTGACAGAAGAATGGGATTTCGCCTCCATTGATCTGCAAACAGGGTTGCAGACTTGGCTCGACCTGAAGGAACAGGCCGACCAGTATCGCCGCTTCGCGGATTGCAAAAAGGTAGACACCGTCGATCAACTCGCCGAAGGCATGAGGAAGGCCGCTTGAGGCAAACCTGTTGCACCAGGGGCAGCAGTTAGTCGAAGGCGCAAGAACTATGCTCTCATCGTGGCGGGAGCCGCTCGGTTCCCGCCCCCCATCTCCTTACGCGCACACTTCAAACATATGACCATCACCGAAGCATCAGCAAACGCATACACCTCATTGGTGGCGAAGATTAAGGGCGAGAATAGATTGGGCGCTTTGCAGTCACCTGCCTACAAACCGGCAACGGGTCATTTCGTCGTCGTCGATTTTGAGGTCGATCTCGAACAGGCTTACTCTCAAGCCAGCAGACAAAAGGCCAAAACCCTCCAGGTCTTCGCCGACACCGTCCGCGTGCCCGAGCAGTTCGTCCACGCCCTCGGCGATGGCCTCCAGCTGTTGAGTGTGGTCGCCCGCTCCGTGCAGGTACAGGGCACGCGCGCAAGCGTGCAACTCAAGTATGACAAGGGCAAAAGTATTCAACCGATGGTGAGAATACTTGCCGACGAGATGGCGGGCGAATTTTTCATCTACAAGTCGGGCCAACCTGACGGCAGAAAGAAGTTGGCAGCCGCGCCCAGGACGGAGTCTTTACGCTTCACGTCCTATACCTGTAACGAGCAGGGTTTGGTTCAGAGGCATGGCAAACTCCCGCTCGCGATGCTCGACCTCGGCACCCCCCTCTACCAGGTACTCACCGCAAGTTTCGACGTGGCCGCCGGAGCGATGCGCAACCAGACCGCCTCGCCGGATCAGGACCGGCTCGCCGGTTCCCTCTTGAAGTGGTTGGTGCGCTGGGCCGCTTACCCCTCGCCCCACCTTGCGCGCCTCTTCGAGGACGCGCAGGCGTTGAGCCGTTTGGTGACCGTCACCGACGAGAACTCTCAGGTCATCTACAACATTCCACTACGTTCCGCTGAGGACTACCTCGCCTTAGCCGGTAGCCAAATGGCCGTCGCCGAGAAGTACGAATTAGATGAAAACTTCAAGGACGTTAAGGACACGATAAAGGATTTTGTCGGGCGCGTCGTCAAAGCGTGGATCGCCCGTGACGACGCCGATCTAAGCGCTTTAGATCAAGAGATCACACAAGCTAAGGAGCTGACCGCCGCTGCCAAAATAGCCGTCGAGAAAGCCGCCAAACAGCTTGAAGATCAAAAATTCGAGACGACCCTGAAAGGCATTAACCTCGAAGGTGCCATGGCCGCACAACGCATCACGAAGATCGTCAAGGCCACCTTTGAAATTCTTGTAGGGGTCGTTCAACTGGGGGCTTCCATCGCCGCCGTCGGTGCCAACCCGGGGCTGGCCGGGGCACTTTCAAAGGTTAATCCTTTTGAATTACTGACAGACGCCAACCCCCTCGGCGGCGAGAGGGCGCCACTCTACCAGCGACTGGGGATGACGCTCGCGCTGTTATACACGCTCCCCGTAAGCTTGTACGGAGAGTACAATTCGATGGATGCCGACGACAAAAAACAGTTAGGTAACTCTGTGTCGTCGGCGGGGCCGGCCGTCCTCAAGCTCTACGGCACGGCGTTCACGCTGATGGGGATGAACAAGCCCCTCGAACAGCTCGCCGAGATTGGCGACCTTGTCAGCCACGCCGCCGGGGTGCCGGACACCATCGAATCAAAAGCGATCTGGGAAGCCTTCGCGGTCGAGGCGGTTAATTCACTCGAATTGATTACCAGAGACCCGGAGAACGGAGCCGTTATCGGCGCGGCACTCGCCTACAAAACCTGCATGCAAAAGTTTGCCATCTACGGACGCCTGTATTCCGAGCAGCAGGCGCTGCTCGCACAGCGTATCCGTGAATTAGGCACGATGTTGATTCGCAAAGCGGCCGCCGAACAGAAGCAAGCGGCACTCAAGACGCTACGGGACGATTTGAGCGACCGCGACCAGGCCGTCGAACTGTTGAGCCGTGTGCGTCGCGCCCGCACTTATGAGCTGAGGCAGACATTTTTCGCCGCGCTGGCCAAATTCCGGGCGGCCTATTTCTACGAGAACCTGGACTGGCCGGCCAAAATGCCGTTGCTCGTCGTGCCCACCGATGCCGGCGAGATGAAAGAAATCCTCAGCGACATTACGCGCGCGCAGAAAGATGTCTCCCCGCAAACTCCCGGCGACTTCACCAAGGTGAAGGAGATAAAGAAGAGTGATAGTGCGGATTTCTTCGTAGACCTGCAAAGCCACAAGGAGGCGAAATTCCAGCTTCGTCTTGATGATAAGTTATTCGACGGTCACCATCTGGTACGGTTGAACCGTGTTCGCGTCCGGCTGATTGGCGCCGGGCAAGTCCTTGTCACCACCGAACTCCTCAGCGACACGGGCTTTCAGGATCGTCGTTCCAGTCAAAAAAACCTCTCCTTCTCGGGCGACCCGGTCTTCATCGCCTTCCAGTATAAAGGCGATGATATACAGTTTGATCCGCGGATTGACGGCGGGGTACACCCGACGCCTTTCACGACATGGACTCTTAGTGTGAAAGGCGAGGGGCTGGCACTGGACAATGTGACGCAGGTCAACGTCGAGCTGATCGGGAAGTCAGTGATGAAGAGAAGCTAGTCGGTTTTCGACGACCGAGTTGCCGACCATCCTAAAGGAGCAAACCAACATGCCGTATCGCCCGCGCCGCAGCCGCCTTCCATCTCCGCTCACCTGCGCCGTTTTGCTGAGCCTGTTACTCCCTTCCTCTTTTACTTTCGGGCAGACACCTAAACGCACCGTCAATCTGGGCGCCGGAAAGGCCGGCGAGGTGCTGAAAATCCCGCAGAGCGAGTGGAACAACATCAACAGCTTTGTGTTTCTGATAGGGTTTGATGTCCACGGCGCGCCCCTTGAGTACGCCAAACGCTTCGGCCAGATGAAATCCTACCCTGACCTGCAAGCGGCTACTCGGCAGTGGGGGAAGGTGGCGTTTCCCTTGGTGGAACGGCTGGCCGAGGAACTTTCCAAGAGTGATATCAAGGATTTGCTCACCAGACTAGACGCGGCCTTCAACCGCAGGAAAACCAACCCGGGCGGGGCACAGCAGGAATTTCAGCAGACACTCATCGAATTAAACCGAAAATTCAAAGAGTTGAGCGACCTCAGTGACATCATCAAGCAGCAGTTCGAGAAGCTGGACAGGGCGAGCAAGGCGGCGATTCTGGAATATAAAAGTCGCAACTTCCCGGTGAATCAATGGGTGAGTATCGGCCCGAAGTTGAGTGACGTGCAGCAAGCCATCGGATTGATGAACGGCCGGTGGGGCGCATTGCTGTCCGACTTGCAAGATTTGCAGAGACTGGTGGCTAAAAATCAACTGGATGACATAGACATTGAAGTCGGCTTACTCACCTGGAATGACATCATGCTGTCCGCCAGCGGGTTTATTACAAACATCCCGCTGCAAAAGAAATATTTATCCGGAGAGAACTACTATGATAATTGCCCTGTTCTCGACAGTACATATTATTTGATGAAGAACCTGTTCTTAATTAAGCAAAATCTCGTCCTGAGCCTGGAGCCGGACTCAAGAACATTAAAGATGAGGCCGCGCGGTGCTCCGAACACCATTGAGAGCTTTCGCCAGCAGTGGCGTTTCAGCAAATGGGGCTCGGGGTGGTGGAAAATCATCAACCGCTCCAAAGGTAACGGATACGCGCTGGATACTGGCGAGATGGCCCCTATCGGCTCGTACACCGGACAAGCTTGGCGCTGTATGCCGATGCAGTCGCCCGGTTGGGTGAGGCTAGTTAATTCGCACACCGGAGAGCTGATGTCGCTGGATACTTCTCCCGCTACCTTTAAAGCGCGCATGGAAGACACGGGGAACTATTCGGGGCAGTATTGGCAATTTGAGGAGGTTACTCTTCCCGGAGCGCGGTAATACGTGTCATCGAGGCGGCGCTCAAATAGGTTGTGTTACAGGAATTATTTTGAAGTGTGAAAAGTCTTTAAGCATATTTCGCTAAGCAGCAATCTGAAACAGCGAAGCGATGAACGCGCGCCTGTCCTTGTGCATCACTTCCCTGTAATCTTTTGACCTGACCTTTACGAATCATATTCATCGCTTCGACGCCTTCGAGAGGGCAGTGTTGCAACGCATCCGCAGATCGTTATGCTACGGCACGTGGCCGGGAGCCCGGTTCGTGCGTAGAGTTATTTCACTGCTGACATAATCCCCAGCATGGTTAGAGAAGAATCTTTCAAGAAGGCTGATTAGGCGCATCGGCCCACGTTGCTATCCGGCTTGCTGAACCGCCGTAGGCATCAGTCCCGCATTCGGTATGCATCTCACAATCAACGACATCAGGGTGCGGTGGAAACCGTTGTGATGGCACTACCGGCGGTCGAATACAATGTCGGAGGCATTGAGAATGAAACATCGTACGTTACTTGTAATCTTTGCCGTCTCAACGTATATCGCCCTGTACAGTTACGGCTACAGGAATATATATGAACTGGGGCCGCTTCTCGACATGCGGACTTCTAAACTGGAATTCGAGACTTCACACTGCAAGCAGTAGCCATACCGCCTCACAACGACATGCACCCGACCCGCAATAGCGCGGCTCTCAAACTCAACGGCAGCATCGGGCGGGTGATGCAGGGCGTTAGAAGTGCTCGCCGGCGTTGCAAGAATAACCGCTTTAACAGCTTCGCGCCTGAAGTGGAAACGCTCACGGGTTTGAATCCGTGAGCGTTTCTTTTCTCGGGAAAGATGGCGGAAGGCGGAAGGGTTTACTCTTCCTCTTCTGCGCGGATGCGGCCGGCGATTATTTGTCACGCGGTTTCGGCGGCGTGGGCAGGTCGGAGTCGTTGTCCTTGTCCGACCAGTCGGGGTTCCAGTGGTTGCTCTCTTTCTGGGTGACGGTGGTGAGTTTGCCGCCGAGCGTGATGGCCCAGAGTTGCGCGTAGCCGTTATTCTGCCCGGCGGCCGTCAACTCGTAGGAGCGCGACTGGAACTCCGCGTAGGGCGTATCCCAGCCCCGCCAAGTGTTTTGGCCCGCCCCTTGCTGGAAGTTGGAAGTGATGAGGTAGTCCTCGTTCTGGCCGACGATGATCGCGCCGTTCTTGCCTTCGACCGCGGCGATGTTGCGCAGCTTCGGCGCGCCGAGCCAGTTCGGCCCGACCCACGGCCCCCACTTGCCTGTCCAGGGCGTCTCCTGCCCCGAACCCCAGAGCTGCCGCTTCTCGTCGAGCGCCCAGACGGCCGAGCGCCCGTCCTTCTGTTCGCACGCCGTCACCTCGATGAAGCGCGACTTTTCGGGCGTCTCGTGGAACTGTGCCCACCCGCCGAAGTTGCCGGACGTATCCGAGAAGCAATGGTGGAGGATGCCGCTCCCCGTGATGGCGAAGATGACCATGCCCTGAGTGCCGCCCGCGCGCACCGCGGCGAGCTTCTTCGGCCGGTTAGCCCCCGGCAGTCCGGCGAAGTTGTGTTTCCACCCTGACCAGTTGCCGCCGGGCGAGGTCTGCCACCGCGCCCACATCTCGCCCTTCATGTCGAGCGCCCAGAAATAGACGCGACCGTCCGGCTGGTTCTGGCAGGCGGCCAACTCGTAGATCGCCTTCGGCTCGTGGGGGTCTGACCAGCCGACGCCGCCCCAGTCGCTCCAGCCGCCACCGGGCGAACCCTGGTAGCAGGTGTAGAGTTTGCCTTTGAAATCGACGCCCCAGATTTGCGCGCCGCGATTACCACCCTGCTGAGCAGCCGTAAGCTTGTTCAAGCGGGGAGCGTTGTTCCAAGACATAGAGTGAGTCTCCTTTCCTCGTTTGCCGTGCGGGGCAAGAGGTGGTGAATGCGTCCTGAGATGGCGAGGCCTGTGAAACGGGAAAACGACCGGCTTGACATTGTCGGGTAGAGAGGCCGCGTAGAGACGAGGTCGGATGGCGAAATAGCGGATTCCCAGGGCGGCCACGCGGATGATATGCGCGGGGGGGCGCGACGGTCAACGCCAAAACGAAAGGTGCCCGGGGACACAGCCCCGAGTGCCCTTGCTGATGACCAGACGACGCCGAAGCTTACTCTTCCCCCTCGGCGCGGATGCAACCCCGCACGGGCGCATCTCAATTCCAGCGTTGGCCGTGAGTCGGTCAGGACTGTGTGGCTACCCTGAACAGGCTCTCGACGAACTTCGCCTACCCCACCACGTCTCGTCCGCTGATCCTCTTCAGTTGCTTTTTCCTCATCATGTGCGATGCCCCCTTCAGGAATCGCGCTTCCCAAACACGTGCCGGGCGCCGAGAAGGAGGCCGACGAGCGCCATGCCTATGAGTATCGCCGACGCGCCCGCCCCCTGCCGCGTGTCGAGCATCGGTATACGGGCGAGCGAGAGAAGCTGCGAGACCACGATCGAGAGCAGGATAGCCCACCACGCCCAGCGCTCGCCGCGCTTGTAGGGAACGAGGAGCACCCCCCAGAGCATAAGCGCGTAGGCGAGCGCCCACGTCGCCGCCGTCACGCGCCGCCCACGGAGCGCCGTCGCCACCTCGGGGGATGTCTTCGCTCCGATGTCGTCGATTGTGACCGACGACGTGACCCCGTCGGGTCGGGACACGAGTGGGAGGTAGATAGAGTTGATTGAGAGGAGCGTGAGCGCGGCGGCCAAGAGGAGGAGCATGACCCAACCTACAGTGAAAAGTGTTTTCGGCATCGGCGTTCCTTTCTGTCGGGGCGTGTGACGAGCATAGTACACCGGCCTTACAACCGAACGGCACTCTGGACGGCGCAGCCGCCTAACGCTGGATTGAGATGCGGCGGGCGCAGGCACACAACCTGAAGTGGGTCCGATACCCGATCCGCCGCGCCATCAACATTCCCGTCGCGCCCGGCCATAGACAAGCCAAAAATTGACCACCGATGCCGGGCGACATGATGCTCCTTGATGGTCGTCGCCAGAGGGTCGGCTGGAATGAGTTGTTCGGCGGCGTTTCCGCACTTGCGACTCTCAATCGTGACGCACGGGCGACCTTGAGACAGCTTTCATAGTCAACGAGTTGAGATAGAGCATGTTGGTTGCATCAGACTGCGCGGCGACGATATCGGGCGAGCCGTCGCCGTTGACATCGCCGAGCGCGAGACCATAGACGGTGCCCTGCTTATCTCCGACAGAGATACGCGTGAACTTGCGTCCCGTTCCGTCGTTGATTAGAACTGCTCCCGGCGCTTCTAGATTCCCCAACACAACGTCTGCGTGGCTGTCGCCGTTCATGTCGGCGACGGCAATCGAATACACAGATTCCGTCCTTTCGCTTACCGGAACAGGGGCGGACAACTTCACGCCACCCTGATTGAAATAGATGGAAGCGCCGCCCCGCGCTTGGTCGCCGATGATTATGTCCCGACGCCCATCGCCGTCGAGGTCGCCGAGAGCAACAGAGCGGGTTTCGGCGTTGGCGGGGCCGAATGGATGCTTCTCTGCAAATCCGCCCTTGCCATCGTTGATGTAGATATAGCTCTGGCCGCCGTCCCGGTGGGGAACCACTAAGTCCGGCACGCCGTCGCCGTTAATGTCACCTGCGGCAATCGTCGTGGCCGATTCGGGCGACAGTGCGCGGCACGAAGGGAAATGTCCGCGCCCATCGTTTAGACAAACATAATTGGCGCCGGGCTGATCCTCACTTCTATTGGCTACGACAATATCGGGACGACCATCGCGATTGAGATCGACGACAGTGACATTGCGCGTCGGCCAACGCGCGTCGCCGAACGTAGCGGCGAGCGTGAAGTGTCCCTTGCCGTCGTTGAAGTAAATGACCTTTTCGTCCAGAGCGTCATTCCCGACGACGAGGTCAAGGTCGCCGTCACCATCCAAGTCGGCGAGAGCCGCGGTATATGTCCGATCCGCCCTGTCGCTGACTTTGTGCCGCCGGTTGAAGTGCCCCTTCCCATCGTTTAAGAGAACGAGGTCAACGAGCGGCCAGTGGCGACCCTTCGCCAGTATGATGTCGAGGTAGCCGTCGCCGTTAAGATCACCCAGACTCGCATTGGCAGTGGTTTCTGCCTTGTCTTCCAGAGCAACGGCGCGGTCAAAGTTGGGAATCCTCGGACGTGAACCGGTAAACGCGAGCAATACCGCAATAAGGAAGGCTTTGAATGGTTTCATTCCCACTTCTCCTCAATGCAATGGGCTTACGACTAAAAGTATGAAGGCAACGCTATTCACGGCCGGGTGCATGCTGTTGTTTGGCCTCAGCCGAAGCACTCGCTGACGCCGCCACCGTTCCGCTGATTAGTCGCCTGCTCCAACGTCAGACGCTGGATGATCGCCGTGCTCCGTGGCCCGGTAAGTTATCTCAAGCGGGATACGCCGCTTCATCCCGCTGGCATCTGGATAATACAGTACCGGTTATCTTAAGTTTCGCTTTTGCTCAAACGTGAAGAGGGTGCGTCGTGAACTTCACGACGCACCCTCTTTCTTCGACTGTACTTTACGTTACGGGTTGAAGTTTAGAGTACTCCACAATTTGTCCACGCCTGCGCGACGGCAACGGATTCGGCGCTCCCCACGCCGTAGAGGGCGTTGGCGGCGTTCAAAGTCGCCGTGCGTGCGCCCGCGAAGTTGGTCGAGGAGGTCATGTAGGTGGTGAGTGCCTTGTACCAGATTTTGGCCGCTTTGTCTGCGCCGATGCCGACGACGGGAGTGCCCGCGAGGTGTGCGTGCGTGCCGCCCTTAGCCACCAGGTAGAAGACGTGGTTGGGTATCCCAGAGTTGATGTGGACGCCGCCGCTGTCGCTCGTGCCTGTGTAGCGTTCCGAGTAGTGATCGGGGTCGTCGTTCGCTGTGTAGCCGTAGTTACCGGCCAGGTGCGGCGTGTCCATGTAGCGCAGGGCGTCGCCCGCGATGCCGGGCGTGTTGGCGTCCTCGCCGATCCACCAGGTGGTGGGCGTCTCCTGACCTTTGGCGTAAAGTTCGACCATCGCGCCGAACACGTCCGACCAGGATTCGTTCAGCGCGCCGGACTCGTTCGCGTAGGTCAGGTTTGCCGTACGCGAGGTGACGCCGTGCGTCATCTCGTGGCCGCAGATGTCGAGTGCGACAAGCGACGAAAAGTTTACGCCGTCGCCGTCGCCGTAGAACATCTGGTTCTTGGTGCTGCTCCAGAAGGCGTTGTTGTAGCTCTTGCCGAAGTGGACGATGGAGGAGACGAGGCCGGTCGAGCCGTCTACGGAAGCCAGCGTGCGGGGGCCGCCTGCGCCGTCTATGCCGTTGCGACCCATGACGTTGAGGTAGTAGTCATAGACCTTCGACGCGCCGTAGTGTGCGTCAACGCCTGCCTTCGCCGTCGCCGCGTCCCAGAAGTTGTCTGCGTCTGCGAACCTGTAGGTCGAGCCGTAGCTGGTGATGTAGCCGAGCATAGCATTGATCTTCGCGGAGTTGCGGTTATCGAAGGTGCCGAGCGCGCGGGAGAGGTCTTCCATGTAGTAGCTCGTGCCGGACTTGAAAGTGTTTATGGCCTGCGTGCCGCTGTAGAGCGAGACGCCGTTGCCGGTGGCGGCCTGCGTCTGCAAGTTGTCGTAGCTCCAGACGAGAGCGCCTGTGTGCGCGTCTATGAAATAGACCGGCTCGGACGTGTTCTCCGTGCCGTCAAGACGTGAAAGCTGCACGCGATAGACGAGGTGGTCTGCGCCTTCGTGACGAAGCACCCAGAGGTCTGCCTGCGGCACATCCGTGAGGCACTCGTCGCAGCCCTTCTTAACTTTGTACTGAGCCTTCGCCAACTTAACCGCGTCGCCGTCGGTCAGCGCGGGGATCGTGGAGACCGATACGTCTGCGACGAGCGTGTCGGTCGTCGGCTGGGCTTCCTCTTCGCTCGCGGCGTTGAGGTGGACAATCGCTTCACCGCCGAACACGGGGACGCCGCGATGTGTCTGCTGCACGTGCGTATGCACGCGTTCCGAGCGGTCTGCGTCCTCGAAAACGCGCAGGGTCTTCACGTCGTTGGGGGCGATACCTTTTTTGGTAAGTTTCTTTTGCAGCCGCAGCAAGCTGGCCGCTTCGGCGCGCGCCAGCTTCTCGGCCTTGTTCGAACGCTGACCATAAACAAGCCCCGGCGAGACCATCACAGAGCACAGGGCGATAACAAGAATCAACGAAAAAACTCTCTTCATTTCTACTCCTTATAGGGGTTGCGAGGTTTAGGTGAGATAGAACCCGTCCGCCGGACGAGCCCCTGTTGAATAATGACGCCACTATCACAGAGATTCGCGCGCAGTTAATTACGGGTGGGGAATCCGCAACTCTCCGCAAACTGCACGAGCTTATTGATTTACGTTGATTATTAAACCGATGCCGACTCGACTGAGATAACTTCCGGCAAAGACCGACAGTGAGTTACAGGCAGCAAAACTCCCCGCAGTGAGGCGCACATTATACCGAACTATTCAGATTATGCAAGGGATTTTTGTAAGATTTTTCCCCAATCTGCCGACAAATTTACCGGCAGCAGTTTTATAGCTTCTATTGCGAGGATGAGACGGCGCAGCAAGAACTTTTACGGCTGGACGCTCCCACCATTCGACCCGGAGAGCCGCCGCAACTCCGCGACGGCCTCTTCGACACTTCCGATACGCTCGCCGTAGCTAGCGGCCAAGTCCGTTAGTATGACAAACGACTCTTCGAGCCGTGCAATTCGTGCGTGGTCGCGCGCGTGCGACTCGGCTAACTGGCTTGTCGTCGCCGTCAGGCGTGCGAGTGATTCCAGAATGAAATCCATCTGTCGCTGGCGTTCCTCATCTGTCATCTCACACCACCTTTCAGACCTTTAAAACTCTCATGCAGGAATACTCATCCATAAACAGGGAATTATACCAACTTCCGAAGGAGCAACGCACCATAAACGAGATTAAGCACAAGGGTCAATTCACGAAAGGGCTTGCTCCCGCGCGTCGCGCCCCACTGTAGCGAGCAGGCGTCAAGATTTATTTAGCTTTCAGAACGACGATTTGCTGCCATCTATTACTAGCTTCCGATAACGTCGGGACACGGTATCGGAAGCTACGGCTCGGGCCAACTCGTCCTGCTGGTTCGCAACGGCGAGGAGATGGCCGCCTTCCGCCTCTCCCTACAGAGCCGCTGACATGTGGCCTATGGGTATGCAAAATGGAGTGAGTGTGCAGGAGGACTACCGGAACATTCGGCGTAGGCTGTGATGAACGCGTCGCTAGCGCCGCGCGAGAGTGTGTCCTTTTGTGTCCCACACGCGCTTGGCCGTCCCTAGTACGTCGCCTTCTCTGCCTTGCCGCAGTTGGCGGCCTTCCACTTCTCGCAGTCCTTCTCGCTCGCAGGCCCGTAGACTTGACTGTAGATAGCAGGGTAAACGTCGCCATACGGGATCACCTTGCAGTCCTCATATTTCTTGCCGGTGCTCGCCGTCAGTGCGATAACGATATAGCCTCTCAACCTTTCGTCGGATTTGTCGGCCATGAATTATCTCCTTCCGATGTCTGTGTGAGTTTAAGTAAGTCGCGCGAGCAGCGGGCACTCGCGGGCTGGTGCGAGGCGTGTCCAAGCGGGGGCACAATAAACCTGCGGCTAATCAATGTCAACATTTGGCGAGATGCGGTGTTGCTATACAACTACTTTGTCAGAACAGACAAATAGGCCTGCCATACTCCGACCGCTTCGCGATACTGCTTCGCCATCACTCTCGCGATCTGCCCGATGTGATTGAGGTCATGCACCACCCACGTCGAGAGCAACTGGCTGAGCGTCACCACACCGAGTTCAGGATGCATCCCACGCTTCTCCAACATCTCCGGACTTAAGTTCATCCGCTCCAACTCCTGCAAATTCTCCCTGCGTAGTTGCTCGAACCTATCCAGCAAATCACCTAAAGATTTACCCTCCGACTTTTCGAACATGGCGACGCGGTCGAACGGTTCGAAAGCGCGACTCTCGCCATACTCAAGGATCATCTTGGCACGGGGAATCCAATCGGTCTCCTCCCCGTGAATGAGATGACCGACGACATCAAAGGGACTCCATGACTCAGCGCCTTCGTTTGAAATGATCCACTCTTGCGGGAGGTGGCGCAGCAACGAATCCAGAGTGGCAGGAGTGCGCCGTAGAATCTGCGTCGCATGTTCAAGTTGGAATTCCATAACGGTCTGACCTCACGAATGTCGTCTTTTGCGTGCCGTTGTTAAATGCGGGTTTCCTTATTGTCCGAGCGCCCTCTTGACGGCTGCTCTCGCGAGCAAGCGCGTCGAATCCAAAGTGGGTAGAGGCGTGTCGTCCGGGCGCACGATTAAAGGTATCTCTGTGCAGCCGAGGACGACCGCATCGCAACCACGCGCCTTAAGTTTCTCCGCAACTTCGTTGAAGTAGAGCCGCGATGTTTCAGTGAACACGCCGTTGACCAACTCCTTGAAGATGATCTCGTTGATCTTTTCCCGATCAGCCTCGTCGGGTATTTCGCTCTCTATGTTGAAACCCTCTAATGCCTCCGGATAGACACTGCTTTCCGTCAGGTACTTCGTCCCTAAAATGCCGAGCCGCACGTAGCCCGAACAGTTGGCTTCTTCGGCGACTGCTCCGGCGATATGTAACCAGGGAATGGGGGACTGCGGGATTAAGTACTTGAACGCTTGGTGGTAGGTGTTATCAGGGCAGATGGCGAAGTCTGCCCCGGCCTGCGCGACCTTGTGCGCGGACGCTGCCAGAAGCCTCGCAACAGCCTCCCAGTCGTTCGCGCGAATGTGGGGCATGTATTCGGCCATCGCCACCGAGTTCATCGTTATCTCAGGATGATTATGCTCACCCATGATGGCCGGAGCCTCCAAACAAATCGTGCGATAACACAGGGCTGCGCCCTCGGCGCTACCGGCTACGATGCCAATGTGTTGAGTCATATCTCTCCGCCTCTCTAAAGACCTTCGGAAATGTCAGGAAGCATCTAAGGAATCCATGTCGTGTTTACTACGCATAACACGCGATGGTCTGCTGAAGTTAAGACGATCAACTTTGCACGTCGGAAGTTTAGCACCCTGCATTCTGCAATTGTATTTGACAGGGATGCGTGCGCGTTTTAGTCTAAGAGTCGGTAGTTTAGCGGGAGCGCGTGGCCTGTGCGGGCATTCAGGCGGCCAGCCCTTCCGTCTTAATTCGGCGCGCTTGCCCCAGATGCCCCGAATCGCGCTCTCAGATAATCAATACAACCTGCCAAGTTCGCCTGTCGAGCGGCGTTGCGACGCGTCGCAATCCCGAAAGACATCTCGAAGCGTACTTCGACAACACCCGATCATGCGTGACCATCCCCCAATTTTCGACACGCTGACGACCGCCGCCGTAGAAGTTTTTCGTCGTCGAAAAGTTTTTCGTTGTCGTCGGCTGACGGGGACGTACTTTGCCGCGTCTCTCACTCTGTTCTTCTGTTTTTTCATCGCGCAGCAAAGCGAAGGCAATTCTTCCTTCCGCGCCCAAGCGCAAATTCCTACCGCCATGCCCTTCGAGCGCGAACTCGCGGGCGGCGAAATGCACACATATCGCCTCACTCTGAACGGCGGCCAATTCATCCGCGCCGTCTTTGATCAACGCGGCATTGACATTGAAGTCGCGCTGCTCGACGCGGGCGGGCGCGAACTCCTGCGCGTTAATAATCCGGTCGGCGTGTGGGGGCCGGAGCCTGTGTTCTTTGAAGTCGCGCGTGGCGGGCAGTACACGCTCGTCGTGCGAACGGCGCGCGCCTCCGCTCCGCCGGGTCGTTACGTAATGACGATTGACACGCGGAGCGCGCGTGATGCGGGCGACGTGGAAAGCCTTCCCGCCGACAGGGTCTTCGCCGAAGGGACGGCGCTGCTCGCTTCGCGCACGACGGGCAATGCTTACATCCGCGCGCTAGAAAAATATAGAGAGGCGCTCAGACTTTTTCGCGCCGTAGATGATCGGCGCGGCGAGATCACTACGCTCGTCACCATCGGCTCGGTCGCCGCCGCGCTCGGCGAACAGCAGAACGCGCTCGCCAACTTCAACGAGGCGTTACCACTGTTGCGCGCCGTCAATGATCGCGCGGGCGAGGCCGCAGCCTTCAGCAGCATCGCGCAAATCTATTTCGCGCTCGGCAACAAAGAACGTGCGCTGGAAAACTTCGGGTCGGCGCTCAGACTTTTTAACGCCGTCGAAGACAAACGCACGGCGGCCTACACGCTCGCCAACATCGGGCTGACGCACGTCGCCATGACCGAGCGACGCAAAGGGCTCGACGCTTTTCAGGAAGCGCTCGCCTTGCTTCGCGCGGTCGAAGACCGTCGCGGGCAAGCGTTCGCGCTCAACCACATCGCGCTCATACACTCATCGCTCGGCGACGATGCCGAGGCACGGCGTTATCACAAGGAAGTGCTCGTGCTCGTCCAGCAGATAAACGATTGCGCGGAGATCGCGCCCGCTCTGTCGAATCTCGCGTGGGACTCTCTGGAGACGGGCGATAAACAGAAGGCGATAGACTATCTGAATCAAGCGCTCGCTCTACAAAAAACTTGCAGCCACGACCGTTGCGGGCAAGCCACCACGCTCAACAATCTGGGCTTCGTCTACTACACAATCGGCGACAGGCAAAAGTCGCTCGCGCACCTGCGTCAAGCGTTAGCCCTGTTTATCGAGTTGGAAGACAGGGAGGGCGAGGGCGACGCGTCGAGCAACTTGATGTACGTCTTGAGGGGCAGCGGGCAGACGGGCGCGGCCATCTTCTTCGGCAAACGCGCGATCAACGCCTATCAGGCGGGGCGCGCGAGTTTGCCGCCGCAAGACTTGATGGCGCAGCGCAGTTTCATCAAGTCGAAGGAGACGACGTATAGAGAGTTGGCCGACCTGCTCGTCACGCAGAGTCGCCTGCTCGAAGCGCAGCAGGTGTTGGGACTACTGAAGGAACAGGAGTATTTAGATTACGTGCGGCGCAGCGGCGACGATGTGGCCGTCGCGCAGAAGAAGGCCGCGCTCACGCCCGCCGAAAGTAATGCCGAGAAGGCTCAAGACGAACTCGCAGGACAGTTGACCATGCGCGGCAGGGAGCGCGGCACGCTGCTCGCAAAGCAGGGGCGCACGCCCGAAGAGGAGCAACGCCTCGCCGCGCTCGACACCGAACTGCAAGCCTCCGGCCAAGCCTTCCAGACCTTCCTCGACCGCCTCGGCGAAGAACTCGGCAACACCAAACAGGCTGCGCGCGTTGACGACCTGCGCGACTCGCAGGCGTTGATGGACGACCTTCGCGAACTGGGCGCGGGCTCGGTCGCACTCTACACGATTCTCGGCGCGGAGAAATATCGCGTCATACTCGTCACGCCCGACGTGCAGAAGGCCGCCGAGTACACGATCAAAGCCGCCGACCTCGAACGCAAAATTCTGGCCTTCCGCGAGGTCTTGCAAAACCCGCGACAAGACGCTCGCCCGTTGGCTGCGGAGTTATACAAAATTCTCGTCGCACCAATCGCGCAGGATTTGCAGGGCGCGCAGGCAGAGACTCTGATGTGGTCGCTCGACGGCGCGCTGCGCTACCTGCCCGTCGCCGCGCTCTACGACGGCGAACGCTACATGGTCGAACGCTACCGCAACGTCGTCTTCACACCGGCGAGCAATAGCCGTCTGAAAGATCAGCCGAGCGCGAAATGGAGCGGGCTGGGTTTAGGTGTGTCGAAAGCGCAGATGGGTTTCAGCGCGCTGCCCGGCGTGCCGGAAGAGTTACGCGGCATCATCAGCGATAGCGCAATGCCGGACGGCGGCGTGCTCGACGGGAAAGTTATCTTGGATGATGCGTTCACGGAAGAGAGTTTTCGCGCGGCGCTCCGTCAGCGTTTCCCCGTCGTACACATCGCCAGCCACTTCGCCGTGCAGCCGGGCAACGAGACGGATTCATTTCTGCTGCTCGGCGACGGCAGCCACCTGTCGCTCGCCAAGATCAAGAGCGCCGTGAATCTCTTCGGCGGCGTCGAACTCTTGACGCTCTCGGCCTGCGACACGGCGACTGGCGGGACGGCTGCCGACGGCAAAGAAGTTGAGAGTTTCGCAGTGCTTGCGCAACGACAGGGCGCGAAGGCCGTGATGGCGAGCCTGTGGCCTGTGGCCGACGCGAGCACCAAACAACTCATGCAGAGTTTCTACCGCATACGCAACTCGCAGACGGGAATGCTCAAAGCCGAAGCGCTCCGCCGCGCGCAAGTCTCCCTTCTGCGCGGCGAGGCTACCGAACTCGTCGGCGGCATCGAGCGTCGCGGTCTGCTCACCTCTTCGGCGCAACGTAGCGGCGAGGCTAGCGCCACGTCCGGCATCGGCAAGACCACCTTCGCACACCCCTTTTTCTGGGCGCCCTTCATCCTAATCGGCAACTGGCGCTAAACGGAATTTACTTTTTGGAGACTAAAAAAGTGGCCTTCAGTTCGACGAACTGAAAGCCGCTTTTTTTATGTTTGAAGTTTTGAGTTAGTTGCTCGAAGCCTGTTGTTGTGTGGCGGCGCGCGGGTCGTAGGGCGTGGCGAGATAGCCTTTGGCGACGGCCTGCGCGTTGTCGTAGTTGATGCCGGTTTCAACTGCCTGATTGTATTCGTAGGTGGCGCGGGAGCGGTCGCCTTTGGCGTCGTAGGCGTTGCCGCGTTTGATGTGCGCCCAGACTTCGATCCAGGAGGGCTTGCGATTGCCGTCGAGCGCGGCCTGAAAATTTTCGAGCGCGGGATCGTAGTTGCGTTGTTCGAGATAGATCAGGCCGAGGTTGTAGTAGACCCACGAGTTCGACTTGTCGAGCTTCAGTGCTTCTTCGAGTTGACGCTGCGCTTCGGCATACTGGCCTTCGCGGTAGAGTTCGATGCCGCGACGCGCGACCACTGAGACGCGCAAATCTTCCGAGAGGCGCAGGATTTTGTTGTTCGGATCAACTATGACTTCGAGCGGCGCGCCGTTCGACTCGAAATCGAAGTCCTCGCTTTTCTCGTCAATGCGGACGGTCGCGATCTGGTTCTGGTTGTCGCCCTCGGCGCGGAGCATCACTTCGACGGGCATGCGCAAGCCCTCGAAGTTTTGCTTGACCGTGCCGCGCGCGCGAAACTTGTTCGTGCGCGTGCGTATGATCTGGTAGTCAACCGTGAACTCCGGCACGCCCGTGCCTTCAACCCAGCGCGCGAAGAAGTAGCGCATGTTGAGGCCGATCTCGCGCGTGGCGAGCCGCTCGAAGTCGTCAATCGAAACGCTCTTGCCGCGATACTCATTGAAGAGTGTGCGCAAGAGATCGTCAAACTTCTCTTTGCCGATAGTTTCGCGCAGCATCCTGTAGACCATCGCGCCTTTGTAGAAGACGATTGATTGATACTGCGGCGATGTGTCGTCGAGTTGCGAAGGGGCGCGCAAGATCGAGGCCGACTGCTCGAACATCAGAGCGCGTTCCTGCATGTCGCGTTGCGAGGCGTCGAGCGCCGCGCCAGTCAAAGTTGATTCGCGCAGTGCGAACGCGCTCCACTCTGCGAGACCTTGCGAGAGCCACGCGTCGTCGAAGGATTTCAAGGCGACGGTGAAGCCCCACCACTGGTAAGCCGTCTCGCGCTGCAAGCGTTCCTCTTTGGCCGCGCGATTTTGATCGAAGAAGCTGGCCGACAAGAATTGCATTCCGGGCGCGGCGTAAGCCTCAAGGCTGTCGTCGTCAATCTGCGCGATGGTGTAGCGCGTGCCGAAGGCGGGCGCGCCGTACTGCTTCGTGTAGAACTGCAAAGCCTGACCCATCACTTCGCCGAAACGCTCGACGCGACCTTCGCTACCCGGCTGCACGAAGAACTGCAACTCGTAGCCGCCGATGCGAAGCGTGCGCGTCACGTAGCGACCGGCGGCGATGTTGCCTATGAGCGCAGGCTGTCGATGAACAAAACGATAACGCGTCGTGCCCGCCGCGCCCGCCGTTTGCGTCGGCGGCTCGTCGCTCGAACCGGCGACTTGAAATCCGTTGGGGACGATGACTGTGATGTCTGCTGTGGCGCGGTCAGCCGCGTAGTCGTGGAAGGGAAACCAGCGCGCGGCGTACATCAAATACGAACCTTCGTTGCCGACGTAGGCGAGGCGGCGCGTAACGAGTGGCCCGCCCTCCGCCGTGACGAGCGCGCCCGACCACTTGAAGCGCAGAGTGACGGGCGTGTTCGCCTGTATCACTTCGCCGAGATCGACGCGCACGTTCGGCCCGATGGATTCCAAGCCCGCAGGGTCTTGCACGAAGTTCGTCAAGGGCTTGCCGTTTCGCTCGATGCTCTCGACCTTGAGCGCGCCGTTCAACTCAAACACGACGGAGCGCGTGGTGTCTAAGGGCGTGAAGGTCACGTCGGCATTGGCGCGCAGGATGTGCTCGGCGGGGCGGAGTTCGGCTTCGATGCGGTAGTTGGTCACGTCGAAACGCGTCGCGCCGCCGCGTTGCTGCGCGGAGACGGTTGAGGCGAAGGCGAGCGCGGCGAAAATCGCGACGAGGAGCGTGCGCAGGAAGTGAAAACGCGTTAAGGAGTTTGACATAAAATCTTTTCTGGACGAGGACAAGGCTAAATTTAACGTTCGGCTTCGTGAATTGTACACGCCGCATCTAGGTGGCGTCGCGCCGCCGCTCACAGTCTCAGACTGTGCGAAAATCCACTGGGGCGATAAAAAAACTTCCGGCGCGGCAAAATTTTAGATGAAGGCTGGGCGGGCACAGTTGGCTACGGGGCGCGTTCCTTTTTCGCCTCCGGCTTGACAGTCGTAGGAACGGGCGTTCATGCTCTCGCTTCGGCAATCAAATTTGACAAATCTGACAAGGGAGAGGACTTCCGGCGTCCGTCTCGGCACAAAGGCGAGCGTGGCGAGCGCGCCGCACACGAAAATTCATGGAATACAGCGATCCGGCCATACGCCTCACGCTCCTGCCGCGCGACACCAACCCGCAGGGCACGATCTTCGGCGGCATAATTTTGAGTTACATAGACATCGCGGGCGCGGTCGAGGCGCACCGCCGCACGCAGATCGAGCGTTTCGTCACGGTGGCGATGCGCGAGGTCATCTTCCACCAACCCGTCTTCGTCGGCGACCTCGTCAGCTTCTACGCCAGCACCTCTCGCATCGGCACAACCTCGATCACCATCCGCGTAGTCGTCGAAGCCGAACGCTACGGCGGCACGTCCGAGCGCATCAAGGTCACGGAAGCCGAAGTCGTCTACGTTGCAGTGGACGCCAACCGGCGCAAGATGAAGATAAATCGCGACCTCGTCAAAAACCCTGAGAGTATCGAACAGCACGAGACTTCGTGAGTTTCACTGCTTCGCAGGTTGCTGCGGCGGCTTCGGCGGTGGGATACGCGAGGAATGACCGGCGACGAGTTGCCAGCGCCCTTCGCGTCGTACGAATACGTCTGTGAAACGGCTCTGGCTCGATCCCTCTTTCCCCTCTTTGTTCCTGTAGGTTGTCGTCACGCGCCCGAACACCACTGCCGTGTCGTCGTAGAGATAGACGCGCATCTCGTCGGGCACATAGGAGACGAGTCGCGGCGCGTCGGGCGCGGGCGGAGTGTCGAGGCTTCCCACGTCTTCCTTCTTCGTGGTGATGCCGCCCGAAGCGTCCGTGAAGATGAACTCTTCGGCCTCTATGCGCTCGAAGAAAGCCTTGTCGCGCCGCACGTTTGCCTCGCCGATGGCGCGCTCCAAAGCCATCAACTCCTGCTCCGTCTTCAACTCCTTGTTCGACTTTTTCTTCACCGCCTGTCCCGCCGCTGTAGCGTTGTGGCAGGCGACGAACATGAGCAACAGGCAGAGACCGCGTGTGGCGCGTTTCATAAAAAGTTTCTCCTTCAAATTTTTCGGATGCGTGCGAGCGCAGTGTGCGCTGGCGATCTAGTTAAGCTGCGCTTGCAGGCGTCGCAGGGCTTTCGTGGCCTGTGCGAAATCGGGGGCTTCGGCGAGCGCGAGGCCGTAGTGTCGTGCGGCGCGCAGATGTTGGCCACGTTGCTCGTAGACGCGCCCCAGATTGAAATGCGGGAAGGCGTAGGATTCGTAACGCGGCGCAACGAGCGCGCGCTTGAACCAGCGCACGCAGTTATAGAGATCGCCTTTGGCGACGAGGTAGCTGCCGATGTCGTTGTAAGGATTGCCGAAGGTCGGGTCAACGCGGATGGCCGCAAGGCAAGCATCAATCGCTTCGTCGTAGCGTTCCTGAAAACTGTAGACCCAACCGAGAAAAGTATGCGCCTCGGCGGTCGGGTAAGTTGCGATGGAACGCTGGTACAACTCTATGGCTTCACCGTAAGCCTCCGCCTGCTGCGCCTCATACGCGCGCCGGAACAACTCCACAGCCTCGCGCTTCGCCCCGCTCAATAAAGTATCTTCGTCAAACATAAGAAAGCAGCGACGAGTGACAGGTGACGAGTGACGAGCAAGAATCAAGACAAGTTCAAAGATAAGTTCTTGGTTTTAACTTGTCACTCGTCACTTGTCACTTGTCACTTCTTTGGATGCGCCCGTCAGTCTGCGGGCTGATCTCGCCTGCGTTGGAGATGGTGTTCATCAGCATGGCCGGTTCGACTTGCGCCTCTTCGGGTTTGAGCAGAAGGCGTGCGCCCGTGAACATCGTGTAGCCGTCGCCGCCGCCGAGCACGTATGTGTTGAGGGCGAGCGTGTAGGTCTTCGCAGGGTCGAGCGGCGCACTACCTACGGTCACGCTCGTCACGCGCGCTCCGGCAGCGAGCCGCCCGTCGTAGGTGAAACGCAAGCCCGATACTTGCGGGAACAGCCCCGCCTCTTTTTCTTCGCGTACGCGGCTGACGCCGTGTTCAAGCGCAGCGCGCAAGGTCGCGCCCGTCACTTCGATCTTCACAACGGGATTCTCGAACGGGAGTATGGAGAGCACGTCGCGTTTCGTGATCGCGCCGGGGCCGTAAGTGGTGTTCGAGCGGATCGAGCCGCCGTTCAGGATCGCCACGTCCGCGTTCGCATACTTGCGATACGCGTCGGCGATAAACGAGCCGAGGTTCGTCTCGCGCGCACGGTTAGTCTCCTGCCGCGCGTCGAGTTCGACGGTGGTGCGACCGACGGGCTGATCGAGTTCCGCCGACAGACGCTTCTCGTATTCGCCGATGACGGCGGCGGCCTGCGCGTCGTCGGCGAGCGCGTCCGTCACAGGGATGATCTCCCAATCGACGCTTTCGAGTTCGCCGTTGCGGCTGTAGATGTTGAGATCAATGCGACCGAGATTGCGCGCGTCCGAACCCATCTTGAAGATCGGCGTGCGCTCCGAAAGCGATTGCAGCACGGTATGTTCGTGCCCGCCGATGATGACATCAATGTCAGGGGCGCAACGCGCGAGCCGCTTGTCGTTTTCTAAAGTGAGATGCGTGATGGCGACGATGGTGCGTGCGCCGCGCTTGCGCAGTTGGTGCGTCATATCGCGCGCCGTGCGGCAGGGGTCGCGAAACTCCACGTCTGCGCCGGGCGAAGAGGTTTGTTTCGTGTCAACTGTGAGCAGGCCGAACAGCCCCACTTTGACGCCGCCAAATTCGCGCACGACGAACGGCGGCATGTCGCCGAAGAGTTTTCCGGTCTTGCGGTCGAAGACGTTAGAGCCGAGCCATGTGAATTTCGATTCGCGCATGCGTTCGCGCAGAACTGCATCGCCGAAGTCGAACTCGTGATTGCCGAGCGCGGCGTAGTCGAGTCCGGTCGCGTTCCACGCGGCGATCATCTGGCTGCCTTTGAAGATGTTTGAGGCGACCGAAGGGCTGAGCGTGTCGCCCGCGAGCAGGTAGAGCGTGTGCGGCGATTCCTGAAGGATTTGTTTCCTGAGCGTTGCGATGCGTGCGAGACCGCCGCGCTTGCCGCGATCTACGGGCGAAATCTGGTACACGTCGTTGACCTGCAAAAGCGTCACGCGGACGGTCGCTCCGTCTGCTGTTTGCGACGCGGCGGTTTGCGCGAAGGTCGAAAGTGCGGCGCAGAGTGTGAAGACGAGCGCGAGCAGGAGTGTCTGTCGTCGGGCGTACGGGGAACGGGAAAACATCATGCGAAGTTTTTCTCTCCTTGAAAGACGATTATAAATTCGTAGTTTAACTTTTCTACTCGGCGGCGCGCGCTTGTTTCGTCAACCGCGAGCGCGGAGCAGTTAGGTTGCGCCGAAGTGCTTGAATTATACTCGCCCCACACAGGCCGCGCCACACTCGACAATTTCCGCGCCGCCTGTCCCGAAGAGATCATTTCGCATGCAGCCATCAAGCAACCTCGAAGTTAAACTCGCCGCCGACCTCTCCGCGACCGACCCGACGATTGACGCCACAGCCTTCTGTATCTTCAAGGACGAAGCGCGCCTCTCGGTCGCTTCAACTCTCGACGACGCTCATCGCCGCGCAATCGAAAACTTGTTGCGCGCGGGCGAGTTCAAAGGTGCGGAAGACGACGCCGCGCTTACGCACATCTCCGACGCGGGCGCAACGGCGGGCGCGCGTCGCGCGTTGCTCGTAGGTCTCGGCAGCCGCGCGGATTTCGATGCTGCCGTGTTACGACGTGCTGCGAGCATCGCCGTGCGTCGTGCGCGTGAGGCGCGTGTCCGACATCTACGCTTCATGCTGCCCGATGTTGTTGCGGGCGACGCGGCGACCTTCGCGCGCGCCGCAGCCGAAGGCGCGCATCTGGGCTTCTACGAGAACGACTTTTATCAAAAGCGCGACGCGGAAGACGCGCCCGTGCTCGAACGCTTCACCATCGCCGCGCGCGATGCAAGCGAAGAGATGCTGGCCGCAGTCGAACGCGCGCGCATCGTCTCGGAAGCGGCAAACTGGGCGCGTTCTCTGGCCGACGAACCCGGCGCGAGTTTGCCGCCGCGCGAGTTTGCGCGTCGCACCGCAGAGATGGCCGCAGAGTTTGGTCTCACGATCGAGACGCTCGGCGCGGACGAGATACGCTCGCGCGGCATGGGTGGTTTGTGGGGCGTCGGGCAAGGTTCGGACGAGCCGCCTGCGCTCATCGTCGTGCGCTACGAGCCGGAGGGCTTGAGCGATGCGGACGAACTGTGGGCGTTCGTCGGCAAGGGCATCACGTTCGACACGGGCGGCATCTCGCTCAAACCCCCTGCGAAGATGGAAGAGATGAAGTCGGACATGGCGGGCGGCGCGGCGGCGCTCGGCGCGTTGCGCGCGATTGCCGGGTTGAAGTTGCGGCGGCGCGTCGTCGCCGTCGTGCCGTCTGCTGAGAACATGCCTTCGGGACGCGCGCTCAAACCCGGCGACATCGTGCGGACGCTCGCGGGATACACCATCGAAGTCGTGGACACGGACGCCGAAGGCCGCCTCGTACTCGTTGACGGCATCGCCCACGCGCGCTCTCTCGGCGCGGCGCGCATCGTTGACCTCGCAACTCTCACCGGCTCGATCATCGTCGCGCTCGGCGACCACCGCACAGGGCTTTTCGCGAACGACGACGAATGGGCTGCGCGCGTCATTCATGCCGCCAAGCGCGCGGGCGAACCCGTCTGGCGTATGCCCTTGAGCGACGATTACAAGAAAAAGATCGAGAGTCCCATCGCCGATTTCAAGAACTACGGCGGACGCCCCGACGCCACCGCCGCCGCGCTGCTCCTCAGCAAGTTCGCCGCCGACACGCCCTGGGTGCATCTCGACATCGCCGCCACCTCCTGGCACGAAGAAGCGCAGCCGCACGCGCCTGCCGGAGCAACCGGCACAGGCGTACGCACTCTAGTTGAACTCGCGAGCAGCTAGACCAAATTTGAGTTGAGAATGAACGAGTTGAAACTCACCGCAGAGGCGCAGAGAGGAACGCGGAGTTGGCGCACAGAGTTGAATAGTCTGCTCTGCGCTTCCTCTGCGGGTCTCTCTGCGTCTCTGCGGTGAATGCTTTTTTTATGTTGCCTCAAGAAACGATTTTTCTCACAGGCTTCCCCGGCTTCATCGCCGCGCGCTTGATCAAAGAGTTGGCGCGGCGCAGCGACGCACGGTTTCTGTTGCTCGTGCAGCCAGCGTTCGTGGCGCGTGCGCGCGAGGAGGTCGTGCGGCTGGCGGAGGAGACGGGCAATGGCGCGGGGCGTTTTCAGATCGTTGAAGGCGACATCACGCGCGCGCGTCTGGGGATGAATGAAGCGGAGGTTGAACAGGCATGCGCGGCGACGACGGTGCTGTTTCATCTGGCGGCGATTTACGATCTGGGCGTGCGACGCGACCTTGCGATGCGCGTCAACGTCGAAGGCACGCGGAACGTCAACGAGTTTGCGCGCGCGTGCCCGCGCCTCAGTCGCTATCATTACGTTTCGACCTGCTACGTCGCAGGGTTGCGCGCCGGAGTGATTCGCGAAGACGAGTTGAAGCACGCGGCGGGCTTTCGTAATTTTTACGAGGAGACGAAATATCTCGCGGAGTTGGAAGTCGAGCGTTTGAAGTCGGAGTTGCCGGTGACGATTCATCGCCCGTCGGTCGTGTGCGGCGATTCGCGTACGGGCGAGACGGCGAAGTACGACGGGGTCTATTACCTGATCAAGTACCTGCGCATGTGGCCGCAGGTTTTGTCGCTCGTGAACATCGGAAATTGGGACGTGCGTTTGAACATCGTGCCGGTTGATTTCATCGTCGAGGCGATGGCGGCGCTTGCCGCAGACGAGCGCGCGGCGGGCGCGACGGTACAACTGGCCGACCCGCGCCCGCTCACGACCGGAGAGCTTTTCGAGGCTGTCGCGGGCGCGCTCGTGGGGCGCACGTCGCGCGTCAAGCTGCCGAAGAGCGTGGTGCGCGCGTCGCTCTCTCTGCCGTTCGCGGAGAATCTGACGAAACTGCCGCGCGTCGGCGTGCCATATTTTTTCCTCAACCAGACTTACGACACGAGCTGCGCCGAAGCGTTGCTCGCGCCGCACGGCATCGCTTGCCCGCCATTCACTTCTTACGTCGCCGCGCTCGTCGATTACGTCGCGCGCCATCCGAACCTGTAACGCCTTTCCAGCGCGACTAAAGCACTCACCGCAGAGGCACACAAATCCCAAGTCCCAAGTCTCAAGTCCCACAGCCGCGTTTGACTTGAGACTTGGGACTTATTTGTCGCGCACTTGACAGATTCGCGATTTAGAATTATTCTAAATCCACTTTAACAAACATGGATTCAGGCAAGGAAAAACAGGGTGGCGACGGCGCATTGACGCCGCAGCGGCGGGCAGTGCTCAGGGTGGTGCGCGAGAGCGAAGACCACCTGACGGCGGCGGAGATTTTCACGCGGGCGCAAAAGCTCCTGCCGAAGATCAGCTACGCGACCGTCTACAACTCTCTGCGCTATCTGAAAGAGGCTGGGCTGCTCGGCGAGGTAACGTTCGGCAACGCGGCGAGCCGCTACGACCGTGAGACCGCGCGCCACGACCACGCCATCTGCACCGCCTGCGGCAAACTGCTCGACTTCGATCTGGCCGAGACGTTGAACTTGTTGAAGCCCGCCGCGCGCCGCTCGCGCTTCAAACCCGAATCTATACATCTGACGCTCGTAGGGCTGTGTCCCGATTGCAGTGGCGAAGAGGAAGCGCCGCACGGCAAGAAGCGTCGGAAGCGTTGACATCATTTGGGGCGTGACGCGACGAAGCTCTAAGAGGCGCGCGCCCGTATCGGTAGAAATTTTATGAGGGAGAAAAATTAGAATGACTCAGACAGCGATGGTCGGCCAACCGGCCCCGGATTTCGACATGGCTTCGACCAAAAACTTGGAGAAGCTCGACCAGAACGTGAAGCTCTCGGACTACAAAGGCAAGTGGGTGGTCTTGCTGTTCTACCCGTTGGATTTTACCTTCGTGTGCCCGACCGAGTTGACGACTTTCAGCGAACGCTACGACGACTTTGAGGGCATCGGCGCGGAAGTTATAGGCGTCTCGACCGACTCGGTCTTCTCGCACCGCGCGTGGCTGCAAACGCCGCGCGACAAAGGCGGCGTCGAAGGCTTGCGCTACCCGCTCGCGGCTGACGCGACCAAGCAGGTGGCGCGCGACTACGGCGTGCTCGTCGAAGACAAGGGCATCGCTCTGCGCGGCCTCTTCGTCATTGATCCCGAAGGCATCCTGCGCTACAAGGTCGTACACGACTTGAACGTCGGACGTTCGGCGGAAGAGACGCTGCGCGTGATTCAAGCCTTGCAGACGGGGGGCTTGTGTCAGGCCGAGTGGAAGCCGGGACAGAAGACTCTCGCAGCTTAAAGAGCAGCGACGAGTGACAAGTGACGAGCTGAAAACAAAAACTCGTTCTTGTGATAAGCGACAGGTGACGAGATTGAAGGCGAGTTTCGTAAGAAAAGATTTTTGCTTTAACTTGTCACTTGTCACTCGTCACCTGTCACTGTTTTAGAGGGGGTTGTTATGCCGAGGATTGGGACGGAGTTGCCTTCGTTGGAAGGTGCGACGGAGTGGTTCAACGCGACGGGCGCGCGCGCCGCAGAGGAAGCGAAGGGGCATCCGACGCTCGTACACTTCTGGTCGGTCAGTTGCGGCATCTGCAAAGAAAACATGCCGCGCGTGGCCGAATGGCGCGACAAGCATTCGGCTGATGGCTTGCGCGTTATAGCTGTACACATGCCGCGCTACGAGGCCGACACGGACACCGAACAGGTGCGCGACGCCATCACGCACTACAACATCACGGAGCCGTGCGCGGTGGACAACGAGCACAAGCTGCGCGATGCGTTCCAGAACGAGCAAGGATATGTTCCCGCATATTATTTGTTCGACGGCGAAGGCAAGTTGCGTAGTTTCGCGGCGGGCGAACGCGGATTGGGGATGGTGGCCGCCGCGCTCGAACGCGTGCTCACGGCGCATCAAAGCAAAGTCGCTTCCTGACGCGCGCGTGCGAAAACGCGATAGCGATGAATGAAAAACGTTGAAGGCGATCCGATAGTCGGATCGCCTTCAACGTTTTTCGCGTCGCGTCTTCGGGCGCGCTTGGTTAGAAGAGATTTGAGAGTTGGCCGCCGAGAAAGCGTAGGATGAACCAGAGGATCGTGATCGAGCCGACGAGCAGCGCAAGGAGCGCGAGCATGAGAAGGCCGACGAAGAGCCAATCACTGAGTCGCCCACGGCGCGCGTCTTCGGCGTTGACGGTCGCGCGGCGTCGCAGCAGTTCGACGTTCTTCTGATTCGATTTCCACGCCGCGTCGAACAGATCGCCGATGACGGGGATCGCGCCGAAGATGTAGTCCACGCCGATGTTGAGTCCCATGCGCAAGAGCGTCGCTTTCGAGACGCGGTAGCGCACGCCTGCGGCGAGAATGTAGAAGCCTACGAGCGTTGTGGCGGTGTCGCCGATGCCGGGGATGAGGCCGACGATGGCGTCGAGGCCGAAGCGCCAGCCCGTGCCCGGGATGCGAAAGAGCCCGTCCATCCAGCGGCTCAGTTGATCGAGGCTCTGCTCGATCTCGACTTGCGTGTGACGCCGTTCGGGCGCAAGCGCCGTCACTGCCCTGCGCGTCAAGCCTGCCTGTTTTAGTTCCATCATCCCGCAATTCCCTCCGTGCCAGCGACAAATTCGCGCACGCTCTCCGTGCGGCGCTTCAACTTAGATGCAGCGCGTGGACGCACGCAACGACGAATTGAAAAATTTATCGCGGCGACTGCTCATCATATGAGAAACGCGCGGCGTGAGAAAGCATCTATCGGGCGTGAGAAAATTCGTCGCTCCGTTTTGCGTAATTTCAAGCGAGGCCGCGACGGAGTGTGAGAGAATCGCGCGCGTTAAAGTTCGGGTGACGGAGAAGGAAAGCGTTTGAGGGTAGCGGCTAAAGGAAATCTTCGACGAATTTTTCGCGGGCGTTTAAGCTATTCTAAATTGGCGCAGTAGTGTCGCTGTCGGCGTCGGGCAACTACGGCGCGCGGGCGTCGGGAAAGAAGGTGCTGCTTTCGGTGCATGTACTTGAAACAGAGCGTTTGAATCTGCGTCAATTATCGTCGGCGGATGCCGCGTTCATACTCGAACTTTTGAACGAGCCGTCGTTCCTTACGAACATCGGGGACAGAGGCGTAAGAACGACTGAGGACGCGGTTCGGTATATTTCTGAGGGGCCGGTTAACAGCTACGAGCGACACGGTTATGGGCTGTGGCTGGTCGAGTTGAAAGACGGGCGAGTGCCAATCGGAATCTGCGGGCTGGTGCGGAGAGATGTCTTGCCCGACGCGGACATCGGCTACGCCTTCCTGGCGCGCTACTGGTCGCGCGGTTACGCATACGAATCGGCTGCGGCGGTGATGAACTACGCTTCCGGCGCGCTTGGTCTCAAACGCGTGCTGGCTGTGGTGAAGGAAGGAAACGCCGCCTCGATCAAAGTGCTGGAAAAGCTCGGGCTGAAATTCGAGCGCATGGTGCGCCTGTCGGCAGACGCGCCGGAGATTCAGTTGTTCGCCTCCGACAGCTAACGTCCACGCGTAAACAATCGCTGTTGAGTATCTATCAAAGTCGCTGCCAGAGTGGCTATCATTGGGTCATTCATCAACCAAACCGCAAACCGTATTCAGCCGCGTGCGTGCCGGACGGGGCGACGTGATCGTCTTCACCGTCGCGCTCGTTTTCTTCGTCTGCTTCTTCGGTTGGATCATCTTCAGCGGCAACTTCATCATCGGCGGCGACGCCTTCATCGAGACGCACCCGCTGCGCACGGTCTTCTGGGACGCGATCAGGCGCGGCGAACTCATGCTCTGGACGCCGCACATTTATTCCGGCTACCCGCTCCTGTCAATCGCGCAACTCGCCGTCGGCTACCCGCTCACCTGGGGCTACCTGTTCCTGCCGTCGCACGTCGCAGAGGAGATTTACGTACTCGCGCCCTTCCTTCTCTCGCCGCTCTTTACATACGCCTACGCGCGCGAGATCAACTTGAGCCGCACGGCTTCTCTCTTCGCCGGATTGTCCTTCGGCTACGGCGGGATGATGACCATCGCCAACGGCGTCATCGGCCTGCCGACGAACGGGCTGATGTGGCTGCCGCTCATGCTCGTCGCGCTCGAACGCGCGCGACGCCGCAAAGGCGACGGCGACGGTGGATTCTTGCGTCCACTAATCTTTGCCACGCTCGCCTTCAGCATGTCCGTCCTGAACGGGCACGGCCAGAGCTTCTCTTACGTGGGCGCGCTCGCCGCCGCTTACGCTCTGTTCCTCTCGTTCGTCGCGTTCGAGAGCGTAGAGGAAGGTCGTCAAACAAATAGTCGCGGTCGCTGGTGGTGGAGACGCTTGCGGCCTGTGGCGGTTTGCCTCTGTGCGTTCGCGCTGTCGGCGGGCGTGGCCGCGTTCCAGATTCTTGAGACGTTGCGCGCGGTGCGCCGCAGCGTTCGCAGCACTCTCTCGTATGAGACTTTCACGGAAGGCTCTTTCACGCTGCGGCAGGCGGCGCTCTCCTACGTCTCGCCGCTCTACAACTTTATAGACGTGACGACCTACGTTTCGCCGCTCGCATTGCTGCTCGCGCTCTTTGCCGTCGCGTGCGCGCTGCGGAGTCGGCGACGCGATGCCGACGCTGCTCGCATCTATTTCTGGTTCGTCGTCGCCGTCGTCGCGTTCGTGCTCATGCTTGGGTCGAACACGCCGTTCTATCGCTTAGTTTATTACGCGCCGCTCTTGAACAAATTCCGCGTGCCCTCGCGCCACGCGTTCGAGTGGACGTTCGCCTTGAGCATTTTGGGCGCGTGCGGTTGGGATTGTGCCGCGCGCTTGTTGACATCACGCCCGTTGGCATCGCGCCCGTTGACAACTGATAAAGTGAAGCGCGAGCGCGTGAGTCTCTTTGCCGCGTGCGCGCTCATGCTGCTGGCAACGCTCGTCGGCGCGTACTGGTTACGGTCGGCTGCGCCCACGCTCGACACGCAAGGGATGACGAAGCTGACGACGCTCGCAGAGTCGCGCTACATCGCTTTGAAGGCGGCCTTCACCGCTTTGACATTGTTGCTGTTCTGGCTTGCGTGGCGCGTGGCAGGCGACTTCCGGCGGAAGGCTTTGTTGCTCTCGGTCGTGCTGCTCGTGAGCTTCGTAGAGCCGTACATCCTCGTCAATCGCTGGTGGTCGCATTTCGTTAAACCCTACGAGCGATTTGCGCGCGTCGCGCCCGTCACGCGCTTACTCCAACAATTCCCGCCCGCAGACGGGCGCGTCTACACGCGCTTCTCTCTCTACCTCGACGAATTTCTCGGCAGCGACGCGCCCTTCGACGCGCAGAACCGCACCGCGCTCTACGGCCTGCACAACGTTGCGGGCTACGACCCGCTCATACTCGAACGCTACAGCCGCGCGCTCGGCGACGTTAATTTCGACGGCGTCAACGCGCGCCTCGGCTCGCCCGATAACCCTTCGCTGCTCTCCGAACGCTCGCACGTGCTCGATCTACTGAACACGCGCTTCCTCGTCACCTTCGCGAATTTCTCCACCGCGCTGCATCGCCCGCCCATTTCCGTCGCCGCGTCCGACGTGCTGGTGTCCGGTCGTTGGGAAGCTACGCACGCGGAAGGAAACGTAGTCGTACTGCGTAATACGCGTGTGCTCCCGCGTGCGTGGCTCGCTACGAACGCGGAAGCCGTAGACGCCGAAGAGGCTCTCAGGCGCATACAGGGCATTGAGTCAAAAAGTGATGCAAACGATTTCGACCCGCGCCGCACCGCGCTGCTCGAAGTCGCACCGTCGGAGTTGCCCGCGCTCACGGGCGGCGAACTCGGCGCGGGCAGCGGCGCGCGGGTCGTCGCCTACAACCCGAACCGCATCGCAATCGAAACGAAAGCGGACAAGCCTGCGGTGCTCGTCGTCAGCGAGATTTTCTACCCAGGCTGGGAAGCGACTGTTGACGGCCAGCCCGCGCCGATTCGCCTCACAGATTACATTCTGCGCGGCGTCTATCTTGACGCCGGTTCTCATCGCGTAGAGATGCATTATCGCTCGCCCGCCCTGCGAAACGGCGCTTTTGTCTCGGTCGCCACACTTTTGTTGCTTGGCGTGCTCGGCGTGTGCGCGCGTCGCGCGCGGCGGCGCGGGGCTGGCGAGTTGCTCGCGTCGAATTAACTAATCCTGTTCGCGGAAGACGTAGATCGAGCCGCCGATGATGGCTTCGGGAGTGCGGCGGCGGTAGGCGTCGAAGTAGTTGACGCGCTCGGCTTCGGTGAGTGTCTGGCCTCGAATGACGCCCGGCGGCACGGTCGAGCCGTTGAGAAAACTCGCGCCGATGGCGACGTAGCGCGTCGGCGGCCACTGGACTGCGACGGGCGTGATCAAATTCAAGTTTTCGATGCCGTAGCAGGGGAGCATGTGATCGCCCGCGAGCGTGGCCGCGCGCACGCGCGTCTCGCCTCGCGCGTGCAGGTATTCGGCCAGCGCGCGCACGTCGTCGCCCCATTCCACGTTGGAGTCGGACAGGTAATGCCAGCGCGGCTCGCGCGACGCGAGTTGATTCATGTACGTCATCTGATCCGGATAAGCGCGTACGGCTTCGACGCCTATCCAGCCGAGCAGCGCGATGACGATGAAGACACGGGCACTGTGGCGTTGTCCTTCGAGCAGGCGTGCGACGAGCGCGCCGCCGAGTATGAACAGCAGCGGGTAAGCCGGAAGGTAATATCTGACGCCGATGTTGATACGGCTCAACAACACGAAGGCCGTGTAAATAAAAAAAGGAATTAAGAAGATGAGCAATTGCCGCTCGCGCTTTTTCGCCGCGCGCCAGACGCCCCACGCGAGCGAGGCGAGCGAGAGGAGAAGGAAGGGCAGCGTCGTCTTCAACGCGAACGCGACGGGGTAGTAATACCACCAGCCCGTGTTGCTATACATGCCGAGCAGCGAGGCCGGATGCCCGCGCCCGTTGTGCGCGGCCTGCCAGAAGACGCCGAGCACGAAGTCAACCGGCAGCACGTAGGAGAGCACGCGCGCGGCATTCAACATCGCGCCGCTGTTGTCTGGGGCAAAAGTTGAAGTGATCCATTGCGCGTCGGTTTCGAGTAGCGGGCTGTTGTGAAAAAGGTATGCGGCGTGGATGAGAAAGAGAGTTGTGAGCGCGACGAGACCCGCGTGCGCGGCAATTGTTAACGAACGCTTCCCACCTTGACGCCGCGCGCGCCACAGCAGGACGACGAAGACCGCGCCGACGATGGGCGCAACGAGCAGCATCGAGAACTTGGCGAGAATCGCCAGCGCAGCCGCCGCGCCCGCCAAGAGCGCGCGCTTCGAGGAAGGCGCGAGCGCGTAAGCGTAGACCGCATAGCAGAGCAGCAGGTAGCCGAAGGCCGCCGCGATGTCCGTCTGCACGACGCGCCCGTGCGCGAGCACCGTCGGCTCTGTTGAAAAGAGCGCGACGGCGAAGAGGGCTGCGCGCGACCCGAACACGCCGCGCGCAAAGACGAAGATGAGAACGCCGAGCGCGACTGTGAGCGCGATCAACGGCAGACGCGCGATGAAGGAGACGCGTTCGACTGCGGCGCGATTGTCTTCCCAGAAACGCCCCACGCGCGTCTGCATCTGCGCGACGGTGCGAGGCGGCGCGCCGCCTTGTTCGGGCAACACTTTTAGCGGCGGCTGTAGGGAGACGAGCGGCAATCCGGCCAGCAACTTCACGAGCGGCGGGTGCTCGTGTACGAGTTGCGTATCGCCGCCGGTGACGTAGGCGTAGGCCGAAGGAATCAAAACGATCTCGTCCGTCGTTATGCTCTTGAGGCGTATGATCGTGAACAGGTTGAACGCCAACGCGAGCAGCAGCAACGCGCACAGCGTTTCGTCCGCGTGCGCCGCAAACGCACGCCGCAGAGAGAAGCGGCTCGACTTGGCGGTCGCTACGCCTCCGGCAGCAACAGTCTCACGCGCTTGAGTTGTTCGTTCTTTCATTCCGGCTTCGCTCTAAACTTTCAACCGCGCTGGCGACGCTTGAGAGAGTTCAAACGGATGAGGAAAACTCGCCGTATGAAACCGATGATGTCTGCGGCTCCGAGCTTTGATTCGCCGTGCAGCCGGTTGGTGAATTTGATCGGAATTTCCGACACGCGCGCGCCGTTCTGCACCGCCTCGTACAGTAAATTCATGATGAAGATGTAGCCGGTCGCGTCCATCTGTTCGAGGTCGATTTCGCGTAGCACGCTTGCGCGGATGGCGCGGTAGCCGCTCGTGCAATCTCTGACGCCGTCGAGTCCGGCGATGTGACGCGCGAAGATGTTGCCCCACTTGCTGATCGCTTTTCGCAAGCGTGACCAATTCTCCGGCACAGACCCGCCCGCGACGTATCTTGAGCCGACGACGAAGTCGCACCTTTCGACTTCGCTCGTGAAGCGCGGCAAGTCTTGCGGGTCGTGCGAAAAATCCGCGTCCATCTGGAATACGATGTCGGCGTTCAGAATGTCGAGCGCGTGCAGGATGCCGCGTTTGTACGCAGTCCCCAAACCCTTCTTCTGCCCGCTCAACAGGTACACGCCGGAGTTGTCACTTCTTCGCGCGAACTCTCTCACCGCTTCCCCCGTGCCGTCCGGCGATGAATCGTCAACAACTAATACCGAGAGCTTTATCCCGTCGAGTTGCGCACGCTGGCTGATGATCGCGTCCAGTAGCTTTTCGATGTTTCCGCGTTCATTGTATGTTGGCAGCACAATGACCGTGTGGATAGATTCGCTTTTCTCCGCTTTCGTTTCGGGCACAGTTTGTCGAGTTCCTGTTTTCTCTCGTGGGCGAGTTTGATGGGAGCTAGCGGATGCGCGTCATCTGTCGCCAGAAGAATCGGCCGAGGCGCGAGAAGGCGTTGCGATTGCCGCCGCCTGTGAGTTCGGGTGTGAGTCCGAGCGCGGCTGCGAGTTGCGGGTTGGGCGGCGCGATGTCTTCGTCGCCGTGACGCTCGGAGAGCCAGCGATCAAACGTGCGCGTGACGGCGCGACGCTCTGTGACGGGCGATTCGGCGACGAACGCGCCGCGCAAATCTTCGAGTTCGGCGATCTCGAAGCGGTTGGCTTCGGCGTAGCGTCTGAGCGCCGTGAAGACGCGCTCCTCGCCCATCAGTTTGACGAGCGCGTCGTACATCAAAGAGCCTTTGGCTGAGACGATGGCTGCATACTGAAACGAGTTGCGATAGTCGCGCGCGGGACGGTCGGCGGGCATGTCGTCGCCGCCGAACGTGCGGTAGATTTCATAAACGCCGCGCAGTTGATCGTCGCGCGCTTGTTGAGCACGGATCGCGCCGTGCGCCTCGCGGTAGTAGACGAGCGCAGACCAGTGCGCGAGTGCTTCGTCGAGCACGGGCGCGCGTTCAGGCGAATTGCCGACGAGCATTCCCCACCATTGATGCGCGAGCATGTGCGCGGTCGCAAATTCCAGACTGTCTTCGACGGATTGGCGCTGCTCGCGCACGAGTTCGGGGAGGTTTCGTATGGCGGGCGAATCGAAGTCAACGTAGAAGGCGCTGGCGATGACGCTCAAATTGGCAAACTCCGCGCTGCCGAGTCCGGCGACGAGCGGGGCTTCGGCAACCGTCACAACCGGCGCGGGGAGCGCGCCGTAACGCGCTGTGAAGACGCGCACGGCTTCTGCGGCGGCGTCGAGCACGCGCCGCCCGATCTTCTCGTGCTCCGCCGTCCACACGGCGCGCACGCGCGTCGCGCCCACAGTGCGCTCGCCCGACTGCAAAGTTCGCCCCGCGAGTATGGCGAAGGTGCGCAAATTCTCTCCGGCGAAGGTGCGCGGGGAGGATGAGGACGTGCTTCTTTTTCCGGCGTCGGCGGCGGCAACAACGCCGACGTTGCTACTAACTGCTGAGCGCGCGGCTTCTGCCGAAGTGAACAGCGCGACATCTGCGGGCGCGTCAATCGTCACCTCGTAGTCGGCTACTTCGGTGTGCAGTGGATCGCCGACGGTCGCGCGGACTTCGCGTTGCCACTCGTCGCCGTCGCGCACGGCAAGCACGGGATAAGCCGAGCCGAGCATCAGCACGCCGCGTGCGCGGAAGTTTGTGTCGCGCGCACGGCGCATCTCGCGCGTGTCGCGCAAGGCCGCGCCGAGTTGCTGTATGACGTGCGACGGAAGGCTCGTCTCGTCCGGATCAATTTCGGGAACAGCGCCTTGAAAACTGATCTCGATCTCCGTCGCCGCGCCCGCCGCGACAGGCTCGCGCAAATTCACTCGCATGAGCGTCGCCTGTTCGTCGAGCGCGTAGGCGAGCGGCGTCGCCGTCGCAACGCTTCGCACGCTCTTGATCTCGATGCGCGGTTCGTCTGCCGCTGGCGTCTCTTCGCCGCTCGTCGGCGGCGCGGCGGGGCGACTTGCGGCGTCGTTGTTGCCGTTGGTGTTGCTTCTGAGATTCGCGTAAAGGTGAAAATAGACGACCGAGGCGGGGCGGTCGTCGCGGTTGACCCAGCGCACGCGCTCGGTCGCAGTGAACGTGCGCGCGTCGAAGTCGAGCGCGAAGTTGATCTGGTAGAGCGTGCGCGGCGGCGCGGGTTTACTTTGCGGCGTCGGCGTTGCCACTGTCTGCGCGAAGAGCGGGGTGGCGACGAAGAATAGCGCAATCGTCAACGCGCAAAGAATTACAGAGAGGCGAGATGAAACCACGAAGGCACAAAGACACGAAGGAGACGCGGGCAATATCCTTCGTGTCTTTGTGCCTTCGTGTTGAAATTCTTGTCTCAAACAAGTCTCCGCCGTGAACTATTTGCGCTTCGTTTCCGTCACGTTGATGCCGAGGATGCGGTCGCCGCGCGTGATGCGGTCAACCGTCTCCATACCTTCGACGACGCGTGCGAAGACTGTGTAGCCGCCGTCGAGGTGCGGCTGCGGCGAGTGCGTGATGAACCACTGCGAGCCGCCCGTGTCTTTGCCGGAGAGCGCCATGCCGACCGCGCCGCGCGCGTAGGGGACAACGTTTATCTCGCAGCGAATCTGGTAGCCGGGGCCGCCGTTGCCGTCGCCGCGCGGGTCGCCGCCCTGTATCACGAAGTTCGGCACGACGCGATGAAACGCGATGTTGTTGAAGTAGCCGCGACGCGCGAGTTCGACGAAATTATCAACCGTGAGCGGCGCGGCGTCGGGCAGGAGTTCCAACTTGAACAAGCCCTTCTCTGTGTTGACCGCCGCCACGACGCGCATCTGCCGACGCGCGAGCGCGCGACGATAATCGCCGATGCGGTTGCGCGTGGCGACCGTTTCGATGCGCCCGTCTTCGGGGTTGGCTGCCGCGTCGGGCTGCGCGGCTTGGAGGATGGCTGCGGCGCGCCGTCGCAAGAGATAGTCGGGCGAATCTAACGCGGTTTTGATCGCGGCGAGCGCGGCTTCGGATTTTTGTTTCGCGAGCGCATCGAGTATGGCGAGCGCGGCGTCGTTCATCTCGTCGCGCAGGGCTGCGGGGAGTGCTGCGGCGAGCGCAGACGTAGTCTCTTCATCGGGCGCGAGTTCGCCGAGTTGTCCGGCGGCGGTGGCGCGCACGATCACGTCGGGCGCGGCGAGTTGGCCGCGCATGACGAGCGCGCCGTCGGGCGGTTTGAAGGCGGCGATTGACGTGAGCACGTCGGGCACGGCGAGCGCGGGCGTCGAAGGCTCTCCGAGCATCGTGCGCAAGGCCAACTGTGCGTCGGCCTGCACGGACACGGTGCTGTTGCCCGCACGCTCGCTCGACACGGCGGCGATCTCGCCGAGTCCCTGCGCGATGGCCGCGTAGGTCTGCCAGGAGATGCGGCTGTCAGGCGCGCGAAAGGCGAGTTGATGAAACGGGCGCTCGCGCAAATATTGACCCGGCGCGATGCGCGCGAACGCTATCTCGGCCTCCGGCGCGCTCCACTGTTCGGCTTCGCGCAACGCGCGTACGAGCGAGAGCGCGCGTTCGTTCGCGGTGTTGGCGACGACGCGGCTCAGTCCCGTGACAAGCTCAAGCAGTTCGTTCAACTCGGCAGGGCGCAACGCGGGATTCGCGGTCTTCGACGCGCGGTAAATGGTCAACAAAGCCTCACCGCGTTTGACGAGCGGCTCTGCGGCGCGCGCATCTTTCAACAAGCCGAGCGAGCGAATCGCGCTGATGCGCACGCGTTCGTCCTTATCGTTCGCGGCGTGTTCGAGCAACATGTCTAACGCATCTTTATCTTCCGCCGCGCCGAGCGCGCGTGCGGCGTTGGCGCGCACGACCGCGTCCGTATCCGTCAAGAGAAGTTTACGCAGTTGATCGTTCGCGTTCTTGGCGCGCAGGCGCGTGAGGGTGTTTGCGGCGTCGGCGCGCAGGCGCGCGTCCGTCGAATCTAAAAAGAGCGCGACGACGCGCGCCGCGCCTTCGGGACGCGCGCGCAACACGGCTGTCAGTCCGAGCAGCGCAACTTCGCGATTCGCAGCGAGTTTCTGGCGCGCTTCAAACTCAAGCGCGACGAGCAACGCGCGCCCGATCTCTTTCGCGCGAGTCGCTTCCGCCTCCGGCAACGCCGCAGCGATCTTCCCCAACGCTTCCACCGCGCGCGCGCGCACGCTCGCCGCCTCGCTAACGCTCGCAGGAGTCTTGCGCTCGATGATGGCCAACAACGCTTCAGACGCCGCGCCCGACTCGATCTCGCCAAGCGCGAAGGCCGCCGTCGCGCGCACCTGTTCGCTCTTATCCGTTTGCAGCAGCGCGACGAGCGGCGCAACCGCGCGCGCATCGCCGATGCGTCCCGCGCCGAGCGCGGCACGACTGCGCACGCTCGCGTTCGCGTCCGAGAGCAACGCGCCGAGGTCTGCCGCGTCGAAGCGCCGCTCGTCTTCCGCGCGCACGATGCGCAGCAAAGTCTCTTCGGGCACGGGCAGCGCGCGAGCCTTCGCAGATGCGCGGCGTTGCGGCGTCGTGCGCTTCGCTTGCGCGAACGCTTGTGTGGCGACGCCGTTGTAGAGAGCGAAAACGAAGAGACAGAGCAAGGCGGCGCGCGTCGGGCGGCGTCGTGGTGCGGGCGCAGGAGAGTTGTGGCTTGAGATTCGACTCGGAAAAGTTTTGTTCATTTGAGTAGCTCAAGGGAGCGGCGCAAAAAATATGATAACACCTCGCGCCTTAGCTCCGGCGGCGTTCGGGAAATTATCGTTTATGTATCGGGGAACGGCGCGGCCTCTGTCAAGTCGGAAAAAGCAAGGATGAGGGATGAGCGATGAGGGATGAAAGAAAGCACACAATTGCCTGAATGCTTTTCTTATTCATCCCTCATCCCTCCGCCCTCATCCCTTTCCTTAATATTCCACCATCTGTCTGAAGTTTACTGCACGCAGATTGTAATTTCGAGACGCTTCTAGTCGCCGCGTGACGCGCAGACGTTGGAGCAAGTGAAAGTTAAGGTCGCGCGTCTCGGCGTCGGAGAGCGTGCGCGCGTGACTGTGAAGTTCAAAGACGGGACGAAGCTGAAAGGTTATGTCTCGCAGGTTAAAGACGAAGAGTTTATCGTGCGTGATCGCAAGACGGATGTGCCGAGCGTCGTTCTCTACCGGGATGTCGCGCGCGTCGAGAGCAATCGAGGGCATTCGACCGCCAGAAACGTCGCCATCGGCACGGCGGTCGGAGTCGGCTCGGTCTTAACGGTTCTCTTCATCCTGATCGCATCGCTCGACTAGACATCCGCGCGACACCTTCGGAGCCTTTATCCCGCGCGCGCTCAATCTAACAACTCGACTTCGACCAGCGCGTCGTAGAACGTCGCGCCGCCTCCCATGTCGGTCAGTGTTTGCGAAGTCAACTGGTTGATGTTCCCGTCACCCGGCGAGAGTTTGCTCCACCAGACCGAAGGCGAGACGACGACGCCTGCGCGTGCGCGCGTCGTGACAACCGCCGTCAGTTCGCACGTGCCGCGTTCGTTTGAGACGCGCACGCGGTCGCCGTCCGAGATGCGTCGCGCGCGTGCGTCCTCGGGGTTGATCTCTACGAACGGGCGTTTCTCCTGACGGAGTTGCTTGGGAAGATTGGCGAAACTCGAATTGAGAAAAGCGTGCGACGCAGGGCTGATGAGCGCAAGCGGGAAGCGTCGCGCGAGTTCGGGCGCGCTCTGTCGAGACTCGCGCGGCGGGATAAATTCGGGCACGGCGGGCAAGCCCTGTAGTTCGAGCCGCGCACTGAAAAGTTCGCACTTGCCCGAAGGGCTCGGAAAATTTCCTTCTGCGAAAGGCGCATAAACGTCCGGCACGTTCAGGCGCATCCAGCCGCGTTCGCGCAAAAGCTCAAGTGTGATGCCTTCGAGCGAGGGGTGCTGAATGTCAATTGCCTGCCGCGCGATCTCTTCGTCGGAATCCTTAAAACATTCTTCCTCGAATCCCAGACGCGCGGCGAGCAGGCGAAACACTTCCGTGTTCGGCTTCGACTCGTGCAAGGGCGCGATTGAGCGTTCGTTGATCGTGAGATAGAGATGGCCGTAAGCCTTGTGCAGATCGAAGTGCTCAAGCTGCGTGGTCGCGGGCAGAACGATGTCCGCGTAGTCGCATGTGTCGGTCATAAACTGTTCATGTACGACCGTGAACAGATCGCCGCGCCTGAGACCTTCAAGCACGCTCGCCTGATCGGGCGCGACCGCCGCCGGATTGGAGTTGTAAACGTAGAGCGCGCGGACGGGCGGGTCGTCTATTTTTGTCAGCGCGTCGCCGAGTTGCGACATGTTGAGCGTGCGCGGGCGCGGTTGAGGGATGAGATCGGGGCGTTCGAGCGCGCGTCGGTTGACGGGGAAGGCGCTGCTCGTTGAGAGGAGCGCGCCGCCCGCCGCGTCGCGCCACGCGCCTGTGACGGCGGGCAGGCACGTTACAGTTCTGACGGCCATGCCGCCGCCCGCGTGCCGCTGCATGCCGTAGTTGAGGCGTATGACTGCGGGGCGCACGCCTGCATACTCACGCGCGAGCCGCACAACTCTTTCCGCTTCGACGCCGCAGATTTCCGCGACGCGCGCGGGCGTGTACTCGCGCGCCTTGTCCCTTAATTCATCTGAGCCGACGGTGTGTTGTTCGAGATAGTCTCTGTCTTCCAGACCTTCTGCGAAGATGACGTGCATGAGACCGAGTGCGAGCGCGGCGTCAGTGCCGGGGAGTATCGCGATGTGCTCGTCGCATTGGTCGGCGGTGCGCGTGCGGCGCGGGTCAATCGAGATGACGCGTGCGCCCTTGTGTTTCGCTTCGAGGATGAACGGCCAGAGATGTACGTTGCTCGTGATTGTGTTCGTGCCCCACAAGATGATGAGGCGCGCGTCGGCGAAGCGTTCGGGGTCTGTGCCGATGCGCGCGCCGATGGTGGCATCGTAACCGGCTGAACCTGCGGTGGCGCAGATCGTGCGGTCGAGTATGGACGCGCCGAGCCGGTGAAAGAATCGCCTGTCCATCGACTCGGATTGGACGAAGCCCATCGTGCCGCAATAACTGTACGGCATGATCGTCTCCGCCCCTTCCTCCGACTCCGCGAGCGCGCGGAAGCGACCGGCGATCTCGTCTAATGCTTCATCCCAACCAATTCGCTCGAACCGGCCTTCGCCCTTCGCGCCCGTGCGCCTGAGTGGAGTTTGAATGCGTTCGGGGCTGTGCGTGCGTTGCTCGTAGTTGGCGACTTTGGTGCAGAGCGTCCCGCGCGTGACGGGATGATCAGGATCACCTGCGACGCGCACCGCGCGACCGTCTTCGACCGTGACGAGCATCGCGCAAGTGTCGGGGCAATCGTGCGGGCAGGCCGCGCGAACTATCTTGAGTTGCTTTTCGTTAGTCATGCCGCTCAATTGTACGTAGCAGGTGAATACCTTTATAATTTAGACGATGGCAATTATGACACAGATTTCAGAACAGAGCGTGCTCGAAGCGCTACGCAATATCGTTGATCCGGACTTGCACAAGGACATCGTCACGCTCGGATTCATCAAGGATTTACGCATTGACGGCGGCGAGGTTTCGTTCCGCATCGTCCTGACCACACCGGCTTGCCCCGTGAAAGAACAGATGCAGACGGCAGCAGAGCAGTACGTCGGCGCACTCGCGGGCGTTACAGGCGTTCGTGTGACGATGGACGCGGAAGTTCCCAAAGGGCGTGGCTTGGGCGAGAAGGTGACTGTGCCGGGCGTGCGCAACATCGTCGCGGTCTCTTCGGGCAAAGGCGGCGTCGGGAAGTCAACGGTGGCGGTCAACATCGCCGTCGCGCTCGCGCGAGACGGTGCGCGCGTCGGGTTGATGGACGCGGACGTCTACGGGCCGAACGCGCCTCTGATGCTCGGCGTCAGCGCGTCGAAGCCGGAAGTGGCGGGCAACAAACTGCTGCCTGTGCGCGCGCACGGCATACGCATGATGTCCATGGCGATCTTGAAGCCGGGCGACGAGCCGATGATCTTTCGCGGCCCCATCCTGCACGGCCTCGTGCGTCAATTTTTACAGGACGTGCTCTGGGGCGAACTCGACTACCTGATAGTTGACATGCCGCCGGGCACGGGCGACGTGCAACTCTCGCTGGCGCAACTCGTCCCCGTGCAAGGTGCTGTGCTGGTGACGACGCCGCAGGAAGTGGCTGTGGCCGACGTGCGGCGCGCGCTCAGGATGTTCGAGACGGTGGCTGTGCCAGTGCTCGGCATCGTGGAGAACATGAGCTATTTCGTCGCGCCGGATACGGGCGCGCGTTACAACATTTTCGGCGAGGGTGGTGGCCAGAAGTTGGCCGCAAGCTACGGCGTGCCTTTCCTCGGCGCAGTGCCGATGGGTTTGGACGTGCGCGAGGGCGGCGACGCGGGCGTGCCGATAGTGCTCAGCCATCCGGAGTCGCCGCAGGCCGAGGCGTTCCGGCGCGTGGCCGAAGAAGTCGCGCGGCAAGTTTCGATTGAAGCGATGAAGCCCGAACTCAAGGTGGTCGTGACGCAGGCGCAATAAAACTGTCCGTAGTCCGTTGTCTGTTGTTCGTTGACGCTATTCTTTGCTTGTAGCTTATGGGCAAGGCGGTTAATATTAGTGACACAGTTGCTCTGAACAACTGACAACGGACTACGGACAACTGACATCTAAAGGTTGTTAATAACCGCATACTGAATTAACGGGTCATAATTTAAGGAGAGAAAAATGTCAACAGCAACTATGCCGACCGTGACGCTCAACGTGACGGAGAACGCGGCAACCGAGATCAAGAAGTTTATGGCGAGCGAAGAGGGCTTGCCGGAGACGGCTGGCCTGCGCGTGCGCGTGGTGCCGGGCGGCTGCTCCGGTTTCCAATACAGCCTCAACATCGAAGAGGAATCGAAGCAGGGCGACAACGTGACGGAAGCGCACGGCGTGCGCCTCTTCGTGGACATGTTCAGCGCACAATACCTGAACGGCGTCGAAATTGACTACGTCAACGGCGTGATGGGTTCGGGCTTCACCTTTAAGAATCCGAACGCGACCGGCGGTTGCGGCTGCGGCTCTTCGTTCACAGCCTAATCCCTATTCGGACATTCGGGCGAAAAGCGCTTTAGCGTGAAAGCCGGAGTCGCACCCTTCTCTCTTTTAGAAAGAGTAAAGGGTGCGACTCCGGCTTTCTCATAACGCGCTTTCTGTTTTTTGTTGTAAACTGCCTG
>DATFGP010000032.1:0-138463 GCA_035249365.1 Pyrinomonadaceae bacterium | reverse complement strand
GCCTATTTTGCGAAAGAGTTGGATGAAGGCTTCCTGGGCTAAGTCTTCGGCTTCTGCGACGTTCTGGGTCATGCGCAAACACAAAGAATAGACGCGGCGATTGTGACGGTCGTAGAGTTCTTCAAACGCTGCGAGGTCTCCAGATGCCGCGCGTTGCGCGAGTGCGTGGTCGCTCATGGGAATGGGGGCTTTCTCGGTCGCTGTGCTTGACGGGGCTTCGGCGTTTTGCCAGACAGGGTAAGTTGTGGCGTCGATGGTCATGGTGCTCTACTTAGAGCAAGCGCAGTGCCACGCAATAAGCCGCTTGCGTGGCGGACAATTCGACGCGACGCGGCGGCACGGGCGGCGCACCCCACCATATCGGGCATGGTTAAACCCAAAGCGTGTAGCAGGGAAAAAACAGCAGTTGAAGGGAATTTCCGGCAGCTTCGGCGCGATCCGAAAACTCGTACTTACAGCGGTTTGCAATTGGCACTCAAGTCAGAACCGCCTGCTGCAAGCGGGCGGGTTCTATCGTCGCTTATACCCGCCCGCTTGCGGCAGGCGGTTCTGACCTGTGTTGCTAGTCTTCTGGAACTGTGTGCTCGGGAGTTCTATTGTAGAAGGTAACTTTCAGTTCGTCCGCGAGTGAGATTGAGCGGTGCGGTTTGAAATCACGCAAAAAATCCTGTGGCATGAACGTGTCCGCGCCTTCAACGGAGAGTGGAATTTCCGTCACGACCCAACGCTCGATCTCTGTCTGGAAAGTTCTGTAGATTTGCTCGCCGCCGATGACGTAGAGGTCGCACGAAAGATAAGGCGCGAGCGCGAGCACGGAGCGTTTGTCGGGCAGGACGATGACGCCTTCATGCTCCGCGCGCACGCCCGCGTCCGGCGAACGGCTCAACACGATGTTCAGACGCTCCTTGAGCGGCCTCTTCAGAGACAACCACGTGCGCCGACCCATCACGCACGCGTGCCCTGTGGTCTGCTCCTTAAAAAATTTCAGGTCGGCGGAATAGTGCCAGGGGATCGAGCCGCCCTTGCCGATAGCCCCGTTTCTATCAACCGCCACGATGCCGATGATTGACATGAAATTATTGATGACCTGCTACAGTTTCCAAGCGACTCAAAATCCTGTTCGATTCTACACCGCCACCGGCGCGGCGATCTTTCCGTGTGATTTGTAACCGGCGAGGTTCAGGTCTTCGTAACGCATGTCGAGCAGTCCCTTGAGCCCGCGCAAACGTCGCGCGTCGTCTTTGATCTCAAGTCGCGGCAAGGGCAGAGGCTCGCGCGCGAGCAGTTCGCGCACCTGTTCAAGATGGTTCAGGTAGATGTGGTAATCGCCGAGCGTGTAGACGAGTTCGCCCGCTTCCAAGTCGCACGCGTGCGCCAGCATGTGTGTCAGGAGCGCGTAGGAACTGATGTTGAAGGGCACGCCGAGGAAGGCGTCTGCCGAGCGTTGGTACAACTGGCAGTGCAAAACTTTTCCGGCTTCGACTTTGAACTGAAAGAGCGTGTGGCATGGCGGCAGATCAACTTCGTCTGAGACGCGCGGGTCCCAACCCGTGACGATCAAGCGGCGCGAGTTCGGATTCTGTGTGATGCCTTCGACGAGGCGCGCGATCTGGTCAACGCCGTCTCGCACGGGGTAATGACCGCCGAAGGAACGCCAGAGATAACCGTAGACGGGGCCGAGGTCGCCCTCTCGACGACCGAAGCGGCTCGTGTGTGCTTCGTCAGCCCACTCAGCCCAGATGTCCACGCCGCGCGCGCGCAAAGTGGCTTCGTTCGTGTCGCCGGAGAGAAACCAGAACAACTCTTCGGCGATCCAGCGGAAGGGAATTTTCTTGGTGGTGACGATGGGGAACCCTGCGCGCAAATCGAAGCGCGTTTGATAGCCGAAGTGCGAGAGCGTGCCGACGCCGGTGCGGTCGAGATGTTCTGTGCCGTTGGCGAGAATGGATTTGAGCAGGTCGTGATATTGTTTCATATCGGGTAAAATTTCGGGAAAGCAAAGCATATCACATGGCGGGCGGGACAAAACAAAACAGATGGCGTTGATGAAGATAACCGAGTACCCTGCGAAGGTGCTGGCGGAAGTGGGCGACGCGGTAGAAGTTTTTGACGAAGAGTTGGCGCGTTTGTGCGAGGACATGTTCGAGACGATGTACGCGGAGGAAGGCGTCGGCTTGGCCGCTCCGCAAGTCGGACTCTCCCTGCGTCTCTTCGTGATGGATTGCGCTGGTGTAAAACTCGTGGCGGCGAATCCTGAGATCGTCAGCACGGAGGGCGAGCAGGCGGGCGAAGAGGGTTGTCTCTCGGTCGGGAAAATTCACTCGCCTCTGAAGCGCGCCGAGCGCGCGACGCTTCGTGCGCAGGACGTTCGCGGCGAGTGGTACGAGCGCGAAGCCGAAGGACTCGCCGCGCGCTGCTTTCAACACGAGACGGATCACTGCGACGGCATCCTCTTCATCAACCGCCTCACGCCGCTCAAACGCAACATGGTCGTCAAGCGTTTTCAGAAGTTGAAGAAGTGGGAATAAACTCCTGACTCTTTATCCCTTCTGATCTCAGCCGGGAGGCTGAGTGGTCGGGCTATTCGCGCCGCGCGCCGTCTTTCGGGTGCTCCCTGCGGTATTGGCGCACGAACACACAGACGGCAGCCACGCTGAGTATGAGAAAGAAGAGCATCGCGACGCCGATGACGCTCAATTCTAAAATCTGCGGATTCATTTCTCTACTTGCCTCCCGCTTGCGCGTTCTCTAATTCTGGTATCTATAAAAATCAAGTTGCCGGTTGCTGCTGCGACAGGCAGTGGAGCGTGCCCATGCCCCAGACGAGCGATTCGGCGTTGATGGGGACGACGCGACGCTCAGGCGTGAGATGCTGCAAGATGTCTGCGGCGCGCACGTCGTTCGGGTGGCCGAAGACGGGCAGGAGCACGACGTTGTTGGCGATGTAGAAGTTTGCGTAAGAGGCTGGCAGGCGATCTTCGCGCCCGCCGACGAGGCCGGGCATCGGCAGCGTCTTGATATTGTAAGCCGCGCCGCGCGCGTCCGTTTCGAGTTGCAAGCGACGATAGTTGTCTTGGAGCAATTCGTAGTTGGGATCGGCGGGGTCGTCTTCGAGTGCGCAGACGATTGTGTCGGGCGCGACGAAACGCGCGATGTCGTCTATGTGCCCGTCCGTGTCGTCGCCGACGATGCCTTCGCCGAGCCAGAGTACTTTCTCGACGCCCAAATAATCTTTCAGATATTTCTCTACGCCACTGCGATCAAGTTGCGGGTTGCGGTTCGGGTTGAGCAGGCATTGCTCGGTCGTCATCACGACGCCCGCGCCGTTGACTTCGATCGAGCCGCCTTCCAACACGATGCCCGGCTCGAAGCGCGGCACGCCGAGCACGCTTTCCAATTGCTTCGGGATACGATCGTCCTGTTTCAACTCGCCGTACTTGTCGCCCCACGCGTTGAAAATCCAATCGTTGTAGGCGAGTTCGCCGCGTTCATTGATGAGAAAGTTCGGGCCGTAGTCGCGTATCCATGAATCAACCGTGGGGATGCGATGAAAGTACACGCGCTCGCTTCCCTCGAACCTGCAACGTGCGCTGACGCTCGCTTCCGTCGCTTCATCGTCAACGAGCAAGTTGACAGTCTCGTGCGGCGCGAGCGCGGCCATGATCTCAAGATAGGCTTCTTCAACTTGCGGCACGCGCTCAGGCCACGTGAGCGGGTCTTTTGGCCAGGTGAGCCACGTCGCGGCGTGCTTGTGCCATTCGGGCGGCATGCGGAAACCGAGTTCGGCGGGAGTCTGATCGTTGCTCATCAGGATTTAGTCGAAGGCGTCTCAAGGAAGCGGTAGCCCAAGCCTTGATAAGATTCGATGCGGCGGTCGCGCAGGAAAGGCCAGTTCTGCCGCGTGCGTTCGATGTTGTCGAGGCTGCATTCGACGACCAAGACTTCCTCTTTGTCGGCGGACGCCTTCGCCACGATGCGACCGAACGGGTCTACGACGAACGACTGACCCCAGAATTTCAACTTGCCCTCCGCGCCGACGCGGTTGACGACGACAACATAGACGCCGTTCGCAATCGCGTGCCCGCGCTGAATCGTCTCCCAGGCCTGATGCTGCGCCGTGTTCATCTCCTCGTCCTCGTCGGGCAGCCAGCCGATGGCAGTCGGGTAGAAGAGAAACTGCGCGCCGGAGAGCGCGGTCAAACGCGCCGCTTCCGGGAACCATTGATCCCAACAGACGAGCGTGCCGATCTTGCCGACATCCGTGTCGTGGCTCGCAAACCCTAGGTCGCCGGGCGTGAAGTAAAACTTTTCGTAGTAGAGCGGATCGTCCGGTATGTGCATCTTGCGATACTTGCCCGCGACTTGGCCGTCGGCGTTGATGATCACCGCCGTGTTGTGATAGAGACCTGCGGCGCGCTTCTCGAATAGAGAGGCCACGATGACGACCTTGTGCTTGCGCGCCACTTTGCTCAAAGCTTCGGTCGAAGGGCCGGGAATCGTCTCCGCCAGTTTGAACAACTCTATGTCTTCGGTCTGGCAAAAATACTGCGAGCGGAAAAGTTCTTGCAGGCAGACGACCTGCGCGCCGCGTCCTGCGGCCTCGCCGATGCGCGCAATCGCCTTCTTCATGTTCGCTTCCGGCTCGGGCGCGCAAGTCATCTGCACCAGCCCCACCGTGACGCTGTTCGGAGAATTCTTTTTTGGCATACGTGCGAGTATAGCAAAGCCGCCCGCGAAACTTTAATTTCAAACGGACTTCGCGAAATTTTATCAACGATTTTGGGTCGGCCAGTGCGACGGAGGCTTTGCGGCGTTGAAACTTTTGCGGTTCAAAAGTATCTTAAGAGCGTCAACGAATCGCGGGCGGGTGAGATAAACTCGGCGAACCTCTCAACGGAGACGACCATCATGTCGAAACGCGGCATCCCTTTCATCGCGCTCGGAACGGCATTTCTCGGAATCGGCATCGCCAGCCAGCGAACTTTCATCTACGTCGGCATAGTCTTTCTCATACTCGGGCTGATCCTGCTCAGACGCACGCGCAGTAGTTAAGCCCCAGACTTTTTGCCGTCCGCAACACTATTCTGTAATTCACCGTCCACGAGAAACTGTGTGACTGAAACCCTGCTACGGCGCGCTCGAAAGGAAGCTGCTCATGGTGACTGAGATGAAGAGAGTTAAGCCCGACATACGACTGATCACGCGGCTCGTGCCGCCGGACGGCAATCTGGTGCAGGGGCAGTCGGAGTTGGCGATTGACCCGAGACTCGCGCACGCGGCGAGCGAGATCATCGCCGCCAGCCAGAACCACTACAGTCCAGCCGAAGGCGCGAAAGAGCTGCGACGCGCGGTTGCGGAAAAGATCAAGGCGTTCAACCGGATCGAGGTTGACCCCGACGCCAGCCCGCTCGAACTCATCATCACGCCGGGCGCGACGGGCAGCCTCGTTGCGCTCGCCGATGCGTACCTGAAAAACGCGTCCGCGCTCATCTTCGAGCCTTACTATCCCTATCACCGGCGCATCATCGAAGAACTCGGCGGGCGCGCGGAGGTCTTGTCGTTGTCGGGCGAGACGCTTCAATTCGAGCGCGAAGAGTTACGCGCGCGCGTACGCGAGTTGAAAACGCGCCGCGAGTTTCCGCTAGGCGCGATCATCGTCTGCACGCCTGTCAACCCGACCGGCAAAGTCTTCACGCGCGACGAACTCACGACGATTGCGGAAGTCTGTCAGGAGTTCGATTTGCTCTGCATCTCGGATGAAGTTTACGAGCACTACGTCGCGGGCACGGGGGAGCCGCACACTTCCATCGCCACGTTCGCGGGAATGCGCGAGCGCACGGTGACGGTGAACTCCTTCTCGAAATCCTGGAACATCTCCGGCTGGCGACTCGGCTACGCTTACGGCGACTCGAAACTCGTCGCGCCGCTCAACAACGCCAACAACGTCTTCTACGTCTGCTCGCCGACGCCGCTGCAAAAAGCCCTCGCCGAAGTTTTGATGTCCGACGGAGGTTACTACACGCGCCTGCTAGAACGTTTCACTGACAAGCGCGCGCGCACCGTCGCCGTGCTCGAAGAGTTGGGTTTCCGCATCTACGATTCCGGCTCGACCTTCTACGTCTGGGCGCGCATCCCCGAAGGATTCGGCGATGCGATGCAACTCAACGAGCGTCTGATCGCAGAGGCGGGCGTCGCAGCCGTGCCGGGCAGCGCCTTCACCGACAGCGACCGTTGGGACAACTACATGCGTCTGTGCATCGCACGCGAAGACCACATACTCGACGCCGCGCTCGGCAAACTGCGCGGCGCGCTCGCGGGCAGTCTGAAAAACTAAACGCGACTTTAAGCTAAATGCGACTCAAGACAAGGGGGCACGCGCGGATGCGTAGATTGGAAGAACTGCAATTCAACAACACCTACGCGCGCCTGCCAGCCGCCTTTTATTCGAGAGTCGCGCCCACTGCGCTGCCCGATCCTTATCTCGTCAGTTTCAACAAAACAGCGGCGGAGTTGATCGAACTCGATCCGCGCGAGGCGGAGCGCGCGGAGTTCGTAGAATATTTCAGCGGGCATCGCACGCTTGCGGGCGCAGAACCGCTCGCGATGTTGTACGCGGGACACCAGTTCGGCAGCTACGTGCCGCAACTCGGCGACGGGCGCGCGATCCTTTTGGGCGAAGTGAGAAACGCGCGCGGCGCGAAGTGGGATTTGCATTTGAAGGGCGCGGGGCAGACGCCCTACTCGCGCGGCTTCGACGGGCGCGCCGTCCTGCGCTCGACCATACGTGAATATTTGTGCGGCGAGGCGATGCACGCGCTTGGCATACCTTCGAGCCGTGCGCTCTGCATCGTCGGGAGCGACGAACCCGTCAGGCGCGAAACCATCGAGACGGCGGCGATGCTCGTGCGCATGTGTGAGAGCCACGTACGCTTCGGCACGTTTGAAGTCTTCTATTATCGCAAACAGCACGAGCGCGTGCGCGTGTTGGCCGACTACTGCATCGCCAATCATTTCCCCGAACTCAACGAAAGCACGGACAAGTACCGTCAGTTTCTACTCGAAGCCGTGCGGCGGACGGCGCGGCTCATCGCGCGTTGGCAAGCGGTCGGTTTTGCGCACGGCGTGATGAACACGGACAACATGTCCATACTCGGCCTCACGCTCGACTACGGGCCGTTCGGTTTTCTGGACGACTACCACGCCGGATTCATCTGCAACCACTCCGATTATTCAGGCCGCTACGCCTTCGACCAGCAGCCCGCCGTCGGCCTCTGGAATCTCAGTCGCCTCGCGCAAACACTCGTCAGCCTGATCACGGTGGAAGAGGCGATGGCCGCGCTCGAAATTTACCAGCCAGCCTTCGCCGCGCACTACGGCGAACTGATGCGCGCCAAATTGGGATTCAGCACCGAAGCGGAAGAGGACGCGGAGTTGCTGCTCGACCTGCTCGGCCTGCTCGAAGCCAGCGCGGTTGATTACACAAACTTCTTTCGTCGGCTCGGCAACTTCACAACGGCGAGCGACGGCGCGCGACACGACGAACTGCGCGACATGTTCGTCGAACCCGTCGCCTTCGACGCGTGGGCGACGCGCTATCGCGCACGCTTGCTCAAGGAGTCGAGCATCGACGCGGAGCGAAAGAGTCGCATGGACGGCGTCAATCCGAAGTACATCTTGCGCAACTATCTCGCGCAGAACGCCATCAGCGCGGCGGTCGAGCGGCGCGACTACACGGAGATCGAACGCCTGCACGCGCTCCTCAGCGCGCCTTTCGCGGAGCAGCCCGAAATGGACGCCTACGCCGCGCCGCCGCCCGATTGGGGCAAACGCATAGCCGTTAGTTGCTCATCATAAACTCGCTTGCGTCCGTGTGCTCGTAGCGTTTGAGTTATCCTTCGTCAGACATCCATAATAGACGCGGCGAGCGTATCTTCGGCGCACAAAGACGCACAAGGTCGGGGTAGAGTTTTTTGACGGAGCATTACCGAAGATGTTGATCAAGAAGCCGGACGACATTAAAAGCAGCGAGATCACGGACAAGAAGTTGTACCTGACGCGCCGCAACTTCATGCGCGGCGCGGCGCTCGCCGCCACCACCGCCACCACCGGACTTATCTATCGCCGCTTCGCTGTCCCCGCGCCGCCGCCCTTGAAAGGCGAGAAGATCGAGGGCGTGCAGACGGCGCAAGCGGGCGCATCTAACGTGCCCGCGCCGCCGTCCGGCGAGGCTCGCACCTCTTACGAAGACATCACGAATTACAACAACTTCTACGAGTTCTCGACGGGCAAAACGGAAGTCGCGGGCGCGGCTCGCGGATTCGTGACGCGCCCCTGGACGGTCTCGGTCGAAGGCTTGGTGCAGAAGCCGCGCGTCTTCGACCTCGATGATCTGTTGAAGATCGCGCCGCTCGAAGAGCGCGTCTACCGCATGCGCTGCGTGGAGCGTTGGTCAATGGTCATCCCCTGGGTGGGGTTTCCGCTCCAGAAGTTGTTGCAGCAGGTCGAGCCGCTCGGTCAAGCTAAGTACGTCGCCTTCCAGACGCTACTAGACCCGAAGCAAATGCCGAATCAAAACCGCGACGTACTCGAATGGCCTTACGTCGAAGGATTGCGTTTGGACGAAGCCATGCACCCGCTCACCATTCTCGCGAGCGGACTTTACGGCGAGACGCTGCCGCCGCAAAACGGCGCGCCGCTGCGTCTCGTCGTGCCCTGGAAATACGGCTTCAAGGGCATCAAGTCAATCGTCAAGATCACGCTCACAGACCGCATGCCGCCGACGACTTGGAACATCGCCGCGCCCGACGAGTACGGGTTCTACTCGAACGTCAACCCGCGAGTTCACCACCCGCGTTGGAGTCAGGCGAAGGAACGGCGCATAGGCGAGTTCGGCATGCGCGACACGCTGCCCTTCAACGGCTACGGGGATCAAGTGGCGCAGCTTTACGCGGGGATGGATTTGCGTGTCAACTTCTAACGTGAGGGTAGTGAATGTTTGCGCCCGACATTAAATTCACGAGGTTCGTCCTCTTCATGAACGGCCTAGTGCCCGCGACGCTCCTCGCGTGGGACGCCTATCACAGAAAACTCGGCGCGAACCCCATCGAGTTTGCGACGCGCGCAACCGGCGTCTTAACGCTCGTCTTTCTCTTCGTCACGCTCGCCGTCACGCCTTTGCGCAAATTCACAGGCGCAAACTGGGTGATCAAGTTGCGCCGCCAAGTCGGACTCTACGCGTTCTTTTACGGCTGCCTGCACCTTTTAACTTACGTCTGGTTCGACAAGTTTTTCGGCGCGCGCGAGATCGTCGAAGACGTTTACAATCGCCCGTTCATCACCATCGGCATGGCGAGTTTCCTCATGCTCGTGCCGCTCGCCGCAACTTCGACCAACGCGTCGATCAAACGGCTCGGCGGCAAGCGTTGGGCGAAACTGCACAAGCTCACTTACGTCGCGGCCATCGGCGGCGTCGTACACTACTACATGGGCGTCAAGGCCGACACGACGATCCCAATCCTCTTCGCCGTCGTGCTCGCAGTGCTGCTCGGTTATCGCTGGATAAAAGGGCGAATGGATGCGACGCCGAAGAGCGAGACGCTCGGCATTCAAACACCGCCGCGTTAAATCTTCAGAGCACAAAATCCAACACGATCGCATCGTGATCGGAGAGCACGCCTTCGTCGTCGCGCAAGTCGCCGATGACTTGCGGGCGTGTGCCTGCGGCGATCTTGATCTCTTTGCCTGCGAACCAATCGAGCTTGAGTGAGCAGCGGCCTTCGTGTTTCTTGAGCGCCCAGTTGATGAACCAGAAGCACCACTGCGGAATCCAGTCGCCCATGTTCGTGTTCACCGTCGCATCGCCTACGTCGTAGTGCAAAGTGCAGACGCCGAGCGCGTTCAGCTCACGATAAACGTAGCCGCGCCGCTCCAACTCTCGAAACAGTTTGCGCTCGAACCAGCGTTCGGGATACGGGTAATGATTTTTGACGACGTTCTCCACTCCCATCGCGACGCGCCGCACGTAGCCGAGTATGGAATAAACTGCGCGGCGCGAGTTGTAGGTGGAAGTGTTCCAGTCGCCGCCGATGAGCGTGGGCAGGCGCGGCTCAAGGCGTTCGAGATGATCGAGCACGAGACGCATCTGCCTGTAACGATGCCGCTGCGTCGAGTGCGCGTCGAGGTGCAGGCTGACGGCGCGAAACTCGCCCGCCGGATGCTGAACGTCTGCGACGACTGCGCGTTGCTGTCCGAGACGCTTCTCCTTGCCCTGCATCTTGTCCTTGCCGTTCGGCAGAGCGATGGCGTGCGCGCGCCGGATTGGGTAGCGCGAGAGCAGCGCGTTGCCGTGCAGCCCGCGCGTGTTCTCGCCCTCCACGTCGGCCTCCACGCCGCTCCCCTTGTTCAGCGCGAGATAGCAGGGCGCGAAGGCGTAGTTCATCCCTAACGATTCGGCGATCTCGCGTGCGACGTGCGCATCACCTGTGCGCGCCATGCCGTAGTCCAACTCTGTGAGCAGCAGCACGTCGCTCGCGCGAAGCAATGCATGACTTTTAAGCACGCGGATGATGCTCGCGAGACGCTTGCCGCGCTCGATGTTCCAGGCGGTTACGCGGACGGTGGACGCGTCAACTGAAAGCGTGCGAGCTTCTTCCGTGTACGCGAAATTTTCCTGCACGACCGCGCCGAGCACGCGCTCGATTTCGGGGCGCAGTTCTTTGTAGAGAGACGAAGCGGCGAGCGTCTTTGTCGAATGAAACTCCGCGAGCGCGGGGAAGTGTGGCGTAAGTTTGTGGTCGAGAGGCGACTCAGTAGCGTCGGCCTTGCGGGCTTGTTCGATGGCGTAACTCAAAGCCCGAAGATGTTACAGGCGCGTGCGCGTTTTGAGCAACCGCGCAACGCTTTTCAATAGCGCACGCTTAACTACTGCGCGCGACGCGTCGCCACACGTTCGCTTCGCCTTCCGCGCGTATGAGCGCGTTCACTTCGCGGAAGGCTGCGGCGTAGAGAGCGCGCATCTCGTCGCCGGACGCGGGCGCGGCCAATCTACGCTCCAAATCTTCGAGCGATAATTTTTGCTTCAAGGCGTTGCGCGTGAGCCGCGCGCCCTCGCCCGCGACGTGCGCTGCGAGTCCTTCGGAGAGCCAGAGCGGCGCACGCCCGCGCGCCAGCGCATTGATGACGGCGTGCGCGTATTCGTGCCGCAGCGTCGGCGCGAGCAGCCCGCGCCGTTTGAGCGTCGTGAGCGGTTGCAGTTCGATGCGGCGTCCGTTCGTCGTCGCGGCGACCCACGCGGGCTTGCCCGTCGCGCCCGTAAAATCGCCCGTCGTCTCATGTACGAACGCCTCCAACACGCCGAACGAAGGCAACGCGAGCGAGGCCGCATTGAGACGCTCGCGCACGTCCGAGCGCGCGGCTTCGAGCACGGCGAGCGCGCTTTCGATTTCACGCCGCGCTTGCTGCGCGCCACGCGCCGGATAACTCACACGGAAATTTTCACTCGACAACGTAAGACGCGCCCCGGCAAGCGGCGACGCTGCGACGTTGACGCGCGCGGCGTTAGTGTGCGCGAAGTTGGCCTGAGCAAAACGAGCGTGAGCGAAAGATGCTGCGCGGGGGTTGATGTTTCGATCAGCAGCTTTCTCATCAAACTCCGACGGCGTGCGGCGAGTTTGCAACTGCGCCGCGCCGCTCGTCTCCGACGCGCTCGCGCCGCCGACCGTTGTGGCGGGGAAGTAGTAGGCGAGAATCTGTCGATAGGATGAGCCGCGCGAGGCCATCACGTGCGCGCCCGATTGGCAGAGGCCGAGCCCGTGCCCGAAGCCGCTCCCGCGAAACAGAAAATTGTCGCCCGCGCGCACGACATCGAAACGCGAACTCTTGAGCACTGCCCAACCGAGCGCGCGACCGACCACGATCTTGAAATCCCAGCCGCGCACCACGACGCGACGCCGCTCGCCCGTAATCGCAATTTGCTCGACGCGCCCCGTCCCGTCGCGTTTAAGGACAGTGAGCGCGTCAACACGCGTGCCGACATCCGTGCGCTCGTCTTCATGCAAGGCTTTGGCGAGGCGCGTGGCGGGGATGGCGTCCGTCCAGTGTGTGTGCGGCATCGCGTTGCAGTATTCGTCGCGGACGCCGCGCAGGTAAGGCTCGCTGGCTCGCGTGCCCCAGAGCGTCTGGATGTTGGCGGTCTGGCCGCCGCAGGACGTGGAGAAGAAAACGTCTTGCGCGAGCGCGCCGCGCATGTCGCGCAAGACTTCGCCGGATGTTTCGGAGACGGCGCGGCGGACGAGTTCGTGAAAATCGGGGCGCGCGTTCTCGCGCGTCACTTGAAGAAAGCGCTGGCAGTGCGTCGTCGTGCAGAAGTCGTAACCGTCGCGCGCGTGGCGGCGCAAATTCGAGAGCGCGTAGGTGCGGCTGACGACGGCCTGCGCCTTCAACGCAGCGAACTCATCTTCGACGCTCGCCTCCGCCGCCAGCACGCCGAACAGGTAATCGTCGAGCGCGAGTACACGCGTCGTCTCTTCATGAGCGAGACGCACGCGCACGAGCGTCGCATCGTTCGCGTCGCGCGGCGCATCGTTCATGTCGCGCGCCGCATTGTTCGTCTCGCGAGTTGCATCGTTGAAGTTATACGCATCGGGTGATGCATTTGATCTAGCATGTGCTTGCGTTGATGCGATGTCGTCGTTCGCAGTCAGTCGCGCGTGCGCGGCGAAGATGGGGCGCGCGAGTTCGGCGCTCTGTTTGCCCTGCCCGCGTTTGAGGAAGACGAGGACGGCGAGTTTTACCTCGGCGGGCGCGGGTTCTTCCGTCTGCGTGCGTGCGTGTGTTGTTGCAGCATCGTCGTTGACAGGCTCGCGCTCGGAGGCAAAGCCGACGAACCAGCCATGCGTGTGGAGGCTGTCCGTTTCGGTGGCCGTGCCGGTCTTGCCGAAGACGTAAGAGGGAAGCGATGCGAGATCGGCGGGCGCAGCCGTGCCGTATTTGACCGCGCCGCGCATCCCTGTGAGCAGGAGCGTGCGCTCTTCCGTAGTGATGTCGAGCCGCGCGAGTTCGCGCGCTTGGAATTGTTCGGGCGCGTCGGCGCGCGTCGCGTAGAGATGCCCGCCGTTGAAGAGCGCGGCGTATGCGCTGATGAGTTGCAGGGGCGTGACGAGCAGTTCATCGCCTTCGCCGAGCGCGGTGCTGACTTGCCACGCGCCGTGCGGGATGCGCGGCGTTGCCGTTGTCGTCTTGTCAACGAAACTCGCTTTAGTTGTCTTCAACTTCGCTGTCGCATGCGCCGCCACAGTCTGCGGAACGGGACGCGCGCCGAATCCGTAGGCGGCGAGCGTCGCGTCGAACGCGTCGTGCGGGAGACGTTCGGCGAGGCGCGCGAAGTAGTAGTTGCAGGAATGCGCGAGCGCCTGCGCGGAATTGAAGGGCGGGTTGTAGACGGGATGCGAACAGGTGAAGTCCGCGCCGCGCCGCGTGTAATGCTTGCGGCAGGAGAGGCGCGCGTCTGTGTTGATGACGTGTGCGCGCAGGGCTGCGAGCAGCGTGAAAGGTTTGATGGCGGAGCCGGGCGGATAGGCCGCCTCTTCCGATACGTTCTGGTTGACAGCGGCGCGCACGCGTCCCGTCTGTGCGTCCATGACGATGATCGCGCCCTCGCGTGTGCCGAGCGCGCCTTCCGCCGCGCGCTGTAGCCCCGCGTCCATTTCGCTCTCGCTGACGCGCACGCGCGCTGGCGTCGGCGGTGTCTTAATTGCCTCGTCGGTCGCGGGCGTTGACCACGCGAAAAAGAGGACGAGGCACACGCAGGCGTGCGTCAGGCCGTGACGCGTGCGTGCGTAGGAAGGGAAGAGGAAGTTCTTAACCGCGACGAGCGGAGCGGTGTTCATTTACGCCATCACTAAAAAAGTTATCGGGACAGGACGTGTCCCGATAACTTGGCTTCAAAACTTTAGCTCGCAGCCGTTGCAGGTGCGCCGTGCGTTTGCGGTTCGTCAGCGGTCGCGTCGAGCGTCGCCTGCGGATCGTCTGCGCGCGCGAGCGCGGTCATGGTCATCACCCAGCCGAAGAGCATGAGCGAGAACGCGAGCAGGATGCGCGTGCCGAAGACGAGTATCTCAAGCGTGTTGCTTGAGAAGGGCGTGCGCTTCGTGATCAGAAAATACGGGAGGAGCGCGAAGAAGATCATGCCGACGCCATAGGTCAGGACGCTGCGCGCGGAGAAGGCGCGCATGATGTGGCGATGGAAACGCGCGAAGGCCACGACGAGTCCGTCGCGCGCGGCGGCGAGCCAGAGATGCATCGCGACGAGCGGCAGAAAGACTCCGAGCACCAGCAGACGCAACGCCGAGGCGAACAGATATTTCCAACGCACGGGCGGCTTCGGCCTCGACGACTCAGTAGACGCAGAATCCGTCTCCGCCTCGTCTGACGACGGCGAACTCATAGCGTATTGCGCTCGTTCCTCCGGCGTCAGCTTCACGCGGTTTTCAAGTTTGTTCAAGAGATAGACGGCGAGCACTGCGACGAGGATGAGCGGCACGCTGACCGCGAGCACCTTCAGGAAACTTCGCGCCGTCGCCTTGAGCAACGCGGCTGCTCCCCGCACGCCGACGGCGTAGCTCGCGCCCGCCGCCTGTACGACGAAGAACAGGAGCGGCGCGAGGATGAACGTCGCGCCCGTGACGAAGAGTTGCCACATGGTCGCCTCGCGCGTCGTGATGAAGAAGAAGCAGGCGAGTATGAGCGCGAGGTAGAGCGCGGCGAGCACGGCGAGCGCGGCGGGCGAGCGCAAGAGGCCGCGCGCGGCGGCGTAGATGGAAGCGAGTACGTTCTTAGTCATGTCGTCACCTTCAATTCAAACAATCTACTGCCTGTCCAGTATGGTCAACTTCCCGCTCGCAGTGTTCGACTGCACGTTCGGTTGATACATCAACTCGACGCGCGCAGGGGCGACGCGGAAGTCGCCCGGCTCCTGCACGCGCAAGGCGTACTGGAAGATGGCCTTGCCGTCGAAGTAGTTGAGGAAGAAGGCCGTGCGCTGGTCGCGGAACTCGCGCGAGCTGTACCAATCGCTCCAGCCCTGCTCCGTGTAGTTGAGACTCAAGCCGCCCGCGCTTTCGACCTGTTCGCAGCCCGCAGGGATCGGGTCTTCGATCATCAGGTAGGGCGCGGGCGTGCCCTCTATTTCGAGGCGCGAAACTATCGTGTCGCCCGAATGCAACTCGCCCGTGAGCGGCTCGGTCTTCCACCTCAAATTACCGAGCGAGTTTTCCTCCACGCGCAAGCGCAGATACGTGCGCGTGATCTTCAAGCCGGAAGTGCTCTGCGGCGCGGTCTGTTCCTCGTTCGTCGCGTATTCGAGCGTGGCGGTCGCGTAGAGCACGCCCGCGCCGCGTTTGACGAAGCGCACCTGAGTCTGTCCGCCAACCTGTTCGTTCTTGCGCGTGACGACGTAGGACTTCGCGCCAGACGCTTCCGCGCTCGTCACTTGCTGCGCCACAACCTGCTCGTTGTTTACATAAACTTCGAGCGCGTAGTCGGGCGAGAGTTCGTTGCTGACTTTGAGGTAGTCGGTCAACCCGTAGATGACGAAGGCGGTCTGGCGCGTGGAGACCCAGAAGTAACCGCGCTTGCGATTGGAGACTATCCAGCGGACGGCCTTCGGCAGCACGCCGCTTTCGGGCGCGATCTGCGCGAGTGCTTTGATCGAGAGCGCGGTGGCTTCGATGCTGTTGTCCTCCGCGTAGGTTTCGATCTGGCGGCGCGATTCCCAGTGCGCGTCGAAGTCTGTCTGCGCGGCGGAGCGTTCGATCTCCGAGGCGAGTTGGCGTGCGCGCGAGTCGCCGCGTTGTTTCAAGGTGAGTGCGAGCAGCGCGCGTGCGTAGGGTTGCAGCCGCCCGCGATTGGTGAACAACTCTTCGAGGTAGCGCGGGTTGACGCCGCCGCTCACGTTCAAGGCGTAGACTATGTAAGCGCGCGTCTCCATGCCGATCTCTTTGCCGTCGTCGTTCTTGCCCGCGTCGAGCAAGCCCGACAACTTGCCGCGCCCTTTCTGGACGCGCGCGTCGTCGGTTTGATAACCGGCGCGCGATGCCATCGTCAGCCCATCAACGACGTAGGCCGTCATCCAGGGATCGGTCGGGTCGTCTTTCCACCAGCCCCAGCCGCCGTCGTCGTGCTGGAAGTTGTAGAGACGATCCAGACCTTTCTTAACTTTCTTGCCGATGTTGTTCGTGTCGCGAATCGAAGCCTGTTCCACGTCGCGCAAGGTGTTTGCGACGATGACGGTCGGCAAGAACTGCGACATCGTCTGTTCGACGCAGCCGTAAGGGTAGCCCGTCAAATAATCGAGCGCGCCAAAGAGCGTCGCGGCGACCGACGGCGCGGCCTCTACGCGAAGCGTGCGCGAGCGCGGGTCTGCGTTGTTCGGCAGATTCAAAGTGATTGTGCGTTCCGAGTCGCCGTCGCCCGCGAGCGTGACGGCCTCACCCGTCGTCTGTTTCAGACCGCGCGGGACGACCGGAATCTGTAGCTCGACCGCATCGGACTCGGTATCGGTCAGGGCTTTGGCGAGCAGCTTCACGTCGCCCGTCTGTGCGGCGTTGACGCGCCAGTTGACGCGATACTCGCCGTTCTTCGGAATGGTGACGGTCTGCGTGGGCGGGTCTAAGAGTTGCGCGCCGTTAACGCTCAGGGAAATCTGCGTCGTCTTGTCGGCGTTCAGATAGTTGTGCGCGATGCCGGAGAGCGTGACCACATCGCCCGATGTCATAAAGCGCGGCATGGCGAGACGTATGATCACATCTTTGCGCTCGACGATCTTGCTTGTCGCAGAGCCGACGCGCGTGTCTGCGGTGACGGCGCGTGCGGTTGCGCGCCACGTCGTCAGATTGTCGGGTAGTTCTACTTTGACGTTGGCCTTGCCGTCCGCGCCCGTCACGACGTTGGGTTGCCAGTAGGCCGTGTCCTTGAAAAGTTTGCGAATCAGCGGCTCGACGAGTTCGCCCTCGTTCTTGAAGTCGGCGAGTTGATACGCGCGCTTATTATTTTTTGCGAGTTGAATCTTCTCCTTGCCCGCGTAACCTGTGAAGTTGTAGTTGACTGCGAACGACGTGTTCACCTCGTTGTAGCGTTGCGCGTAAAACGATTTGCGTATGTCGCCTACAGTCTCCTGCATGATGCTGTAGATGGCCTCGTCAACGACGCCGAAACTTACTTCAGCGCCCGCCGCAGGTGTGCCGTCGCCGTTCTGCGCGGAGATCGTGTAAGACGCAGTCTCGCGCGGCTTGTACTCCTTCTTGTTCGGGATGATCTCGACTTTCAAGAGACGGTCGCGCGGCGGAACGACGAGCGATTCCGAAGCCGAAAACATCTCGCCGTTTTTAACGTAGGCCACGCTCAGGAAGATGTTCGGCGCGTAGCGCGCCTCGATTGGCACGTCAATCACGACGGCGCGGCCTGCGGCGCTGATCTGCCTGACGGTCATCACGCTCAGGAGTTCTGTGGTGACTAAGAGATGCGCCTTGTCGGTCGGGAGCAGGGCGAGGACGTGCGCCGTCTCGCCCGCCTTGTAAGATTTTTTGTCGGGGACGAGTTTGACCGCTTCGCTCTCCTGATACGAGTAGTCGGAATAGCCTTCGTTGCGGTCGGCCACCCAGAGCGAGCCGCCCATCGAAGCGACGGGTCGCCCGTTCTCCCACACGGTAGTTTTGATCTGGATGTTGCCGGGCTTCTCTATGCGGTAATCGAAAGAGGCTTCGCCCTGCGCGTTCGTCTGCACGTTGGCGGAAGACAGATCGCGCTCGTGCAGCTTGTACTCGTAATACGTGTAGCCGTAATCGTTCTTCTCGATCTTCTCCCAGGTGTTTTCGACGAAGGTGAGCGTGACGCCCGCAGAGACGGCGCGGCCTTCGTAGTCGCGCGTGTGGACGGTGATCTTCGCTGTGTCGCCCTGATAGTAGACGTAGCGATCCGTCTCCGCGTCGGCGACCGTCGAGCCGCGCGTGCCTACGAACTCCGCGCTCGAATCCAACATGCGGCGCGAGGCATCGGTCACCTGCGCTTCGAGGCGATAGGTGTAATCCCAACGCTCTTTCTCCGTCGGCTGCGGGACGGTGAAATCAACCTGGAAGTTGCCCTGCGCGTCGAGTTTGCCGTCGCCCTCCTTGACCATCGAATCGCCGTAGCCGCCGAATTCGCTGCCGTCATTGCTGTTGGCCTCCGTCTCTTCTTCGACGCCGAAGTCGTCAATCGGGTCGGCCTGCGGATCGGAGAAGTAGTGATAGTAACGCGAGCGGTAGATGTAATACTTCACGTCGGCGCGCGTGACGGGCGCGCCGAAGAAGTAGCGCGCGGAGACGTTGAACTTCATCTGCGACCCTGTGGGGATGAAGCGTTGCGGGACGGAGACGGCCACTTTGAACTCGGGCTTCTTGTATTCCTGCACGTCGAAGTAGCCGGAGGCCGTGCCGCCGTCCGGGGCGGTGGCCGTGATGTTGTAAGTGCCGAGCGGTGCGTCTTCCGGGATGTCAACTTCGCCGTTGAACGTGCCGCGCGAGGAGAGCGTCAACTCGCGCGAGAAAATCTGCGTGCTGTTCGAGTCTTCGATGCTGACCGTGACCGCGCCCGCAGGCGTCTGGTAGCCGCGATCATTCAGGCGGCGCAGGATGCCTTTGAAATAAACTTTCTGCTGCGGTCGATAGACGGGGCGATCCGAGTAAATGTAGCTCTTGAGATTTTCCGACTCGCCGCCGTAGCCGCCGAAGATGTAAGAGTCGAGATCGGAGATGGCAAAGTTCCCCTGCTCCGAAGCCATGATGAGATAAGAAGGCGTCTCGCCTTCGTCCGCGCTGCCTTCATCTGCGCCCTCTTCGCCTTCGTCCGCGCCTTCTTCGTCCGCAGTCTTCGTCTCTTTGCGCGTGACTTTGGTGCGCAGCACGCCTTGATTGTCGGTCGTGCCGGTGGTGAGCGTGTCTTTGCCTTGCAGGACTTGCACTGAGACGCCAGCGCGCGGCGCACCCGTCTGCCGGTTGACGGCGTAGAGCATCAACTGGCCGTCGGTCGAAGTCTTCTCGATCATCGTGAGATCGCTGACGATGGCGACGCAGAAGGCGCGCAGATCGCCGTTGACGGCTTCGACCAGATAGACGCCCGGCTCGCGCTGGCCTAGAGGGATAGAGCGGCGGTCGTATTCGTTGTCGAGCGGCGGGAGTTTTTCGCGCCAGCCGCGCACGAGTTGATCTTGATTGAGAAGCGGCACGCGCGCGTAGTCGGCCACGTTCAGGGGCGTGCGCTGCACTTCGGCCTCTTTGAGTTCGTCGGGCGCGCGGAAGCGTTGATTGAAACTCTTGCGCGAATCGTGCCGGAGTTGCGCGCGGAAGTAGTCGCGGAAGAGATCGTAGAAGCCGCTCTTGAAGGCGCGGACGCGCTCCAAGAATGTGGGCTTGCGCTTGCGATAGAAACTCTCGAACTCTCCCTCTTCGTCTTCGCCGAACTGGTGCGGGTTGTCGAGTTGGCGGAAGAACTTCGCGGGGTCGTTCACGCGATAGACGCGGAAATCGATGGCGTCAATGTCGCGGTAGTTGAGCCAGAGGCGCGGGCGCTCGTTCGTGCCGTAGGTGCGGTTGGTGGTGAGCGAGAAGAAGGGCTTCGCCGGAACGTTCGGGTCGCGCTCTTTGTATTCAACTTCGGCGCGGTCTTCGCCGAGCGAGACGCCGACGGCCAGCATGCGCAGCCGCCAAAACGAGAAGGAGAAAATCACGAAGGCGACGGCGAGGTAGATAAAAAGGGAAGTCAGGAGTTTTCGACTGTTCATAAGTTCAGCCCTTCCAGAGCGTTCAACTCAAAGCCACTTGCGCACGAAATTGTCAAAACGTTTTACGGCGCGTCTCAACGAAGAATCTTGAGACGGTAGAAACCTAAAAAATTGCGATTCGACTCGACGGGTCGCCAGCGTTTGTCCGGATGTTCGTCGAGCACTGCGAGCCGCACCTTCTTGACCGTGCCGCGATCATCCGCCGACGTGCCCGTGTGATAGACAACCCAATCAGCCGCGCCCTCCGGCTCCACGCGTGCCTCGCCCAAGAAAATCATCACGTGATAGGGATAACGCTCTGCGCGCGGTTGATGGAAGAAGATGAGATCGCCGCTCTCTGCGCGCCTGCGGTCGCGGCTGACGAACTCCGCGTTGAACTCCTTGAGCGTGCGCGCGTCTGCAAAGTCGGAGAAGGTGTCGTCCGCGAGGTCGCTCTCTTGAAACGCGCCGGAGCGCGTGCGGAAGAGGCGTTCGCCGAGCGCGCCGCGTTCGAGCGTTGATGCGCGCCCCACGTCGGGCGCGACCGTCTCATACGCGCCGCCCATGCGACCGTGCCAAGCGCGGTCGTGCGTGCGCAGAGCCTCGCGCCAGGCGAAGCGCACCAGCCCCGCGCAATCGCGCTGCTCCGCGTTCCACTGTTTGCTCACTTCGTAAAACTGCGTCTCGGCGAGCGAGGTAAACCAGCGACGAAAATTTTCGCGGTCGCCGAAAGAGCGCAACTCCGCGCGGTCGGGGATGCCGTCGTCGTCAGCATCAACGGAAGCGACGACGGCGTTTGTGCGCGACGCTGTTGCACTCTTGCGTGAGACGGGCGAGTCCGTCGTCATCGCGAATTGCGGCGTGTGTGCCTCAGACGCCGTCCCGCCGCAGGCGAGTTGCGAGAGGCAGGCGAGAGCGCAGGCAGCGATGATGTAAAAGTTGCGTCGCAAAGTGTGCGTGTGACCTCGCTCGAAAGTTAAGTTGCGAACCGTGACCCTCGCTTGAAAGTTATTACATGCCCGCGTGTACTGTTCGGATAAACTCGAACAGGAGAACGATCAATGCCGTGTGCGCCAGCGCGTTCGAGGCGAGCGCGGCGCGTCCATGTGCGTCGTGCAAAAGCGGTTCGACGCGGCGGCGCAGACGCCTGTAGAGCGCGTCGGCGTGCGGCTTGAGACGCAGAGACATCTGCTCCATCCAACCGAGCGTCGCAGGTGTTGTTATCAACCAGGGCGCGGATTCCGTTTGAAGCGTCGCAGGCGTCGTCGCTGTGCTCTCAGTTAATTCGACGGACTCCGACGACGGCTTGTGGCGTGCGAGTTCACGACGCAGCCCTTGACGCGTGCGCGCGGCGACGCGACCTGCGATGAGCGTTGCGGCGAGCAGCAGTGCGACGTTTAGCCAGTAGCGCAGGCGGCTCAGAGAGTAGTTCCAGTAGTTGACGATTGAAGGTTGCCACGCGACCAGAAACATTTTGATTCGTGCGGCGCGCGTCGGTCGCGGCTTGGGCTTCGGCGGCAAGTGCCAGCCGGGGCCGCCGTTGACGGTGCGCGTCGAAGGCTGCCAGCCGAACGTGCCGCGCGGCATCTGGTAATTAGGATAGGCGGCGCGCACGTCTCTGTAAGTCACTAGCGCCGCGCCCGCGTGCAGGCCGTCGCCGTAGATGCCTCGCCAGTAGTCGTTATAACCGGCGAGGCGTTCGTGGCAGACCGCCGCCGTGTAGAACGCGTCGCGCGCGGCGCGCGTGTCGGGGAAGCGGCGGACGACTTCGAGGTAGATCGGTAGCGCACGCGCGGCCATGTCGTGCGACTGCATGTAGTCGAAGAGGCGACGCGCTTCGTCCGGTGCGCGATAGTTGTTCGACTGCGCGAGACTGGACAAGTTGTAATAGCGAGAGCCGCGCCATGCCGCCGGATTGTAGAAAAGAAGATCGCTTTCGTAGAGGTAGCTCGCCATCTGGTAGAGCGTTTCGGCCTTCGCCTCGTCGCCCTGCGCCTGCTCGACCGCGCTCGCGTACCACTCAAGCGTCTCCGCCGTTTTCAGATCGCGCAAGACCCAACCCTCGTGTATGCCATCCGCCGTCTCGTATTTAACTATCTTCGGACTTTCGCAGTTCTTCGTATTCGGCGGATTATAACCATCAGGCTCGTTGCAACCCGTGCTGAAGTTGTAACCCCAACTGTAGTCGCTGCCGCGCGACGTGTGGACGCGCGCGTAGGCCGTGCGTGCTTCCGCGTAGCGACCGGCGCGCAAGTAGCGTACGCCGAGCGCATAGTTGAGTTCGTCCAGATGCGCGGACTGCGGGTGGCTCGTGATGTAGGCGGCGAGTTGTTCGGGGGACATCAACACGTCTAAGAAGTAAGCTGCGTCTTCCGTGTAGTCGAGCAAGAGGTATTGTTCGAGCGCGCCGCCGAGATCGCCCGCGTCCTCCGCGACGAGGGCGAGGAGGATGCGCGCTCCTTTGGTCAGGCGGTGCGGCGGTGCGCCATCGCCGCCGACCAATTCGCTTAACGTGCGCCGTGCCGCATCATACTCCCGCAGGCGATATTCGGCTACACCTTTTATCCAGAGCGCGTCCTCGCGCCGCTCGCCGCTGACCTTGAGCGCAAGCGCGCGGACGGCAAACGTGTGCGCGGCGCGGTTGTCGTCGAGTTCGAGCGAGGCTGCGGCGACGCGCAGGATGAAATCCGTGCTCGTGGCCGCGCGCGGGTAGCGTCTGAGCATGCGTTTGGCAAACTCTGCGACGCGCCGGAACTCTTTCTGCTGCGTATCGCCGACGAGTTTCATCTGCTCACGCTCCTGCCTCTGGCTATTTACGGTGGAGTAAGGTTCGCCGGTTTGTTCGTCCGAATCGTCGGCGGCGAATTGGGCGTCGAAGATGTTGAGTTGGGCGGCGTAGTTGTAGAGATCGTGATAAGCGTAAGTCAGCGCAACCTCCGGCTCGTCGGAGAGGTCTGCTTCGAGGTGATTCATGGCCTCGTCGTCGGCGTGCGAGCGCACCATCGCGAGTGAGTTGAGCGCCTCGCCGCGCGCCGCCTTGTTCGTGTCGTCTGCGAGTAGACGGTAATACTCCGCGAGCGCGCCCGCCGTGTCGCCGACGCGCAAAGACGTGTAAGCGAGCCAGCCGCGCGCGTCCGACGCGAAGCGACCATCGCCGCCGCTGCTGTGCGTGCGTTCTTTGAGGACGCGCCCGAACGCCGCACGCGCCGCCGTCCACGCCGCGTCGCGGCAGTCGGCGCACGGGTCGGAACTGAGCGCGGTTGCATCGCCGCCCACGTAACTCGCGCTCTGCTTCAACTGCGCGAGCGCGTACATGAACAAGGCCGCCACGCGCTTTTCGCTGCGCGGAAACTTGGCAACGAGCGCGTCGAAGGCTTGCGCGGCTTCGTCAAAATGTTCTTCACGATAGAGCGCGGCGGCGCGCAGGTAGGCGACGTTGTCGTCCAGGTTCGCATCGCGCGGAACGGAGTCGAGCGCGTCGTGAAATTCGACGGCCTTCTTTTCGGCCGCAGCTTTGAGTTCGTCCTTCTCGCGCCACTGCTGCGCTGGCGTTGGACAATTGTAGTAACAGCTAGCAGGCTGCGTCGGGCTGGCGAGCCACAGGTCGTAGGCGCGGCGTGCGGCGAGATATGCCTGCGCGTGTTCCGCCGCGCTGCCGTGATCTAAAGCCGTGAGAGCGTCGAGCAGATCGCGTGCGGTGTTGCGCCTCTGTTGCGTCGTGAGCGCGCTCTGCGTCCAGTAGTCGTCGTGCGGCGCGACTTCCGTTTCGTTCAAATAACTCAGAAAGTTTCGGCGTGCCTCTTCCAATTCGCTACGCACGGCTGTCGGCGCGGTCGCCTTCTCCCAGCGCCCGGTCAAATCTCGGTCGCGGCGCTGTTCCGCCTGATAGTCTCCATCCGTATCGCTCTCGTCGTCCCTGCGAGCGCTCACTTGCGTCTTCAGGGAGAGCGGCGGGAGGCGCTCGTAGCTACGCTCGTCGCCGTCACCGCTGAAGCGCACAGACTCGGAAGGGCCGAGCCAGCCGCAGCCGATGACCGTCGTGGTCGCCGCCGACGCCACAAGCAGCACGCGCACCGTCACAGAGAGCCGCGCGAACCGTCGCGCGCAACGGAACGACGCGATGCGTCTGCGTATGCGCTTGAGATGCCTTTTCATTGTGTGTCGCCTTTCCGGGTGATTGCGAGTTGTTCGTTCTGCCAGGTGCGCCCGTCGTCGGCGCGCAGACGGATGCGGACGGGCAACTGTCGCGGCGAGTCGCCGTCGAAGCCGACGACCGCCTGCGCCGTCTCTCCCGCGCGCCACGAACGCAGGCGCAGGCGCAAAGTGTCCGCGCGTCGCAGGCCGCACGGCCTCGACTCGCGCACATCATTCGCGGTCGCGCCGACGCTGCACAAAGGTTCGACCGCCGCGACGTTTTCCAGACTCACGACGCCGCGCACGCTTCCCGCAGGCACGCGCAACACGAGCGCCAGCGCGTCGTCGCCGTTGAGCGCGCACGCTTCGCCGTCGTTGGTTGCGTTGATGCGCAGGCGGTTGGCCTGTGCGTCAACAGTTTCGAGTTTGATATTGGTGTTGATTACGGTTGGGCGGTCGGCGAGCGCGGCGGCGATCTGCGGGAGCGTCAAATTCGTAGGATCATCTTTGGCGGGCAAGCGGAAGATGCAGAGGCCGAGCAGATTTCTGCCGCCCTGTTCGCGCGCGGCGCGTGCGTAAGCGCGCAGGGTCTCGGCAGCGGGCACGTCGAGCAACAGGCGGTCGCCCGCGCGAATTTTGAGATTGTCGAACAGCCCGTCGCCGAGAGCGCGATAGACGTAGCGCCATTCGCGCGCGGTGGCTGCGTGTGCGTCGTCACTCGACGCATCGTTTGAAGCGAACGGGCGACGCTCGATCAACTCGAAGTTCGGATCGCGTGCGACCGCAGCCGGATCGAGATCGCCGCGCAGTTCGACGAGCGCGCCGCGCTCGCTGTAGAGAATCGCGTAGCCGTAGGCCGCAAGCCCCGCGTAGAACGGACGACCCAGACGCCGCGCGCCCGCGACGCACGCGGCGACCAACTCCGGCGAAGAGATCGAGACCACATCTTCGAGCCGCTGCGGGATGCTCGCGCCGTAGCATTGCGGAATCCAGAAAGCGACCGCGTCGAGCGTCCGCGCGAGCGAGGCAGACTGCATCCACGCGGGCAGTCCCGTGATTGACAACTGCGTGTCCGGCGGCAGTTGCACGCAGAGCGCACGCAGCACGCGTTCGTAACGCGGCAGCAGGCGCGTCGGCACGTCGAAGTCCAACTGTATGCCGTCAACACGCGCGCCTTCGCGCGCCGCGCGCTCGGAGTCGAGTTTGAACGTCGCGGCGATCGCGTCGGCGAGCGCGGTTTCGTCCACACGCTCGAACGCGTTGAGGAGCGTGCGCGTGCCGTTGTAGACGAGATGCAGCGGAAGCGCGCGCGGGAACTGCCCGTCGGCGGCGCGTATGCGTTCGAGTTTCCCGTTGTCGAGATCAAACTGACCCGCGCGCAAAAACAGCGTCCGCGCCACGCGCGCCGCGCTTTCAACTTCATCTTCAAGTGGTGACGCATCGCGCCACGACCAGAACGCGACGGGCACTTCCGCAGCCGCCCAAGCGCGCGGCGTCTCCACATGAAAACGCCACGCGAGCGACGCGGACACGAGCGCGAACAGGCACGCCAGCGCCGCGAGCCTACGCGCATGGCGACCGAGAATTTGTTTGAGCGGGTTCCTCATTGGCGGCGGATTATCGCCGCAACGTGCGACGCGCGCGACGCGTGTACGAACAGCGCGCGGAGGGGCGCAGCCTCCGTGCCGCCCCTGTCGCTCCCGCCGCTCGCACCTGTGGCTAGCCACATTGACCGCCGGTGTGTGTGCAGAGTAAGAATTGCCTCGCGGTTAGTTTCTAAACGACAGGCGAGGCGGCGAACTCAAGTTGACGAACTTCAAGACAGTGAACTTCAAGACGGCGAACTTCAAGTTTTTCAAATCTCTCAAACGGGCGGCGACGATTTTCTTCCTGCTAACTTTGGGCGCGCTCTCGAACGTCGCCACAGCGCAGAGTGAAACACGGGACTACTTGCCGCTCGGCAGGGCGGAACTGGGGCGGCCTTTCCCTTTGAAGCGCGTCGCAGGCTCCGTCAGCGGGCAGCCATTTGCGCAAAAGTTCAACATCGGCACAGCATCCGCCGAGTTGAAGTTCGACGACGAGCGCGGCCTTGTGTTGACGGGCAAGGACAGGGCGGGGAACCCCTGGCGCGTTATGGCTGCGATTGGGAGTCCGGGCGGCGTGGAGATGTACGAAGCCGACCTCGACCGCAACGGCCTGCGCGACCTCCTGCTTCATGGGCCGACCGGCGGCAACGGCCTCGCGCCGTCGAGTCATATCGTCGTCGTCACGTTCGAGCGCGACACAGGACGCCCCGTGCGTTTTCAAGCCGAAGGTTACTTCGAGTCGAGCGCAACAGGCATCTTCGACCTGCGCGACATGAACGGCGACGGGCGCGCCGAACTCATCTACATGAATTTCGACGACGGCTACTGGATCACGAACATCTACACGGCGACGAACGCGCGCTGGCGAAAAGTCAAAGGCCGTTTCGGCGCGCGCACCTACCCGCTCTACACGCGTTTCACCAACCGCCCGAACCGGCGCGCTACCGTGCCACGCGCCGGACGCCATCCCTTCGCGCCCGATTTGTCGAACAACGCGGCTAACTTGCGCGGGCGGCTCGTCTCATATCGCTGGGCGAAAGTTTCGCAGTCGGAAGACATCGAGTTGGTCATCGAAACGACGGCGCGGCGGCAAGTAATTTGTCGCCCGATCTCATGGTATTCATCCTTCGCGGTAGTTAAAGACGATGCGCGCGGGCGGGAAATTTTTTCGTTTGCAGGCAGCGAGGAAGATATGAAACGCGCGCTCGACGAGATCGTCGCAGGTCGTTACGAAGTCTCGCTCTCCGGCCAGCGCAAGGCGGAAGGTTGTCAGCCGGAAGTGCTCTGGGCGCAGATGAAATAATGAAAGGCCGTGCGGCTACGACGGCGTGCGCGTGAGTTTCCGCACGCGCCTAAGAGGTTGTGAGTTTTTATGTCCATACTGATCGCAGAGGACAACGTGGCGCAGCGTCGCTACTTGCGCGAACTGTTGGAGCGCGAGTTTGCGGCGCACGCGCCCGTCATCGAAGCGGCTAACGGCGAAGAGGCCGTCGAGCACGCGCTCAGGGAAAGGCCGGAGTTGTGCGTGCTCGATATACAGATGCCGGGGCTGTCGGGCGTGAAGGCTGCGCGCGCGATCTGGCGCGAGTTTCCGGCGGCGCGTGTCATTTTCTGGACGCAGTTTCCGCACGAGGTTTACATCAACGAGATACGCAAGATCATACGCGCCGTCGAGCCGCCGCCCGCTTACGGCTTCATCCACAAGAACAATCCTGAGACGCGCTTCCTGCGCTTCGTCGCCGCCGTCCTCGAAGACGGCGCGGACATGATCGATCCGGCCTTCAAAGATTCTTTCAAGCGACCGCTCCTGACGGAGTTCGAGGCGGAGGCGCTCTATTATCTCGCACTCGGTTTGTCGAACTGGGCGATTGCTCGCAAGTGCTCGCTCTCTCTGCGCGGCGTCGAGAGCCGTCTCGCCGCGCTCTACGAAAAACTCTTCGTCGCAACGCCCGAAGGCACGCCGCACGAAAGCTACGACAAACTCGCTTACAACGTACGCACGCGCGCCTTCTTCGAAGCGCTCCGGCGCGGCCTCATCAACTCCGACGAACTTGAGAAGGCCGAACACGATCTCGCCGCGTGGATCGAGCGCGACCGCAGACGTTTCGACGAGGAGCAGAAGGCAGCGAGCAAGAAGCCGACGCGAGAAACATAGACGGGTTGAGATTGCATGCGGGCAAAACCTTCACCGCAGAGACGCAGAGGGCGCAGAGGGGGCGCAGAGAAAACATTCAATTCTTCTCTGCGTGATCTCTGCGTCTCTGCGGTGAATCGCAGGATACGAAAGAGTAAGCGTCAAAATAATCACACGGCTTTCGTCGCCACCGTCTCGCTCTTTCTCGCGTGTCTCATTTTTAGTTCCACCTCCGCACAAAACACAGACAACTCATCCGTCCAATCCGCGAACCTGCACCAGTGGGGTGCGGTGACGCTGTTTCACGGGCTGCCTTCGGATCGCGTGCGCGCGATTGCACAGGACGGCGACGGCGCGATGTGGTTCGGCACAGACAACGGGCTGGCGCGCTACGACGGGCGGCGCACGCAGTCGGTCGCCATCGAAGGCTTCGCGTCGGCGTCGCGCGTGCTGGCGCTTAAGTTCGACGCTGGCGGCACGCTCTGGGCGGGGACGGACGCGGGCGCGGCTCGGCTCGCGTCGGGCGGCACATTCCGCGCGATTGAAGAGACGCGTGGCAAAGTCGTGACGGCCATCCTGCCGCGCGACGGTGGCGGCGCATGGCTCGCCACCGCGCAGGGACAAATTTTCGAGTGCAGCACGGCAGGCGCGGACGGGCGTGTCAATGCGCGTGCGCTCAACTCCGAAGTCTTGCAGAGCGCCGACGCGGACAGGCCGGGCGCGCTCGAATTGACGAGCCTCGTCGCGGGCGAAGGCGGAGTGATTTACGCGGGCACGCGCAGTCGCGGCCTGTTATCGTTCGATGGCGGCGAAGCGAAGGAGATAAACAGTCGCCCGCGCGCATATTTCGTAGAGGCGTTGGAGCGCGACGCGCGCGACGTCGTGTGGGTGGGCGCGCGCGGCGAGAGCGGTTTGTACGAGTCGAGCGACCCTCTGCGCCCCGTGAGGACGGGCGAGGGGTTGGGGACGGTGACGGCCTTGCGCGCCGGAGCGGGCGGAGACTTATGGGTGGGCACGGAGCGGCGCGGCGTCTATCGCTTTCGCGGCGCGCGCCTCGTCTCGCGCTTCACCTTCGAGGACACGGCGGGCGGCCTGCGCTCGGATCACATCTATGCGATACACGTTGATCGAGAGGGCGTCGTCTGGTTCGGCACGGACAGGGGCGTGTGCCGTTTCGATCCGCGAAGCCCGCGCAACGAGCGTCTGGCGACGGACGCAGAGAGCAATTTCGTGCGCGCTCTCTACAGGACGAAAACGGGCGAGTTGCTGTGCGGCACGAATCGCGGCCTCTTCGTGCGCGAGGCAAAGACGGGCGCATGGCGCGCAGTCGCAGAACTCGAACGCCAGAGCGTCTATGCGATTGCGGAAGACGCGGCGGGGCGTCTTGTCGTCGGCACGTCGGGCGGGCTACGTGTGAGCGTCTCTTTGAAAGCCATGCCGCCGAAGGTCGAAGTGAAAACGTCCGAGCCGTCGCAGGATGAGACGACTGCGGCGAGCCGCACGCAGGAGGACGCGTCGAAGGCTGATGCAGCGAGCGCAACGCAAGCGGAGGGCGAGCCGCCGGAGACGGAGGCGTCGCCGCAGCCTGCTCCGTCGCCCGCGACGAAAGACAAGAAGAAGGAGCGTGAGCAGGGCAACGGCAGCGGCAACAGTGGTGGCGGCTTCTCCGTGCGCGCGATTCGTGTGTTTCAGGGTGCGACTTATCTTGCGACTTACGGGCGCGGTGTCGAGCGTCTGGACGGCGAGCGGCGCACGCTCGTCTGGCCTGTCGTGCCGGATGCTGACGCCGCGTTGCGCGAAGTGACGACGCTGCACGCGGAAGATGATCGACGGCTCTGGATCGGGACGGCGCGCGCGGGTCTCTACGTTCTGGAAAACGGGCAGGTCAAAGCGGCGGGCGGCGAGCTTGATAAGTTGAAGGGCAGCACTGTGCGTGCGATTGAAGGGTCGGGGGCGCGCGGCCTGTGGGTCGCCACAACGAAAGGGCTGTACGCGCTCGATAAAGGCCGCCTTGTCGAGATGGTGTCGGGCGTTGAAGTTCGCGCCGTCGTCGCGGGCGTCGAGGACAATTCGCTGCAAGCGTGGTGCGCGACGGCGGGCGGCGGACTCTTGCGCGTGTCGCTCGACGAACGCGTCGGGCGGCTCGTCTCGCGCCTAGACGCTGAGCAAGGTCTGTCGTCGCCGAACGCCTTCGCGCTACTGCGACTCGAAGCGAGCGGCGCGGGCGGAGAGGAAAACGAAGAGTCTCTGCTCGTCGGCACGAATCGCGGCCTCGTCAGTTACACGCCGGGACATCTCGCGCCGTCGCTTATCCCTACACGTATCTTGAGCCGCCGCTTGCATCCGGCGGACGAGTTGCGCGGCGGTCTCGAACTGCCTTACCCGCAGGATAATCTCACGCTCGACGTGGCCGCGCTCAGCAGCCGCACCTTCCCCGAACAATTTCAGTATGCCTTCGCTTTGAGCGACGGCGACGGGCGCGAACTAAAGCGCAAGCTCTCGAACGACGCGCAGTTTTTGATGGAGAACTTAAAGCCGGGTCGTTACCGCGTCGAAGCTCGCGCCTTCACGAAAGACCTTGTCGCTTCTGCGCCGCTCGCCTTCGAGTTCACGGTCGGGCGCGCGCCGTTCCCCTGGACGACGACGATGCTCGCAGTCCTGCTCATACTCGCGCTCGTCGCCCTGACGTGGGGCACTGTGCAGAACCGCAAGATCGCGCGCACGGGCGCGGCGCTCCGGCAGGCGCATCACGATCTGGCGGGCGCGCGTCTCAACCTCGCCAACGAAGCCGAGCGCGAACGCCGACGCATCGCACGCGACCTGCACGATCAGACGCTCGCAGATTTGCGCAGCCTGCTCCTGCTCACAGATCAAATGCCCGCCAACGTCGGCAGCAGCGGCGGCAACAGCGACGGGCAGCGCGAAGGCTTTGACCCCGCAGTCTTCCGCACCGAGATCGAATCCGTCTCCGACGAGATACGACGCATCTGCGAAGACCTCAGCCCGTCCGTGCTTGAAAACGTCGGCCTCGCCGCCGCGCTCGAATGGGCGATCTCGAACGCGGTGGCGCACCTGCCCGCGTCGCAGAAGTTCGAGTACGAGTTTGTGTGCGACGAAGATTTGGACGAGCGCACGGAGTTTCAGACGGGTGTGCGTATGCAGATTTATCGCATCGCGCAGGAGGCCATCAACAACATCTGCCGCCACGCCGCAGCCACGCGCGTCCGCTTCACAGTCGAACTTACACACAAGGGCGAACTCGTCCTCACGCTCGAAGACGACGGGCGCGGCTTCAACACGCACGACAAGCGTGCGCGCAAGGGGCGCGGCCTCACAGGCATACGCGCCCGCGCCGCTCTCATCGAGGCCGAAGTGTCGTGGCACGCGCGCAAACCTCGCGGCACCGTATTCACGCTTCGCAAACGAAATGCCGCGCCCGTCGTAGATGCCCGCTCCGTTTAAGACATCGCGCAAGTTGGCTCTATGTGTTAGTCTGTCTGCGCTTCATGCGGAGCAGACGGAAAAAGATGAGCCACAGTTAACGGTCAATGTAGGAATTGTGCGGTAGCGCACATAGCATAACGCACAGTCTCTGATATACTCACCCCGAAAATTCACCGCTCGACATTCGGAGCGAGTCCCCCAAACTCCCTCTATGTGCTCTTTTGTTTATTCTCCGGCCACCATTTCAACCAAAGGTTAAATAGCATCGTTCCTGTTCTCGAAGGGGGAAGTAGACTCTTGAAAATTCTTTTGTATAACCCTGACAACGGCGTGACGCGCAATTTCATGCCTCACCTCTGGATGTTTTTGCTGCAAACGCTCACGCCGCCCGGCCATGAAGTGCTGCTCATTGACGGCAACGCGCACGCGATGAATGAGGAAGAGTTAGTCGCCTTCGTGCGCGAGAAGGAGGTCGGACTGGTCGGCATCGGCGCGATGACGCGCATGGTGGCGAAAGCCTATCGCGTGGCCGACGCGCTTCGCGCCGCCGGAGTCCCTGTCGTGATGGGCGGGCCGCACGTCACAGAATGCCCGGACGAAGCCCTCGGGCGCGACGGCGGCACACGACACGCCGACGCAGTCGCGCTCGGCGAAGCCGACGAGACATGGCCGCGCATCGTCGAAGACGCCGCGCGCGGCGAACTCAAAGACATCTATCTGCCCGTTGATGCGGAAGGGAAGGACAAGAAGCCGAGTCTGCAACCTTACCCGATGATCCCATGGGAGACGCTCGATCTGGATCAATTCAACCTCGTGCCGAAGATCGCGCGCCCTTTGCTCGAACGCATGGGCGGCGGCTGGGGCACGTTTCGCGTCGTCCCGATTGAGTCGGGGCGCGGCTGTCCTTACGGCTGCGAGTTCTGCACCGTCACGGGTTTCTTCGGCGACTCGATCCGCTTCCGCTCGAACGAATCGGTCGTTGACGAAGTCTTGCGCCTCAAGGCGCGCGCGCGCAAGGACGGCGGACAGGTGGCCGTCTTCTTCATTGACGACAACTTTGCGATCAACGTCAAACGCACGAAGTCGCTTTTGCGCGACATCATCGCGGCAAACGCGCAAGTGCCCTGGGTCGCGCAGATCAGCGCGAATCTTTTGAAGGACGAAGAACTCGTAGACTTGATCGCGGAATCGGGCGGCAAGTGGGTCTTCATCGGCATGGAGTCGATTGATCCGGCGAACATGGCGGACGTGAACAAGAATTTCAGCAAGCCCGGCGAGTACGGCGCTGTGCTGCATCGTCTGGCCGAGCGCAACGTCTACGCCATCACGTCTTTCATCTTCGGCATGGACAACGACACGCCCGGTGTGGCCGCGCGCACGCTACAGGAAATTCACTCTTGGCCGCCCGGTCTTCCGGTCTTCGGCCAACTCACGCCGTTTCCCGCGACGCCTTTGTATGATCGCCTCGCCGCTTCCGGTCGGCTCGCGCGCCCGCGACACTGGATGGACTTCGCGCCCTTCGAGATGGCGCACACGCCTTTGAAGATGACGATCAAAGAGGCGCGCAACGAAGTCAATCAAGCGTGGACAGTCTCCTACAGCCCCGCGCGTAACGCCGAGGCGATGGACTTCATCAAGGACAAGCCCGTCGAAGTGCGCCTCAGCCACTTGGTCGCGCGTCTCTTCTTTCGCGGCATCTATTTCCCGCAGATGAGCAAGTGGGCTTGGGTGAAGTTGGTCGCACAGAATCGCGCGACGCTCTTAGGGCTGGTGGGCGAGGGCATAGGCAAGTGGCGCGCGGCGCGCAAAAAGAGACGCAGCGCCGTACAACAAACGACCGTCTGATAGAGTTAAATTACACGATCCCCCAACACGAGTCGCGAGAGGCGCGTTTGACGAAGGCACCCCATGCCCGCAAACGTTTTTCTCGCGGCTCGTCGTTTGCGCGTGGTATAAAACTGCGACTTGAAACGGCGAAGGAGCAAACGTTGATGAAGATCATCGTGACGGGTTCGACCGGACTCATCGGGTCGGCGTTAGTCAAAACTCTTTTGGCGCGCGGCGACGCGGTAACGTGTCTTGTGCGCGGCGCAGCACGTGCGCGTCGCACGGACGGCGCGCGTGAAGTTTTATGGAATCCCGCGCGCGGTGAGTTGGAGGCGGCGGAACTCGAAGGGCACGACGCGGCAATTCATCTGGCGGGTGACCCCATCGCCGAAGGGCGCTGGACGGACGAGAAGAAGCGGCGCATACGCGAGAGCCGCGTGCAGGGGACGACGCTTCTCGCCGAGACGCTTGCGAAGTTGAAGTCGCCGCCTCGCGTACTCGTCTCCGCATCGGCTGTAGGCTACTACGGCGACCGTGGCGAAGAAGTGTTGACGGAGACGAGCGCGTCGGGCGCGGATTTTCTCTCGGGCGTGTGTCGCGAGTGGGAGTCTTCGACGGACGCGGCGAAGGCCGCGAGGATTCGCGTTGTGAAACTTCGTTTCGGCGTTGTCTTGAGCGGTGCGGGCGGCGCGCTCAAGAAGATGCTGACGCCTTTCAAAATGGGCGCGGGCGGCAAGATCGGAAGCGGCGCGCAGTACATGAGTTGGATCGCGATAGACGACGCGGTCGGCGCGATCTTGCATGCGCTCGAACACGAAGAACTGGAAGACGCCGTTAACGTCGTCGCGCCGCGCGCCGTCACGAACGCAGAGTTTACAAAGACGCTCGGCGGCGCGCTCGGTCGCCCGACCGTCTTCAGCGTGCCCGCCTTCGCAGCGCGCCTCGCCTTCGGCGAAATGGCCGACGCCGCGCTCCTTGTGAGCCAGCGCGCGCAGCCCGCACGTCTTATAGCGACGAACTACCAGTTCAAATATCCCGAACTCGAAGGCGCGCTCCGCCACGCGCTCGGCCATTGAGAGTTTTCCCTTTGTGCGGCCAACGCCTGCGCGGCTCAGCTGCGTTCCATATCTCGTAGTAATATTTAGTTGATGAAACTCACACGCCTCGCGCGTTACGCATGGCTCGTCGTCGCGGTCAACTTGTTCGTGATCGTGTGGGGCGCATACGTGCGCGCCTCCTTTTCCGGCGACGGCTGCGGCAGCCATTGGCCTCTCTGCAACGGCGAGGTGATCCCTACGACGGGACTCCTCAAGACCCTGATCGAATTGACGCACCGACTGACGAGCGGCGTCGCGTTGCTGTTAGTGGTCTGGATGGTATGGCAGACGCGACTCTTTCCGCGCAGGGATCGCGTGAGGCGCGGCGCGTTCTGGTCGCTCATCTTCATTTTGATCGAGGCGCTCATCGGCGCGGCGCTCGTGAAGTTCGCGTTGGTGGCCGGTAACGCTTCCGTCGCGCGCGCGTTCGTCATGTCAATTCATCTGGTCAACACTTTCCTGCTGCTCGGCGCTTTGTCTCTGACCGCTTGGTGGGCGATGGGCGGCGAGAGCGTGCGTCTGCGCGGGCAGGGCAAGGTGATCGTCATCTTCGCGCTCGGACTTTTGGGCACGCTCCTCATCGCAGTGAGCGGCGCGGTCGCCGCACTTGGCGATACGCTCTTTCCCGCGCGCTCGCTCGCGCACGGGCTAACGCAAGACTTCTCTACGGCGGCGCACTTCCTCGTTCGCCTGCGCGTGCTGCACCCTTTGTTTGCCGTCGTCATCGGTTGCTACGCGGTCGCCGCCGCGTCCTACGTCAACACCTTCCTACGCCCCGGCCAGCGCACGAAGAAATTGACGAACATCCTCACCGCGCTTTTTCTTGTGCAACTCGGCGCAGGCATTTTGAACCTCTCCCTGCTCGCGCCCGTCTGGCTTCAACTCACGCATCTGTTGCTCGCAGACCTCTTCTGGATCGCGCTCGTGCTCACCTCCGCCTCCGCCCTCGCGCAAACCGATGCAGCGACCGAGACGCTTGAGCAAATCAACTTACATGCGACGGCGCGAACTTAAAGAAGAATTGATTCATTGATCCATCGGTTCATTGATTTAATGAGGAAATGAATCAATGAATCAATCTCTCATTACATTCGTGTCCTTAAAAAAAAACTTTCCGCTTAAATAAAATTCCCGACGAAGCGAAAACTTGTTGGAGGGATTTCCGTTTTGAGCGACAGTTTAGTGCCACAACTCGGTCTGGTCTGCATCACGACTTCGGATGCCGTGCGTTACCGCGCGTTGACGCGCAAGCGCCTGTTGCAGTTCGATGCGACCGAGCAGAAACGTATGCTGCGCGAGTTGTACGCGGACAACCTCGCGCGGCTTGATCGCGCTCTGGATTTTTGCGTCGAGCGCGGCCTGCGTCTGTACAGGCTCACTTCGGGGCTGTTCCCCTTCGCGGACGACGAGGCGGGCGCTAGCGTGCTCGAAGAGTTTGCCTCGGAAGCGCGACGCACGGGCGAGCGCGCTACTGCGCTCGGCATACGTCTCGTGATTCATCCGGATCAATTCGTCGTGCTTAGTTCCGACTCGGAGCAGGTCGTCTCGAACAGCATCAAAATTCTGGAGACGCACGCGCATGTGCTCGATATGCTCGCGCAGCCGCGCACGAGTTGGACGACCGTAGAGATTCACGGCGGCAAGGGCGACCGCTCGGCGCGACTCATAGAGGTGATTCGCCGCTTGCCCGACGGCGTTCGCACGCGGCTCGCGCTGGAAAACGACGAGTACGCTTACAGCGCGGCGCAGATTCTGGAAGTCTGCCGCGCGGCGTGCGTGCCGATGGTCTTCGACGCGCATCATCACGTCTGTCGCGAAAAGTTGACGAGCTACGAGGACGAGAGCGTGGCCTATTTTCTCGCCGCCGCGCGCGAAACGTGGCCTATCCCCGAATGGCAACTCGTACACATCTCGAACGGGCGCGACGGCTTTAACGACCGCCACCACAGCGATCTCATCACCGAAATGCCTTCGGCTTACGCACGCGCTCCTTGGATCGAGGTTGAGGCGAAACACAAAGAGTTAGCGATTGCGAAACTGAACGACGAGTGGTTACATAAAGGAATGAAAGAGTTGCGACAGACGGCTTAACGTTTAGTCTGAGGTATGAACAAACAGCGCGCCCTGCACGCCTTAGAAACGGTCAAATTGAAACTTGACAGTGAGGCTTACGATCAATAAGATTGCTTCCACTTGGTACAACTTAATAGGAAGCCTGTTCACGCGCTTCTCTGACACTTGAGATGTGCCGCGTGCGAAGAGCCAAACACGTGACTCTCTACAGACGTTAGGCGACTTAAGACGCCGCTTCCGAAAATTGAACCGGAGCTTTCCGGTTCGCGAAACCGCCCCGAACAGTTAAAACTGTCGGGGCGATTTCGTGTCTGCACATCAACTCACACACCACAAACTTTAGCGCACGTAAATCGGATTCGAGATGATCCAGGGCTTCGCGTCGAGCGGTGCGGGCAGTTGCGGCAAATAGCAGACGACGCGATAGACGCCCGCCTCCGTCGCCGTCCATTCGTGCCGGACAGACTCTTGCGACTCACTCACCGCCTGACCGTTCCTGACGATCACGATGCGACTCCGCACAGGAGTCTCCACATGCAAACGGACGCCCGCGCCCGAACGCGTGATCTCGTCGCCCATCAACTTCTGCTCCGCGCCGTCGCCAGCAGAGAAGCGAAAGCCGCTCGCGTCGCACAGTATGTCGAACGAGACGTAGGCGTGCCCGCGCGCGAGAGCGTCTAACAAATTCTCTTCGTTCAAAGGCTGGACGCGTTCGACGAGGACGTGCGTGCGTACGACTTGAAAACTGCGTTCATAAGGGTCGAGTTTGATCTCGAAAAGCGTGTGGCCGGAGAGGTCTTTGAAACTCACGCCGATGTTGGCGTGCGCGTCGTTGCCCGCGATGGCGACGACTTTGCGCCCTTCGCGCGCGGTCAGTTGGTCGAAGCGTCGCAGGTTGTCGTCGGGATTTTGCGAGAAGCGCGTCCAAAGCAGGTGCGGGTAGCTGCGATACGACCACAGGCCGTCGAAGAAAAGTTTGACGCGGTTGATGTGCGCGGCGTCGGCGTGCAAGTTGTAAATTTCCATGCCGTCGAAACCGCTTACCTCGCGCCAACTGCGAAACGTTTCAGGGTGCGCGATGAAGACAAGGCCGCCTGCGGCCTTCGCGCGGTTGATGTTCTCTTGAATCGAAGAGATTGTTGCGGCGTCGCCCGTCGCCGTCGTCGTGTCAACCGCAGTCGCTGCTGTTCCGCCGAACGTGAGCAGGCGATTTGCGTCGGACTCGCTCGTCTCGCTGCCCTGCACGAAAAGCACGCCGCCGCGCACGCCGCGCAAAGTCAACGCGCGCGTGTCGTAATCGCCGGACGGGTGTTCGGTCATCACGACGAAGGCGAGGCCGTTTTGTTGCGCCGCGCGCTCGATCTCGGCGAACGTGCCTGCGCTGTGCCCGCCTAGAAAAGAGTGTACGTGGATCGCGCCTTTGTAGTCAGCGTAGACGGGATCGGCGTCCGGCGTGCGCGCGGAGTTGAGTTCTTGAATTTTCGCGTTGAGGCGACCGAGTTGGTAGCGGCGATAGATGAAAGGCGTCTGCGTCAAGAGCGCGACGAAGAAGACGAGCAACAATAGTTTCCAGAAACGTCTCATCGTTGTCAGCCGTGCGACGCGCCCCGTGCGACGAGCGACACGATGCGCTCGGAGCGCATTCACGCCAGCCGCCATCTCATTTTTCAGCTACGCTTCAATCCGCGCTCTCGAAATCAACCGACGCGATGTTCTCCGAGATGCTGCGCCCGTAGACGGCAACGAGCACGTGTTCGGGATGATCCGTGTACACGTCCAGCCCCGCGCGGTCGCGGAAGACTGCGACGAGTCCCACGTCGTAAGAGCGCGGCAACTTCAACACGTCGAAGCCGACCGCGAAACTCTCGATCTGCGGAATGAAACCCGGCAGACGCCTGAGACGCGCCACGTGTTCCTCGCGCTCCGCCTGCGAAGTCTCCGCGAGATATTTCCAGATGACAATGTGTGTAAGCATTTTGGTCAGTAGTCCGTTGTCAGTAGTCAGTTGTTTTCTTCGTTCCGTCAGTTAAGGCTCTCATCTTCAGTCGTCAGCTTGGAAAACACAAACAACGGACAACTGACCACTGACAACGGACGAGTTCATTTCAGATATTTATCAAACCAATCAACGGTGCGTTCGAGCGCGTCCTGACGGTGGCGCGGTTCGCGGAAGCCGTGTCCTTCGCGCGGGTAGCGCGCGAGCACGGTTTCGACGCCGCGACGACGCAAGGCCATGTACATCTCTTCGGCCTGCGTGATGTGTACGTCGTTGTCGAGTTCGCCGTGAATGAAAAGCGTCGGCGTCTCGACCGCGCGCACGTAGCGCAGCGGCGACCAACGCCACAGTAGATCATAATCGTCCCAGGGGAAGCCGCCAAACTCCGCGTGGATCAAATCCTGATACAGAGACGTTGAGTAAAAACTTACGAGGTTCGAGACGGACGCGCTTGCGACCGCCGCGCGAAAACGCGTGGTCTGCGTGATGATCCAGTTGGTCATGAAACCACCGTAAGAGCCGCCCGTCACGCCCATGCGCCCGCGATCAATCCAAGAGTAGCGACGCAGCGCTTCGTCCACGCCCGCCATCAAATCCTTGTAGTCGCCGCCGCCCCACTCTCTGAGCGTCCCGTCAGAAAACTTCTGGCCGTACCCGCTTGAGCCGCGCGGGTTGATAAAGAGCACAGCGTAGCCACGCGCGGCGTAAACTTGAAACGCCGCGTTGAAACTGTAGCCGAACATGCCGTGCGGCCCGCCGTGAATGGAGAGTATGAGCGGGTAGCGTTCCGATTCGCGGAAGCCCAGGGGCTTCATCAACCAGCCCTGTATGCGCGTGTTGTCGGCGCTTCTGAAGTTCAACTCTTCCGGCACGGAGAGCGCGAACGGGCGCATAACATCCGTGTTGTGCGCGGCGACGAGCCTGATGCCTGCGGGGCGGTTTCGCGTAGACGGCACGCTGACCCAGAGCGTTGTGGGCACGAGCGGTTCGCTAAGCGTCATGGCGATGACTAAGGGAATCGAAGCGGCGTCGTTCGGCTGCGTGACGAACGGGATGGCGCGGCGTCCGATGCTGAAACTGCTGATTTGAAGTTGAGGCAGTTGGGTTGGTTGAACAATGGCGTCGGGGGTCAACGGTTCGCGTTGGAGCGGCACGGCGACTATCTGCCCGCCGCTTACGGGAACGCGGTAGAGCAACGTTGCGCCCCTGTCTCCGGCGAGAAAGAAGATACTATTGCTGTCGGGCGACCAACGTGGATTGCGTGCGCGGCGATCCTGCGAGGCGGTGAGTTCGCGCGCCTTCGAGCCGCCCGCCGCCGCTTCAAGCAACCAGACGTGTGTGTCTTCGGCGACGCTGTCAATGGTCGTCACGTCGCGCGTCGTGGCGGTGTAGGCGAGCCACTTGCCGTCGGGCGACCAGGCGGGTTCGTACTCGCAGCCGCGCGTCTCCGTGAGACGACGCACGCGCCCGTCTGCGGTCGAGACGGCGAAGATGTCGGAGTTGTTGACGGCGTCGGAGTCGGTTTCATGATTCGAGAGAAACGCGATCTCTTCGCCGCGCGGATTCCACGCGAGTGCGTGATCGTAATGCTCGCCGGAAGTCAGTTGACGCGGCGCGTTCGCGGGTTCGTCAACATCCGTGAGCCAGACGTGCGTGCGTAGCGTGTCGGAGAATGCTGTGCGCGATTTGTACTGGATGCGATCAACGATGCGCGGGTCGTCGCGGCGTGTACGCTCGTCGCCGCTTGCAGGGATCGGTGCGCCCGCGACATTGTTCGGCTCTTCGGTCGCATGTATGAAGGCGATGCGTCGGCTGTCAGGTGACCACACGAAGGACTCGCCCGCGTATGGCAAGTGAAAGTTTGTTGAGCGGACGGCGACGACGAAACGCGGCTGCGGGCTTGCGCCGCGCGGCGACATCACCCAGATGCCCGTCTGTTCACCGCGCGCGGCGAAGAAGGCGAGCCGCCTGCCGTCGGGCGACCAGCGCGGGCGCGAGACGTTCCACTCGCCGCTTAAGACTTGCTGCGGCAACGGCGCGGGGCGCGGCGGCGCGGTGACAACGGCGCGCTCGTCCACGAGTTGCGCGCACCAGAGCGCGGAGCGCGAAGCGTTGCCGTCAATCGTCGAGAGCGTGTAACAGACCGTGCTCCCGTCCGGCGCAACCTGCGCCTCGCCGACAGACGCGACGCGCAGAGTGTCCGCTGGCGTCATCCCGCGCTGTTGCTGCGCGGCGACGGAGAACGCCGAAAGGAGTAAGCAAAAAAGCGCGAGGTTCAAGCGAAAAGTTTTCATGGCGTCGTTCGCAAAGTTTCGTTCAAGCTCGTCTGCAAAGTTTCGTTCAAAAGTTGCCACGCGCGTTGGACGTGTTCTTCGGTCGTGCGTATGTTGCCGACGGCGAGGCGGAGCGTGAACTTGTTGTTGAGGCGCGTGTGCGAGATGAAAATTGAGCCGGTCGCATTCGCGGCGTGCATGAGTCGTTCGTTGAGCGCGTCGAGGCGCGTGTTGCGTTCGGCGTCCGTCTCATTTTCTTTGGAGGGGCGGGCGCGGAAGCAGACGACGCTCAAGGGCACGGGCGCGAGCAGTTCCCAGTCGGTGGATTGTTCGACCCAGGAGGCGAAGAGGCGCGCGAGGCGACAGTGTTCGCGTATGCGCGCGGCGAGTCCACTGTGTCCGAAGTAGCGCAGGATCATCCAGAACTTGAGCGAGCGGAAGCGGCGACCGAGTTGGACGCCGTAGTCCGCGCCGTTGCGCACGCCTTCCGTTTCGGATTCGGGCGTGCGCAAATATTCTGGGACGAGCGAGAAGGCGCGGTGCAGCACTTCGATCCGGCGGCAGTAGAGCACGGAGAGATCGAAGGGCGTGAAGAGCCACTTGTGCGGGTTCAAAGTCAGAGAGTCGGCGCGTTGGCATCCGTCCATGACGAGCGGGCGCAGTTCGGGCACGATGCCCGCCGAACCCGCGTAAGCCGCATCGACGTGCAGCCAGAGTCCGTGTTGCTCGCAGATGTCGGCGATGGCAGCGACGGGATCAATGCTCGTCGTCGAAGTCGTGCCGACGGTGGCGACGACGCAGAAGGGACGAAAGCCCGCGCGCAAGTCTTCTTCTATGGCGCGTGCGAGCGCTTCGGCATCCATGCGAAACTCTGCGTCCGCAGGAATTTTGCGGAGCGAGCGTTGGCCGAGTCCGAGCGCGATGACGGCCTTGTCAATCGAAGAGTGTGATTGTTCGGAAGCATAGACGCGCAGGAGCGGCAGATCGTCGCGCCCGCTCAAGCCCTGTTCGCGTATGTCGAGGTTCACATTCTCGCGCGCGGCTGCGATGGCGTGGAGACTTGAGACGGAGGCCGTGTCGTAGATGATGCCTGCAAACTCTGCGGGCAGGCCGAGCATTTGACGAAGCCAAGAGAGCGCGACTTCTTCGAGTTCGGCGGCGGCGGGCGAGGTGCGCCAGAGCAAGGCTTTCACGTCGAAGGCCGCCGAGAGGAGTTCGCCGAAGATGCCGGGCGCGGAAGTTGAAGTGGCGAAGTAGGCGAAGAACGAGGGGTGACTCCAGTGCGTGAGCGCGGGCGTGATTAGACGATCCACGTCGGCGAGAATCGCGTCCATCGTCTCGCCTGTGGCGGGCGGCGCGGCGGGCAACTTTTCAATTAACTCACGCGGCTTGACCTGCGCGAGCACGGGACGCGCTTCGATGCCTGAGAAATAGTCGCTGATCCAATCGATGAGCGCGTGGCCGTGTCGCCTGAACTCTTCGGCGCTCATGTCGCCCGCAGGCGGCGCAAAGCCTTCAGTGTCGCTATCGGTCTGTTTCATGTCAACACATTGTAACGGTGAATGGCGGCTCGCGTCACATGCGAAGACGCCGGAAGGCGCGTGCGTAGAAGACGAGCAGCACGAAGATGGAAAGCCAGCAGAGGGGCATGAGTAAATTTGTGAAAGGCTCGACGCAATAGAAGGGCGGCGCGGTGCGGTAAAGGAAGCAGCTATAACTGACGGACAGGAAGAGTCCGCCCGCGACGAAGTAAAGGAGGCTCGCGCGCAGGCCGAGGAAGACGACGAAGGGGACGAGCCACGACAGATATTGCGACCCGAAGCCCGGCGTGAGGAAAAGAAAGAGCGCCGCCGTGAATCCGAGTTGCAGCGTGAGCGTCGGCTTGTCGTTGTCGCTCCGGCGTCGGTTAAGTAAGAACGCGGCGGCGAGGATTAACGCAAGCATCAACCATTTGCCGAACGCGGCGGCGACGGCATGCGCGCCGACAACGTCGTGCGGCGGGCGCGCGAATTGGAGACTCGCGGGAAACAACTCCGCCGCAAAGTACGTCCAGCCCCAATGCCCGTAGATGCTGCCGTAGCCGAAGACGCTCCGCGCGATGATGATCGGATCGTAGAGGATGTAAGGCAGCGACCCTAAGAGGAAGACGAGCGCGGCGACGGAGAAGTATTCGACGCGCTGCCGCAAGCGCGGCAGGTAAAACCAAAGTGCGGGCGCGAAGATGAGCGGCGCGACTTTGAAGTTGAGCGCAAGGCCGAAGGCGATGGCCGCTAAGATAACGCGCCTGTCGTTGTCACCATCGTCGCCGCCGCGCGTCTCCAAGAGATATGCGGAGAGCAGCACGAAGAAGATCATGACGGGGTCTGTGTTGCCGTGAAAACCCGAGATGATGATTGAGACGGGACTCAGCGCGAGGACGACGAGCAGCCACAACGCGCGGTCGCCCTGCTGCTGTCGCGGCGTGTGCGAACGCTCGAAGAGTTTCCAGACGATGAAGAGGCTTCCTGCGTCGGCGATTATGCAGGAGAGTCGGAGCCAGAAGGCGAAGGGAAGTTTTGTCTGCGCGGTGAGCCAGCCGAGTGCTTTCAGGAAGTGGATGATGAAGGGCGGGCTGTTGAAGGGATTGTTGAACGCGCCGCGCACGTGATACGCGCCGACGCCGCCGAGTTGCTCGATCTTCGCGAGATGATCTGCGAAGGAGGCGGCGTCGAGCGTGCCTTCGGTGAACAGCGCGAGATAGAGTTTGAAGAGAGAGGCGAGCGTCGCCGCGAGCACGACTAAGCGGAAGCGCCATCTACGGGACATGCCGCTCGTCGTGCTCATACGCTCACGCGGCGAGTTCGTCTTCGGAAGGGAACTTGTGTTGTTTGCGTCCCGGCGGGCCGTCGTACTTTTTGGAAGTCTTGTAGAGTTCAAAGTGGCCGTCGGCGGCGTCTGCGGCGCAGCGCGTGCGCAGGGCTTGCATCTCTTCGGCGCTCATCGGGGTGAAACTGCGCGCGATGCGTAAGTTTTGGCGTAACACTTTGAGCGAGTCTATGCCGGAGACGGTCGCGGCGACGGGGAGACTCATCGCGTAGCGCAAAGCCTCGCTCGCGGTGACGACGCGGCGTTTGATGGCGTCACCGCCCCCGCCCAGACTCTTCATGCCGAGCGGGGCAATGCCGCGCCTGATCACTTCGGGCAAGACCTGCTGCTCGAAGCTGCGAAAGGTCGCGTCGAATGGGTTGAGCGGAAACTGGCACGTGTCGAAAGGGTAATCGTGCGCGAGCATCTTGAGGTGGATCGCGGGGTCTTTGTGTCCGGTGAAGCCTACGAAGCGCACCTTTCCCTCACGCTGCGCCTGCTCTAGCGCCTCGATGACGCCGCCTTTGGCGAAGTGCAGATCGGGGTCGTTGTCGTGTATGACTTCGTGAACTTGCCAGAGGTCTAGGTAGTCTGTGCGGAGACGTTTGAGCGACTGTTCGAGTTGGCGCATAGCTGTCTTGCGGTCGCGCCCGTGCGTGCAAACTTTCGACATGAGGAAGACGCGTTGGCGGCGGCCGACGAGGGCTTCGCCCATCAACTCTTCGCTCCGCCCGTCGTGATACTCCCAGGCGTTGTCCATGAAATCTATTCCGGCGTCAACGGCCTCGCGCACGATCTGCAAAGCCTCGCGCTTCGACTTCGTCTCGCCGATGTGCGAGCCGCCGAGCGCGAGCGCGGACACTTCGACGCCCGTGCGCCCCAAAGCACGGCGCGGAACTTCGCCGGAAGATTTACTCTCAACCATAATCCCTCCTTGATGGCTTCCCGCGTGGCCGGAAGCAGCTATTGATAAATTGATTCGATGAACGGTGAGACGGAAGTATGCCACAGAGCAAGCGCGGCGAGAAGATTTAAGTTAAGCGGCGAACAGTAAAAGGAAAACGGAGGATCGAATTAATGAAAAACGGGAGGCTCACATTACGTCGAGCCTCCCGTTTGCTTTCGCGTTAGCGCGTCAGACGCTTTTTAGCGATAGACGTTTTCGCCGCGATGCGTGCGAAATTCGTTCTCGAAGTATTCGGCGTCTTCGTCGGAGCGCGCGTTGACGCCCATCACGATGCCGCCGTTGCGTACGCCTTCGTCATAGACTCGCGCGCGATCTTCGGGGATGCCTGAGCCGATGAGCGCGCCGATGAGTCCGCCCGTCGCGCCGCCCGCGCCCGCGCCAGCCAGCGCAGCCGCCAGAGGCCCGGCCACGACCAAGCCCAAGCCCGGAAGAACAACCGACGTGCCGATGGCTGCAATCGCCGCGAGCACCGCGCCCGTCGTGCCGCCGATGGCCGCGCCCGCGCCCGCGCCTTCGAGCGCCTTGCTGCCGAGTTCCGTGTCGGGCGCATCATCGGATGAGAAATGCGTCTTGCGCGTTTCGTCCGACATCAAGAGGTTGACATCGTCTTTGCTGTAGCCGCGCGTCGAGAGCGAACCGTAGGCGCGCTCTGCGCTGTCGCGGTCGCGGAACAGACCCGTGACCATGCGGTTCGACTTCTGGCGAGCCGCGCCCGTTGCGCTCTCAGCCGCGCCTTCCGCGCGCAACGAACTGTTGCCCGTCACCGTGCCCGTCGCTTCCTTGATGTCGCCTTTGGCGCGCTCGCCGAAAGCCGAAATTTCTTCGCCGATGCTGTCTTTTTTATTATCGTCCATGATTTTTCCCCTTCACTGTGATTGATTAAAGACTACCGCCGCTACGGCGAGTCCTTACGAATATTTGCAACTAACCGCTCCGCTTGAATTTTAGGAGAGTCGTATCAGGCAGCATTATTTGTTGCGATCTGTGCGCCGCGCCTTTCGTTAACATGACTGCGTACAGTCTTGCTGTACGCGATTTTGTCTGTGTACGATTTTGCGTCTTAAAAATTGCTGCCGAGATGAAGATGGCAAAGCGCGTGCCGCTGATTTCAGAAAGACGTAAATCGTGAATCGTAAATCGTAAATAGAGAAGAACCGGTGTTATCTATTTATGACTCACGATTCACGATTCACGGCTTTTGTTTTAACTTGTCACTTGTCACCTGTCACTTGTCACTGCTTTATTGTCTCGACACATGGCACGAAATCGGTATAATGCGCCCCGTAAGTCCTGCTTCAATCCGCGACATGGTTATCAAAAAAGGTTTGCGCATTGACGGAGATTCGTGCGATTCTCTGGCATCCTTTTTTGCCGTGTCGTCGAATCCCCCGGCAGCGGTGCCAAGCGCGAACGGGCAAGTCTCTCCCGTCGCATCGGAAGCGAAAAACTGTTGCGGCGAGAAACGCCAGTTCAAAACGCCGCCCGCCGCCGCCGAGAAGCAGCTTGACACGAGTACGCACCTTTCTCAGTGAAGGAGAACTATGGCCGAAGCAGTTGCTTCAACAGAACAGACGCGGACGGGCTTCGTGCGCGGTCTGGGTCTCTTGGATTCCACGATGATCGTCGCCGGGTCAATGATTGGCTCCGGCATTTTTATTGTCTCCTCGATCATCGCGCGACAGGTCGGCGCGCCCGGCTGGCTGCTCGTCGTCTGGATCGTCACGGGCTTATTGACGCTGATGGCCGCGCTCTCATACGGCGAACTCGCCGCGATGATGCCGAAGGCGGGCGGGCAATATGTCTATTTGCGCGAAGCGTTTTCGCCTATGTGGGGCTTCCTCTACGGCTGGACGCTCTTTCTCGTCATCCAGACCGGAACGATCGCGGCGGTCGCCGTCGGCTTCGCGCGCTACACGGGCGTGCTGTTCCCCTGGGTGTCGGAGAAGAATTACATTATTGAGCCGATCCGGCTCGGCGGCTACGCGCTCTCGTTCTCGACGGCGCAACTCGTCGGCCTCTTGATGATCGCGCTGCTGACTTTCATGAACACGCGCGGCTTGAAACTCGGCAAGATGGTGCAGAACGTTTTCACTGTAGCGAAGACGGGCGCGCTCATCGCGCTCATCGTGCTCGGCATCATCGTCGGGTTGAGTTCGGGCGCAGGCACGGCGAACTTCTCAAACTTCTGGGGAGTGCGCGGCTCGCTGCAAGACGTGGGCGCGGGCTTGACGGCGGCGGTCGGGTTCGGGCTCTTCGTAGGCATCTGCGTTGCGCAGACCAACTCGCTCTTTTCGGCGGACGCCTGGAACAATATCACCTTCACGGCGGGCGAGGTGAAGAACCCGCGCCGCAACATCCCGCTCTCGCTCGCGCTCGGCACGATCCTCGTCATCTCGCTTTATCTACTCGCCAACGTGGCCTATCTCGTCGCGCTCCCCTTCGAGGCGATCCAGAACGCGCCGAGCGACCGCGTCGCATCGGAGACCGCCAACGTTATCTTCCCCGGCTTCGGCGCGACAGTGATGGCTGTGGCGATCATGGTCTCGACCTTTGGCTGCAACAACGGTCTCATACTCGCGGGCGCACGCGCCTATTACGCGATGGCGCGCGACGGTTTGTTTTTCCGCGCGGCAGGCGAATTGAACGAGAAGCATGTGCCCGCATGGGGCTTGGTAATTCAAGGCATCTGGGCGGCGCTTCTAGTGCTGCCGCGCACCGTGACGACGGACGCTGCGGGCGCGGTCGCTTACGGCAACCTCTACGGCAATCTGCTCGACTACGTCATAAGCGCCGCGCTCATCTTCTACATCCTGACCATCGCCGGAATATTCGTGCTGCGACGCAAGCGCCCCGACGTTGAGCGGCCTTATAAAGCCTTCGGCTATCCAATCGTCCCCGCGCTCTATATTGTCGGCGCGTCGGTGATCTTAATTGTGCTGTTCATCTATCAGACGGCGACGACGTGGCCGGGTCTGCTTATAGTGCTGACAGGCATTCCCGTCTATTTCATCTGGCGACGCGTCGGCGTGCCCATGGCCGAGACGAACGAGGATGATGCTTTAGCTACGCAAGAAACTTGAGCCGGAAGAAACTCAATGTGACTGGCAGGGATTTCGTCTGGCGATGCGCTAAACGATGAAATTGATCGGGTAAGATTCGGTTAATAGCCAGAGTAACATGCGATCCAGTCATCAACTTGAAACTACTGTAAAACTCGCGGAGGTTTGACTTAATGGCAAGAAATCAACTTTTTGTAACAAAACCGCTCGGAATGTTGCTCGAAGAGGCGAAGGGCGAGAACCGTCTGCGGCGCGTGCTCGGCCCCGTCCAACTGACGAGCCTCGGCGTGGGCGCGATCATCGGCGCGGGCATCTTCGTCGCTACAGGCGCGGCTGCACACAACACTGCGGGGCCTGCGTTGATGGTCTCTTACGCCGTCGCAGGCATGACCTGCGTATTCGCCGCGCTCTGCTACGCAGAGTTCGCCTCGATGGTTCCGGTGGCTGGCTCCGCTTACACCTACGCCTACGCGACCCTCGGCGAGATGATGGCCTGGATCATCGGTTGGGACTTGACGCTCGAATACGCCGTAGGCTCCGCGACGGTCGCCAACGGGTGGTCGAGTTTCTTCCAGACGCTGCTGCCGAAGGTCGGCATACATTTGCCGGAGGCGATTGCGCGTGCGCCCATCGCCTACGACGCAAACACCGGACACTTCATCGCGACGGGCGGCTACATCAACCTGCCTGCGGTCATCATCACGGCGATCGTGACGGCCGTCCTCGTCAAGGGCATTCAGGAGAGCGCGACCTTCAACGCGACGATGGTCGGCATCAAGGTTGCCGCCGTGCTGTTCGTCATCCTCGTCGGAGCGTTCCTCATCAACCCGGAAAACTGGACGCCGTTTGCGCCCTACGGTTGGGGCGGCCTGACCTTCTTCGGCAAGACCGTGTGGGGCGAGAGCGTGGGCGGCAAACCCGTCGGGATGCTCGCCGGGTCGGCCATCATCTTCTTCGCCTACATCGGCTTCGACTCCGTCTCCACCCACGCCGAGGAGGCCAAGCGACCGAACCGCGACGTGCCCATCGGCATCATCGCCTCGCTCGTCATCTGCACCCTCCTCTACATCGCCGTCGTCGCGGTGCTGACGGGCATGGTCAGCTACAGGCAGATTGACGTGGGCGCGGGCGTCTCGGTCGCCTTCGCTACGCGCGGGCTGGCGTGGGCCGAGGCGATCATCGCCATCGCGGGCGTCGCCGGGATCACGTCGGTGCTGCTCGTGATGATGCTCTCGGCGCCGCGCGTCTTCCTCGCCATGTCGCGCGACGGGATGGTGCCGCCGAGCTTCTTCGGCGCCGTCCACCCGAAGTTCCGCACGCCCTACAAGTCGACGATTCTGGTCGGCGTCGCCGTCGCGATCATGACGGGCTTCCTGCCGATCGAGGCGCTCCTTGAGATGACCAACATCGGGACGCTGTTTGCCTTCGCCGTCGTCTGCGCGGCTGTGCTCATCATGCGGCGAACGAACCCCGACGCCGAACGCCCGTTCCGCGCGCCGTTCGTCCCGCTCATTCCCATACTCGGCATTCTCTCTTGCCTGATGCTGATGTTCTCGCTGCCGGAAGCAAACTGGTTGCGCCTGATCGTGTGGTTGCTGCTCGGCCTCTTGATCTACTTCTTCTACAGCCGCAAGCGCACCGTTATGTCGCGACACCTCGCGCACGAGTTGGCAGCGCACGGCGTTAGCCCACGCGGTCAAGCTGTGGGCGACCCGGACGCACCGCCCGACGCGCCCGACAGGCCGGTTGATACGGACGCCGATAAGCGTTGAGTTAAGTAGCGGGAAGTAAAACGGCAGAGGGTTGAGCCGGAGGCGTCCGCTTTAGACGTGCAAAGGCTCAGCCCTCTTCGTCTGTGTGCGACCCGAACGCACGACGCCGTTGGGATGCCTAATCATGCGAAGGAAACTTGCGCGCTCATTCATTCTCTTTGGCGGCCTTCTTCTCGCCGCAACGCAACTCGCTCAGGCGAGCGGCGAAGCGGGACAGGCGAGCGGTACGGCTGAGGCGCACGGACTGAGTCCGCTCGTGCTCATCGGCGTCGCGTTCGTCCTCGTGGTCGCCAAACTCGGCGGCGAGTTGTTCGAGCGCACGGGGCAGCCCGCAGTGCTCGGCGAACTTATCGGCGGGATGCTCGTCGGCAACCTTGCGCTCTTTGGCCTCACGGCAATCGAACGCATCAAGACGAACGAGGTGATAGGCGCGCTCGCAGAGATCGGCATCATCCTTTTGCTGTTTGAAGTGGGGCTGGAATCGAATCTCGGCGAGATGCTCGAAGTCGGCTGGTCGTCGCTGCTTGTTGCGGTGGCGGGCGTCGTCGTGCCCTTCTTTCTCGGCTGGGGCGTGGCCGCCTATTTCATCCCGGACGAAGCGCGGCTCGGCCACATCTTCATCGGCGCAACGCTCTGCGCCACGTCGGTCGGCATCACGGCGCGCGTCCTCAAAGACTTGGGACGGCTCAACACGCGCGTCGCGCGCATCGTGCTCGGCGCGGCGGTGATTGACGACGTGCTCGGCCTCATCATCCTCGCCGTCGTGCGTGGCGCGATTGAAGCGACCGCCGCAGGCACGTCGCTCTCGCTCGCAAGCGTCGGCCTGATCACGCTCAAGGCCATAGGCTTCCTCGTCGGCGCACTCATCGTCGGGCGATACCTCGTGCCGCAACTCTTTCGCGGCGCGGGCAAACTCAAAGGGCGCGGCGTGCTCTTAGCCATCGCCGTCGCACTCTGTTTCGCGCTCTCGTGGGCGGCGGCGGAGATAGGTCTGGCGGCAATCGTCGGCGCGTTCGCCGCAGGACTCCTGCTCGAAGAAGTACATTTCGAGCGGCTGCCACGTCACACCAAACACGACCTCCACGATCTGCTCACGCCGCTGACCACCATCCTCGTCCCCATCTTCTTTGTCCTGATGGGACTCAAGGTTGACCTCAGCGTCTTCGCTCGCCTTGACGTACTCGGCTTCGCGGCGGTGCTAACAGTTGTCGCGATCATCGGCAAACAAATCTGCTCGCTGGCCGTCTTGGAACGCGGCGTCAATCGCCTCGCCGTCGGACTCGGCATGATCCCGCGCGGCGAAGTCGGCCTCATCTTCGCCGGAATCGGCGCGACGCTCATGCTCCCGAACGCTTCCGGCACTCCCGAACCCGTCATCGGCAGCGCACCCTTCGCCGCCGTCATCATCATGGTCATCGTGACCACGCTTGTCACTCCGCCCCTCCTCAAGTGGTCGCTCGCGCGGTCGTCGTCAACGCTCGATGACGAAACACTTTCCCCCGCCGAACGTGAGACAGCTGACGAAGCCGCCGAACGCACGTCACATTAAGACGACGATTCAAAGCGTTCACCGCAGAGACGCACGCGCCGCCGCGATGGCTTCCGCGACGCGCGACGGCGACGTGCCGCCCGTTTGCGATTTTGTGGCGAGCGTCTGTTCAAGCGAGAGCGCGTTGTACACGTCCTCTTCGATGAGCGGCGAGAAGGCTCGCATCTCTTCGAGCGCGAGTTCATGCAATTCTTGCCCGCGTTCGATTGAGTGGAGCACGATGCGACCGACAGCCTCGTGCGCCTCGCGGAAGGGCACGCCTTTACGCGCAAGGTAATCGGCGAGTTCGGTGGCGTTCATGTAGCCGCGCGCGGCGGCATCGCGCGCACGCTCTTCGCGCAGGCGAATGTTTTTGAGCACGGTCGTCATCACTTCGAGCGAAGTGCGAACGGTGTCGGCAGTATCGAAGACGGCTTCCTTGTCCTCCTGCATGTCCTTGTTGTAGGCGAGCGGCAATCCTTTCATCAAAGCAAGGAGCGACATCGTGTGGCCGAAGACGCGCGCAGACTTACCGCGCACGAGTTCGAGCGCGTCCGGGTTCTTCTTCTGCGGCATTAAACTCGAACCCGTCGAGATCGCGTCGCTCAACTCAAGAAAGCCGAACTCGGTCGTCGCGTAGACGATGATGTCCTCCGAGAGACGCGACAGGTGAACCATGACGAGGCTCGCCGCCGCCGCAAACTCGATGCAGAAATCGCGGTCGCTGACGGCGTCGAGACTGTTCAGCGAAACTCCTTCAAAGCCGAGCGCGCGTGCGACCCCTTCGCGATCAATCGTGTAACTCGTTCCGGCGAGCGCGGCTGAGCCGAGCGGCAGGACGTTTGTGCGCCGCCGCGCGTCCGCTAGCCGCTCGTGGTCGCGCGCGAGCATCTCGAAATATGCGAGACACCAGTGCGCCCACAAGACTGGCTGCGCGCGTTGCAGGTGCGTGTAACCGGGGAGCACTGCACCTTCGTGCGCCTCCGCCAGATCGAGCAACGCGCCTTGCGCCGCACGAACGCGCGCGATGATTACGTCAATCTCTTCGCGCAGCCAGAGGCGCATGGCCGTCGCTACCTGATCGTTGCGGCTGCGCCCCGCGTGAAGTTTGCGCCCCGCATCGCCTGCGAGCGCGACGAGCCGCGATTCGATAAAGGAATGCACATCCTCCGCCGTCGCATCGTCGAAAAAGCCGCTCTCCTCTACGCTTCGTTTAAGCAACGCGTCGAGTCCCGTCCTGATCTGCGACGCTTCCTCGCCGGTTAACGCTCCCGCCGCGCGCAAGCCTTCTGCATGCGCAAGACTCGCGCGCACGTCCGCCGCAAACAGCCTGCGGTCGAACGCAAACGAACGGTTGTAGGCCGCAAAGCCCGCGTCGGGTTTGCCCGTAAATCGCCCGCCCCATAATTTCTTCTCTTCGGACATCGTCCACCTCGAAAGCAAAAAACTTGCGCCAGTTGTACTCGTATAAGTTGATTTAATGCAACTGGAATGCTATTTTATGCATCTATGCAAACGTTATGCAAATCTTTTGCATAGAAGGCGAAAATGGACAAGGAAAAGCGACAGCGGAAATTATTGAGTTTGATTCGCGCCAAGCCCGTCAGCACGCAGGGCGAACTGGCGGCGCACCTCGAACGCGCGGGTTTCGCCGCCACGCAGTCGAGCATCTCGCGCGATCTGGAGGAGCTGGGGATAGTCAAACGACGCGGGCGCTATGTCGTGCCGCGTGCGGCGGAAGGGGCGGCGGCGCGCGGCCTAGTGGGTTTGGATGTGGCGGGCGATGCGCTGGTCGTTGCGCGTTGCGAGCCGGGGCTGGCGTCGGCGGTGGCGGTCGAGATTGACGGCGCGGGCGTCAAAGAGATCGTCGGGACGCTCGCGGGCGAAGACACGATCTTCATCGCGGTGGCCGAGAAGAAGGCGCAGCGCGTTGTAATCAAAAAAATCTGGGAACTGTTCGGATAGTGGGTTTCAAGTTTCAGGTTGCAGGTTTCAAGTTGAAGAACGAAGAGCCTCTTTCCTGAAACTTGAAACCTGTAACTTGAAACCTATCGAGAGGGATGAGGCGTGGCGGAGAAGATTAAAAAAGTTGTGCTGGCTTATTCGGGCGGGCTGGATACGTCCGTGATGTTGCACTGGTTGAAGGAGCGTTACGGCTGCGAGGTCGTGTGCTATTGCGCGGACGTGGGGCAGGGCGAGGAACTGACGGGGCTCGAAGAGAAGGCGCGTGCGACGGGCGCGTCGAAGCTCTACGTGGAAGATTTGCGGCAGGAGTTCGTGAGCGATTACGTGTGGGCGGCGGTCAAGGCCAACGCGGTTTACGAGGGCGTCTACCTGCTCGGCACGTCGCTGGCGCGCCCTGTGATCGCGAAGCGGCAGATCGAGATCGCACGCAGGGAAGGCGCGGACGCGGTCGCGCACGGAGCGACGGGGAAGGGCAACGATCAGGTGCGTTTCGAGTTGACCTATTACGCGCTTGAACCGGACATCAAGGTCGTCGCCCCGTGGCGCGAGTGGGAGTTTAAGGGGCGCAGCGATCTCATAGCTTACTGCGAACAACACAACATCCCCGTGACAGCGACGCACGCGAAGCCTTATTCGACCGACCGCAACTTAATGCACGTCTCCTATGAGGGCGGCATACTCGAAGACCCCTGGGCAGAACCTCCGGCTGATATTTTTCAGATGACTGTGGCGCCGGAAGACGCGCGCGCCGAAGCGGAGTATGTGGTGATCGGCTTCGAGCGCGGCGTGCCCGTGAGCGTGGACGGCGAGCGGAGGGGCGCGGTCGCGTTGCTCGAAGAGTTGAACCGTCTGGGCGGCACGCACGGCATCGGGCGCGTTGATCTGGTCGAGAATCGTTTCGTCGGGATGAAGTCGCGCGGCGTGTACGAGACGCCGGGCGTGACGATTCTGCAAGCGGCGCATCGCGCGCTCGAATCAATCACGATGGACAGGGAAGTGTTGAGGATGCGCGATGCGCTGAGCTTGAAGTTTGCGGAGAGCGTCTATTACGGTTTCTGGTTTGCGCCGGAGACGGAGTTGATGCGACGCATGATTGACGAGACGCAACGGGACGTGACGGGCGAAGTGAGAATGAAACTCTATCGCGGCAACGCCATCGTCGCCGGACGACGCGCGCCGCGCTCGCTCTACAACGAACGGCTCGCGACCTTCGAGGCCGACACCGTTTACAACCAGCGCGACGCAGAGGGCTTCATCAAACTCAACGCGCTACGCTTGCGCTCGCTCGCGCAACTCGACAAATAACGCGGCAACCGAAAGGGTACGAGCATGACGAACATCAACGAGGAAATTGAGGGCGTGCAGGTGAAGGTGGTCGAGGCGGACAAGATCGGGTCGGCCACTTCGCCGCTCGAATTGTCGAAGACGCTGGCGGTCGTCACAGGGCGCGAGCGCGTGCGCGCGGGTGATGTGGTCGTCGTGCGTGCGCTTACGGAGAGCGCGACGTATAACCAGTTGGAACTGGTGACGGGGCGTTTGGCGAAAATCAATCAGGGCGATGTGCTCGTCGGCGTGCTCGGCTGTCGCCGCGCGCTCAAGGGTTTCGTCGGCGACGTGCCGGAGACAGTTGCGGCGGGCGACGAGTTGCACCTCCTGAACATGGGCGGCGTCGTAGGCTTCTGCACGGGGCATCATTCGAGTTTGAGTGATGCCATTCGCGTCGAAGTCATCGGCCTTGTGTACGAAGAAGGCGCGCGTGTGCGAAACATAGGCGATGCGGCGCTCTCTCTGCGCGAAAGTTTGGGGGCGAGCGCGCCGCTCGTCGTCATCGCGGGCGCGTGCATGAACAGCGGGAAGACTTACGCGGCGACGGAGTTGATTCGCAGGGCTACTTCGGCAGGGATGCGCGTCGCGGCCGGGAAACTTTCGGGCGTCGCGTGCTTGCGCGACACGCTCAACATGGCAGATCACGGCGCGGTCGCGACGGCGAGTTTTCTGGATTGCGGGTTGCCCTCGACCGTCGGCGTGGGCGATCTCGCGCCGGTGGCGAAGGCGATCATCGCGAAGTTGAACGAGAGCACGCCTGATCTCGTCGTGATCGAACTCGGCGACGGCATACTCGGCGGCTATTCGGTCGAGTCGGTCTTCGACGACGCGGAGTTGCGCGGGGCGATGGCGGCGCTCATCTATTGCGCGTCGGATTACGTCGGCGCGTGGGGCGGCATCGAGTTGCTCAAGCGGCGCGGTTTGACGGTTGATCTCGTGGCGGGTTCGGTGACCGATTCGCAGATGGGCGAAGACTACATCGAACGCGAGTTCGATGTTGCGGCGGGCAACGCGCGCAGGGACGGGGGGCGCATGTTCGAGATCGTGAAGGCAAAAGTCTCAGGTCTCAAGTCTCAAGTCCCAAATCCGCTGCACGAGGACGCGCTAGAGCCTGCGCTGGTCGAAACGATATAACAGAAGCAGAAGTTTTTCTTTCTCTGCGCCCCCTCTGCGTTCTCTGCGTCTCTGCGGTGAATGATCTTAAAAGCATTCACCGCAGAGACGCAGAGAACGCAGAGGGGCGCAGAGACTTCCAATCCGATATTAGGGCTGTTGGTAAACTTCAGACGATGAAACTTAAAGTCGGCATCTTCGGCGGGTCGGGTTATGGCGGGGCGGAGTTGCTGCGCATTCTGCTGGCGCGTGCGGATGTCGAGATCGCGTTCGTGACGGCGAACGAGCACGCGGGTAAAGCTGTGGGCGAGGTGCATCGCAATCTCTACGGGTTAACCGAACTTCGTTTCATCGCCGCGCCGGAAGAGTTTGAGAGTCTCGCTGGTCTGGATTGCGTGTTTCTCGCGTTGCCGCACGGGCAGGCTTTGGAGATCGCGCCGCGCCTGCCGTCGCACGTCAAGGCGATTGACCTGTCGGGCGATTTTCGACTGAATGATGCGCGCGAGTTTTTGGAGCACTACGGGCGCGAGCACACGGCGACCGCTTTGCAAAGCGAGTTCGTCTATGGTCTGACGGAGACGAACCGGGAAGCGATCAAACGTGCGCGACTCATCAGCAATCCCGGTTGCTTTGCGACGGCGACGCTACTCGGTCTTGCGCCGCTCGTCGCATCGGGGCAGTTGAGTGGGCGCGTCATCGTGGATGCGAAGACGGGTTCGTCCGGGTCGGGCGCGAAGGCGGCGGCCAACACGCACCACCCGCAGCGCATGAACTCTTTTTACGCCTACAAGCCTTTCACGCACCAGCACGTGCCGGAGATCGAACAGGAACTCAGGCGCGTCGGCGATTGGGCGAGCGAGTTCGTATTTATGACTCACTCGCTGCCCGTCGCGCGCGGCATCTTCGCCTCGATCTATTGCGAGACGAAAGATGCTTTGACAGAGGACGCGGCGCGCGAGTTGTTCGCGGAGTTTTACCGCGAGAGTTTCTTCGTGCGGCTCGTTAAAGGATCGCCGGACATCAACTGGGTTAAGACTACAAACTTTTGCGATCTAGGTTTCGCCGTGCGCGGGCGTTCGCTCGTTGTCTTTTCGGCGATAGACAATTTAGTTAAAGGCGCGGCCGGTCAGGCCGTGCAGAACATGAATTTGATGTTCGGGCTGGACGAGCGAACGGGGCTGTTGATGCTCGGCTCAAATCCTTGAAGGTCAATTGACCACAAAGACACGAAGACACAAAGTTGATGACTAAATCTTCGTGCCTTTGTGTCTTCGTGGTGAGTTTTAAGAATGACATTAACTACAACTTTCGACGACGTTGCTGCGCGCGAGGGCGAGTTTCAACTGGCGACTTATAAGAAGATGCCGGTGGTGGCGGCGCGCGGGCGCGGCGCGTGGATTGAAACGAGCGATGGCGAGCGTTTCCTAGACCTCTACGGCGGGCATGCAGTGGCCGCGACGGGGCATTGTCATCCGCACGTCGTCGAAGCGATCAGGGCGCAGGCCGGTGAGTTGTTGTTCTATTCAAATCTGGTTTATTCGGAAGTGCGTGCGCGCGCGGCGGAGAAGTTGGTCGGGTGCGCGCCCGCTGGCATAACTAAAGTTTTCTTTTGCAACTCGGGCACGGAGGCCAACGAGAACGCGATGCGCATGGCGCGCATGCGCACCGGACGTGAGAACATCATCACGTTCACGGGCAGCTTTCACGGGCGCACGGCTGACGCGATCAGCGCGACGTTCTTAGGCAAGTATCGAGAGATCGGGCGACCGAACGTGCCCGGCCACTTGTGCGCGGAGTTCGGTTCGATCGAGTCGGTCGCCGCGCTCGCGGACGAGACGGTTGCCGCCGTGATGCTTGAGCCGATTCAATCTATGGCGGGCGTAACGCAGGCCGAGCCGGAGTTTTATCGTTCGCTCCGCGAACTGTGCGACGAGCGCGGGATGCTATTGATTTACGACGAGGTGCAGACGGGCATCGGGCGCACGGGCGAGTGGTTTTTCGCGGGGAGCGACGCGGGCGCGGGCGTTGTGCCGGACATCATCACGCTGGCGAAGGCGCTCGGGAGTGGCGTGCCTGTCGGCGCGTGTTTGACGACCGAAGCGGTCGCCGCGCACATCAAGGAGAACGATCTCGGCACGACTTTCGGCGGCGGGATGCTTGCGATGGCGGCGGTCACGGCGACGCTCGAAGCCATTGAAGCGGACGGCATGTTGGAGAACGCGCGCGCGTCGGAGCGACACTTGCGCGAGTCGCTCGGAGGTGTGCCGCGCGTGGCGGGAGTGCGCGGCGCGGGTCTGTTGCTCGGCATCGAGTTCACGGATGAGATCGCGTCGAAAGTTCATCAAGCGTTGCTCGGCGAGCGCATCATCACGGGCACGTCGAGCGACGCGCGCGTGCTGCGTCTGTTGCCGCCGCTCTGTTTGACGCGCGAAGAAATTGATCTGTTTGTTACTGCGCTCAGGCGTGTGTCGCAGTCGCTTCAGGTCGGTTCAATCTCAGGTTGAGAAAGTTGTTATGACGTACAGCGTGCGCAGGGCGAGGCCGGAAGATAGCGAGGCCATCGGGCGCATGCACAGCGCATCCATACGCGAACTGTGTAGCGGGCATTACAGCGCAGGCGAGATCGAAGCGTGGGCTGCGCCGCGCGCGGCTAATTTCTACGTCGAAGCGATTGAGCGAAAAGAGTTCTACGTTGCGGAAGAGGGCGCTGAGATAATCGGCTTCGGGACGTTGAACCAAACGAACGGCGAAGTTGAAGCCGTCTATGTTCATCCGCAATTCGTGAGGCGCGGCGTCGGGCTGGAACTGTTGCGTACGCTTGAAGGGCGTGTGCGCGAGTTGGGATTGATGTCGCTGCACCTGTGCGCGTCTCTGAACGGCGTTCCGTTTTATGAGCGCGCGGGCTTTCGTCGCCAGTACAATACATCGCATCAATTGGCTAACGGTGTCGAGATCGCGTGTGTCGTGATGACGAAGGAGTTGCAGGAAGAGACATTTGGATGACGCTCCGAAAACTATGCCGAGAGATTTTCTGACAACCGGAGACTGGACGCGCGACGAACTTGAGCGCCTGCTCGAAGCTGCGGCGCGCATCAAGCGCGGCGACGAAGCATCGAAGCCGCTCGCGGGCAAGTCCGTCGCGCTGGTCTTCTTCAATCCGAGTTTGCGCACGCGCGCCTCTATGCAGGTCGGGATTTATGAACTCGGCGGCAACGCCGTTGTGCTCGAACCCGGCGGCACGAGTTGGACGCTCGAACATCGCGACAATGTTGTGATGGACGGCGACAAGACCGAACACGTCGCGGAGTTTGTGCGCGTCTTGGGGCGTTACTGCGCGGCGATTGGCGTGCGCACGTTTGCCGCGCTCAAGGATTGGAAAGAGGAGCGGCGCGATCCGGTGCTCGCGGCGTTCGCGCGCCATAGCAGCGTGCCCGTCATCAATCTCGAATCGGCGATGCATCACCCGTGTCAGGCGCTAGCAGACATGTTGACGATCAGGGAGAAACTCGGCGCAGAGCCAAAGCGCGTCACCCTGACGTGGGCGTGGCATCCGAAGCCTCTGCCGATGGCCGTGCCGAACAGTTTTGCGCTCGCGGCGGCACAGATGGGTCACGAACTGACCATCGCGCACCCGCCCGGCTACGAACTCGACGACGAACTCATAAGCCAACTCAACGAGCACGCATTTGACGCAGGCACGACCGTCAACGTCACGCACGACATCGAAGAAGCCTTCGAGGGCGCACAGGTCGTCTACGCGAAGAGTTGGGGAAGCAAGATGTTTTACGGCTCGCCCGAAGACGACATCGAGACGCGCGCCGAATACCGCGACAAGTGGATCGTTGACGAGTCGAAGATGCGACGCACAGACAGCGGCATCTTCATGCACTGCCTGCCCGTCCGCCGCAACGTGATCGTGACCGACGGCGTCATAGACTCCGCCGCCTCAGTCGTAATAGACGAAGCCGAGAATCGTCTGCACGCGCAGAAAGCCATCATTAAAGAATTGGTGAAAGGATAAGGGGTAAAGGTGGAAGGGAAGCAACTGGCTTTTCCTTTACCCCTTCCCCTTTACCCTTTGCCCGCTTTTGGAGGACTTATGAGCCAGCCGCGACTCGATCTGTTGCGCGAAGCGTTGCCTTACATTCAACGCTTCAAGGGCAAGACTTTCGTTGTCAAAATCTCGGGCAAGCTGACGGAGGATCACGCGAATCTCGCGTCGCTCTGCGAGGAGTTGGCGTTGATGCATCAAGTCGGGATACGCCTGTGCGTGGTGCATGGCGGCGGCAAGCAGTTGACGGAGTTGGCCGAGCAGATGGGCGTCGAGCAGACGATCATCAACGGGCGGCGCGTGACGGACGATGCCACGCTCGACATGGCGAAGATGATCTTCGCCGGAAAGATCAACACGGACATCCTCGCCGCGCTGCGCAATCACGGCGTCAACGCCGTCGGGTTGTCGGGCGTTGACGGCAACATCGTGCTCGCCGAACGTCGCCCGCCCAAAGACGTGTTGAATCAGGCGACGGGCGAGAGCGAGCGCGTTGATTTCGGTCACGTCGGCGATGTGGTCATGATTGACGACCGGCTCTTGCGCGTGCTGCTCGACCACGAATATTTGCCCGTCGTCTCACCGCTCGGCGCGGACTCGCGCGGGCGCGTCTTCAACATCAACGCCGACACCATCGCCGCAGAGATCGCCGTCCGTCTGGAAGCGGAAAAGTTGATACTCCTCAGCGACGTGGACGGGCTTTATTTGCGTCCGGGCGAATCGGCGACCAAACTCTCGCGCCTCACGGTTGACGAAGTGGGGAAACTGCTGGAGGACGGCGTCGCCACGGGCGGCATGATCCCGAAGCTGCAAAACATCACCGAACTGCTGCAACGCGGCGTCCGCAGCGCGCACATCATCAAAGGTAGTTTACGCAACACGCTGCTCTCCGAAGTTTTCACGGACGAAGGCACGGGCACGATGATCGTCGCGTGAGACGAGAGAGAACGTGTTGAACGCCGAACGCCGTCGCAGCCTGAGTTAAGCGTCGGGCGGCGGCGGTTGGGGCGGATTACCGGGAGGATTGTCCGGCGGATTATCGGGAGGCGGCGCAGCGGGATCACCTTGCGCGCCGTTTCTTTTACGATCCGGCGTGTTGCTGCGTCCCAAGATGTATCCAGACAGCCCGCCTAAGAGCGCGGCCAGTTCCTTGTCCTGTAAGATGCCCGTGATGCCGAAGAGGATGATCGCGATGACGATGGAGAAGAGCGTCAGGAATTGAATCCCCGCTTCGCCGGAAAAGATGGTGCGCCGCACTCTGTCGTCAACAAACGCCAGCACGAAGAAGCCCACGATCACCAGCCCGACGAGGATCGCGAAAACGATGCTCATCGTGAGTTTGAAATCCTGTTCGGGCGTCAGGATTGTGCGTATACGTTCCTGTAAGCAGTCCAACTCCGCTTTCTTGTTACTCAACTCCTTCTCTTTTTCCGTGAGTTTGGCTTTGTTGGCGTCGCTCTCTTTGATCTGCTTCTCTAAGGCGACGATTTTCTGGTTCACAAGGTCAGCCGTATTCGTGTCGGGTTCGGCGTCCGGGTCTGGCGTTCGCGTCTGTCTCGCCTGCTTCTTCTGGTTAATGAGCGCCACATCCTTTTGATAAGTAGCCAACTCCGCTTTCGCGGCTTCAATGTCTTCGGGAATTTCCGCTCTCAAATTATCTATCTCGTCTTCCAAATCCGAGATGGATTCCATCAGCTTGTCGCGCATGTCGCTGATCTTGATGAAATCTTTAACTTCCCTGATCCGTATGCAAGTTTCGGCGGGCGTCTGCGCGAGCGCGACCTGACCGCCGACGAGCGAGAACAACAGGCAGAGCGACACGTAGCGAGCGAAATTTTTGGCTGACGGCATGGAGCGGACTCCTAAACTTCACTTAGGCTGTTAAGGCTTTGGTACGAGGGTGCGACTAACGAGGATGAGATAGTTGTTAGCTTTGACTAACGCCGGTAAGACGGAAAGACTCGAACGCACGGAGGGTAAATCCAACGCGTTGAGGTGTCAATAGCGAAGTTCGCCGACGCCGAAGCAGCAGACGCCCGAACGTCGAAGCGGGAGAGCGTTTGCATCTCACACGCAAACGCTCTCCCGCTTTGTGGCGAAAGATTAACTTCGTCTCTGCTTAACGACTCACGCCGCGATCCCGCAGGTCAATGAGTTGGTCGAGCGTGAGCGCGCCGTAGCCGCTCTGCTTCATCTTTTGAATGTAGCTGGCCGAGACGCCGTGATCTCTGAGGCGTATCAGTTGTTCGACGGGGATGCGCTCGTAGCCGAGTTGTTTGAGTTCTTTGATGAAACTCGTGTTGACGCCGTGATCTCTCAGGTCGCGCAATTGCTCGACGGACAGACGCTCGTAGCCGAGCGCGCGTAGCTCGCCGACGAAGGTTGCGCTGACGCCGTGATCGCGCAAATTGATCAACTCGTCGAGCGGCAACTTTTCGTAGCCCTCGGCGGAAAAAGTTTTAACGAAATCCGCGCTGACGCCATGATCGCGCGTGCGTATAAGTTCGTCTGCGGGGATGCGCGTGTAGCCTGCGGCTGAAAGTTCGCGCACGTAGTTGAGACTGACGCCGTGGTCGCGCATGTTGATCAGATAGGGAACTGAACGCAGCGTGTAGCCGAGGTCTTTCAGCCCGCGCACGTATTCGAGGTGGACGCCGTGCTCGCCCGTCTTGACGAGTTCTTCGAGCGTCGGGCGTTCGTATCCTTGAGCGCGCAACTCTGCGATGAAGGCGAGGCTCACGTCGTGCAAGGCCATCGAAAATTGCTGTGCGTCCGTCGGCGCGTCGTATCCGTTGCGGCGCAGTTCGGAGACGAACGCGGCGCTGGGCGCGAAGACGTAATGGCCTGAGCCGTTGCCGTTCCTGAACCAACCTTCGCAGTTGAAAGTGCCAGCGTCGCGTCGCAGTTGAAACTTAACGTTCGTGCCGCTGGCGGACATGGCCTGCTCGCGCGTGAGTCCGACGAGTTCGGAGGGCGCGATCTGGCGCGAAGTGTTGGAGTGATGATTCTCCACGTCGTAGCGCAGAGACATTTGCACGCGGTCTTCACCCGTCTTGTATTCGATGAGCCACTGGCCGCTGTACGAACCCGCCGCGCCCGTCTGATCCGCCGTAGCGCCCGTCGCAAGACCCCTCGTTGCGCCGCCGCAAGCCGCCACCGCGCAGACTAGCAACACTAAGAACAAAGCCGCGAGGCCGGTCGCACGCGTTTTATAGACGGCAGACGTGCGGCGTCCCGTCGCTTTCGTTAAACCTTGTGCGTTATTTCGCTGATTCATAATGCGTGCTCCTTAAGGGAAATGTGCGTTGTGAAAATATTCGGGCGCTGGGTCTGCCCCCGCGAGATTTGCTCTACTAAAGGGAAGACACCGCCGCCGCGCCTTTTGTTGCAACTATTTTCGGCGCTCGTCGCAAATTTTGCAAAATTTTTTCGTCCGGTGATCCTTTTTCATTCTAAACCTCGCGTTAGCAGATGGGACGTTATTTGTGAACCTACGAGCGAAGTTTCTTTGACTGCCACACGCGCTGCCGATTTGTTTCCGGCATGTTCCGAACCCTAACGGTGCTCCTCGCGCCCACAATTCCCTAAAAGCTCACTTAGAGGAGAAAAAAATGATTAACAAAAAGAAATTGGCACGGAAGATACTTGCCCCCTGCCTCGTCGCCCTCTTCATCCTGCCGCTCACAGCGTTCGCCGACAACCCCCACACGCGCCCCTACGGCGACGTGCAAACTCTCGCCCCGTTCCCCGTGCCGCCCGGTTCCCCCGAAGGCATCGCAGTCCGTGGCAACAAGGCTTACGTCTCCGGCCCCGCGCGCTTCGGCACGGCGGGACAGCCGCCCTCAATCGTCGTCGTCTACGACACGCGCACGGGCGAACAACTTGAGACGATCCAGATACAGGGCGAAAACCTCGCGCAGGAACACGCCAACTCCTGCGTCGCTTTCGACGGGCAGGGTCGCCTCTACGTCGTCAACACGCAACTCGGCATCGTCCGCATAGACCTCGGCAGCGGCGTGCAGACGGTTTACGCATCGCCCATCCCGCCCGTCGCGCCCTTCAATTTTCCGCTCCCGAACGACATCGCCTTCGATCCGGCGGGCAATCTATATTTAACCGATTCATTTCAGGCGACCATCTGGCGCATCCCGCCGGGCGGCGGCGCTCCGCAAGTCTGGTTTCAACATCCGGCGCTCGCCACGCCCTTCGGCCCGAACGGCATCCGCGTCAATCCCGACCGGACAAAAATCTACTTCGTAGTCACCGCCGAAGGCGCAGGCCCGATGGGCTTTACCGGCGGCAAAATCTACACGCTGCCGCTCGTCGAAGCGCCGACTGCGGATGACTTGCAAGTCTTCCACCAGTACAGCGGCGAAGGGCCGGACGGCATCGCCTTCGGCAATTCGGGCAAACTCTACGTGATGTTGGCTTCGCCCGGTTTCTCAGGCGTCTCAGTCCTCAGCCCGACGGGCGCAGAGGTCGCGCGCATCGGAAACCCGCCCGGCCCCAACTTTCTCACCACGCCCTTCAACTCACCGGCCAACGGCGCGTTCGACAAGCACGGCTCGCTGCTCGTCACGAATCACACCTTCATCTTCCCCGGCAACGAGAGCGTGCTCAGCGTCTACGTTGACGACAAGGAATCGCCGCTCGTGAAGCCGAACGTTCCCTAACGAGATGATCGCAGGGACACGACTTGTCCCTACAGTTTTACACCTGTTGGAAATAGGCTCTATTCTTTGAGCAGACGCGCGGCTCAATTTCAACCGCGCGCCATCTGCTCGATGAAGAAGCCGCAACATAGACGGACGAACGTTGATGCCGGGACGAAGCCGAAATTGAGTGGCTTCGCCCGGCGTCTGTCGCATGAGTGGAAGCGGCTGGCGCTGCCTGTAGCGAACGGGCGCGTCGTCGTCGCCGTGTCGGGCGGCGCTGATTCCGTCGCGCTCCTGTTGGCGTTCGACGAGTTGATAAGAGCGGGGCGCATGGGGCTTGCGCTAAAAGTCGCGCATCTGGATCACGGTTTGCGCGGCGAGACGGGCGCGGGGGATGCGCGGTGGGTCGCGGAGTTGGCGCGCGAGTTGGGTTATGAATTTGAACTGGGGGGCGCGACCGTTGCGGAACGCGCGAGCGAGTCGCGGGATAACCTGGAGCAGGCGGCGCGGCGCGAGCGTTATGAATTTCTGGGGCGCGTCGGGCGCGAATGGGACGCGCGTGCCGTCGCCGTCGGGCACACGCTCGACGATCAGGCGGAGACATTGTTGCTGGCCTTGCTGCGTGGGAGCGGCGCGCGCGGTTTGGGCGGGATGCGCGAACGGCGCGGCTTTCACGAAACGAACGACGAACTGCTGCTCGTGCGCCCGCTGCTCGAATGGGCGCGGCGCGCGGAGACTGTGAAGTATTGCGAGTCGCGCGGCGTCAGTGTGCGCGCCGACGCGATGAACGAGGACGAGCGTTTCGCGCGTGTGCGCGTGCGAAAAAGTTTGATCCCGCAGTTGGAGACGTTTAACCCGCGCGCGGTCGAGACGCTGGCGCGCACAGCCTCGCTGCTGCGTGCAGAGGCCGATGCGTTGGAGTTGCTCGGCGGGCAATTGTTGATCGAAGCCTACAGCGATGCGCGCATGAAGATGAAGGCGAAGGTGTTTGAGAAAGCTGCTGGTAAAGATGAGTTGGATGACGCGTTAGCTTTGAGCGTCGAAGTGTTGCGCGGGGCGAGCGAAGCCGTGTTGAAGTACGCACTGCGCGGTTGGATCGCGACGCGGCGCGGAAACTTGCGGCGGATCGAGTCCGTACATATCGAGGCGGTCGGGAAGTTGTTGACGGACGGGCGCGGTGGGCGCGTGGCGGAGTTGCCGGGCGGGAGTTGGGTGGAGCGCAGGCGCGGGCTGTTGCTGTTTCACGCGGGGAGCAATCGCGCGGGAAAGAGTTGAAAAAGGGCGGATGGGGATTTAGAATCGTTGGTGTCGCACATGGCCGCTCAGTTTTCGCGAGCGGTCTTTAGTTTTTAACGGGCAAGTTTCCCGAAAGGCGAGAAGAACGGCATGGCAGACGGCATCGTGGAAATTTACAGCGCGGCGCAGATCGCGGAGCGCGTGGGCGCGCTCGGCGACGAAATCTCGCGCGCTTACGAGGGGCGCGAGTTGACCGTGCTGGGCGTGGTCGAAGACGGCTTCATGTTTCTCGCGGACTTGCTGCGCAGGCTCGACGCGCCCGTGCGCACAGCCTTCGTGCGCTACGATCATCGCTCGCTCGGCGGCGTGCAGGATTTGAATTTCAGCACGCCGCTGGATTTGGCGCGGCGCGACGTTTTGCTCGTAGAGGGCGTGATGGAGACGGGCGTGACGCAGGAGTATCTGGTCAAACAACTGGAATCGCGCGGCGCGGCGAGCGTCAAACTCTGCGTGTTGATTGACAAAGTCGATACGCGCCGCGTCGAACTCAAACCCGACTGGAGCGCGTTCGAGACGCACGAGGATTACGTCTTCGGTTACGGGCTCGGTTTCAACGAGCGCTGGCGGAATTTGCCTTATCTGGCGCGTCCCGCGTGAGGCGCGTTTGTCCCTAAAGTGTGTTGATATTTCGCAGGAGTTGGGGGAGGCTTGAAGGCACAACGCGCCGCGCGCCGCAGGCATCCTAAGAGGGCATTGATAGCGCCGGAAGCAGGCTTGGAAAGCGCAAGTTTAGTGTGGGAGCGACAACAGACGCCGAAATGAGTTATGATCGGTGTCGGAGGCAAGACAGACTTTGAGTTCAACAGCCAGACAAATAATTTTTTGGGTGCTCATACTTTTGGGCGCGGTGCTGCTCTACAAGGCTTTCGCGGGCAATCAGGGCGGGCCGGAAAAAGTTGACCTGAGCACGTTAAAGGCCAGAATCAACAAACACGAGATCGGTAAGCTGGTCGTCAAGCAGAGCGAGGCTTTGGCTACCGACACGAAAAACGTGCAACTGCGCGCCGACCTGTCGAACACCGAACAGCAAAGCAGCTTGATGGACGCGGCGACGAAACTCGACGAGAACGGCAACCCTTACGTCGCAAAGGTAGAGGATTTGTCGAGCGGCAACAGCATGCTCTGGGGCATCCTCCTGACGTGGGCTCCGATCCTGCTCTTCATGGGCATCTGGATTTTCATGCTCCGGCAGATGCAGGCGGGCGGCAACAAGGCGCTCTCGTTCGGTAAGTCGCGCGCGAAGCTCTTGAACAACCAGCAGAAGCGCGTCACGTTCAAGGACGTGGCGGGAGTCGAAGAGGCGAAAGAGGAGTTGCAGGAGATCATCGAATTCCTCAAAGAGCCGCAGAAGTTTCAAAAGCTCGGCGGGCGTATCCCGAAAGGCGTGTTGATGATGGGGCCGCCGGGAACGGGCAAGACCTTGCTCGCACGCGCAGTCGCAGGCGAAGCGAACGTGCCCTTCTTCTCGATTTCGGGTTCGGACTTCGTAGAGATGTTCGTCGGCGTCGGCGCATCGCGCGTGCGCGATTTGTTCGAGCAGGGCAAGAAGAACGCGCCGTGCATCATCTTCATAGACGAAATTGACGCTGTCGGTCGTCATCGCGGTGCGGGCTTAGGCGGCGGCCACGACGAGCGCGAGCAGACTTTGAATCAACTGCTCGTAGAGATGGACGGTTTTGAATCGAACGATGGCGTCATCCTGATGGCTTCGACCAACAGGCCGGACGTGCTCGATCCGGCGTTGCTTCGACCCGGAAGATTTGATCGTCGCGTCGTCGTCTCGCGGCCTGACGTGCGCGGGCGCGAAGGCATACTCAAAGTTCACACGCGCAAGATTCCGCTCGGCGAAGACGTTGATATCAGCATCCTTGCACGCGGCACACCGGGCTTCACCGGCGCAGACCTCGCGAACCTCGTCAACGAGGCCGCTTTGAACGCCGCGCGCTACAACAAGAAGATCGTCATGCAGTCGGATTTCGAGTTGGCGAAGGACAAAGTGTTGATGGGCGCGGAGCGCAAATCAATGGTCATCTCCAACGAGGAGAAACGCATCACGGCCTATCACGAAGCGGGGCACACGCTCGTCGGCTTGAAAGTTCCGAACGCAGACCCCGTGCATAAGGTCACGATCATCCCGCGCGGGATGGCTCTCGGTCTCACGCAGCAGTTGCCGGAAGGCGACCGCTACAGCGCGACGCGCGAGTACTTGCTCGGCCAGATCGCGATCATGATGGGCGGGCGACTCGCCGAAGAGATTTTCTTGAACGACATCACGACGGGCGCGTCGAACGACATCGAACGCGCGACGGAACTCGCACGCTCGATGGTCTGCGAGTACGGCATGTCCGAACTCGGGCCGCTCACCTTCGGCAAGAAGGAAGAGCAGATTTTCTTGGGGCGCGAAATCTCGCAACACCGCGACTTCTCGGAAGACACTGCGATCAAGATCGATCAGGAAGTCCGCAAGATCATCTCGGAGCAGTATGAGCGCGCGCGCCAAATCATCACGGAGAACCGCGAGACCATGATACGTCTCTCGGAGACTCTGTTAGAGCGCGAATCGCTCGACGGTGTGCAGATTCGTCGCATCGTGGCGGGACTCCCGCTCGACGACGAACAGCCGCCCGCGTCGAAAGACGACGAAGAGCGCCCGCAACTCAAAGAGCCTACGGCCAAACCGCTCAAGCCGATCCTGCCGCCCATCACCGGCCCGGCTACGGCGTAAGGAAGGTCAAAGGGTAAAGGTTAAAGGGGAAGGGGAGAAAATCCCTTTCCCCTTTTTGTTGTTTCGAGTAATTAGCCACAAAGACATGAAGGCGCAAAGGAAGCCGTGAAAGTTTTCTTTGTGCCTTTGTATCTTTGTGGTTAATTATGTTTCCACAGGATGGAAAACAGTAGAACACTCGAATGGAAACTGGCGCGGCGCACGCTCGCCGTCGGCGTGCGCACGCTCGTCATGGGCATCTTGAACGTGACGCCTGACAGCTTCAGCGACGGCGGGCAGTTTTTCGATCTCGAATGCGCCGTCGCGCACGCCGCAGAGATGCTCGCAGACGGCGCGGACATCATAGACATCGGCGGCGAATCGACGCGACCGGGCGGAGCAAACGTCACGGCAACGGAGGAGTTGCAACGCATCGTTCCTGTTGTCGAACGCCTGCGCGCGCAACTGCCACGCGCCATCATTTCCGTTGACACGACGAAAGCAGAGGTCGCGCGAGCCGCGCTCGACGCGGGAGCCGAGATCATCAACGACATCTCCGCGCTGCGTTTCGATGAACGCATCGCAGACGAGGCCGCGCGCTTCGGGGCAGGACTCGTGCTCATGCACTCGCGCGGCACGCCCACGACGCTGCACAAGCTGCCGCCCGTCGCGGACATCCTGCCGGAAGTTGTGGAGAGCCTACGCCGCAGCATCGCTCTGGCCGAACTGCGCGGCGTCGCGCGCGCACAGATAGCGATTGACCCGGGCATCGGTTTCGGCAAGAGTCAGGAGCAGAACTTGGAGTTGCTCGCACGGCTCGATCAACTCGCCGCCACGTTCGCGGAGTTTCCGTTGCTCGTCGGCACGTCGCGCAAGTCGTTCATCGGTCGCCTGCTCGATGATGCGCCCGTCGAGCGTCGTCTTCACGGCACGATGGCCTCCTTGACGGCTGCCATACTCGGCGGCGCTCACATCATACGCGTCCACGACGTTCGCGCCGCCGTCGAAACCGCGCGCATCGCAGACGGGATAAGAGCAGTGACGAGTGACAAGTGACAAGTTGGAAAAAAGCAAATCGTGAATCGTCAAAAAGCCGTGAATCGTAAATCGTGAATAGAAGAAAGCAGTTTTATCTATTCACGATTTACGATTCACGGCTCTTCTTGTCACTCGTCACTTGTCACTTGTCACTCTTTATCGTAGCGTGTGGGAAGAGGGAGACGTGTGTAGATGATGTTTGCGAGAAAAAGTGTTCGCGGGATCGCGTTGCTGTTATTGCTGGCGTCGGTGTCGGGGTTTACGGAGTGTTACAAGCCCGTGACGAAGGGCGGGTTGCCGGCGCACATACGCACGGTTGCCGTGCCGCCATTCCAGAATCAGGCTTTGCGCTACAAGATCGAGACGCGTTTCACCGAAGCCGTCGCGAACGAGATCATACGGCGCGGCCACGGGCTGCGCGTGCAGAGCGAGCCGGAGGGCGCGGATGCCGTAGTTGACGGCGTCATACGAAGTTTCGCCTTCGGCGGCGTCCTCTTGGACGAACGCGGGCGCGCGCGCATCTTCGAGGTCACGATCGTCGGCGCGGTGACGGTGCGCGATCAGGTGCAGAACCGCGTGCTGTATGACAATCAGAACTACGTCTATCGCGGCGAGTTCGAGTTTACGAACGACCCGCGCACCTTCTTCAACGAGGAAGACCCCGCCGTGCAGCGCATCGCGCGCAACTTCGCGGAGAGTCTGGTCTCAACTCTCGTCAACGGCTTCGGCGTCAACGAAGAGAAGAAAAAATGAGCACGCTGACGCGCGAAAAATTGTGGAGCGCGCTCAAGGCGAAGCAGATAGCGCCGCTCTATTTGTTGTTTGGCGCGGAAGATTATTTGCGCGACGCGGCGGCGCGGCGCATCTCGGACGTAGCGCTCAGCGGCGCGTCTCTGCGCGAATTCAACGAGGTGAGTTTCAGCCTTGCGAGCGCGGACGTGCAGCAGGCGATTGCCGCCGCAGAGCAACTGCCGATGATGGCCGAACGGCGCGTGGTGCGAATCACGGACTTTCAGAAGTTGCGCGAGGCGGACGAAGGCGCGCTCCTGCGCTATCTGGCGCGCCCCGTAGAGAGTTCCGTCGTCATCTTCGTCGCGGACGATCTGGACAAGCGGCGCAAGTTGTCGAAGACGCTGCTTGAAGCGTGCGTGAGCGTGGAGTTTGCGCCGCTCACGGACAACGAACTGGCCGTGTGGACACGCGATCATCTCAAGAAGTTGAAAGCGAGCGCGGACGAGCGCACGCTACGGCAGATTGTCGCGCTGGTGGGAACGAGCGTCCGCCGTCTCGCAAACGAGTTGGACAAACTGGCGACCGCCGCGCTCTCCTCTGGCGGGCAAATCACGATGGACTCCGTGGATGCGCTCGTCGGGCGCTCGCGCGAGTTATCGAATTTCGAGTTGACGGATCGACTGATCGCCAAAGACCGCAAGGGCGCGCTCAAAACTCTGCGCCGCCTGCTCGACGACGATGCCGAACCCGTGATGCTCGTCGGCCTCGTCGCGAGCAACTACCACAGGCTCGCGCTCGCCAAAGAGTTGATGGCGGCGGGCAGGCCGAAGGAGGAAGTCTTCCGGCTCGTGCCGATGCCCTTCAACAAGCGCGAAGATTTTCTCGCCACCGCACGCCGCACCGATTCGGCAGACCTCGCGCGCCGCATCCGTCGCATCGCCGCGACCGACCTCGCCATCAAAACTTCGCTCGGCACGCCGCGCCTCCAACTCGAACTCCTCATCTGCGAACTATCAAGCTAACTATTTATCATTTAACCGTCGTACGAGTTTCGCTCCTCAGAAATCCAAAGGCTTCAAGTCGGGTTCGACCCAAGACTCTTTAGCTTCCGGCGTTTGAATCAAATCTCGACTGTAATACTCGAAGACGAGTTGCGAGTTGTTATAAGTTGCGAGCAGTTCGTTAGCACGCACGGCGAGAGGGCGGCTGTCGTCGGTGCGTTCGAGGAAGCGTCCGACGAGTTTGAGCCAGAAGAGCGTGATGGTCTCGTTGTAGGCGGCTTCCGCGTTGTTATGCTTGGTGTAGCGGCGCAAGCCCTCGCGCATGCACGCGGCGGCTTCAGGCGCGGGCAGCGTCGTGAGATACCACAGCGCAACCGTGAGGTGCGCGCCGTGTTTGAACTCCGCAGGCGGCACGACGCACGTCTCGAAACTCTCGACCAGCCGCTCGATCTCCCGCGTGTCTTCGTAACTTTTCGCCTTCTGCTCCCCGGCGCTCATCGCTTACCTCCATTCCGCTCTTTCCGGTCTATAGCAAAAGCAGCGGGGCGGATCGAATAGTTCGATCCGCCCCGCTGCTTTCAAAATGTTTGTGACGCGTGCTGCTTTTACGCGCCCGCTTGGTTGACGCGTGTCGTCAGGCGCGATTTGTAGCGCGCGGCGGCGTTTTTGTGCAGGACGCCCTTTTGCACTGACTTGTCAATGATCGAGATCGTCTGCGAGAGCGCGGTTTGCAGCGCGTTTTTGTCGCCGCCTGCGAGCGCGGCGCGCAGTTTCTTGATTTCGCCGCGCAGGCGCGTGCGGTTGCTGCGATTGATTCCTTTGCGGCGCTCGTTCTGGCGCATGCGCTTCTCGGCTGATTTATGATTAGGCATCTTTGAACTCCGTCGGTAAATCTAAATAACTCGTGTTTGATTTCTACTTGCAACGCCACAGGCAACGTTTGGCCGTTCGGCGCAAAGGGGAAAGTATAGGTACGTGGGAAGCCAGTGTCAAGGCGTGGCACAGGCCGCGCGGGCTTGAAATCGCCCGACTTCGTTGACACAGGTTGGGGCATGTAGTAGCGTTTTCCCTGCAACATGCAGAACCGAGATCGCTCACCCGCGCACCATCCAGCCTACCCCTGTGGCACGAACCTCCGTCTACAATTAAGGAGATAGCACGCTCTCTTGAAGAAAATCGAATTACCGCCGCGAGGAATCGAAACGCTCTTTGGCGTCCACGACCAGAACATCAAATATCTGGAATCACTCCTAGACGTGCGCGTAGACGCGCGCGGGCAGGATTTGACGATTGACGGCGACCCGAAAGATGTCGCCACAGTCGAACGCATACTCGAAGACTTCACCGCGCTCTTTTCGGAAGGCAAGACCTTCACAGACAAGGAACTCCGCGAAGCCTTCGCACAGATCGCCGAAGACCGCGCCTACTCTCTGCGCGACTATTTCACCAAAGCGCGCTTCAACCCTGCTGGCAAAAAACAGGTCGCGCCCAAGTCGGCCAACCAGCGCCGCTACGTCGAGGCCATCCAAAACAATGATGTCGTCTTCGGCGTCGGAGTCGCCGGTACGGGCAAAACGTACCTCGCCGTGGCAATGGCGGTGCAAGCGCTCATGCAGAAACAGGTGAGCCGCATCGTGCTCGCGCGCCCCGCCGTCGAAGCAGGCGAGAAACTCGGCTTCCTCCCCGGCGACTTACAAGACAAAGTTGACCCCTACCTCCGCCCGCTCTACGACGCCCTCTTCGATTTAATTGACGCCGAGCGCGTCACGAAACTCCTTGAGAAGCGCGTCATCGAAGTCGCCCCGCTCGCATTCATGCGTGGCCGTACGTTAGCAGATGCCTTCATCATCCTCGACGAAGCGCAGAACACGACGGGCGAGCAAATGAAGATGTTTCTCACGCGCATTGGCTTCGGCTCGAAAGCCGTCATCACAGGCGACGTGACGCAGATCGATCTCCCCACGGGACGCCGCAGCGGCCTAGTCGAAGCCGAACGCGTCCTCTCCGGCGTCGAAGGCATCGAGTTCGTCTATTTCACCGACCGCGACGTAGTCCGTCACCGCCTCGTCCAAATGATCATCAAGGCTTACGAAAGCCACGCGAGCAAGAGCGGATTATGAAAGTGAATAGTGACGGGTGACAGGTGACAAGATAAAAAACTTGTTCTTTCCTGTCACCTGTCACCCGTCACCTGTAACTATGATTGAGGTTGTCAACCGCCAGCGGAAGATGGAGATGGATTGTGAGCGTTGGGAGAGGTTTGCGGGGAGGGCGTTGGAGGTTGTGCCTGCGGGTGGGGCGGGGGTGACGGTTGTGTTTGTGTCGGATCGGGCGATGGGGGAGTTGAATCGGAGGTGGCGTGGGAAGAGGGGGACGACGGATGTGTTGTCGTTTCCGGCGGGGCAGGATGAGTTTGAGAGGGCTGCTGGTGCGACGTTGGGGGATGTGGTGATTTCGGTGGAGCGTGCGGCGCGGCAGGCGGCGGAGCACGAGTTGAGTTTTGAGAGGGAAGTGGAGCAGTTGATATTGCACGGGCTGTTGCATTTGTGCGGGTATGACCATGAGCGGGACGATGGTGAGATGAACGCGCTGGAACTGCGTCTGCGCCGCCGGTTGGGGATATAATAGCTGGCAGCGAGTAGCTTTTAGCTAAATCGTTATGGAAGGATATTCTTGTAGGCGCAGGGTTCAGTGTGGCGGAATTGGTTTTAGCTGAAAGCTAATAGCTGGCAGCTTCATTTTATGGAAATTGAGATAGGCATCGCGTGTCTGCTGCTCGTCGCGCTGGCGTTTGTGGCGTTGATCGATATGGCGTTCGGCGAGTTGTCGGACGTGGGCTTGCGCCGCCTTATCGGTGAGACGGATACGGACGCGCGCCCGGACGCTGCCGCGTCGTTCCTCGCGGAGATTCTGGAAAACCGTTCGCGCTTTCGCTTCACGCTCACTGTTGCAATACTGATTCTGGTCGTAGCCATTTCAGTTCTCGTCGCCTCTGTCACGTCGCAGTTGATTGACAGGCAACCGGACGCGACTTCGCACGCCGCGTTCCTCTTGATCGCCACGCTCGCGGGCGTCGTGCTGAACGGAGTGGCGCGGCAGTTGATTCCGCGCCTCGTCGCTTCGCGCAATCCGGAGGCGACGCTCGTGAAGTTGCTGCCCGTGCTGCGTCCGGTCTATCGCCCGCTGTCGTTCATAGCCTTCGCGTGGCACAAGTCGTTTGACCGACCGCGCCGCAACGAGCATGTGACGGAACTCGGCGACGAAGAGGACGAGGACGACAACGGCGACGACTTGCAGGCGCTCATCGACGTGGGCGAGGAGGAGGGCATTCTCGAAGAGGAAGAGGGCGAACTGATCCACTCGATCATCGAGTTTGGCGACACGCGCGTGAGCGAAGTGATGACGCCGCGCACGGAGATCGTCGCGCTTGCGGAGACTGCGACGGTGCGCGAGGCGCGCGATTGCGTGGTCGAGTCGAAGTATTCGCGCCTGCCGGTCTATCGAGATCAGATTGACAACATCGAGGGCATCATCTACGTGCGCGATCTGTTGCAATGCTGGGCTGAGGGCAGCGAGAACGGTTCGATCCAATCGCTCATACGCCCCACGCTCTTTGTACCCGCGACGAAGCCCGTCGCCGAACTGCTCGAAGAGATGCAGAAGGAGCACGCGCAACTCGCGATGGTGATTGACGAATACGGCGGTGTCGCCGGACTCGTTACGGTCGAAGACATACTGGAAGAGATCGTCGGCGAGATAGAGGACGAGGACACGGCGCGCGAAGAGGTCGTCGAGATCATCGAAGCGAGCGACGGCTATTACGACGTGCTTGGTTCGACCGAAGTTGGGAAGATCGAGCGCCTCTTCGATTTCGAGATCGAGGACGACGATTTCACGACCATCGCCGGACTCGTCATCAGCGAACTCGGCTACGTCCCGCGCGCGGGCGAGCGTCTCACCTTTCGCGGACTCGACATAGAAGTGCTCGAAGCCGACGAGCGCCGCATCGCGCGCCTGCGCCTGCGCCGCGCCGAAGCGAAAGCGGCAGAGACGGAAGGGTTGAAGGGATGAAGGATGAGGGCGGAGGGATGAATAAGCAGAAGTATTCAATCGCTTGAGTGCTCTTTCTTATTCATCCTCATCTCTCATCCTTCATCCCTTCGTTTCATCCCTCCTTGCATTTCTATCTTCATCCTTTATATTGTCTGCATGGCGAAAAAGAAGAGTAAATTTTTGCGCGGGCGGCGCATTGACCCGAAGCCCATCACGGGCGACATCGCGCTCGCGGATTTGATTGACGAGACGTTTCTGGCGTACAACGCGGCGCGACTACGCGAGGCGTGCCAGTTGTTCACGCAGAAGATGTTGGAGCCGGACGTGACGGTCGGCGTCTCTATAACGGGCGCGCTCACGCCCGCCGGACTCGGCATCTCCGCGCTCATCCCCTTGATGCGCGCGGGCTTCATTGACTGGATCATCACGACGGGCGCGAACCTTTATCACGACACGCATTTCGGCATCGGACTCTCGCTCCATCAGGGCAACACGAGCACTTCGGATATCACACTGCGCGATGAAGAGGTCGTCAGGATTTACGACATCTTCTTCGACTACTCGGTATTGCTCGACACGGACGAGTTTTTCCGTCGCATCATCGAAGGCGAAGAGTTTCAGCGTCCGATGTCGACGGCGGAGTTTCATCACCTCTGCGGGCGCTACGTGCGCGAGCGTGAAATCAAACTCGGCCTCGAATACAAATCGCTGCTCGCCGCCGCCTACGAGTATGGCGTGCCGCTCTACACGTCTTCGCCCGGCGACTCAAGCATTGGCATGAATGTCGCGGCGAAGGCTTTGCAAGGTAATAAGCTCGCCTTCGACCCGTCGCTCGACGTGAACGAAACCGCGTCAATCGTGCTTGCGGCCAAGCGCGGCGCGATTCACGGCAAAGGCGATCGTGGGCGCAAGCACGGCGGACGCAGCGCGGTCTTCATTCTCGGCGGCGGCTCGCCCAAAAATTTCATGCTGCAAACCGAGCCGCAGATTCAAGAAGTGCTCGGCATAGACGAGCGCGGCCACGACTACTTTTTGCAGATCACAGACGCGCGACCCGACACGGGCGGACTCTCCGGCGCGACGCCGGGCGAAGCTGTCTCCTGGGGAAAGGTCGATCCGGATCGCTTGCCCGACGCCGTTGTGTGTTATGTTGACTCCACCGTCGCGCTGCCGCTCATCACGGCCTACGCGCTCGCGCGCCACGAGCCGCGCGAGTTGAAACGCCTCTACGAGCGGCGCGGCGAGTTGATGAATTTACTGCTGTCGGAATATGAGAAATCTGAAAGGCGGTGACAAGTGACGAGTGACAAGTGACAAGTTAAAACAGCTTGTCTTTCCAACTTGTCACTTGTCACTCGTCACTTGTCACTTCTGAGGGTGTGAGCATGGGGAAGAAAATCACTGACAATCAGCCGCGCGTCTATTTCGATTGCTCCAAATGTCCCGCGTTCTGTTGCGGGCTGTACGAGCGGATTCAAGTGACGAAGCGCGACATGAACCGTCTGGCGAAGCACTTCGGAGTGTCGGTCGAGACGGCGACGAAGCGTTACACGAAACTGTGGGACAAAAAGGAGCGCGTGCTCAAGCGCACGCCCGACCCGATTCTCGGCGAGGCGTGCCAGTTCCTCGACCACGAGACGCGCGGCTGCACGATCTATCACGCGCGCCCCGAAGTTTGCCGCACGTATCCTGACCGCCCGCGCTGCGTCTACTACGACGTGCTGAAATTTGAGCGGGAACAACAAGACGACGAAACCGTCCTGCCCCTCTTTCAACTCACCTTCCGCGAGGTGGAAAAGAAAGTGGTCACGGACGAACACGGCAGCGAAAAAATCTTGGTGTGGAAACAGGAAAAGAACAGTGACAAGTGACAGGTGACAGGTGACAAGTTAAAGCAAAAACTTTGTCTTTAACTTGTCACCTGTCACCTGTCACTTGTCACCTGTCACTTGTCACTGTACTTGGAGGATTGGAGATGCAGGAGTTTTTGGCGAAAATGGTGGGGCGGCGTTTGGACGTGTTTTGCGGCGGCGTGTCGAGTTTGCACGGCGAGGTTGTGCGGGTCGAGGGAGGCGTGCTGCACTTGAAGGACGCGGAGGATATGGTTTGTTATGTGGCGGTCGAAAAGATCGTCGCAGTGTGGGAGCGTCGCGAGGAGAGCGAGCATCGCGCGGGTTTCCTCGGCGGCTTGGCAAAGTAAACTGGCAGGCGCGGCGGCGTTAGTAAGTAGACGAGCAAGGGATAGCGTTCGTCGCCATTTGTGGGCGCGTAAAATTTAACAGGCCGACGCCGTGTGGTTCGCACGGCGTCGGCCTGTCGTTCTAAGGAGCAACCTTAGAGTTAATCTGCGAGAGTCAGAGCGGGGAGCGGGACGCGTCGGAAGCCTCTGATGCGGCTCGTCCAGTATTCGTTGAAGGGCGAATAGGTAACGCCCTGGCTGGTCGAAGCGTGGTAGAAGCCGTTGGCGTCGGCGACGATGCCGACGTGCTTGAGGTTGTTGAAGAAAACGAGCGTGCCGAACTTGTACTTCTCGTCTTCGCTGACGGGTTGGAAGTTCGCCCAGAAGGTGCGCGCGCTGCCGCGCTCGAATTGCACGCCCGCCGACTGGAAGACGCTCCACACGAAGCCCGAACAATCGAACACGCGCGGCCCTTCCGTGCCGTAGACGTAGGGTGCGCCGATGCGCGTGTCAATCGCGGCCATCATCATGCGGTTGAATTCAAACAGGCGCGGCGCGATGAGTCGCGGCTTGGCGAGTTCGGTTTCGTATCTGGCAATGCTTGCGGGCGCGGCCTCGGAGACGACGAACACGTCCGTCTCCAGACGGCTCGAACCGTCGGGCTGTGTGGCTTGGACGACCTGACGCGGGCGGGATAAATCCGTTTGCGCGACTGCGGCGAAGGCGAAGAGGCAGATGGCGAAACACGCGGCCAGCGTGCGGGGGAACAAAATTTTCACAGACATAGAACGCGGGGGCGTTCGTGCTCCTTATTCAAAATCCACAATTGCTCTTGGAAACTTCTGGGGTAGTAGGAAGTACGCTGCAATTTGTGCAGCAAGAACATCTTACAAGTGCAACACGATTGAAACAAGAGGCAATGTGACTGTTTTGTGACAGGCCACATCCGTAAAGCGTGCGGTGAACCGAAACTAACCACAAACTTGCGCGCAAATTGGTTCAACTTGAACGATGTGTACGGGTTCGTACCCTGTTAATCCATGAAAATAAATAATTTGCGGATTTCGGGCTGAAAAATGGTGGATAAATTTTCGCGCGTTCGTGATAGCATGCGGCGACTTGGAAGAGGAGAGGAAGCGTGTATGTTATTCGTCGAAAGCAAAAGTTTGGATTACGCGGTTGACAGCGCGACGCGCACGTCTCTGCTGGAAAGTTTGCAGGAACAGGGGTTTGCGCCGTTGATACGTTCGGCGCGGCTGCATTTGTACGAAACGGCGCTCGCGTCGGCGGAGCAGGCGCGCGAAATGGAAGGCGCTCTCGCTGCACGCGCCGACGCCGAGACGGAAGCGCCTTACGTGCGCGGCGACCTCTTCTGCGTCGAAGACTACGCGCATTTTTTACTGTTTGGCGACGCGTCCGGCGGCGACAAGGGCGTGCGCGCCGGAATCATCTACGAAGGCGAGACGATTGATCCGCACGATAAACTCGACGCCTTTTGTCGCAGCATCAGCGAAGCACTCGCGGCGTCGGCTGTAGCGTCGGCTGCGGGCGCTTCCGTTGCAGCGGTCGAATGGGAACGGCGCGAGGGGCGCGTGTCCGAGAGTTTCCGGCGGTTCGCGGCAGCGGAGACGGCGACACCCGCAAACGCGCGCGGAGAGATGGTCGAAGGCTGGCTGCGCACTTCTGGGATGCTCGAAGACACGCAATCGCGCGCCTTCTTGCGGCGTTTGAGCGAGGCGCACAAGGAAGGGCGCGCTGGTCTAGCGTTGCAAGCGGGAGCGGGCGAAGGCGTACCGGATGCGTTGCTCAACCGGCTCGCGGAAGTGGGTTTGTTGAAGCGCGAGATTTTGGTGAGTTGCCGCAAAGACGGACGTGCGCTGTTTCGCCTGCCGTCGCCGGACGCGTTCTCGATCCTCACGGGCAGCAACGCCGTCTGCAACGAATGCGGCGCGGCCATCGCGGACGAGCGCGCCGAAGAAGTGACCGTGCCGACATCCCTGACCGCGACGCTCCTACAGGACGGCGCGTGGCTCTCGACGCACCTGCGTTCGATCATCTCCAAACTCGGCGTATCAGATAAACAGATCGTCGCGCGCCACGCGACAAGCGGCGAGAGCGAAGTGAGTTTGATGGCGAATGTCTGCGGCGAGTCGTTCCTCTTCCTCCTGCACGACGGCGATTGGACGACGGCGCAGGCGCGACGCGCGCTCGACGAGCACGCCAAAAGCGAGAGCGAACATCTCGTGCTCGTCGCGACCGGAAAGATTCAAGAGGACGCGCGCCAGCGTCTGCGCGAACATGCGCGGCGACGCACGCAGGGCGGGCGCGAACTCGAACTGATTCTGGTCGAAGGCTTGGACTCGTTGGCCGCCGAACTTCAACCGGCGTTCGAGCGCGTCGCCGCCGACGCTCTCTCGGAAGAGTTGTGGGAACTCGACTCAAGCCTCGGCGTGAGCGCGGGGCATTTGCTCACCACGCGCTTCCGCCTGATGCGCCGCCCGGGCGCGCTACGCGATCTGGCAGCCTCTGCCGCTGCCTCGATGTCGGGCAACCTGAATTAGTCTCAAGTCCCAAGTCCCAAGTCTCAAGTCTGAAAACAATGTCTTGACTTGAGACTTGAGACTTGGGACTTCCCTTGACAACCGTGAGGTGCGCGGGCGAATCTTACGTAGGTCTGCTCCCCACAGACGCACCACCAGCCGAAGGATTTTATAGAAGAATGAAAACAGTTGCCGTCTCGTTGCTATTAGTGTTTGCGTTCGTTCCCGCGAATGCGCAGGAACAGTCTGTTACGCAGACGCCAGCCCCGCAGTTCAGCCGTCCGCGTAGTGTCACGGCAGCGGCGCAGGAGCCGCAGCAACAGCGTCCGCAAACTGCCCGGCCCGCGCCTATCAAAACTGCGACGCCGCAAACGCCCGCGAGCGTTTCGTCGGGCACGCAAAACACGGCGACTGCTCCCGCGCAAACGCCCGTAGCGAACGCGCCCGTAGCAACTGTTCCCGTCGCCGTTCCGTCAATCGCTTTGAAGCCCGCGCCGCCGATCAATCCGAACAAAATTCGTGCGCGCATACTCGAATCGCAACGCCTCTTGAAGACGCGCATCACGCCGACCGCTTTGGGTCAGTCGCCCAACTTGAACTTCGTGACGCTCGCGGCGCTCGACGATGATACGTCGCAGATTCACCTGCTGACGCTGGCGAAAGAAGTCTTCCTCAAGAAAGATACGGAAGTGACGGTCGCATCTTCGCTCGGCGGTTTCCTGCGCGTGCGCGTCGTGCGTTCCAACTACGTCAACACAGCCGTCACCGTCTCCGATCTCACGGGGCGGCAACTCGCGCCGCTCCTTGTCGAATATCCGATAGAAAAATTCGGCAGGTATCGCGAGACGGCTTATTACACTTCGGCGCATCCCGCATTGCTTACGCCCGAACTCGTCAAGAACGGCCAACTCTACGTGCGCACGATGGTTGATCTGGCCGCCAAGCGCCTCAAGGACAAAGGGCATCACATGACGCCCGAAGTCCTGGACATGGCCGAGCGCCTGTGTCTCGTCGAACACGTTGATCACGACCGCTTCCGCAAGGAGTCGCGCCTCGCGCTCTTCAACGAAGTCTATGCGCTCTACGCGTTGAACGAACTCGACACCTATCGTTATTCGGTGAGCACCGCCGGAGCGGGCGGCATGGTGCAGATGATCCCCTGGACTTACCAGATGCTACGCCAACGCTATCCGGCGGTCGGCCTCAACCCCGATTTCGTCTTCGGCATGCGCAATCACGGCAACGCACTCGAAGCGATGCTGCTCTACATACGCGACACTTGGAGCGACCTTCTACTCAATCCCGAAATTGCCGACGCGCTCGCCACAGGCATCGCCACGCCCGCAGACTTGATCGCCGCCGGTTACAATTCCAATCCGGCCAAACTCGCCAGCTACATACGTCGCGGCGGCGCGGCGTGGCGCACGCTCATCCCGCGCGAGACGCAGATGTATCTACAGATTTATCAATCGCTCGAATCCGTGACGCCCATCAAAGCGCGCGCCAAGCAACCGGAAAAAGTTCCGGCTGCTGCGACAGCAGTGCAACCGGCGGAGGTTAGCAACTAGAACGCGCGTTCTCTTGGTGCGGCGGAAGCGATTTAAGTTTCGGTTTAAGTTTAAGTTTCCCCTTCGTCTTTACCTTAACGGTTGAGAAAGGAACTCTCCTTGCCATGACGTTGAAAAAAACTTTGCGCGGCCTGAGCCTCGCGGCAGCCTTCGCGTGCCTGTGCCTCCCGCTGACGAATTGGACGCGACGCGCCGAAGCGCAACGCGGACAGCAGAGCGACCAGCCCGTCGAACAGACGCGCAAGAACATACAGGTGCTCAAAGGTCTGCCGGAGTCGCAGTTGTTTCCGGTGATGAACTTCGTCTCGGTGTCGCTCGGCGTCAAGTGCGACTTCTGCCACGTCAAGCAGAAAGACCCGAAGGGCGGCGAGGACAAGTGGGTCTGGGAGAGCGACGACAAGGAGCACAAACGCATCGGGCGACAGATGATGCGCATGACGCTCGACATCAACAACAACAAGAACAATCTAGAAGCGATGGAGGGTTATGGTGTCACCTGCTATACCTGCCATCGCGGCACGACCGGCGGGCCGCGCATGCCGCCTTTGCCCGTCGCCGTCTCAGGACACGAAGACCATCCGGCTGCGCCGTCTGCCGCCGCGTCGCCAACGCCGCGCCCCCCGCGACCGACGCCGGAGCAGATTTTGCAAAAATACGTGGACGCTGTGGGCGGGCGCGCAGCCCTCGCGAAAATTCAAACGACGGTCTTGAAGGGGATGCGCGAAGCGTCGCAGAATCGCAACTGGCCGATGGAAGTGACATTGAAGGGGGCAGACAAACTCTCCATCGTCGTCAACGCCCCGCAGGGTGTGATCTCGCAGGCACTCAGCGGCGCGCAAGGTTGGATCAAGAATCCGCGCGGCCTGCACGCGGCATCTGCCGAAGAACTCGCTACCTTACAGACCGCCGCGCTCATGTACGCGCCCGTCAAAATCAAAGAGCCGTTCAGCGCGCTCGCCTTCAACGGCAGGGGCAAAGTCGGCGAGCGCGACGCGTGGGTTTTGCGCTCGACTGCAACCGACGGCACAGTCACGCGCTATTTATTCGACGCGGAGAACGGTCTCCTGCTTCGTCAAGTGGTTCTGACGCCGACCATGCTCACACCCATCCCCGAACAGATCGACTTTGAAGACTACCGTGACGTGAACGGCGTCAAATTGCCGTTCACCATACGTGTCTCCGAGATCGACACGTTCTTTAGCTCTACGCGCAAGTTCGCGGAGATCAAACAAAACGTCCCCGTTGACGACGCGCAATTTCAGATGCCTGCGGCAACGGCGACGCCGAAACCGTAGGCGTTGGACAGGCGCAAGAAGGAGAACGGCGATCAAGAAGATGATTCTTGATCGCCGTTCGCATTTTGAGTTGCGTTCAATACTCAATCGCCGTATTGCAAGCTGTCGCGCAGCGGCAAGTCCGGCACGGCTTCGTCGCGCGAGCGGTCGGCGTATTGCAGTTTGTAGAGACGCCAGTAAAGGCCGCGCAGCGTGAGCAATTCCTGATGCGAACCTTGTTCGCGGATTTCGCCGTGATGGAGGACGATGATGCGGTCGGCGCGCTGGATGGTCGAGAGGCGATGCGCGACGAGTATGGACGTGCGGTCGCGCATCACGCGCTCGATGGCCTGTTGGATGAGTTGCTCGGTCTCGGTGTCAATCGAACTTGTCGCTTCATCGAGAATCAGTAGCGCGGGATCGAAGGCCAGTGCGCGCGCGAAACTGATCAACTGCTTCTGCCCGACCGAAAGCCCCGCGCCGCGCTCGCGCACTTCCGACTTGAAGCCTTCGGGTAATTTCTCTATAAAATTGTCCGCGTGAACCTCGCGCGCCGCCCAGGCGATCCGCTCGTCGGGCATCTCCTCGCGCCCGAGCCGTATGTTGCCCTCGACCGTGCCGCTAAAGAGAAACACGTCTTGCAACACGACCGCGAAGTTTTCGCGTAGCGCCTTCAAATCCCACTCGCGCACGTCAACGCCGTCGAGTAGTACGCGCCCGCGTTGCACGTCGTAGAAACGCATAAGCAGATTCGTGATCGTTGTCTTGCCCGATCCCGTGTGCCCGACGAGCGCGACCGACTGACCCGGCTCGACCGCGAACGACACGTCTTTCAACACCCAGTCCTCGCCCTTGTAAGCGAACCAGACGTTCTCGAATTCGATGCGACCGCGCGCGCGTCCCGACTTCACAGGCTCGGCGGGCGTCGTGATGGCGATGGGCAGGTCGAGCGTTTTGAAGAGACGATGCGAGGCGACCATCGCGGCTTGCAGGACGTTGTACTTGTCGGAGATATCGCGTATGGGCTGGAAGAGAGCCTGCGAGTATTGAATGAAGGCGACGAGCGCGCCGAGCGTCAAGAGTTGCGGCGCGCCGGGCGTTGTGCCCATCACGCGATAGCCGCCATACCAGACGATGAGCGCGATGCCGATTGCGCCGATGAGATCAACGAGCGGGAAGAAGACCGCGTAGTAGAAGATCGTGTCAACGTTGGCGCGTCGGTATTCGTCGTTGAGTTCGTGGAACTGGCGTTCGGACTTCGCCTCGCGGTTGAAAATCTGTACGGTGTGCGCGCCCGACAGGTGTTCCTGCAAAAACGAGTTGATGCGCGCAAGACGTGTGCGCACCATGTCGTAGCCGCGCCGCGCGTGCTTGCGAAACCAGGAGGTTGCGGCGAAGAGGAGCGGGACGGTGATGAGCGTGACGAGCGTGAGTCGCCAATCCATCGCGAGCATGATGGCGATGATGATGAAGATCGTCAGGAGGTCGCCGAGCACGTCCGTAACGCCGGATGTGAACAGTTCGTTCAAAGCGTCAACGTCTGAGGTCAGGCGCGTCATGATGCGCCCGACGGGGTTGTGGTCGAAGTAGGCAACCTCCTGATGTTGCAGCTTGTCGTAAAGCTCCGCGCGCAGGTCGTACATGACGTGCTGGCCGATGGTGTTGAGCAAGACCGCCGCCGCGTATGAGAAGAGAAACGTCAGGAGCATCACGCCGAGCATCGCCGCCGCCAACCAGACAAGACCGCCCGGTTGACAGGCCACTCCGCTGCCCCGCTGGCAAGGCAGGATGTACCAATCAATCGCAAACTGCGTGAACTTCGGTTGCAGCACGCGCAGGCCGTTTAAGGCGAGCGTCAAGATGAGCGAGGGAACGAGGAGACGCATGTATGGTCGCAGGTAGCGCATGAGGCGACGCGCTACCTGCGAGTCGTAAGTTTTGCCGATGGCCTCTTCTTCGTGGAATTGTTGAACTGCTGTCGCCATGTTTCGATGATTCCGGTTGTTATAAAGTCGTCTTAAAGTCTGCACCAGTCGTGCCGCCCGTCTCTATCCCGTCGAGCGCGCCGCGCACGGGGAAGTGTAGGAGCAAGCCCGCCGCCGCGATGATGAAAGAGTGCAACGCGTATGAAAGTCCTGTAACGATGTAAGCGACAAAACCGAGCAGCGCCGTCACCTCGCACAAGGCGAACGCAACCACGTAAGCGGTTGTGCCGACATCAACGCGGCGCTCGGCGGCGGCGCGCGCCAGCAACTTTCGCTTGACGAGAAACGAGACGATGAAAGTCATAAAGCCGACCGCGCCGAGCAGCCACGCCAACGTGTGATTGCCGTCGCGGCTCGACTCCGGTCGGACTATGTAAGTTAGACCGAACAGGAGCGCGAGCGAGAACGCCTGCGCGCCCCACATGAGCAACAACCCGCGACGCCGCGCTTCGGCGGGCGCTTTCACAGCACTTTCATTCATCAACTTTCACTCCGAACATTGTCGCCATTCATCGTCTTCTTCGCGTTCAAACTGTAAGCAAACTCAACTGGCCGCGAGTTCTTCTTCCAGCAGTTGCCGTTCGTAGAGCGCGGCGTATTCACCGCCGCGCGCGAGCAGTTCGTCGTGCGTGCCGCGTTCGACGATGCGGCCTTCGTCGAGCACGCAGATGAGGTCGGCGTCGCGCACGGTGGAGATGCGGTGCGAGACGATGAGACTAGTGCGCTCGCGCATCACGCCGCGCAGTTGCGCGAGAATTTTCTCTTCGGTGTAAGTGTCGACGCTGGAGAGCGCATCGTCGAGTATGAGTATGCGCGGCTGGCGCAAGACTGCGCGCGCAATCGCCGTGCGTTGCTTCTGCCCGCCTGAGAGCGTGATGCCGCGCTCGCCGACCAGCGTGTCGAAGCCTTCGGGGAAGCCGCGTATGTCGTCGCTAAGTCCGGCGATCTCCGCCGCCCATTCGACCTCTGCGCGTTCTGCGCGTTCGACCCCGAAGGCGATGTTTTCGGCGAGCGATTCGCTGAACAAAAAAGTCTCCTGCGGGACGTAGCCGATGCTCGAACGCAGTTGCACGAGCGGATAATCGGCGAGTGGCCGGTCGTCAATCAAGACCGTGCCGCGCGGCGCGTCCATCATGCGCGGCAGCAGATTCATCAGCGTAGACTTGCCCGTGCCCGTGCGCCCGACGAACGCGACCGTCTGCCCCGCTTCGATCAAGAGGTTGACATCGCGAAGCACGGGCGGCAGGTGTTCGCTGTAGCTGAACGTCAGGTTGCGAAACTCTATGCGCCCCTTGATCTGCGGCTGCTCGCGCACGCCTTCCTCGTCGGCGATGGCCGGTTTGATCGCGAAGATGGCGTTCATGCGTTTGAGGCTCGCCGTCCCGCGTTGATAAAGATTGACGACGTAGCCGAGCGCGATGAGCGGCCAGATGAGGCGCATGAGATAGAGGTTGAACTCTGTGAACTGCCCGATTGTGATGCGACCGTTGACAGCCAGTGTTCCGCCGTACCAGAGGATCAGGACGAAGCCGAGCCCGATCAAAAACTGCATCAGAGGGCGCATCACCGCGTCTATGCGAACGAGTCCCAGATTGCGCTCGGCGTACTGGCGGTTGAGCTTTTTGAAGACCGCGATCTCCGATTCTTCCTGCGCGTAGGCGCGAACGACACGCACGCCAGTAAAATTCTCCTGCGCGCGCGCGGAAATCTGCGCAAAGAAGTCCTGAATCTTTTCGAAGCGTGTGTGGACTTGTGCCCCGAAGAATTTCACGGTCAGAGAGACGAGCGGCATCGTCACGAAAAGCAGGAGCGTCAGGCGGACGCTGATGCGCAGCATCAAGGGCAGGATGAGCAAGACGATGAAGACGGTTTGCAGCGTGTACATGATCATCGGCCCGGCGAGTTGGCGCACGGCGGCCAGATCGTTCGTCGCGCGAGCCATCAAATCGCCCGTGCGGTTGGCCTGAAAAAAGGAGAGCGGGAGTTGTTGCAGGTGCTGGTAGAAAGCCTGCCGCAGATCGAACTCGACGTGGCGCGACATCCCGATCAAAATGCGTCGCTGCAAGAACAGGAACGTGCCGCTGACGAGACTGACGCCGAGGATGAGGAGCGCGTAGCGCGTCAACTTCGCCCACGTCACGTCGGCGCGTAGGCCGTCAACGGCGCGACCGACGAGCACCGGGATGAACAACCCGACCACCACCGAAGCCAGTATGCAGATGATGCCGGTGATTAGTTCTTTCTTGTACGGGCGAAAATAGCGTGTGAATAATTTCAGATCGTCCATAACAGGGAAACCGACGCGCCGCACGAAAATTACAGTTCGACTTTGGAGCTAACGGATCGCGCCTATGATGCGCGATTTCACTCCCCAAAGCCAAACGTAGAGACGGGGACAAAGGGAAAAGGGTAAGGGGTAAAGGAGAAGTCGATTCTTCCTTTATCCCTTACCCTTTATCCTTTGCCCCGTCTTTAGACGACGGACGTATGAATCGGTGGCTCGGCTTCGGCTTGAGCTGAGAGGTCTGCGGGTGCGCCGTACATCTCGTCGCTGACTTCCGTCTGTTCGCTCGGCGGGGTGCAGATGCGGTTGCGCCCTGCGTGCTTGGCTTCGTAGAGAGCGCGGTCGGCAGCGCCGACAAGTTCGTCGCGCGAGTTGGCATGCAGCGGGAAGGTGGCGAGACCAAAAGAGCCTGTGATGTGGCCGATGCCGGGCACTTCCGTCGTCTCAAGACGCGAACGCAGACGCTCTGCGACGATGAGCGCGCCGTCGAGTCCGGCCTGCGGAAGTATGACTGCGAACTCTTCGCCGCCGTAGCGCGCCGCAGTGTCAACGCCGCGCAGTTCGTCGCGCAAAACGTCTGCGAGGAAACGCAGCGCGGCGTCGCCCGCGTCGTGGCCGTAAGTGTCGTTGACGCGCTTGAAGTGATCTATGTCGAGCATGATGAGCGAGACGGGTTGGCGCATGCGCGTCGCGAGCCGCAGGTCGCGTTCGAGTTGCATCTCGAAGGAGCGGCGGTTGACGCAGCCCGTCAAGCCGTCGGTCAGAGCCAACTGCTGCATCTGCGTGAACAGGCGCGCGTGGTTGACGGCGACGGCCACCTGGTCGGCCACAGTGCGCAGTAGCAGCAGTTCGTTCTCTTGCCAGATGCGATGCGGGTCGTCCGAGCAGACCATCAACACGCCCATCGAGCGCGCTTGATACAAGAGCGGCACGACGGCCAGCGGGCGTGTGTCGTCTTCGTTCTGCGCGGACGTGCCGCGTTGCTCGTCGAGGACGTAGTGTTTGAGGCGGCGCGTGAGTTGTGTGTGGTAGGCGTTGAGATCGTTGACGAGGGCTTCGCGTTCTTCTTCGGTCGGGTCGCCGTCGCGGAAGTAGCACTTCATCACGGGCGGCTGATCGTTTTCGCCTTCGACGTGAAGACCGCTCAACTGCACGCCGAGCGCACGCCCGACTTCGTCAACGGTCGTCTGCAACACGCTCGGCAGCGAGAGTGAACTCCTGATGGCCGACGCGATGCGGTTGATGGCGACCTCGCGCGCGGCCTGTTCTTGCAAGAGGCGTGCGAGTTTGGTTGTGACGGAGACGGTCAGTTGCAGCGAGGTGGCCTTCGGCATGCAGGTGCGCACGGCCTGCGCGAAGGATTCCGTCTGCTCGAAGCGTTCCGCCGTCACGCGCGCCATCAAATATTCCAGCGCCGAATAGACTATATCTGGCTCGAACGTCCAGATGACTTCGCTCTCCGTGATGGTCTCCGAGCCGTCCGTCGTCTGCCCGTTCAGCGAGACGAGCAGCGCGGAGAAGCGCGCGTCGGCGATGATCACGAAATGCTCGTTGTTGCCGCCCTGAGCCGCGCGCGTCAAGAGCATCGAGCCGCGCACCTCGTCCAGAAACGACATCTCGTTGTAGGCGTCTTCAGGCGCGAGGAAAAAGAAGGCATGCCGCGCCGCGCGCCCGACTTTCAAGACGCGCTCCGCCGAGCGCGGCGAACGCTCGACCTGCACGGGCAAACTTTCCACCACCAACGCAGCCAGATTGTTCTCCAACACCACGTCTTCAAAATAGCGATGCAGTTGCGCAATCGTCTGGTCTGCGCAACGCACCGGAGTCAACTGACGGGAATGTTGGGAAAGTATCGCTTGGTAAAGAGAAAGCATGAGACTTATGTGACCGGACTGACCAGATGAGGCTCGCTTCAAGAGGAACTGCGGTAGCAATCATTCGCCGTCGCAAAATAGCGACGTGGACAAAACTTATTTTGCACGAATTAACAGGTTTTGTCTATGAATATTTACGATACAAATTTAAGCCGCCGTAATATTCCTGCGCCCGCGCCCGTCCTGTGAGTTTATTTACATGACTAAAGGACTTAGCGCAGCTTGATATAAGTCGTCAGGGCTGTCACGACCAGTGCGCCCGACTCGTTGAAGATTTCGACGGAGACGGTGGCGACGCGTCGCCCGCCGCGCAGGACGCGTGCGCGTGCGGTTAATTTGCCTCCGGTGACGGGGCGCAGGTAGTGGAGCGTGAGGTCAACGGTGACGGTCTGCTCGTCGTCGGCGAGCGTGGAGAGGACGGCAAAAGCCGAGGCTGAGTCGGCCAGAGAGGCGAGCGCGCCGCCGTGCATGATGCCACCGAAACGCTGCAACTCCGGTCGTGCGCTCATGGATAGCGTGGCCGCGCCGCGCGTCGCCTCTTCAAACTCGATGCCGAGCAGTTGCGCGTAAGGGACTTGGTTGATCGCTTCGCGCAGACGACTCAACTGTTCGGGCGTCAGTGGAGTTTCATCGCTCAAGAGTTGTAGAGTCCCGACGCGTCTGTGGATTCGACGACGACCGCCGTGCCGTAGGCGAGCACTTCCGTGATGCCGCTCCCCAACTCGGTCGCGTCGTAGCGTGCGCCGATGATGGCGTTTGCGCCGAGTTCGGTGGCGTGCTGCACCATGATCTCGAAGGCGTCGCGTCGGGTCGCCTCGCAGAGGTTCGTCCAGGCGGTGATGTTGCCGCCGACCATCGAATTGAAGACCGCGCCGATGTTGACGAACAGGTTGCGCGAGCGCACGACGATGCCGCGCACGATCCCCAGATTTCGCGTGATGCGAAAGCCGGGAAGCTCAAACGCGGTCGTGACCATGTGCGGCGAGACTGAGTAGCGTCGCTCGCTGATCTCGTAAGGTGCGCGTGTTTGTAGGGGATCGTTATTCATATTTTGATGTCTGCCTCTAATATCTGCTCGCGAGCGGGAAACATGAAACTGTCAATCGCCGAAGAGCGACGGCTGCGAGCCTTCGCCGTCTTTCAAGTCGTCGTCCGTGCGCGCCTCTTCCGGCGTCCAGCGATAGCGACCGAGATCGCAACGGTCGCGCGCGTTGAACTCTATGCCTTCGGCTTCGAGCATCCGCTGTTGCTTGTTCATCGGCAACAGGACACGCCCAGTCGAGCACGCGCCCTGCGCGTTGATGACGCGATGCCAGGGGACTGTATCGTCCGCCGTGTGCATGACGAAGCCGATGGTGCGCGCCGTGTATCCTTCGCCGAGAATTTCCGCGAGTTGGCCGTAGGTCATCACGTGCCCCGAAGGTATCCGGCGCACGATCTCGAAGACACGTTCGTTGTAGCCCAGCTCGTTCGTAATCGAGGGATCGTTTGCGAGAGCCTTCAAGTCTCGTCCGTCGTCGCTTCGTTTCTGTTTAGTGTCCATAGTTAATTCGGCTCATCGCGCTCGTTCAGATGCGTTCGAGTTCGGGCAGTGTGCGTGTGGTCTGCTGGTCGCCAGTGTTGAGCGTGGTCTTCGGCTCGATCAGCACAACGTGGACTTCTTCGTCAGCGACGGGCATGTGCTCGACGCCTCTAGGGATAATCGCAAACTCGCCTTCGGCCAGTTGCAGATCACGATCACGCAACTTGATCGTCAAGTTTCCTTTGACGACGAGAAACAGTTCGTCTTCCGCGTCGTGCTTGTGCCAGAGAAACTCGCCTTTGAACTTGACCAACTTGATGTAAGCGTCGTTGACCTCGCCCGCGATCTTCGGTTTCCAGTGCTCCTCGAAGAGTTTGAACTTGTCGTTCAGATTTACTACGTCCATTTATCATTCCTTTCAACTGAGCGTGCGCAGTACGGCGCGTGCAGGTGCGCCGTCGCCGCTGCCCGCCGCGATCTTCAAAGGCAGGCAGATAAGTTCGTAGACGCCCGCCGACACCTCGCGCAAGTCCAGGCCTTCGATGATGACGACTCCTGCTGAAAGCAACGTCGTATGCGTCGCGAAAGTTTCCGACTTGAACTTTTCGATGGACAAATAATCGATGCCGACGAGCCGCACGTTGCGCGCATTCAGCGCACGCGCGCCTTCGAGCGTGAGATATGTGAAGTCTTCGCGAAAAGTTTTGGCGTCGCCGCGCCAGAAACCGGAGTTGCGCGTTTTGAACAGGACGCGCTCTGTGCCTTCGGGGACGTGCGCGGCGACGTGGCTCGCGTCAATGGCCTTGACCGCATCGGGCAACTCGACAACCCGCGCTTCGCCGATCAGCACGTCGAGCGGCAAAGTTGAAACTACCGGCGCGCCCTCGATAAAGTGCGCCGGAGCATCAACGTGCGTGGCGGTGTGCGCGCCCATGTGCAGCAGCGTGACGTTCGCTGCGTCGCCGCGAGCCATCGCCGCCCACGCGTTGATCTCTATGCCGGGGTCGCCCGGATAAGTCGGCGTCGTCTCCGGTGAAATGGCGACGCTGATGTCGTAGATAGGCATTCGTTTGAGTGATAAGTGACGGGTGACAAATGACAGGTTAAAGCGGCTTTGATTTTGCTGAATGCCGCTCTTTGCTTGTTACGCATTGCATGTTAATTGTAGCTTTCGATGACTGTCAACGCGGTGGTGATTTTATGATCGCCCGCTCGTTGCGACGCTCTCTGCCGTGCGTTAGCATCTGATTGTGAGAGACAACAGCGTGCTCTTGGAAATTTCAAAGCGGACGGGAGCGAAAGCCATTTCAGAGATTAGAGAACATCGGGGCGTGCCGCGCGTGGCGGCGTCGAGTTATTTGAACTCGGCTCCGCTCATCTGGAGTTTCGCGCGTGGCGAACGTCGGCGCGAGGTCGTGCTCTTGACGGATACGGCTCCGGCGCGTTGCGGCGACATGCTCGCGCGTGGCGAGGTCGAGGCGGCGCTCGTGCCAGTCATCGAATATCAACGTTTGACGGAAGTGTCGGTCGTGCCCGGCGTGTGCGTGGGCGCGCGACGCGCCGTGCGCAGCGTCGTGCTCGCAACGCGCTGCGACGATTTGCGAGACGTGTACACGCTTGCACTAGATGAGTCGTCGCGAACTTCCGCCGCGCTTGTGCAGATCATCTTTCGAGAGTTCGTTGGGCGAGAGGTTGAGACCGCGCCCGCGTCGCCCGATGTGCGCGAGATGCTTGCGACGCACGACGCCGCGCTCATCATCGGCGATCCGGCGATGACATTTGCGCGCGAGAATTTACACGTGTATGACTTGGCAGTGCTCTGGCGCGAGTTTACGAATTTGGGTTTTGTCTTCGCGATGTGGATGGCGCACGAGTCGGCTGCGGAGGTCGTGCAACGTATAGATTTCGCGGGCGCACGCGACGAGGGGTTGGCGCGGCTGGAAGAGATCGTCGCCGAGTACGAACGCGAACTCAGGTTGCCGCGCACGGAACTTCGCGCTTACCTGACGGAGAACATCTGCTTCGACTTGAACGAAGACATGCGCGCCGGTCTCGAACTCTTTTTTCAACTCGCGCACAAGCACAAGCTCACGCAAGGCGTGCGCCCTTTGAAAATGCTCGGCTCATAACGCGTCGCTCAAACCATCGTGCGCGGTCGCGCTTCAAACAAATTGCGGCGTGTGGCGTATAATGAGTTGAAATGATGAAGTTAAAAAGACGCTGACGCGAAAATTTTATAACTATTGATTAACGCTATGAACGATATTCAACCGATTCTCGACCGCTCGCTCGCAGGCCGACGCTTGACCGCAGAGGATTGTGCGGCGCTCCTTGAGTCCGACGACATCGCGCGCATCGGCGTCGCCGCCGACGAAATTCGCAAGCGCAAGCACCCCGAAGGCGTAGTCACTTACATCATTGATCGCAACATCAACTACACGAACGTCTGCAACGTCGTCTGCACCTTCTGCGCGTTCTATCGCCGACCGGGGAAGCCAGACACTTACGTCCGCACCGTCGAAGAGATTTGCGAGAAGATTGACGAGACCATCGCGCTCGGCGGCACGGGTATCCTGATGCAGGGCGGACTCCATCCAGACTTCGGCATCGAGTGGTACGAAGACTTGCTGCGCACATTGCACGCGAAATATCCGCAGATGCAACTGCACAGTTTTTCGCCGCCGGAGATTCACAACATACATCTCATCAGCGGCCTCTCTTACGAAGAGATCATGGAGCGTTTGAAAGCGGCGGGGCTGTCGTCCCTGCCCGGCGGCGGCGGCGAGATTTTGGACGACGAGGTGCGCAAGCGCGTCTCGACCAAATGCACGACCGACGAATGGCTCGCAGTGATGCGCGCCGTGCATCGCGTCGGCTTGCGCTCGACGGCGACGATGATGTTCGGCATCGGCGACAATGTCACGCACCGCGTACGCCATCTCGAACGCATACGCGCGTTGCAAGACGAGACGGGCGGTTTCACGGCCTTCATCCCCTGGACGTTCCAACGCGAAAACACCGCGCTCGGACGCCGCATCAAGGACGAACCGACGGGCGTTGATTATTTGAAGATGGTCGCCGTCTCGCGTCTCTTCCTCGACAACATCGAACACATACAGTCGTCGTGGCTGACGCAAGGTTTGCGGCTCGGTCAAGTCGTCCTACGCTTCGGCGCAGACGACATGGGTTCGATCATGATCGAGGAGAACGTCGTCTCAGCCGCAGGCGCGCACAACGAAGCCGACGAGCGCATGCTCCGCTACCTCATACGCACCGCTGGATTCCGCCCGCAACAGCGCGACATCCTCTACAACCACATCAACCGCGACGAATCTACGAACGCGGACGCGAGCGATTCCGCGACGCTGCGCGAGTTGAGCGTCGCGTTCGCCGATTGACTAGGGAGTGAAGTCTAACGCTACCTCTTTTTCGGAATCGGCAGGAGCATTGAAACTTCCTTCCGATACTTCTCATATTCCGTGCCGTGAACGCTCACTATGTCGCGCTCCTCAAGCTGTATGGCGATCAAGATGTAAACGGTTGTGGCGATGGCGAAAATCAGATGCCCGACCGTCATGCGCGGCGTTGCCCAGAAAGCGATGATGAACCCCAGCATGATCGGGTGGCGCACAATCTTGTATAGGAAGCGCGTCTTGAAGCCCAAGTCCGTGTACTGCTGCCCACGCTGGTAGAGATAAACCTGTCGCAACCCGAAGAGATCGAAGTGGTTGATGAGGAACGTGCTGACGAGCACCATCGCCCAGCCCAGAAAGAAGAGCGCCCACAGGACGTAACTCGCAGCCGGATTCTCGACGCTCCAGATAACATCCGTCATCGGTCGCCACTGCCAGAAAAGCAGTATCAGGGCGAGACTCGCCAGCAGCACATAGGTGCTGCGTTCAACTGGTTGAGGAACTATCCGAGTCCACCAACGCTTGAAAGCGGGACGCGCCATTACGCTGTGTTGGACGGCGAAGAGACCAAGCAGCAGGGCGTTAATCAGAAGCGCCTGAGTGAATGGCACAGGCTCGCCGGAGTCCACAGACTTCGGCACGAACAGATTCCCTACAAACCCTATGGCGTAGAGAAAGGTGACGAAGAAAATCAAATAGCTCACCACCCCGTATACGAAAGCAAGTATCCGACCCATGATCTGTTCCTCCTCTCGTTTTTAGTGGTTCATTTGAGTCAGGCAGCGTTGACACGCACGACGAAGGCTTGCGTGAGAGTGGCGCGTGCGCTGTCCGTCAACTTGACGAAGACGGTGGTGTCGTCTACGGCTCGCGGCACGCCTGAGATGATTCCGTCCTTACTGAACTTCAACCCTTTGGGCAAATTGCCTTGCGTGATCTTGAAACTGTAGGGCGGTTTGCCGCCGCTCGCCTGTAGAGCAAATTTATAGGGTGCGCGTACGGTGCCATCGGGAATGCTTTCGGTGATGAACGTCAAGGTGGATTGAGTCGGGGACATGTGTACATTTCCTTTCGCGTAAGTTGGCTTGGAGTTTGTTCGCGTCCGACGGCTTCGCTTGAAGTCGCTTTCGCGAATGCTAAAGCCCGCTTGCACGATGTTATTGCCGTGAAGAAGTGAGGCCGCGCCATACGTTATTCAACCGGACGCGGAGGCGCAGTATATCACTAAGACGGCGCGCCTTTTGCAGATTCCGGCGACGCATTCAACGCATCAACGCCATTTGAAGATGGAGACGATGTTTGAGAAGTCGTCGCTCCAAACGGCGCGTCCGGGGCGGCCTTCGAGCGTTTGCCAGCGCGCGTCTGCGGCGAGCGTCGTCAAGTCTTCGGGGCGGCGCGCCATGACGACCCACTGCGAGGGTTCTTTGCCGCTCGACTGTATGCGCGAGGTGTCGTCGAAACCGAGACAGACGAGGTTGCGTGCGCGCGCTAAATCTGCGACGACCGGATGCAGGTCGAGGCTGCGGTTTGAGATGTGAAAGACGAGTAGGCCGCCCGGCGCGAGTTTGGAGAGATAGAGGTCGAGCGCTTCAACGGTCATCAGGTGGACGGGGATGGCGTCGGAACTGAAGGCGTCGAGGATGATGAGTCCGTAGTGTGCGTCGGGCGCGCTTTGGAGTTGGAGGCGCGCGTCGCCGAGCGAGATTTCGACGGGCGCGTTGGCGCAGTAAGAAAGATATGTGAAGTAATCGGGGTTGCGCGCGATCTGGATGACGGCGGGGTTGATTTCGTAGAACGTCCACGCCTGACCGGCGCGCGTGTAGGCGGCGGTCGCGCCCGTGCCGAGTCCGACTATGGCGACGTTGGGCGACGCGTCGGATTGCGCGTTGTAATTTTCAAAGACGCGCGCGAGCGGCCCTTCGCGGTGATAGTAGGAGAGCGGTTCGCAGTGGCGGTCGAGCGCGAGCGATTGCCGCCCGTGAATGGTCGTGCCGTGATAGAGCCAGTGCGTGTCGCTCGCCGTTTCCTGCGTGACGCGCAGCGTGCCGAAGAAGTTGCGTTCGGCGAGGAGCGTGTCGCGCGTGAGTCCGGCGTGAAAACTGCTGCCGAGCATACAAGCGCCGAGCGCGAGCGCGAATCGCACGGGGCGACGCTTGAAAAGATAACTGACGATGAGCGGCACGCCCGTAACGAGCGCGAGATTTTGTATCCAGTCAAACTCGAAGCGGCTGACGACGAGCGCGAGCGAGATCGTCAGGAGCGCGACGGCGGCGGGAACGCCTATGTCGAACAGGCGCTCGCGCGGCGTGTTTATAGCAGCGTCGACGCGGTTTGAGCGCGGGAGCAAGAGACAGGCGAGGATGATGACGAGCGGGTATTCGAGTGTCGTGTTGAAGAGGACGGGCGCGACGAGCGCGTTGAAGACGCCGCCGAGCACGCCGCCGACTGACATCAGCAAATAGAACTCCGCCAGGTGTCGAACCGGAGGGCGGTCTTCGGCCAACTGTGCGTGGCAGGCGAGCGCGGCGACGAAGAAGAAAAAGAGGTGCGTGAATATGAGCAGCCAAGTGGGCTGCGTCGCGCCCGAAAGATAGACGAGCGTGAATATGAGCGCGACGCCCGGAAGCCATCGCGCGAGCGTGTGCGGCTTGAGAAGTTGACGCCGCGCGAAGGCGATGACGAGCGTAAGCAGGTAGAGCGAGAGCGGGATGACCCAGAGCAGAGGGATCGAGGCGATGTCGGTTGAGAAATAAGTCGTGACGCCGAGCATCAAACTCGACGGCACGAAGGCGAGCGCGATCCAGCGCAGGCGACGCCGCCACGAAAGAGCCTCGGCCTGTATGTTGTCCACCTGCACATCATCCGCACGCACGTCGTCCGCACGCGCGTCGTTAGCCTGTGCGTCGTCATTCGGCCGCGCATCGTTCGCGTGTATGTCGGTCGCCTGTGTGTCGTTCGTTTCGTGTGGTGAGTTTGTTTCTGATTTTGTTTCTTCGTCGTGCGGCTCTTTCGCTTCAAGCGTAGCGGCGCGAGGTTTAGTCTCGCGTCGTTTCGTTCGATGAAGGAGCGCGAAGGCGCAGGCGGCGAGCAGCACGAAGAGCAGCGCGTAGACGAGCGACCAGAGTCGGCTTTGCCCGCCGAGTGTGAGCGTGGGTTCGAGCAGGAGCGGGTAGCTGAGGAGCGCGAGGAGGCTGCCCGCGTTGCTTGCCGCGTAGAGAAAGTATGGGTCGCGCGAGGAGGCGTGGCGCGTCTCTGCGAACCACTTTTGCAGGAGCGGGCTGTTGGTGGCGACGGCGAAGAAGGGAAGCCCGACGGTCGTCAACAAACTTCCGAGCAGCCAGAGCGAAGGGTTGCCTTCGCGCGGCACGGAGCGTGTGGTCGCTTCTGAAATAAGTATGGGAAACGTGAGTGCGGTCAAAAGAAGCAAGAGCGCGTGCGTTACGACTTGCTGCCTGATGCTCAGCCAACGGGAGATGACGAGCGCGTAGGCGTAGCCCGCGAGCAGCATCGCCTGAAAAAAGAGCATGCAGGTGTTCCACACGGCGGGCGTGCCGCCGAGAAGCGGCAAGAGCATCTTCGCCACCATCGGCTGCACCCAGAACAGAAGCGACGCGCTCGTGAACATCGTCGCCGCGTAGAGAAGTGTCAACGCGCTTGAGCGTTTCGGCATGTGCTTCGTCGGAGACTAAGAGGCTACGATTGTTACAGCGCCACTCCGCAGGGCGTCAGCCGAAGGTTGAGGGCGGGGGTGGGGGCGTGCCCATCTCCGGCGCGAGCGGCGGCAAGGCTTTGGCGATGACGTAGGCCAGACCTGCGCCGACGCCCGCGCCCGCAAGCGCGATGAGATAAATGACTGCGTCGGGCGAGCCGGTGAGTCCGACGATGATCGCGCCGATGACGCCGCCGAGAATCTCGCAGCCAAACCACAGCATGACGGTCATAAATTTATACCAACCGCTCTTACGATTTTTCGCTTTGACGATCTCGCCGATGCGTCGCGTGAGCATGACGAGTGCGATGATTTCGAGCATGTCCTTCTCCGTAAAGATTTCTTGCGTTTAACTGCGAATCGCCAGCGCAGACTTCACGCGGCGGCGGTACGTTCGAGCAGCGTGGTGCGTATGAGGGCGTTGAACGCTGCGGCGTGCTCGGTTTGCGGCGTCATGCGGCAGTGGTCGAAGACTTCGAGGCGTGCGTGCGGATTCAGACTGAGGAGCGCGGCAGCCTGCGCGAGCGGCGTCGTGATGTCTTGCTTGCCCCAGACGAGCGTGACGGGCTGCGTGAGGCGCGCGAAGCCTTCGCGCGTGTCTGTGTTGAGATAGCCGGAGAGGGAGGCTGCGACAGCGTGCTGCGCGCCGGGTTGGTGGCTCGTCGTGTAGTAGTGCGCGACGAGGCGTTCGGTGGCGAAGCGACGTTCGTAGAAGAGTCGCTTGCGCGCATAGTCGCGCAGGCTCCGTTCGCTCGTCATCGCATTGTAGAAGGACGCGCCGAGGACGGGCGAGTTGAGCAGGCCGTAGAATGCCGCGCCGGGCAGATCGGGGCGCGAGTCGAATGCGCCCGCGCCGGTCGGGGCGATGAGCGTGAGCGAACGCACGAGCGCAGGGTATTCGTCTGCGACGCGTATGGCGAAGGCCGCGCTCAAAGAACTTGCGACGAGATGCGCGGGCGCGCGTTGCACTTCCGACGTGAGGAAATCTCTGATGAGGGCGACGTAGAGGTCTGCGGAATAAGGCGCGCTCGCGGGTTTGTCGGAGAGTCCGAAGCCGAGCAGGTCGGGCGCGTAGACGCGAAAGTCTGCGGCGAGCGCGTCGAAATTTTTGCGCCACATGAAGGAAGACGCGCCCGCGCCCGTGTCGTGCAAAAAGACGAGAGGCTCATGCGTCTCCGCACCCGATACACGATAAAACACGTTGCCGTGCGCCGATGCAAACGCGCGCGCCTCGCCGCCGAGCGCATCGTCCTCCGGCTCTGCCGCGACGCCGCGCGCAATTGACGCGTTGACAGCCGCGAGCGCTGCCACACCCGCGCCGCCCGCGAGAAATAGTCCCTTCCAAAACTTTTGCTTCACACTCATAAAGAGAGGTCAGAGGTCAGAGGCTAGAGGTTAGTAGAAGACAGTCCTTGTTTTTTAACTGACCTCTAGCCTCTAACTTCTGACCTCTGTAGTTTAGATGAAAGCGAAGTCGAATTGCTCTTGATGGACGCGTTCGTCGCTCGTGATGTCAACCGCGCCGAGATAGTCTTCGATCTCGTTGAGCACGTCGCGCTCGGTCGAGCGTAGCGCACGCGCGACTTCGGGGTTGATGCGTAGGGTCGTCTGCTTGATCCGGTCGCCGTTCATGCCGCGCGCGAGGCGGCGCGCTTCTTCGAGGATTTCGTAGCAGACGGTCTGCGCGGACTTGACCAGCCCTGCGCCCTGACAATATTGACACGGCGAACAGAGCGTGCGTTCGAGCGATTGCTTGACGCGCTTGCGGGTCATGATGACAAGGCCGAAGTCGTTAAAGGAGAGAACCTTCGTCGGCGACTTGTCATCGCGCAGAGCGTCTTGCAAGGCGGCCATCACGCGATTGCGGTTGCGGCGGTCTTCCATGTCGATGAGGTCGAGCACGATGATGCCGCCGAGGTCGCGCAAGCGTATCTGGCGCGCGATCTCTTCGACCGCCTCCATGTTCGTGCGCGTGATCGTGTCTTCGAGACGCGTGCCGCCGCGCCCGACGAACTTGCCCGTGTTCACGTCAATGGCAACTAATGCTTCCGTCTGGTTGATGACGAGATAGCCGCCCGACTTCAACCACACGCGCGGCTTGATCGCTTTGTCGATCTCTGCCTGCACGCCGAAGGCTTCGAGTATCGGCTCGTCGCGCGTGTAGAGTTTGACGCGGTTGACGAGGCGCGGCTGGATGCGATTCACGAACTCGACGATCTCTTGATACTCCTCTTCGGAATCGACGCGTATGGCCGCGAAGTCGTCCGAGAGTTGATCGCGGAGGATGCGCTGTACGAGGTCTAGGTCTTTGTGCGTGAGCGTGGGCGCTTTCTGTTTCTCGGCTGTGCGGCGTATGTCTAGCCAGGTGCGGACGAGATAGCGCGCGTCGTCGCGCAAGTCTTCTTCGCTGATGCCGATTCCGGCGGTGCGTACGATGAAGCCGCCCGAAGGCACGTCTTCCGTCTGGCGTATGTTCTGGATCAACTTGCGCAGGCGCACGCGCTCGCTGTCCGACTCGATCTTGCGCGAGACGCCGACGTGTTCGACCGTCGGCATGTAGACGAGGAAGCGACCGGGCAAGGCGATGTGCGACGTGATGCGCGCACCCTTTGCCGCAATCGGCTCTTTCGCGATCTGTACGAGAATCTCCTGGCCTTCGCGCAAGAGGTCTGTGATGAGCGGCGTGTGACGTTCGCGCCTATCGCGTCCACCGCTGCGTCCACCGCTTTCGCGTCCACCACTACCTTCGCGACCACCGCCGCTGCCACCGTCGCCGCGCGCACTGTCCGTGCGCTCCGCGCCGTCTGTGCGATCACCGCCGCCGCGCGGGCTGCGTTCGCCGCGATCACTGCGATCATTACCACGCCCGCCGCGCTGCTGTCGGCCTCTGGGTTCGGAACGCGAATCGGAACGCGGTTCGGGACGCGACTCGGCGCGCGGTGCGGGTCGCGCTTCCTGAACTTCTTCAATCGCAGCTTCCGCTTCGATTGGCTCGACAACTTCTTCTGCGTGGCCGTTCGAGCCGTCCGCATCGCCGCCGTTCTCGCCGGGTTTGCCGCCCGGACGACGGTTGCGACGCCGCCCGCCGCGCCGCGCAAACTCGTCGCGCCCGCGACGCGACTTGACGCCCGCTTCTGCGTCCGGCTGCGTTTGATTAGCTGCTGCCGCGTCGTCCGGCGCGTTCCCTTCGGCGTTTGCGTCCGCCGCCGCTTCGCCCGACTTGGCCTTGCTGCCGCGACGCGTCGAGCCGCCCTTTGAAGACGCTTTCTTAGTTGAAGATTTTTTCGACGCCGCTTCTTTCGTCGTGCGCGAGCGGCTGCTCTTCTTGGCCGCGCCCGTCTCTTCGGTCGCAGCCGTGTCGCCGCCGTCGGCGTTCGCGTCGCTCGCGGCCTTCTTGCCCTTGCTCGACGCAGAGCGGCGCGACTTGCTCGCCTTGCCGCTGCGCGTTGAAGTCGCTGCTTCCTCAGTCGCAGCGGGCACGCCCTCTGCGGCGCGGTCGTCGTCGCTCACGCGCTCGAACGAGAGCGCCTGAACTGTCGTCGAAGCGGAATCATCCGTCTCGTCTATGAAGGCAGACACCGTAGCCGCAACCGCCGGTTGGACGGCCTCGACCGTGCGCGGTGCGCCGGAATCGTCGTCGTCGGCGATGCGCTCGAAGGAACTGCCTGCGGAGATGTTTTCGGAGGAGAGAAGCGAGCCGACTTCGGCGGCGGGCGTCGTCTCCATGTCGAATTCTACGGCGTGAATCTGATCGAAGATGCGTTCCTGCAAGCGCGCGTCTTTGAACATCTCGCCCTCGCCCGCCGCTTCGTCGTCAACGATGCGCTGGAACGAACTGTCAGCCGCGACGAAAGGCGTGTTGATCTCTTCGCGCGCGGAGAGACGCGCCTGCACGTCATCCGAGAAACTCGTCGTCAAAGGCGCGTTGCTACTGCTGCCGCCACGACCAACGGCAGACGCCGCCGCGCCGATTTCGCGCGGAGCGCCTTCGCGCTCACTGCCGCCACCGCCGCCGCGACGTTTGCGGTCGCGCCGACCGCGCCGTCCCGTCTCCGCTGCGGCTTCCTCGTCATCGGCTGCAAACTGCGACGCTGCCGCTGTCGGCGCGCTCGCCGTGGCCTCAGCCGCAACCGGCGTTTCAACCTCCGGCGCTTCGTCCTCATCCTCTTCGTCTTCCGTGCCAACGGCCACGACAGGCTGCGCGCGCTCCTGCGCCGACTCCATCTGGCGTTCGCGTTCGAGGCGCGAGCGTTCGATCTTCTCTGCGGCGGCGCGCGCGGCGGAAGCGTCGTCTGCGCCTTCCGTCTTTTTCTTGTCGACGACGATGCGCTCGAACTCTTCCTCTTCGTCGAAGAAGTCGGAGACGTAGAGGAAGGCGTCGCGCTCAAGTCCGATGTCCACGAAGGCCGACTGCATGCCGGGCAGCACGCGCATGACGCGCCCCTTGTAAATGTTGCCGACGATGCCTTGTCCGTCCTCGCCGCGTTCGATGTAAAACTCCGTGACCTTGCCATCCTCGATGATGGCGATCTTCTTTTCGCGCCCGTTGAGGCTAACGATTAATTCTTTCGACATGAGAAAATTTTTGACTCCTGCTGCCACGCGCCGTCGCGGCTTACGCGAGATAGGCGGCGAGCGTGGTGTGGAAATTTAGCGGGCAAGCTATCGAAGCGGTGCGCGCGTGGTTTGTTTATTGTCGAGCGCAGGCGTGTAAGTACCTCGCAACATGTGCGACGCCGAACCGTGCCGAGCGTGCGCGCGTGGGCGATGAGATGAATTGTTCCTGGAAGACGACGGCGGGTGGCGTGCTCAACACAAACGACTGTTCTGCTGTACGGGTAAGGAAACGCGCCTCGTGCTGCTCCGGCGCAGAATGCCCGGCACTTTGAAGCGCTGCTTCCGCTCGGGCGGAAAAGCGATTTGAACTGTTCACCTTGAAACTCCGTCGAGCCGTCGTCAGTCGCGCGCTCCGGCGAGAGGCCGCAGGCGTACGGCGCGCGGGCTGAAGCGGTCTCGCGCGTGCGCTAGCAAAAGCGCGCCGCGCGGAGCAAATCGCCCCCCGGCCTGTACTGTCTTGACTCTAGCCTTAAGCAACAGCGGATGGTCTCTGGCTTCAGCGGCCACAAGCCGCGCGCCCCACAACCATCAACGGCTTCAAATATCTCATCAACAATCGCGGAGCTTCGATAGCCCGCGATGCTGCAAAAAAAATTGTGTCTCGTCCGTGCGGGGTGCAAGCTTGAACTCGATCGCGACTCAAGCGCGTCTGCACCGCGCCAACAAATCTCGTTAAGACGAGGCGCGTCGAGTATAACCGAGAGATTGCGGAAACGCGAGTAAAGATGCACCGAAGGCTATCGCGTGCAAACGCCGACGCACAGTTCACGTCCGGCGCATCGCTCGGTCGTTGACCTGCGTGCAATTTTGACGATAATGCAACTCAGACGGGCGCGGCACTGAGTTGAGATTTCGCCGCGCCTCGAATTTTGTGCTTTACGCGTTCGGCAGTCCAAATCTAAATCCGACTCTTCAGGAGAGCATAAATATGAAATTCACTTACGGGCGCTTGGCCGCGCCTTTGTTGGTCGGCGCGCTCGCGCTTCTGTCCCCCGCGACGGGCGCAAACGCCCCCGCCTCTGCGCAGCCAAACGCGCCCGCCGTCGCCCCGCAACAGTGCCCGACCGTTACGGTATCCTGCCCGGACACGGCGGAGGAAAATCTTCAGGGCGCTTTAACGTTCACGGCCAACGTGAGCGGCGGCGACCCGAACGTGACGCCGACGTTCAACTGGACAGTCTCGGCTGGCACGATCTCTTCGGGGCAGGGAACTTCTTCGATCAGCGTGGACACGACAGGCATCGGCGGGCAGACCGTGACGGCGACCGTTGACGTGGGCGGCTACCCGCGCCAGTGCAGCACATCCAGTTCCTGCACGACCAGCATTGCCAAAAAGACTGCCCCGCCCGTTAAGTTCGGCGACTATGTGACGCGCAACCTGAGCGCGAACAAGTCGCAACTCGACAAGTTCGTCAACGCGCTACAGCAAGACCCGACCGCGCAAGGCTACGTCATCGCCTACGGCGGACGCACGAGCGCACCCGAAGATGCGCAGAAGGCCGCCGACAACGCGACCGACTACACGATGAACACGCGGAAGATGGACGGCGCGCGCACGCTCTCCGGCGTCGGCGGCTATCGCGAGCAGCCGACCGTCGAACTCTGGATCGCGCCCGCAGGCGCGACGCCCCCGATGGCGACTCCGACGGTTGACCCGAAAGACGTAAAGCCCGCGCCCGCTAAACCGTCTGCGAAACCGACGCCGACAAAGCCCGCGAAAGGTAAAAAGTCGTAAAGCTCAAGACTCACCGCAGAGACGCAGAGGACGCAGAGGGGGCGCAGAGAAAATCATTCAACTCTCTGCGCCCCCTCTGCGTCCTCTGCGTCTCTGCGGTGAAAAATTGCTAACCACCGCCCGAAACTTTGCGAAAAAATGTTGACTCCGAATCGGAAAGAGAGTAGTTTTTGCGGCCTAACCGTGCGGCGATAAGTTAATCAGAGAAAGAGGTGTGTGATGAAAAGGATACTTGGCCTTCTTGTCTTCGTGTCGGCCTTTTCGGCGTTGGCCGGAGTGGCGAAAGCAGACCCGCTCGTCTTCACCGCGACGCTCTCCGGCGCGAATGAAAGGCCAACGCCGAACAGTTCTCCCGGCACAGGCTTCGCCGTCGTCACCGTGGACGGCAACATGATGACCGTCAGCGTCAACTTCAGCGGCCTTGTCAGCACCACGTCCACGGGCGCGCCAAGCGGCACGACCGCCTCGCACATACACTGTTGCATTCCGCCAACGGGCGCTGCCGCTGTCGGCACATCTCTCCCGACGTTTCCGGGTTTTCCACTCGGCGTCACTTCCGGCACTTACCTGCAAACTTTTGATCTGACGCTCGCCTCCACTTACAACCCCGCCTTCATCGCCGCGCACGGCGGGACGGTGGAAAGCGCACGCATAGACTTCCTCAACGGTTTACGGGAAGGGAACGCCTATCTCAACATACACAGCAACGCCTTCCCCGGCGGCGAGATTCGAGGGCAACTGCAACCCGTGCCCGAACCCGCCACGCTCATCCTGCTCGGCACAGGACTGGCAGGCGCGGCGATCAGCAGGCGCAAAAAGCGCAAAGGCATCATCTCAGCCGGATAACGCGCTTGCACCTCTCAATTTCATAGCGGAGTGCAACGGCATAGAACTCTCTATGCCGTTGCACTCCGCTATTGTTGTCTAACCTGTCAGTTGACGAATCGCCTGAGTTGCACGCTGACGGCGAAGCCGATGGCGATGAAGGTGGCGAGGACGGAGGAGAGTCCCGCGCTCATCATCGGCAGCGGCACGCCGATGACGGGCAGTAGGCCGAGCGCCATGCCGACGTTGATGAAAATCTGGAAGGCCAGCCCGCCGACGATCGCCATGATGACGAGCATCCCCGCGCGGTCGGGTGCGCGCCGCGCGCCCATCAACAGACGCGAGAGCAGCACCGCGTAAGCGACGAGCAAAAGGATCGAGCCGACGAAGCCCGTGCGTTCCGCCGTCACGGCGAAGATGAAGTCTGAGTGCGGTTCGGGCAAAAATTTCAAGCGGCTCTGCGAGTATTCGGTCGAGCCGCCGCCCGTGCCCGCCACGCCGCCTTTGCCGACGGAGAGAATTGATTGATAAGTCTGGTAGCCGTAGCCCTTGCGGTCGGCCTTCTCCGGGTCGAGTATGGCTTGAATGCGCTGCTGCTGGTAGTTCTTGATCTTGCCCGTTTTGACGCCGACCATGTAGGCCGCCGGAATCAGCACCACGCTCAAAGCGAGCGCGGCGAGCACGAGCCACATACGCACCGACGACAGAAAGAGCACGACGGCTAGGAGCGGCAAATATGTGATGACTTGTCCCGCGTCCGGTTCGAGCAGGATCAGTCCGGCGGGCAAGGCGAGTATGCCGACGCCGACGGCGATCTCGAACCAACTGAGCGCGCCCGAACGTTGCTTGCCGAAGTAGTATGCAAGCATCAGCACGGTCGGAATCTTGACGAACTCGGAGGGTTGAAACTGCCCGACGACCGGCATCCTTATCCAGCACTGCTGCCCGTTGATGCGCAGGCCGATGCCCGGAATGAGCACGAGTACGAGCAGCACGAGGCCGAAGGCGTAGAAGGCTGGCGCGAAGTGTACGAGCTTGCGATAGTCCGTGAACGACACGGCGAAGAGCGCGACGAGCGATATGGCGAGGCCGATGAGTTGCTTCTTCCAGTAGTTCTCCAAAGGCTGCGCGTTGTGAATCTGCCACGTGCCGAAGAACACGATGCCTGTCGCCAGCAGCGTCAGCAGCCAGTCGAAATCACGGAAGCGGCGGGTCTCTAAAATTGCAGACATAACTAAAACAGTGACGAGTGACGAGTGACAAATTAGTCAAGCCTGATTAACTGAACTCTAACCTCGGGCTTTTGAACTCTCTTGTTGTTTTGAGCGACTTCGTCGGTCGGCTGCTGCGCTGCGCCGGGACGCGTCTTGCGGTAATAGACTTCGTAGACGGCCTTCGTCGCGGGCGCGGCGAACTTTCCGCCGAAGCCCACGTTTTCGATGAGCGCGATGGAGGCGATTTCGGGTTTGTAGGCGGGCGCATAAGCGACGAACCATGAGTGGTCTTTGTTCTCGCCCGTGTCCTTGCCGAGCGAGACGACCTGCGCCGTGCCCGTCTTACCGGCCACGTCGAAACTCGCCATCTGCACCGCGCCGCCCGTCCCGCCCGGTTCGTTCACCACACGCCACATGCCTTCGACGACCATCCGGTGATGCTCCTCCGAGATGGGTACCATCTTAGGATTGGGACGGTTCGCGTCGAGCGGCACAAAGGTGCGCGCTGGTCTTTCAGGACGGTAATCGAACTTGCCCGGTTCGCCCATCGCCGGAATCGCACGCACCTCTTTGAGCAAATGCGGCACGTAGAGTTTGCCGCCGACGCTGATACCCGCAATCGTGCGCAGCATCGCCATCGGCGTCATGTTTTCGTAAACCTGCCCGAAGGAAGCAAAGACCGTGTCGATGTCGCCCCAGTCGGCGGCCTTCGGCTGAAACTTCTTCTTGAACTCGCGCGAAGGCGTCCAACTGACAAGTTCGTGCGGAAGGTCTACGCCCGTGCGTTTGTTGAGATCGAAACTCTCTACCATCTGCATGATGCCTTCGAGTTTCATCTTCAAGCCGAGACGATAAAAATAGCCGTCGCAGGAATGCTTGATCGCCGTGCGCAAGTCAGGCGAGCCGTGATGACCCATGCAGCGCGTGAACTTGTTGCCGACGGTGATACCGCCGCCGCAGACGAGGTTCGAGTGCTCAGTCGTGATCGCGCCCTGCTCCAGGCCCGCGACCGACATAGGAATTTTCCATGTCGAGCCGGGCGGGTAGCGACCGCGTATGGCGCGATTGTAGAGCGGACGCTTCGGGTCTTTGATGAGCGCGGCGTATTCGGCGCGTCCCTCTTTGGTGGAGATGCGCTGCGAGAAGAGGTTCGGGTCGAACGTGGGCGCGGAGGCCATCGCGAGAATCTCGCCGTTGCGCGGGTCGAGCGAGATGATCACGCCGCGTCCCGAAGGCGAGTTGCGTAGTTGTTCTTCGGCTGTCTCCTGCAAATCGAGATCAATGGTCGTGACGATGTCTTGACCGGGCTGCGGCGACACCTTCTCGATCTCGTCCTGGATACGACCGCGACTGTCAACGATCACTTTGCGATAGCCGTCGCGCCCGCGCAGGTAATCGTCGTAAGTGGCTTCCAGACCTTCCTGCCCGATGATGTCGCCGGGTTTGAGTCCCTTCACTTTGTACTCGTCGCGCTCCAACTGTTTCGGGTTGACCTCGGCGACGTAGCCGAGCACATGCGCGAGCACGCCGTTTTCAGGATAGCGACGCTGCGGTTGCTGCTCGATGCGCAGTTCTGGATGATCGAAGCCTTGACGCGCCTCGACCCACTGGATGTCGGCCATCGTCGCGTTCTGCTTGATGATGATCGACTCGAAGGCTGGCTGCGACTTGAGTTCGGCGAAGCGGTCGCGCAGGAGTTCAGGGTCGAGGCCGAGCGCCGAAGAGAGCGGGGCGACGAGCGAGTTGAAGTCTTTGCCCTGCATCTCCTCGCGCGAGAGGATGACGTTGTAGATCGGGCGCGAGTCAACGAGTATGCGCCCGTTGCGGTCGAAGATCGTGCCGCGCTGCGCCGGAATCGGCAGCAGGCGCACGCGCTGGTTCTCCGCGCGCTCGGCGTAATACTCGCCGTTGACGACCTGCAAGAAATAGAGCCTCACGCCCAGCACGCCCAGCAGCACAAACACGATCACCTGAATGATCCGCAAACGCGCGCGCAAATTTTGCGATTCGTCGTGAAATTTCATAAGACAGTGCCAAACACAGTGACGAGTGACAAGTGACGAGTGACAAGTTAAAGAACGAGCGACAAGTTAAAGAACGGGTGACAAGTGTTGGGGATAAGTTTAAGAGACGTGCCAGCGACTCCCTCACAGGATTCTAACTCATCGCCTGCCGCTCGTCACTTGTCACTGCTCTTTTACCTTCTGCTTACCAGACTGCGGCGCGCGGCGCGGCGACGGAAAGCGAAGTGGCGACGCTGTCGCGCGCGGTCGCTGAAAAAAATGTCGAGCATGTAAAAGATGAACGTGCCAGCGATTGTCGTCGCCATCGTCTTGTAGGCCGTCGTTTCGGCGAAGGGCACGAGCGAGGGCTGTCCGAGCAGGCGATGCAGGAACACTATGACGACTGCGTCGAAGGCCGCCGCGCCCGCGAGGACGGGTATGCGAGCGAGCGGGTTGTCGAGCATCACGCGCGTCACGAGCGCGGCGATCAGGTATGCGATGAGCGTCTTGGAAAAACCGTTCGCGCCGAGCAAGCCTTTGCTGAAAACGTCAATGGCGAGTCCGGCCACGAAGCCCACGATGAGCGCCTGCACCACGTCGCGGCGCAGCGCGAAATAGGTGACGACGACGAGCGGCAGATCGAGATGCACCAGCGGCGGCCAGACGAGACGCAAGTTCGTCTGCAACAAAACGGCGACAGCGACACACAGTGCGATCTTCAGCTTCATAAACAGTGACGAGTGACAAGTGACAAGTGACGAGTTAAAACAGGTTTCAAGTTTCAGGTTTCAAGTTTCAGGTTCAAGAACCGAGGCTCTTTTGTCTTTAACTTGTCACTCGTCACTTGTCACTCGTCACTGTTTTTTCGCCTCGGGCGCAGCGGCGGCGGTGCGCGGCGGCGCGTGGTAGAGCAACACTGCGACCTCGCGTAGCGAGTTCAGGCGCGCGCTCGGTTTAACTTTGATCTCGTGCGGGGAAGTGGCCGACCCCTGCCTGAATTCCACCACCTCGCCGACGCTCAAGCCCGGCGGGTAGATGCTATCCTGTCCGGTCGTCACGACGATGTCGCCCTGCTTGACCGTCTCCAAACCCGAAACATAGCGCATGTCGAGCAGGCCGTTTTTGCCGTAGCCGCGCACCGAACCCATCGCCTGCGACGCGCCGAGTTGGCCGACCACCGCGCCCGCCGCCGAACGCTCGTCCGTAATCAAAAGCACCTGCGACGTGACGGGGCTGACGCCGACGACGCGCCCGACTATCCCTTCGTGCGTCACGACCGGCATGTCGCGCTCGATGCCTGACGAACTGCCTCGATTGATCATCACAGAGTCGAACCACTCGGACGGGTCGCGCGCGATGATGCGCGCGGTCACGATCTTGTACTCGTCGCTCTCGTCGCGCAGCGCGAGGAGTCCTTTGAGGTGTTCGTTCTCGTCGCGCGCCATTTGCGCCTCGCGCAATTTCGTTTCGGCGTCGGCGAGTCGCTGTTTGAGTTGTTCGTTTTCGGTGGCCGCAGAGTTGAGGCTGGCGAGATGTTGGAAGAAGCCGACGCCCGCGCCGCTCGCGCCCGAAAAGATGTTCTGCACGGGCGAGACCACCGCCTGCGCCCACACCTGAATCAAACGCTTGTGCCCCGATTCGTCGCGCGCCGTGACAGACATCAACACAAGATTCACGCCGAGCAACACGAGCAACCACAGCGGCGCGCGCTGCCTAATCTCTTTCTGCGTTCGGGAAGCAGGCATAAAGCAGGTCTTAAGTCTAAAGTCTAAAGTCTGGAGTCAAAAGCCAAAAGATTTAAGTTATTGACTTTCGACTTCAGACTTTCGACTCCAGACTTGTGATTACGTTCCGCTCGACAGTGTGTTGTCCCACTTCACGCGCTTGAGGAGGTTGAAGTCCGAGAGCATCTTGCCCGCGCCGAGCACGACGGATGATAGCGGGTCTTCGGCGACGGAGACGGGCAGCCCCGTCTCGATGGAAAGACGGCGATCAAGGTTCTTCAAGAGCGCGCCGCCGCCCGTGAGTACGATGCCGCGCTCGACGATGTCCGCAGAAAGTTCCGGCGGCGTGCGTTCGAGTGCGACGCGCACGGCGTTGACGATTGTTGAGATCGAATCGGCCAGAGCCTCGCGCACTTCGTCGTCCGTGATGGTGATGGTTTTGGGGATGCCTTCGATGAGGTTGCGCCCGCGCACGTCCATAGAGAGTTGTTCGTCGAGCGGGAAGGCCGAGCCGAGTTGAATCTTGATCATCTCGGCGGTGCGCTCGCCAATGAGCAGGTTGTATTTGCGCTTGATGAAACTCGTGATCGCTTCGTCCATCTCGTTTCCGGCGACGCGCACGGCGCGCGAATAGACGATGCCGGACAAAGAGATGACGGCGATGTCGGTCGTGCCGCCGCCGATGTCCACGATCATGTTGCCGTGCGGCTCTGTGATCGGGAGGCCAGCGCCGATGGCCGCCGCCATCGCTTCTTCGACCAGGTAAACTTCCGAAGCCTTCGCGCGATACGCGGAGTCTTCGACGGCGCGGCGCTCGACCTGCGTGATCTCAGACGGGATGCCGATGACGACGCGCGGGCTGACCCAAGACTTGCCGTTGTGCGCTTTGCGTATGAAGTGTTGGAGCATCTTCTCCGTGACTTCAAAGTTGGCGATGACGCCGTCTTTCATCGGGCGGATAGCGACGATGTTGCCGGGCGTGCGCCCCAACATCTCTTTGGCTTCCTTGCCGACGGCTTCCGGTTGGTTGGTGACTTTGTTGATCGCGACGATTGACGGCTCGGAGACCACGATGCCGCGCCCTTTGGCGTAGACGAGCGTGTTGGCTGTCCCGAGGTCTATCGCCAGATCGCTGGAAAATAGACTAAAAAGTGATTTAAAGGCCATTAATTTTTCTATCCAAGCATGAATGAGATACGCTAGAAATGAACGTCAGCAGCAAGGGTCGAGCGGAGTTCGAGGATTACATGAAATGACGCCACGTAAGTCTGACTTCCCACAGCACCCTGCGGGGCTTCCGCCCCACGACGCCCTACGAACTAAACAAGATACAACGAAAAAGCCCAAATACTAAAGCCAACAGGCTCGAATTGCGATTTTTAATGTGGAAATTAAACCGCGGGACGCTGAATAAGTCTCAAGTCTCAAGTCCCAAGTCTCAAGTCTAAAACCTCTTTGACTTGAGACTTGAGACTTAATCTATTTCGATTCCGGTTTTGAGGCGAAGCGGACGCAGTTTTTGTGCGCGGCTTTGGCTTCGTACATGGCCGCGTCTGCGTCTGCGATCAACTGTTGTGGGGATTGCGAATGGAGCGGGAAGGCGGCGACGCCGAAACTCGCCGTGAGACGCAGGCGCAACCTGCGCCCGCCGGTGAAGACGTGCTCTTCGATCTTCTCGCGCATGCGTTCGGCAACGCGCGCGGCCATGTCCAAATTTGTCTCCGGCAGGATGACTACGAACTCGTCGCCACCGTAACGCGCCACCACGTCCGTGTCGCGCACGCCCGTCAAGATCACGGTCGCCATCTCCATCAACACGTGCGAGCCGACGAGGTGGCCGTAGCGGTCGTTGATCTCTTTGAAGTCGTCGAGGTCGAAGAAGAGCGCAGTCACGGTCGAACCGTAGCGGCGCGCGCGTTTGACTTCGGCGATCAAGTACTGGCGGAGGTATCGCGCGTTGTGGAGTTTGGTGAGATCGTCCGTCTGCGAAAGTTTCTCTGCTTCGGCGATGCGCACGGAGTTGGCGAGCGCGGCTGAGAGCGGCAGCGCGAGCGCGGATAGCAACTCCGCCTCGTTCGACGCGAAGGCACGCGCCGCAGCGCCCTCGCGCACCGCTTCGAGCACCGCCACGACGCGCCCGCCGCTGACGAGCGGGACGGCGACGACGCGCCGCGCGCCTTCTGTCTCGCAGATCGTTTCGCTCGTCGTGTACGCATCGCGCGCGGCCTGCGATTCCGTTCCGGTCAAGAGCATGAGCGAATCGCTGTGGAGCGCGCGCCGCCAGTCGCCTTCGGGCAGCGCACGTTCGCTCTCGGTCAATCCGCGCACGGCGAGCGGCTCGAATCGCGCTTCCTGTTGGCCGCGCTCCAACTCCGCGAGGTAGATCGTCCAACGATCTGCGACGACGAGCGGCGCGAGTCCGGCGAGCGCAGTTTGCGCCGCGCTCTTTTGATCGCTGACGAAGTGGAGCGAGGCGACGGCCTCGAACGCGGCGCGCAGGCGCGACACGCTCAAGTTGTCGGGCAGCAACATGCTCGCGGGCGTTGCCGTCGTGTCTAAGACTTCGGAGTGCGTGGCCGATTCCGGCAGACTCTCGCCGCTCTCTTCGAGGTCGCGCAAGAGCGCGGGCAGTTGTGCCGGATCGTCTGCGACGGCGTGGAAGCCGAGCCGCAAGAGCGCGTGCGTGTCGAGCCGGTAGATGTCTGGTTGTTCTTCGCCAGCTTCAAAGCGACGGCAGGCGACGACCGATGCTTCCGGCCAAGCGGCGGCAGCCTCCGTTATCGCCGCGTGGATGCCCGCCACGTCTGCGCCCTCCGACACCTCGCAGATCACCGCGAGCGGCGACACCTCGACTCCACCCTCGCCCGTCGTCATGCGCGCCGCAGAAGACCCGACGGCCGCCAACTCCGTCGCACACACGCCAGCCTCGCGCAACGCCTCCAACAGCGCCCGCGCCGGTTGCCGATGCTCAACTTTTAACAGGATGACGTGCATGAGAAAACAGTGACGAGTGACAAGTGACGAGTGACGAGAAAGAACAAGTTAAAAGCGTTGCTGTCGTTTATGAGTTTCGTGTGCGTCAGGTGACAAGATTGAAGACACGTTTGAAGTCAAGGTTTTTGATTTAACTTGTCACTTGTCACTCCCTGTAAACGCGAGGCGCGTGTCGTTGCGTGTGCCTTGCGAGTCTTCGGCTTCGACGATGATTTCGCGCGCAGCCTTGGGCACGGAGATTTGAAGTTGAAACGAGCCGTCGGAGGTCGCCAGAGTTTCGCGTCCGTTGATGCGTATGGTGTTGCCGGGTTGCGTGCGACCGCGCACGACGTAAATGCTGCCGCCGATAAATTCAAACGCGACATGCGAGACCGTGATGTGCTCTCCCGTGCCTTGCCCCGCAGCGACGATGGTGAACTTCTGTGGCTCAGTCCATTCGCTGATCTGGCCGGAAGCGGCGACGGCGCGCACGCGCCAGAAATAAATCCCCGCGCGCAGATCGCTGACGCTGAACTGCGTCGCTTCAAGCTGATCGCGCTCGGTGACTTTTCCTGCCTGCACGAAAAACGGAGACGTGGCGACTTCGACCCGGTAATGTCTCGGCGCGCCCGTCTGTGGCCGCACCCAACGCAGCGTCACGTTGATTGCGCCTTTATCCGTGGCGGAGATTTTTTCGAGATCGCGCGGCGAGACGAGCATGGGCATCGCCAGCAGACTCTCGCGGCTCTTGATGTTGCCCTGTTGATTGAGCGCGATGTACTCGTTGCCCTGCACGGTCGTCTTGATGCCGCCGCGCGTCACGGTTTCGAGTTGGCCGGAACTGACGCGTATGCCTTCCGAGTTGTCTTCGCGCACGTCGAAACTCGCGCCGGTCTGCCCTGCGAGATTATTCTTCGACAACGGCGTCTCGACGATGTTCGAGCCGCCTTCGGGTTGCTGTTCGGTGCGGACGTTGATCTGGCCGCGCGCAACTGCGACGCGAACGTTCGTGCGCTGGCCGCCCTCGAAACTCGCGTTGTCGCGGATGGTGACGACGCTGTTCGGGCGCACGATCAAGTTCGAGCCGTCGGCGAGTTGGATGCGCGCGCGCCCGTCGGCCTGCGTCTGCACGATGTCGCCGGGATAGAGTTGCGTGTCGCTGCGTGCGAGGAGCGATTCGCGTGTCTGCGCGCGCACGACGCGCACGTCGCCGTCGAAGGAGACGAAGCGCGCTCCGGCGGGCGCGTGTATTTCGGTCGCGCCGCTTTTGAACGGGTTGCCGTAGAGCCACGAGTAGACGCCGATGCCGGACGCGGCGACGGCTAGGACGGCGAGCGCGACGAGCAGATAGATCACGCGCTTCGAGACGATCCACCATTCCACGTCGAAGCGGTTGGACTTTGTGGTCATAACTAGCGGACACCGCGCGGGCGGCGTTAATGGTGAGGAGAAGTTCGACTTACGCTGAATTGTTTAGAGCAGGTGCTTGCGGCCAAGAGCGTTGCAAGTCTTCTCTTGAAGGGGCTATCGGGGCGGGCAGAATCTGAAATTCGGCCTCACAAGCAACTTAACACACGCGCGCGCGCCGCATCAAGCATGTTTTCTCGTGCGGCGCGCGCGGCGGTGAATTAACGTTTTTTGGCCGTGATTTCCGCTTTCGCGGCAGTCGCTCAGGCTTGCGGCTCGTCGGCTCCGAGCCGTCCCTGATCGTCGTCGAAAGGCGAATCGAAGCCCGGCGGCAGTTGGACTTCGACGTGCGTGTCGGCCTTCTGCGGCCAGATGATCGAGGCGACGACCGAACTGATGAGCACCAGCGCCACGACGCCCAGCGAGATGCCGATGATTGATTCCTTGTCGAGCCACTGGTGTACGAATCCTTCGCCGAGCATCTTCACGCCGACGAACGTGAGGACGATGGCTAAGCCGATCTTCAGATAGTGGAATTTCTCCACCACGCCCGCGAGCAAAAAGTAGAGCGAGCGCAGGCCGAGGATGGCGAAGACGTTCGAGGTGTAGACAATGAACGTGTTGGTCGTGATGCCGAAGATCGCGGGAATCGAATCTACTGCGAAGACGAGATCGGTCACTTCGACGATGACGAGGACGAGCAAGAGGAGCGTGCCCATTCGTTTCCCGTTGACCTCGGTGAAGAAATTTTCGCCTTCATACTTGCGCGAGATGGGGATGAACTTCGTCACGAAGCGTACTATCGGATTGTCTTCCGGTCGCACGGCGGTCTCTTCCTGCCGCATCATCTTGATGCCTGTGTAGATGAGGAACGCGCCGAAGAAATAGATGATCCAGTGGAAGCGTTCGATGAGTGCAGCGCCGATCCCGATCATCGCGATACGCATGACGAGCGCGCCGAGCACGCCCCAGAACAGCACGCGGTGCTGGTACTTCGCAGGAACTTTGAAGTAGGAGAAGATGAGCAGGAAGACGAACAGGTTATCGACCGAGAGCGACAACTCGATCAGATAACCGGCCAGAAATTCTTTGCCCGTCAGCGACCCCAGTTCCCAGAACACGCCGCCCGCGAACAGCAGCGCCAGCGTCACCCAGACGATGCTCCAGATGGTCGCCTCACGATAGGATGGGACGTGGGCTTTGCGATTGAGCACGCCCAAATCCAAAGCCAGCATGAAGAGGATGAAGACCGCAAACCCCACCCACGCCCAAATTGAATATTCCATGCGCGTAAACATATAGCACCCGCAACGGCAAGTGCAAGGATGAGGGCGGAGGGATGAGGGATGAATAAGAAAAGAGCACGCAAGCGAGTTGAATGTTTTCTCTTATTCATCCCTTATCCCTCCGCCCTCATCCCTCTGTTCGGTTGCGACGGCGCGGCGCTCTCCGTTACAATCGGCGATTCATGGGATGGGGCGGGAGTCGGCTGTCGGGGCTGGCTGCGCGCGAAGTCCGCTTGAAATTTCGGGAACGTAAAGTCCGAAATCCCCGCTCGCTACTATCAACACATCAAAAATCGCTATTGATTTTCGGGAAGGATCGAAGATGCTGAAACAGTTTAGCCGCATGGAGCGGACGCGCAATTGGTTGATCATTACTTTCGCAGTCTTGATGGGCGTCAGTCTCGTTTTGTTCTACGCGCCGGGGCGCAATCAGGTCGTCGCCAACCCCGCGAACAACACGGAAGTTCTGGCGAAAGTTAACCGCGACGAGATCACGGTCGCAGACCTCTACCGGCAGAAGCAGGCTTATCAACAACGTTTCGGCGGCCAGTTCAGCCTCTCGCAACTCGGCCTGAACGACAAATCCATGCTCGACGGACTTGTCCGCAACAAGATCATCGCGCAGGAAGCCGCGCGTCTCGGACTCGGCGCGTCCGATGCGGAAGTGAACAAGGCTGTCCACGAGCAGTTCGTTGACGAGGGCGGCAAGTTCATCGGCGTGGACAAGTATAAAGAGCGCGTCGGGCGGCTCTACGGTAACGTCGAGCGGTTCGAGCAAGAGTTGCGCGAGTCAATCGCTGCGGACAAACTGCGCGCTTTCGTCACGGCTGGCGTCTCAGTCTCCGAAGACGAAGTGCGCGACGACTACAAGCGCAAGAACACTTCGTTCAATATCACTTACGTCCCGGTCGTCGCAGACAAACTCGCCGCAGGCATTCAGCCTTCGGACGAAGAACTGCAAAAGTATTACGAAGAGAACAAGACCAACTTTCGTTACCTCGACCCGCAGAAGAAGATTCGCTATCTCTTCATCAACCAGAATAAAGTGGGCGAGAAGTTGAACATTCCCGACGAGGAGTTGCGCGCCGCCTACGATAAGTTATCGCCGGAGAACAAGCAGGCGGGCGTGCGCGTGCAGCAGATCGTCTTGAAGGTCGCGCGCAAAGACTTAGACCAGCAGGTCTTGGCGAAGGCCACGAAGATCGTGCAGGACATGCGCGGCCCCGACGCGACCGTCGCTAATACCTCCGAAGAGAAGTTTGCCGAAGTGGCTAAGGGGCAGTCGGAAGACCCCGCGACGGCGACGAAGGGCGGCTGGCTCGCAGCGCCCGTGCGCCGCGACCCGAATCGCAAAAACGACATTCTGCAAAACACGCTCGACATGAAAGAAGGGCAAGTCGCCGACCCGCTCTTTACCGCAGGCGCTTACTACATCTTCCGTCGCGGCCCGTCTATCCCGAAAACTTTTGAGGAGGCCAAACGCGAACTGCTCGTCTCGCAGCGCAACACGCGCGCCTACAAGCAGGCCGCAGACATCGCCGCGCGCGCCGCCGCGCGTCTGAAAGAAACGAAAGATTTCGAGCGCGTCGCGCAGGAGTTGGCCGCCGAGGCGAACATGAGCGCGGGCGAGATGGTGAAGGAGACAGGGTTCGTCAAACCGGGCGACGACGTGCCGGACATCGGCAGTTCGCCGCAGTTTGAAGACGCCATCAAACCTTTGGAGAACGCGAACGACGTGGGCGACCGCGTCAGCATCAAGAACGGTTTTGCGATCCCGATGCTCGTCGAGAAGCGCGAGCCGCGCATCCCGGACTTCGCCGAAGTAAAAGACGAAGTGACAAAGCGCGCCAAGCAAGCGCGCGCGCAGTCGCAACTCGAACAGACGGCGCGCGATCTGGCGAACAACAGCGCGAGCGCGGCTGATCTGAAAGCCGCCGCCGAAAAGTTGGGATTCGAGGTGAAGACCGCAGACGCTTACAAGCTCGGTTCGCCGCTCGAAGGTGCGGGCACGAGCGCGGCGGCTGACGACGCGATCTACAACTTGAAGGAGGGCGAAGTCTCGAAGTCGCCCGTCAAACTCGGCGACTCTTGGGTCGTCGTCGCCACGACGAAACGCACGGAGGCAGACCTCGCGGAGTTTGCAAAGCAGCGCGACCAACTGACGCAGACCTTGCTCACCTCGCGCCGCAACGATGTCTTCGAGGACTACGTCAGTGCGACGCGCGCGCGCCTCGACCGCGACGGCAAAGTAAAAATTTACGAAGACGTGCTCGCGCGCAACGCCGAAGAGGACGAATCAGCCGTGCCCGCGCCCTTCGGTGGCGGCGCGATTCCGATTGGGCAGTAAATTTATGTCAGAACCGCCAGCTGCAAACGGGCGGGTATTACTGAGCAAAGAACCCGCCCGCTTGCAGCTGGCGGTTCTGACATTGACGCTTACGCAAGGGAAAGGGGATGTTCGGCATCGGTCGAACATCCCCTTTTTAACTTGCGCTCGGCTGAGACTTCAAAAAGCGTCAATCAACGCCGCCACGTCAACCTGTGCGAGTTCGAGCGTGATGAGCACGTCGTTACCCTCCGCGTTGACTTTCGTGTTCTCCACCAAACTCCGCAGCGGACGCGCTTTCGCGTCCGCCATCTGGCCGAGCGCGAAGGGCGCGAGTTGCTTCAAGCCCGCAATCGTCGAACTCAACATTTTCGCCGCGCCCGCATCGTCTGTGCGCAAGCCCGTCAGCATTTGGAATCCGTTTGCCGTCGTGCCGAGCGTGCTGTAGAACTGGCGCACGGAGGCGATGCTTTTGGAGAGGTTGCCGATGTCGAGACCCTGCGTTAAGGACGCAGGCACGTTTCCGCCCGCGCCGAGGATGGCGTTTGCGTCGTGCGTGGCGAGCGCCGTGATGTCGGACGAGACGCGCTCTCCGCGTCCCGCGCTCGCGTCAATTGCGGCGCGCACGCGTTCGAGTTTGCCGACGGCGATTGTGTTCGCGTCAATCGCGGCGACGGCCAAGTCCGTCACGCGCATGTTGAAGAGGCCGAGCAGTTTCACCTGCGCGTCCACGTTGAAGATGCGTATGGTCTTGCCCGCGTACTTCTCCTCGTGCATCGGGCTGTTCGGCGCGTTGAACGAGGCGGAACGGAACGTGCCGCGCGCGATGGCGACCGTCTCAACGAGCGTCTTGCCCGTCGCCGTCTGCTTGTAGCTGACGCCGACGGCCAAACGATCCAGCGAGCGCGCGTCGAGTCCGGTGCTCGTCTTAAACTTATCAATCTCCGCGTTGACGCGCGCGAGTTCCGCCGGATTGTTATTGTAAGCGCGCGGCAGAGCGTCTTTCAACAGACGCCGCATGTCAACCAACGCCACCGCGTCCGACGCCGGAAGCAACGCGAGCACGTTCGCCGTCGCCGCCTGCGCTGTGGGAGCAGCCGCGCGACCGCGCCGCGTCGTCTGCTGCTTGCCGAAAGTTGTCGCCGACGCCATGAGCGCGACGGCGAATGCCAAAGTCAAAACGTAAAAATATCTCTTCATAAAAACAACACGCCTTTCCATCCCTGCTGAAAATTGACGATGCACGCTGCTGCGGCTCGTCGTTCGAGAAAATTTAATTTGCGGAGAGAATTTAACTCCCACTCCGATGCCACGCACGCCCACGCGAGTTGGCTCGTCACTCGAAACGCGTGCGGCACATGACGGCGCGTGAGTTAAGACGCGCACGCGCGGGAAACGTTACAAGATAAATGCAGCCCGAACAGTTTGAGCAGACTGCGTCGCATAATTTTGAGGAAACTACGTCGCCGCCTCGCTGCTTCGTCGAGTCTTCAATGCAAGGTGGGCTTCTTGATGATGCCCCCCTCTGCGTCCGACAGCGGGTGGACGACGATGAACGCCGATTTGTCTATGTCTTTGGCAACGTTTTTGACGTTGCCGATCTCCAGACGCGTCACGACGCAATATAAAATATCCTGTTCGGCGTCAGTCCGCCCGCCGCGCCCTTTGTAGACCGTGACGCCGCGTTTCAAGTCGCAGGTGATCGCTTCTCTGATCTCGTCGCTCTTGTGCGAGACGATGATGACGGCGGTGTACTCTTCGATGCCGTGAATCAAAAAGTCAATCGTCTTCGACGCCGCGAAGTAAGTGAGGATCGAATACATGGCCGATTCGATGCCGAGAAAGAAGGCTGCGGCGGAGAAGATCAGGATGTTCAAAAGGAGTATGACATCCCCGACTTTCAACAACGCGCTGCTCTTGCTCACAAGGAGCGCGGCGATCTCCGTGCCGTCCAAAACCGCGCCGCCGCGAATCGCAAGCCCTATGCCTGCGCCGATGAAGAAGCCGCCGAAGATGGCGGTCAGTAGTTTGTCGGGCGTCACGTCGGGGAATTTCAGGACGGCGAGAGAGACGGACAGCCCGGCAATCGCCAGCGCGCTTTTCAAAGCAAACCGCTTGCCGATCTGGCGATAGCCGAGCGCGATGAAAGGGAGATTGATGACGAGGATCAAAATCGCCAGAGGATAGCCGAGCACGTCCGAGAGCAGCATGGAGATGCCCGTCACGCCGCCGTCAATGAAACGGCTCGACAGCAAGAATCCTTTCAGCCCCAGACTCGCCGAAAGGATTCCCAAAATGATCAAAATCGTATTGACAACTTCTCTGCCAAACTCTTTCATAAAGCCAGCATAAGCCGTCGGCGACTAACTCTCAAAACACGAAACCCGCGTCGCGAATTTGATACGATGCAACAAAACGCCGTGCGTCTTCCGGCAACGCCGACGGATACGCGTTTGAAGATGGAGGCAATTCTAATTCTGGTTCTAATTTAAGGAGAGCAACTTTTATGTGGGTCACACGCAAATTCATAATCTTTCCGGTTCTGTTGTTCGTCTTCGTCGCGGGCGCGCACGCGTTCGCCAGTCGCGAGTCCGGCACATTGAGTTCGACAATGACGCTGGCAGACGACGAGCAGATGATTCAACCGTCCGACATCTTTCAGAACTTTCCCGAACTAAAATGGGGAATGAGTTTTAAGGACGCGAAGAAGGCAATCGAGAAAACCGGCGTCAGCCCCGTAGGGTTCAAAGGTTATGAGACGGAACTGGCGTGGGACGCCGAGTTCAACGGTATGCGCGGTCGCGGCGGGGTTCACTTTCGGGAGGGCGCGGGGCTGAGCGACATCGTGGTCGGGGTTTACGCCTTCGAGAAGCAGAAGGACGTGTTCGATGAGTGGCTCAAGAAGATCGTCGGGCGGCATGGCGTGTCGAAAGAAGTTAGCGACACAGAGGTTTCCATCTCTCACGTGTGGAGGTTGAAGAACAAGTTCGTTATCGAACTGCGATCTTTGAAGGATGCAGGCAGCCCCGTCGTTGACGTTCATTGGGTGAAAGAGTGAGCGGAAGATGGGTATAATGGACGCGCACCAAATAATAATTTCCAAAGGGGAGAAAGATCGAAATGATCCGAACGTCAAACGTCCGCACTTTTACGTTGCTGTCCGCACTGCTGCTCGCTGTGATGGTCGCGGCCTGTAGTTCCACCGGCGAGCACAACGCGCAGCACTCGACCAACGCTGCCGCTTCCAATAACTCCAACGTCGCCGTCGTCGCCAGCACTCCGAGCGCGAACTCCAACCAATCGGGCAACAACGCCGCGAAGGGAAAGCTGAATCTGAACACGGCATCGGGCAGCGATTTTCTCGCCGCCATTCCGGGCTTGGGCAATCGTATGGTGCATGAGTTTGAAGAGTACCGTCCATACAACAGCATCCAGCAGTTCCGGCGCGAGATCAGCAAATACGTGAGCGCGGCGCAAGTCACCGATTACGAAAAATACCTCTACGTGCCGATCAATCGGAACGAGTCGGACGCGGCGACGCTCCAACAAATTCCCGGCCTCGACGCAAACGAAGCGCAAGCCTTGATCGCCGCGCGCCCCTACGCCTCGAACGACGCTTTTCTCGCCAAGCTGGCCGCGAGCGTGTCGGAAGATGAACTGGCCGTCGCACGCACTTACCTGAGCAACCAATGATAGACGCGCTCGTCCTGTTGCGTCTGCGACGGTTTCTACTGTTTGTTTCCGCATCGCTGTTTGTCGGAACGGTGGTCGAGTTGCTGCTCGTCAACCACATGGAGACCTTCGTGCAGTTGATCCCGTTCGTGCTGAGCGGCTTGGGACTCGTCTGTGTAGTCGCCGTGCTGCTGCGCCCGCAGCGCGTCGTGATGCTGGCCTTGCGCGCGTGCATGTTGCTGGTCGTGGCGGGCAGCCTCTTCGGAATCTACGAGCACGTCGAGGGCAATCTCGGTTTCCAGAGGGAACTACATCCGAACGCGACGGCGGGCAAAGTCGTTTTGGGCGCGCTCGGCGGCGCAAACCCGCTGCTTGCGCCCGGCATCCTCGCGCTCGCCGCCACGCTCGCGCTCGCCGCCACTTACTATCATCCGGCTCTGGCGAAAACTCGTAAGGAAGAATAAAGAAAGCACTCACCGCAGAGACGCAGAGACCGCAGAGGGGGCGCAGAGAGAAGAATAGAATCTTAACTCTCTGCGCCCCCTCTGCGTCCTCTGCGTCTCTGCGGTGAGTGCCTTTATTTGTGCTCCGTCGCAAGACAAAACTGCGGCGCGCGTTTCGCATTTCGGAAAAATTATTGTCAAATAAGAGAAACCAGAAAACGAATCGAACAAGGAAAGGGAATAATCCATGCTGCCAACACGCGGATACGCAACCACAGGCCCGAAGGCTCAACTCGAACCGTTCAGCTTCGAGCGGCGCGAACTCGAAGCGCGCGACGTGCTGATAGAAATTCTCTACTGCGGCGTCTGCCACTCGGACATACATCAGGCGCGCGACGAATGGGGCAACTCGATCTTCCCTATGGTTCCCGGCCACGAGATCGTCGGGCGTGTCGCGCGCGTCGGCGCAGAAGTCACGCAGTTCAAAGAAGGCGACCTCGCGGGCGTCGGCTGCTTCGTTGATTCGTGCCGCGTGTGCCGCAACTGCAAGGATGGCGAGGAGCAATATTGCGAGAATCATCTCGTCTCCACCTACAACGGCACGGAGAAGGACGAACAGACTCCGACCTACGGCGGTTATTCGTCGCAGATCGTTGTGGACGAAGAGTACACGCTCAAGATTCCTGAAAATCTTCCGCTGGCGAACGTCGCGCCGCTTCTTTGCGCCGGAATCACGACTTACTCGCCGCTCCGGCGCTTCAAGGTCGGCGCGGGGCAACGCGTGGGAGTCATCGGTCTTGGCGGGCTAGGCCACATGGCCGTCAAACTCGCCGCCTCGATGGATGCGGAGGTGACGGTCTTCAGCACGTCCGCGTCGAAAGAAGCGGACGCGCGTTCGCTCGGCGCGGACAAGTTCATCGTCACCAAAGACCCGCAGAATCTCGAACCGCTTGCGGGCAAGTTCGACTTCATCATTGACACCGTCTCCGCGCCGCACGATCTCAACATGTATCTCAACTTGCTGGGGCGCGAATCGGTGATGGTGCTCGTGGGCGCGCCTGAGAAACCTGCTGAGCTGTCGTCGTTCTCGCTCATCTCCAACAGTCGAACGCTCGCCGGTTCGATGATCGGCGGCATACGCGAGACGCAGGAGATGCTCGACTACTGCGCCGAGAAGGGCATCACTTCCGATGTCGAGGTGATTCCCATACAACAGATCAACGAGGCGTACGAGCGCACCGTCAAAGGCGACGTGCGCTATCGCTTCGTCATAGACATGAAATCGTTGTGAGATCGACTGCGACTTAATTGTTTGAAGGAGGCTTCGATGCAAACACGAAAACTGGGTCGGGCGGGGCTGGAAGTTTCGGCACTGGGTTTGGGCTGCATGGGCATGTCGGAGTTTTACGCGGGGCGCGACGAAGGCGAATCCGTCGCCACAATCCAGCGCGCTCTCGATCTCGGCGTCAACTTTCTAGACACCGCAGACATGTACGGGCCGTTCACGAACGAAGAACTCGTCGGACGCGCGATCAAGGGGCGACGCGACGAAGTCGTCCTTGCGACGAAGTTCGGCAACGTGCGCGGCGAGGACGGCAGTTTCTTAGGCGTCAACGGTCGCCCCGAATACGTGCGCGCGGCGTGCGAGGCTTCTCTGCGTCGTCTGGGTGTCGAGACGATTGATCTCTATTACCAGCACCGCGTCGATGTGGATACGGAGATCGAAGAGACTGTCGGCGAGATGTCGCGGCTCGCCGAGGAAGGGAAGGTGAGGCATCTCGGCCTCTCGGAAGCGGCGGCGGAAACCATACGACGCGCGCACGCCGTCTATCCCATCACCGCGCTCCAAACCGAATACTCTCTGTGGAGTCGCGAACCGGAAGACGGGCTGCTCGACGTGTGCCGCGAACTGGGCATCGGATTTGTGCCCTACAGTCCTTTGGGGCGCGGTTTCCTGACCGGACAGTTCAAGAGCTTCGACGATCTCGCGCCCGACGACTACCGGCGCAACGCGCCGCGCTTTCAGGGCGAGAACTTCGAGAAGAATCTCGAACTCGTACGCCGCATAGAAGAACTCGCAGCGGAGAAAGAATGCACTCCCGCTCAACTCGCGCTCGCGTGGGTGCTGGCGCAAGGCGATACAATCGTGCCGATTCCGGGCACGAAGCGGCGCAAGTATCTGGAAGAGAACGTCGCCGCGCTAGACGTGGAGATCACTGCGGACGACCTCAAGCGCATTGACGAGGTTGCGCCGAAAGGCGTCGCCGCAGGCGCGCGCTACCCCGAAGCGAGCATGGCGACGGTCAACCGCTAACGGGCGAGGGTCAATTGTTAAAGAATGAGCCGCAGTCTGGATGAAGTCTTCGACGCTCTGGCCGCGTCGCCGTTTCGCAGGCGTTTTCAGTTGCGCGGCAAGGAACTGGAATACCTGCGCCGCAAAGGTCTGCCGGTAGTCTTGGAGCACGCCGCCGATTTCATAGAGAAGCGTCTCGCGCCCGCTGCTCCCGCGAACGACGGGCGGCAGACGCCCATGCGACATCATCCGGTCTTCATCGCGCAGCACGCGACCGCCACCTGCTGTCGCGGCTGCTTACAGAAGTGGCACGCGATACCCAAAGGCCGCGCGCTCGAAGCGACCGAGAAGCAGTACGTTCTTGAAGTCATCAACGTTTGGCTTGCGCGGCAGGAGAAGTTGAATGCAGGAGTTGCTTGAAGGATTTCCGGTCGTCATCGAAATACCCGTCGCGTGGGGCGAGATGGATTCGCTCCAACACGTCAACAACATCGTCTACTTTCGCTACTTCGAGAGCGCGCGCATGGCCTACTTCTCACGCCTCGACTACTGGACTTACATGCAGGAGACGGGCACGGGGCCGATTCTCGCTTCGACCGGATGCAAGTTTCGCGCGCCGCTCACATATCCCGACACAGTCTCCGTCGGCACGAAGATTTCACAGGTCGAAGACGACCGCTTCTTGATGAAGTACACGGTGGTCAGCCACGCGCTCGGCAAGGTCGCCGCCGAAGGCGAGGGCTTGGTAGTCTCTTACGATTATCGCGCGCTCAAGAAAGCCCCGCTCTCCGAAGAGATCAAAGCGCGCATACGAAATTTAGAAGACGGCTCCCGAAAGTGAGTACGAATATGGACGCGAAACAGAACAAGAGAATCACGCTCGCCAGCCGCCCTGTCGGCATGCCGACAACTGCCAATTTCAAGATCGAGGACATTGATGTGCCGCAACCGAAAGAGGGCGAGGTTCTGATCAAGACGCTTTATCTCTCGGTTGATCCCTACATGCGCGGGCGCATGAACGAGGGCAGGTCTTACGTGCAGCCGTTCGACGTGGGCGAAGTGATCGCGGGAGGCGTCGTCGGCGAAGTCGTCGAATCGCGCTCCGACCGATTTCAGACGGGCGACATCGTGATGGGGATGCTCGGCTGGCAGTTGTACTCCGTCGCACAGGGCGACGGTGCGACTGCCGAGTCGCTTAGAAAAGTTGACCCGACGCTCGCACCCGTGACGACCGCCCTCGGCGTCCTTGGAATGCCGGGCTTGACCGCCTACTTCGGCTTGCTCGACATCGGCCAGCCCAAAGATGGCGACACGGTCGTCGTCTCCGGCGCGGCGGGCGCGGTCGGCACGCTCGTGTGCCAGATCGCGAAGATAAAGGGTTGCCGCGTCGTTGGCCTCGCCGGATCGGACGACAAGAATCGTTACCTGACTGATGAACTCGGCGTGGATGCCGCGATTAACTATAAGACTGCGTCTGATCTGAGGCGCGCTCTGAAAGATGCCTGCCCGAATGGTGTCGATGTTTATTTCGACAACGTCGGCGGTGAAATTTCCGACGCCGTGTTGTCGCTCATAAACCGCGAGGCGCGCATCGTCATCTGCGGCCAGATTTCGCTCTACAATCTTGAGCAACCGGACACGGGGCCGCGCGTGCAGCCGTACCTTTTGATCAACCGCGCGTTGATGAAAGGCTTCATCGTCTCCGACTACGCGCCGCGCGCCGCCGAAGGCATAGGGCAGTTGGCGCGTTGGCTCGCCGATGGAAAATTGAAGTACGCCGAAACAATCGTCGAAGGCTTCGAGCAGACGCCGCAGGCGCTGCTCGGACTTTTCTCCGGCGACAATTTAGGAAAGCAACTTGTGAAAGTTTAGTTGAGCAACTCGTGAAGGTCGCCGTCTGAATTTCGGTCAAAGACGGACGAGGTTGAGGGAACATGGAAGAACAAGCGGGTGCGATTGTGTTGGACGCGGACAGGCCGACGCTCACAATGTCTGCGGGCAGGCGTTGGGCTGTGACGGCGGGCGTGTTGACGGGGATGTTTCTCGCCGCGCTTGAAGCGACGGTCGTTGGCACGGCGATGCCTACAGTGATCGCGTCGCTCGGCGGGTTGAATCACTACAGTTGGGTCTTCTCGGCTTACCTCATCACTTCAACCGTGACCGTGCCGGTCTGGGGCAAACTCTCAGACCTCTACGGGCGCAGGCTCTTTTATCAAGTCGGCATCTTTATCTTTCTCGTCGGCTCTGTGTTGTCGGGGCTGTCCGGCTCGATGACGCAACTGATCGTCTTTCGCGCGATACAGGGCTTGGGCGCGGGCGCGCTCGTGCCGCTCGGCATGACGATCATCGGCGACATCTTCACGGTCAAAGAACGCGCGCGGATGCAGGCTTACTTTAGCGGCGTGTGGGGCTTTTCGAGCGTCATCGGGCCGGTCGTCGGCGGCTTCATCACAGACCAACTCTCCTGGCGCTGGGTCTTCTACATCAACCTTCCCGTCGGGCTGGCGGCGGCGTTAATCCTCGGACTCGCTTTGAAAGAGCCGAAGCGCACCGTGCGTCCTTCGATTGACTACGCGGGTGCTGCGCTGTTGATGGCCGCCATCACAATGCTGATGCTCGCGCTCGTCGAAGGCGGCGCGAGCATCGCGGCACTAATATCCGCGCGCAACCTCGCGCTCTTTGCCGGAGCAGCGACGCTCGCCGCCGTGTTCGCGTGGGTCGAGCGCCGCGCGGCAGACCCGCTCATCCCTTTCCAACTTTTCCGCAACCGCGTGGTGGCCGTCTCGGTCGCCGCAGGATTCCTGGCAGGCGTAGGGATGTTCGGCGCAATCTCTTTCGTCCCGCTGTTCGCACAGGGCGCGCTCGGTTTAACGGCGACACAGGCCGGTTCGCTGCTGACGCCGCTCCTGATGAGTTGGGTCGGGATGTCTGTCATCGGCGGGCGGCTGCTGCTGCGCGTCGGCTATCGCCCGACGTGCATCGTGGGCTTCGCACTGATGACGCTCGGCTTCATACTTCTTTCAACCTTCCAACGCGAGACGGCGCGCATCTGGCTCTACGTCGATTTGATTCTCATCGGCGCAGGACTCGGTTTGACGATGCTGACGCTCTTGATCGCCGTGCAACAATCCGTCGCGCGCACGCAACTCGGCATAGCCACTTCGCTCAACCAGTTTTCGCGCTCCATTGGCGGCGCGGTCGGCGTCGCGGTGATGGGCGCGGTGTTGTCTGCGGGTCTCGCCTCGCGTCTGGACGAAGTTGCGCGCGGCACGGGCAGCGTGCTCAGCCCTACGCGCGCGGCGGAACTCGCAGCGAACCCCAACGCGCTCATTGACCCGCAGGCGCGCGCAGCCTTGCCGCCGGGCGTGCTCGACGCGCTGCGCGGAGCGATGGCCGGAGCGATTCACAACGTCTTCTGGGTGGGGACGGTGCTCGCGGGGCTGGCGCTCGTCGTCTCGTTCTACCTGCCGCGCGCGGGCGACGCGAAGACCGCGCCGCCGACCGAAGACGAGTGTTGCCATGAGACGGGCGAGCGTATGGTGATGGCGGAATTCACAACCATTGATCCCGAACACGAGCCGGTCGCGTCGCGCGGCGATTAGAAGAGACGTGTGCGCGGTCGCGCTCAGGCAGGAAGCCGTTTGCAAAATGCTATAGGTCTTGAGTTGATAATGAAGTAAATTATAGGTTCAACGGGAGGCATCAAACGATGAAACTGCTTGCGGCGTGTGTTGTTCTCTGCGTGCTGTCACTGGCGACGGCGGGACAAACTTCTCGCGGCGACATTGCCAGGTTGAGCGAGCGTCTGAATGTGCCCGCCTCCGCTTTGATCGTTAATTCGGGCGCGGCTAGGCTTCCGGCGGGAGCGAGTTTGAAAATTTACATCGCTTCGGTGCAGGATAAAACAGCTTACGCGCGCTTTGTGAAATGGGCGGATAAGTGGAATCGCAACGAAGGCGCACGGCACGGCAGCCTTCAGGTTGTCAACGATCTCACACAGGCCGATATCGTCCTCGCGCGTTTCCATGTACGCGAATCCACACCGCGCCCGCGCACCACCGTCAGCGTCGGTTCAATTCACGACCCGACGCGGGATCGCAATGCGTCAAGCCCGAAGATCAGCACGCGCACATACACGCCGACCGCAGAATATTCTTACCTGCTCGCGCGTTCGGCTGATGTGCTAACGATTCTGTACGGAGATGTGGATCGAACCTACATTCAGGACTACTCCGACCCTGACGGCGACTTGCTCCGCCAACTCGAAGCACAAATGAAAAAGCGTTGAGGGCTTTACGCGAACGCGGCGAGCGTGTGCCCGCGATGCCGCGCGCGAGAAATCCGAAGCGTTGTTATTCCCACGCGCCAATCATCAAACCCGCGATGACGGCCACCGCTATTGAAACGACCAATATCAGGATTGACCACGCGCTGTCTCTCAGACCACCGCCCGCCCTTAATCCCTCTGTTGATTTGCGCTCGAAGAATAGATGCGCGAGCGAGAGAAACGCGCTGGCAACGGCCAGACAGTAAATTCTGTGCGTGATGATTCGCCCTAAATTCTTTGTCGCGCTCGTGAAGTCGGCGGGAGTCCACAGGCCGTAAAGCAGAGGATTGTAGAGCCAGTGGTTGTAGCCGAGATTGTATAAATAGAGCAGCCCGCCGCCTATCGCAAAGCTCACCGCGTAAGCAACATACTTATCGCGAAGCAGCACATTCAACATCGTGACCGTAGCGATCAGGAAGACCATGCTCGGAATCAGGATCACCGTGTAGATCGTGAGATACGTTGTGATCTCAATTGGCGTGTGGCCTTTGTAGATTTGCAGCGCGATTGCCGCGAGCGCGACCGCCGCGCCGAGCGCAAGCGAAAGCAGCAGCGTGGCCGCAAACTTCGAGAGCAGCAACACGAAGTTAGGCGCGGGCACGCTCCATAGCACCGGCTCGAATCTCAATTCGCGGTCGCGGTGCAGCCCCTCGCCCGTGTAGAAGATTGCGATGGCGCACAGAAACAACAGGAGCGACTCCGCCGTCCGCCCCGCGTAAGCGGCGGAGTAAGAGCCGTCTGGAACAACTTCGTAAGTCGCCAGCCCAACGACGCACAACAGCGTGGCGAGCGGCGCGAGCACGACGAGGCTGCGCTCTGCGTAAAGCAGTCGAAACTCGACGCCCAGTGCCGCCATCAACTGTCTCAAATTCGCGCGCAAGCCTTCGGTCGTCGCAGAGACTTTGGGAATCGACACCTTTTCCGCGCGCGTGAATTCATCTATCCGAACTGTTGGAGCAAAACTCGAACTCGCCGCGCCGCTGTCGAGCCAGTCGGCTTTCGCGGCGAGACCCATGGACGTGAATCCGCCCGCATCCTTCTCCTTCTTGAACCGCTCGACCATCGAAAAACGAACGTAGAGGAACGCGAGGCAAGCGGCGGCGGCGAGAAGCATCAACGCGCGGTTCGCGAGCATGTACGGGGTGTAACTGACCACGAAATTATTGAGCAAGTCCGCGCTGCGCCACATGATTCTCAAGTCCCAGTTGAACAGCATGGGATCGAGAGCGATGCGCCAGTTCGTCGGCAGACCTTTCAATAAGATCACTTGATAAGTAATGTAGAGCGGGTAAAAAGAGGCGGCGAGGCCATAAACGATCTTGGCGTTGCGCGTCAGCGTCCCGACCGTGAAGTAGAAGGCGGCGAACGTTAAGTGCGAGATGACGACGAAGAAAAAGAAGTGTTTGAAATAGGGGACGACTCGCACCGGTTGGACAACCATGCCGGATTTCGTCACGCCTTGAAGCAGCAGGAGCGTCAGAGGGAAAGCCATCTGGCAGCAGACGAGCACGAAGAAGTTGCCGAAGAATTTTCCGAGCAGGTACGTCGCGCGGCTGACGGGCTTTGAGAAAATGAGCGGCGAGATATTCGTGCGGTAATCTCTGATTACGGGGTCGCCCATGATGAGCGCGGTGAAGAGGGGCAGCGTCATGAAAGAGAAGCCGCCGAAGTTTCGTGCGATGTAGTAATCGCTGTTCGTCGCCCAGCCGTGATATATAGCAGCGCCCCAGCCCCACCACAGACACGCGTTTGCGCCGAACAGCACCGCCATCGCATAAGGCACGACGCGCTTCGAGTTGAGCAGCACCTCCGCCTGAAAGATCGCGCCGAAAGGCGTGCGCGCGAGACTCTTCAATTCACACTCTCCGTCCTGTTGGCGAGACTGAAATAGTAATCTTCGAGCGACGGCGCGGCGGGCGCAAACTCTTCGTCCGGTCTCGTGCCCTTCGAGTAGACTCTGACGCGCACGCGCCCCTCGAACATCTGCGAAGAGACGATCTTGAGCCGCGACTTCTTCAACGCCGCGACTTTTTCGCGTGACACGACAGCCTCCCAAATAGCGTCCGCGATCTGTTCGACCGCCTCCTGCGGCGTACACGAAGCGATGATCTCGCCCTGCCTGATGATCGCCATACGCCCGCACAAATTCGAGACATCCGAGACAATGTGAGTCGAGAGAATGACTACAGTGTTCTCGCTGGCGATTTCAGACAGCAGGTTATGAAAACGCACGCGCTCTTCGGGGTCTAACCCTGCGGTCGGCTCGTCAACTATGATCAGCTTCGGCTGCCCGATGAGAGCCTGCGCGATCCCCAGACGCTGCCGCATCCCGCCCGAAAATCCCCCGACCTTCTGCTTGCGCGCCGCGACCAGATTGACTCTCTCAAACAGCGCGTCAACCAACGCGCCGCGTTCCTTGTCGTCCGTGACGCCCTTGAGTTTCGCCAGATAGTGGAGCGTCTGCTCGGCAGTCAGCGTCGGGTACAGCCCGAACTCCTGCGGCAAGTATCCGAGCATTCTGCGCGCAGACTTTTTCTGCGCGAGCAGATCAACGCCGTCAATCTCGACGCCTCCCGCGTCGGGTTCGAGCAGCGTCGCGGCTATTTTCATCAAAGTCGTCTTGCCCGCGCCGTTCGGCCCCAGCAGACCGAACATCCCCGCAGGCACTTCGAGGTTGATTCCCTTGAGCGCCTGCACGCCGCTCGCGTAGGTCTTCTTCAATCCCTTTATTCCGAGCATCCAGCCTCCACAGCCTTCTCAAAAGTCGAATTGCTTATCGGATAAACCGTCCCGTTCGTCGAAGTGTCCCTGCCGGATCGATCAGGTGAGATATTCGTTTCACATTTAACTCTTATACAATTAGACACGAATTACTCAGGATTGTTCCGCCCGGATGGCCTTACGCTACGCGCCCCCTCTGAGGAACATTCGTTTAACGCTATGAAGAAGATTGAAGTTCGTCGGGAAGGAAAGGCTGGTTGGTCGAATGTGCGAGTATTTCGTTAGAATTGACGAACTCGATATGACAGTGAAGTCTTGTTTCATTCGGTGATCGGTTATATGACTCTCAGGATTTTATTCGCGAACAGGATGAAATAACTGTATTGCCATGTTCGCAACTTCTAGCCGATGCCGGAGCATCAAAGTGCTTATGAACTACCTTTTTTCAAAAACACTACTTTCTATAATTGCATCAATTCTTTGTTTATCTACCATCGGCTCTGCCCAGGAATCTCCTGCGCTCAAGATATTTCCTCCTGCAAATGGAGAAATACATTTAGAAAACTCTTTTGGCGACGTTGAAGTTGCTGTCTGGCAAGAAAGCTATATAGAAATTTCAACTTCCGTGTTGCCCTTGGATATTAAAACGTCCCCTTTGGTATTAGAGCGTTCGGAAAGAGACTTGCGTATTAAGGTATCCGGCAGCAATCTTTCTGAAAAACAATATCCGATTTCTCTGAAATTGAAAGTTCCTGTAAATAGCAAACTACAACTATCAACCACTAAAGGGAGAGTTGATATAAACGGTCTTCCCACGTCTCTTCTCGTACAAAGTTTATCCGGAGACATAAATTTTAATTTACCGGACAATCCGAATATTTCCATCACGGCTCATTCTAAAAACGGATCGGTTGTCTCCATAGACAACAAAGAACTCAAAACGAAATATCAAACTCTCCGTGGCAACGGCTCTTCACACGTCAGCCTATACTCCGACACGGGCATCATCCGTCTTTCTTCCGTAAAACTCTCTACGGAAACATCTCCACTCCCACCCGTTTTGAAAAACGCTGCTTCTGCTGTTTCGCGCCCCGGCCAGTCTGCTAATCAGCCGTCCGCAGACGCCCCGCTTGAAGTTGATGAAGGTGACGTTATAAAAGTCGAGACCGATCTCGTAACCTTAAACGCGAGTGTGGTAGAGCGCTCTACCGGGCGAGTAATAACAGGATTAACTCAAGCGGATTTCAAAATCGAAGAAGATGGAGTCAGACAAAAAATAGAACACTTTGAAACCGTCAACGCGCCTTTTGATCTACTTTTGCTGATAGATTTATCCGGTTCTACCGCTCGTGTCACAGATATTATTCGAGCCGCAACCGCACGTTTCGTCTCCGCCACACGCCCTCAAGACCGCGTCGCGATCATAGCTTTTTCCGGCACGACCACACTCGTCTCGCCCTTTACTTCAAATAAATCCGCCCTCACCACGGCAATTAATTCTATGCAACCGCCGCAGGGCGACACCAAGCTATATGACGCAATAAATTATGCGCTTGACTATGCAGAAAAAGAATCAATCAGCACGCGTCGCAAAGCCATCATATTAATGAGCGACGGTCTCGACAGCAATTTACCCAACGTCACCGGCACAGGTTCAACGCTGCCTTACAAAACCATCTACAATCGCGCGCAGGAATTCAACGGTATGATTTATTGTATTTGGACAAATACAGAATACGTAGCCTTGAGTCCGCTCGACATTCAACCCGAAACTTTCGATCTGGCCTATGACCAGTTATACGATCTTTCCGAAGCCGGAAGCGGACTATTCTATGAAGTGCAAAAGTTAGAAGATTTGGCGGGTATTTATGAAAAAGTCATTACCGATCTAGGCACGGTCTATAGTTTATCCTTCAACCCGACCAACAAAGGAAGAGACGGGCGTCTCCGACAACTTCGTCTCCATCTCCCAAATAAACCCAACGCCGTCGCACGCACCAAACAAAGCTATACAAGATAAAGCAGTCTCGCACACTACAAGCACACAAACTGAAAAGGGCAGCCCTCAGACTGCTCCTAACAATTTGATTCTATCTTAGCGAAATCCGGCGCTCTCTTCCCATTCTTATCCCGAACTCACGTTAAGAGTCGGCGTTGCGATAGATGTTCTTAACTCCGTAGTGATGAACTTCCACTGCGTCTTGAATAATGTCTTGACTACCGCGAGAGGCCAAGAGTAGACTGCCCGCGTCCCATATAACCGGTGTTCGATGCCAGCTCCCACTTGCCCGCCATCGTCATCAAACAGCCAACGATTCATGCATGATGTGATGGCACTCTCTTTATCCTTGCAGCATGCCTCTCAAGGAAAAGCAGGAACTTTTCTACCTTGCGACGTGTCTAAGATTCGGAGACCTTTCACAGCATGAACTTCATAATCTTCTTGTAGGTCATAGCCCTCTCAGCGCCCGCCGGTAAATGGGAGGGGTTCGGCAGAGGACACGCTCTTCACTTCACCGGATGGCACGGGCTGCGCCATCAGACGCACCCGTATTGCCATCGCCGAGTTGTTGTTGTGGAGACTCACCTTCTCACGGAGGCACTAAAGTGCATTTATCACGAGCGGCTTACGCTTCACTAACGCGCCTCTCCTCTGTCATCCTATCCTACTCATTGCTGTTGTCTCTGGGCGCGCCTTTTCACATTCGCGCCTCCGCGCCTGCTGCGGGAAGTGGGAAAGATTCTTTCGCCGCCACGTCGGGGCATCCAGCCGGTCAGCGCACTGCTCACCGCAACAGCGAACTCAAGGACGCTCCTCAGGACAGTAGCAGCAGCGGGGGCAGCCTTGTGGCGGGCGCGGACGGACAGGGAGAGCGCCGTTCCGTCAGAGCGCCGTTAAGGGGTCGCCCCTCGTCGAATTTGCCAGACCTTGACGTGACGCGACGCCACCGACCCACGCGACCTAAAGCGCCCGAACCCATTCGCTCGACGCGGCGCAACTGCCCGCCTCGCAATCCACGCTGCAACGACGACGTGAGGGGCGCGTCTAGCTCCACACCCACGCCCGTGCGCCCGACCAGCGCAGATCAACCCATGCGGTACGTGCAGGTCGCGGCGATGAATATCGGGACGCAGGACGGCGGCCATCTCAATAGCGTTCCGACCTTCGGCTCCGGTCGCAACGGACTCAGTTATTCGACTTCGGACTCGCCCTTCGGCCTGTCATGGGTCGCACGCGCGCTCAATGATAGCGGCAGCACAAGCGTCTTTCCTGCGATGATTTCCACAGCGGCAAGCGCATGGCAGAGCGACGCTGCTGCCTTCGTGTCTCAGTCCGTGCCCTCGCCGATGATCGCAGGGCAGACCTATCACGTCTGGATCACGATGCGGAACACGGGCACCACCACATGGTCGCCGGAGAACTCTTACCGGCTGGGGTCGGAAAATACACGCGACAACATTAAATGGAGGTTGAACCGTGTTCAGCTACCGGCGATTGTTCCGCCGGGCGCGGAAGTCACAATCGACTTTGATGTGACGGCACCGCTCGACGCGGCCACACATAATTTCCAGTGGAGGATCGTGCAGGACGGCCCCGCCGGATGGTTCGGCGAGCCGACCACGAACATTCCTGTGAGCGTCCTGACTCCGCAGTACAACGGAGCACTCGAATTCAGCAGTTGCGATTACATCAGCGGTTGGGCGGGCGATTCGACCCGACCCAACACGCCGATTCAAGTTGACATCTTCGCTGATAATAACTTCGTGGCGCGCACAGTCGCAGACCAGTTTCATCGTAGTTCAACCAAGGGCGCAAGCGCCTACAATGGCTACATCATCCAGACCCCGACGAGCTTATTCGATAGCCGCGCTCACAAAATCACTGTGCGGGTGGCAAACACACTGTTTACGAGCAACGGCTCACCCTATCTCGCAGGGTCTACTAAAGGTGTCACGTGTGCGCCGCGACCTGCGGCAACTCCCAACAATATTATGAACGCCGTACCCGGCATCATTCAGGCGGAGGACTTCGATCAGGGGGCGAACGGGGACGCCTACTATGATGCCAGCCCGGGCAACTACGGCGGCGTTTACCGCACGACGGACGTTGATATCGAAGGCTGCCCAGACGGCAGTTGCGGCTTCTGGCTCAATTGGGTACATGATACCGAGTGGACAAAATATACGATCAATGTCGCTACCACCGGCACTTACACGATTGAGACGATGGTGGCTTCGACGCGCAACGACGGATCGGGTCTTGACGGCTCATTCCGCATCGAGATTGACGGTGTGAATGTGACCGGGGCGATCACGGTGGCGGACACAGGTGGCATGTGGCAGGCCAGACCGAAAGCGGGGATTCAACTCACCGCCGGTCAGCACGTGATGAAGGTCATCGGTAATATGGCTGGCGGCACAAGCAGCACGGGGTGGGCGGGCAAACTCGACCGTTTCAAGTTCACGCGCTCTGGCGACCCTGCGGGAGCGCGCACGCCGTACTCGGGCGTCGCCGCCGTCGTCCCCGGCACCGTTCAGGCTGAAGACTTTGATCGGGGGACGAACGGGGTCGCATATTACGACGCCACGCCGGGCAATTACGGAATGGTTTATCGCACGGGAAGTGATGATTGGGTTGACATCGAAGGTTGTCTCGATGCCAGTTGCGGCTACTGGCTCGCTTGGGTGCATAACGGCGAGTGGACGGAGTACACCATCAATGTCGCAGCCGAGGGCGATTACAATTTGAGCGCCGTCGTCGCCTCGATGTCCACCTACGCCGACGGTAAATTCCGCATCGAGATTGACGGCGTAGACAGAACCGGGACTAACGGGCTTGAGGTTCCCAACACCACCGCCACCGGTTGGCAGACAACGCAGGCCGTCCAGCTACACCTCACCGCCGGTCAACACGTGATGAGAGTCGTGGGTCTTGCCGGTGCTGTCACTGGCTGGGCGGGCAAGCTCGACCGCATCGTCTTCACCAATGCCAACGACACTACGGGCAACAGCTTTTCTCAAGCGCGCCTGAAAGAGAGCAATCGCACGGGCGGCGGAGGCGTTGACTTGCTCTCCGGTAATTTCAACTGGGGCTTGCCTCTGGTAAGTCTGGCGGGACGTTCGGGTCTCGATCTCGGCCTGACGCTATCCTACAACTCGCTCGTCTGGACGAAAGACGGAAACGCTATCGAGTTCAACTCCGATAACGGTTATCCCGCGCCCGGCTTCCGCCTCGGATTCCCGACCATCCAGCAACGCTACACAAACGCGCAGACGAATCGCTTCGCCTACTTGATGATCACACCTTCGGGCAGCCGCGTCGAACTGCATCAGGTCGGGAACTCAAACGTCTATGAATCGGCGGACTCATCCTATCTACAACTCATAGACTACGGCGGGAGCATGCTCCTGCGTGCGACGGACGGCACGCAGTTATCGTTCAGGCAACTGGGCGGCGAGTTCCAGTGTACGCAGGTCAAAGATCGCAACGGTAACTTCATCACCATCGAATACGATTCGCAGGGGGGATTGAGCACGGTCAAAGATACGCTGGCGCGCGTTATCAGTTTTGATTACGATCAGTATCACAATCTTCTCTCCATCACGCAGGACTGGAACGGGCAGCCGCACATGTGGGCGACGTTCGGATATGCGACGAAAGAGTTTATTTCTCCCTTCACGAATCCCATCACGGTGCTCGGCCCGCAGAATCACGGGTTGGTGTCGGTGCTCGCGCAGGTGGGATTGGCTGACGGTTCGAGCTACAGGTTCGATTACACATCGGCGCTGCAAGTCTCGGCCATCAGGCGATACTCGGCTGACAACCATCAACTGGCCTACACCGCTTATACGCTTCCGACAAGTTCTGATGACTGCCCTCGCGTTTCGGCGCGGAGAGATTGGGCGCTGGATTGGAATAACGGAGACGAGGCGGTGACGAATTACCTGCGCGCTGCAGACGGCTCGTGGGGACGAACCATCACGCCCGACGGTACGCTCTACGAGGAGGTTTTCGCGACATCCGGCTGGCAGAAGGGGCTGACGACGCAGACGGAAATCCTGATCGCAGGGACGATGCAGAAAAGGACTGTGACCGACTGGACGCAGGACGACGTGAGCCTTAATTACAGGTTGAACCCGCGTCCGGCAGAAATCCATATCTACGATCAGGAAGGCAATCACAAACGAACCGGGATCACCTATACCACCTATGGCTTGCCCTTCGAGATAAAGGAATACGCGGCGGACGGCCAGACGGTGCTGCGGCGGACAGAGACTTATTATCGCCTCGACAGTACCTATATAGACCGGCGGCTGATCGGGCTGTCCAGCCAGCGGCTCGTTTATGACGGCGCGGGCGCGCTCGTCTCTAAGACCGCCTACGACTTCGACCGGCCTGACTGGAACGGCTTTATGCAGCCGACAGCACAACCGCCAGTCCAGCACGATGCGGCTAATTACGGGAGCAATTTCGTCTACGGGCGCGGGAATCTGGTGTACGTGGGGCGATTCGATGTCGCCGACCCGGATAACTGGTCGAAGGTGACGGCGGTGACGACGGGCTATAACCAGACGGGTGCGCCCATTTTCACGCGCGACGCGTTGTTACACCGGACGAACATTGATTACAAGGACTCATTCTCAAAGACGGGGCAGCCCGTCACCTATGCTTACCCGACGGCCATCACCGACCCCGACGAGGTGGCGCGACAAGTGCTGAATCCGCAACAGTCGCTCGCGGAGTACAACTACGATACGGGCGCGGTGACCAGCACCGTCGGCGTCTCGCCGGATACGATGCGCTTTGAGAAGGGGGCAGTGCAGGTGTTGGCCTACGACGCGGCGGGGAGGCTGGAACGCGCGACGAACACGACGAGCGGCATGTACACGCGCCACGTCTACGCGCCCGGGCAGAACTGGGTGCAGACCTTCTCGACCGTGCGCGACTCTCAGACGGAGAGCTACTCCATACAGATACTGGACGGCGCGGGGCGCGTCTATGCGGCTGCTGCTGATTTGCCGGGGAGTGTGGGCAAGTACAGCGGGCAGCACACGGTCTATGACGTGATGGGGCGTGCAGTGCGCGCCTCGAACCCGACGGAGATCAACAATGGATGGGAGCCTGCGGGGGACGACTCTGAGGGCTGGCGCTACTCGACGCAGGACTACGACTGGAAGGGGCGACCGACCTACTCAACGCATGCCGACGGCGGGATGAATCAAGAACTCATCTACGGCGGTTGCGGGTGTGCGGGCGGCGAAGTGGTCACCATCAGGGACGCGATGGGACGCAGGCGGCGTATGACCTCGGACGTGCTCGGTCGCCCGTGGAAAGCAGAAGTGTTCGACTCGAACGGCAACGTTTACTCGACGACAACAAACACGTACAACGCACGAGATCAGTTGACGAGTGTGGAGGAGCGGGAGGGGACAAATGGCACGGCGCAGCAGACCTTGATGACCTATGACGGGCACGGGCGCTTGTCTAAGCAACACATGCCGCAGCAGGATGCGGGCAAGGATACAGTTTACACCTATGATGCCGACGACACGGTAGCGACGGTGACGGATGCGCGCCTGGCGAAGGCCACCTATTCCTATAACAAGCGGCATCAAGTAACCGGCATCGTCTACGACAACTCACAGGCCGGGACGATGGACAAGCCGGTTGACCCGGCTGCGACGGTGACGTTCGGCTACGACGCGGCGGGCAATCGCACTTGGATGGATGACGGCGTGGGGAGAGTGAATTACCAGTATGACCAGCTCTCGCGCCTGACATCTGAGACCAGACAGTTCGACGGCGCAGGCTCATTCCCGCTCTACTACAGTTACACTCCTGGCGGACAGGTAGCGAGCGTGACTGATTGGCAGGGCACACAGGTAAATTACACCTATGATCAGATCGGGAGGTTAAGTAACGTCACCACGCCGACGCCATACGAGGGTAACGTGCAGACCTACGCCTCGAACATGGAGTACCGCGCGTGGGGCGCATTGAAGCGGATGACTTACGGCAACGGGCGGGTGCTCGCACAAGTGTATGATGCACGCCTGCAACTCTCGCACTTCGAGATCGGTGGATGGA
>DATFGP010000031.1:0-11208 GCA_035249365.1 Pyrinomonadaceae bacterium | reverse complement strand
CGCGCCGTCGGCGCGACCGATGAGCACTGTGGCGTCTGTGAAGATGCCGAGCGGCGGCGCGTCTATGATGATGTAGTCGAACATGCGTCGAAGTTCCGCGAGTAGTTTGCTGAACTTCGGGCCGGAGAGAATCTCCGCGACGTTATCGCGAACGGTGCCGCCGGGCAGAATGTGTAGCCCTGCGGGTTCGAGCCTGAGAATAGACTCTTCGAGCGTCGCCTCGCCCGCGAGGACTTCGGAGAGTCCGGTGGGCGCGTCGATGCCTAGATATTCGGCGGCGCACGGGCGGCGCAAGTCGCCGTCAATCAGGAGCGCGCGCACGCCGTCGGTTTGCGCGAGCAGCCACGCGAGGTTCAAGGCCGTGACGGTCTTGCCCTCCATCACGCCCGCGCTTGAGACGACGATGGCTTGAACGTTTCGCCGCTCGCCCGCGTGGAGTATGCGCGTGCGCAGGGCGCGGTACTGTTCGGCGTGCGGCGAGCGCGGGTCTGTGATGGCGATGAGGTGTGGTTCGACGCGCGCGTGGGAGATTTCCAAAGTGGGAAACTCCAACACGCGCGCCGAGCCGACAGCGTCCGCCGTTGCCCCAGCAACACGCGAAGCCTGCCCGCCGGGGAGTGCCGACCCGGACGTGGCTGCAACGATGTGCTCAGCGGACGCTGAAACGTGCGCCTTACTTTCAGGCGCGTTGAAGAGCGCGGACGTGCGACGCGAGAGCACTTCGGGCGCGGCGTGGCTATGGCCGTTCGACCCTTCGGCGTGCGACGAACCGTTAGCGCCGTTCGCAGAAGGCGCTTCGGTCAAAAGCGTCACCTCTTCGTCGTCTGCGACGGCGGACGTGGCGCGGCTCGCGCTTGTCGTGTCCTTGCTCTTCGGGTTGGCGCTGCCGTTCTCTGCGGCGCGCTTCAATGCTTCATAAACTCTGCCCATCACCTGTCTCCCATCACGTCCCAACGCCGGAAGGCCGCGCCGATGTCGTTGGCATCGGGCGCGTGCGTCGTCGGTGTGTCTTCCAACTCCTCTTCGCGCGTGTGCGCCGAAGAATTTTTCGTTGACGTTTGCACTGCCACGTCAACCGCCGTCGCCTGCTCGCTTCCGGCAGACCACAACTCCGCGCGCCCCTGCGCGTTGAAAATGCGCGCGGGCGATTCGCGTTCCTCGACCGACAGACGGCTCTGGCGCGCGTCCGGCAGCATGTCAAACGTGTCTGCAACCTCTTCGATGACGGCGCGCGAGATTGTGTGTAGGCCGGAGGCGTAACCCGTTAGCAGCGCGTTGTCGCAGAGGTTGTTGATCTGTCGCGGGATGCCTGCGGCGCAGCGAAAGATGTAATCAATCGCGCCGGGCGAGAAGATGTCCGTGCGCGCTGCGCCCGCGACCAACAGGCGCGCTTTGACGTAACGCTCCGTCTCCTCGATGTTCGGCAGCGGCTTTATCTCGCAGCGCAAGGCGACGCGCTGTTTCAACTGCCGCAAGTCCGGGTTGTTCAAAACGTCGCGGAGTTCCGGTTGTCCCGTCAGAACAATCTGCAACTGCTTGGCCGAGTCGGACTCGAAATTCGAGAGCAGCCTGATCTCTTCGAGCACTGAGGTCGAAAGCCCGTGCGCTTCGTCAATGATGAGCACGGTGCGAAGGCCGCGCGCGTGACGCGCTTCGAGAGTCTTGCCGAGCGCGAAGAGTAGTTCGGATTTGTTCTCCCATTCCTGCACGTCGAAGAGGCGCGCGACGTGTTGATAAAATTCGGGGACGGTGAGGCGCGGGTTGAAGATGTAGCCGACGAGCACTGTGCGGTCGAGACGCTGCATCATCCAGCGGAGGATGGTCGTTTTGCCCGTGCCGACTTCGCCCGTCACGACGATCAAGCCCTTGCCGCTCTCGATGCCGTAATGCAGGTTCGCCATCGCCTCCGTGTGCGAAGGCGTGAAGTAGATGAAGCGCGGGTCGGGCGTCAGCGCGAACGGCAACTCTTTTAGTCCGTAGAACTCTTTGTACATAACTCGTCCGTTCCTCAAGAGACGAACAGATCGAAGACGTGCGTTGCACGCAGCAAGAGCGCGAGCGCGGGGATGCTCAGGACTGTAAGCGCGAGTCCGGCGAAGGCCGTCGCGAAACGGCGCGCACGCGCGCGCCTTTGCTCTTTGGGCGTCAAAAGTTCGGGCACGGAGATGAGCACGGGCAAGCCCGTGTAGTGGCGCGCGTCTTCGACGGTTTGAATCGTCAGGAGGCGCGGCACTTCGAAGGCGGCGGCGAACAGCAGGCCGACCGCAAGACCGAGCGCGAGGCCGAGCGCGATGAGTAGCGGGCGCTGCGGCGCGACGGGACGCGAGGGCAAACTCGCAGGGTCGATCACCTGAATCGTCTCGCCCTGCGCCGATTGCGTGGCGGCGACGTTCAAATCGGACTTCTGTTTCTTTAAGAGCAACTCGTCGTAGGCGGCCTTCTTCGTCTGGTACTCGCGTTCGAGCGAACCGAGCGCGACTTCGGCCTGCGGCACGCGCGATAGTTGCCCCTGCACTTCGCTAATCTGCGCGCTGGTTTGCGCGAGCAGTTTCTCCTGCCGCGCGATCTCGCCTTCGACGCCCTGCATGTTGATCTTGATGGTGGAGGCGCGCGGGTCAACCTGTCGCTCCACACGCTTCGTCTTATCGGCGATACGATTTTTCCAATCGTCCGTCAATTCCTGCTTGCTGCGCTTGACGGCTTCGAGTTCCTGTTTCTTGGCGATCACGTCCGGGTTCTTCGGCTTCAAGACCGTCAACATGTTCTGCAACTCGGCATCTATCTGTGATTCGCGCTTGGTAAGCTCAGCCCACGCTGCGGTCGTCTTCGGATCGCTGATGTCGTCAATGATGTTTATCTTGGCGTCGGCAAACTGCTTTTCGATGTCGCCGAGTTGGGTGGAGAGCATCGTCTTTTGATCGCGCAGACGCCCGATGTCGGAGATGTAGGATTTCTGCTGCTCGTAGAGGCCGCTCAGGCGCGTCACGAGCGAAGAGGCTTGCGTCGGGAGATTGTTGATGTTCGATTGCAGCGTTTGCAGGCGGCGGTCGTCAACGGCTTTGAGTTCGGTTTGCGCCGTATCGAGTTGGCGCTGGATGAACTCCGCCGTCTCAATCGCGCCCTGCGACTGCTGCTTGGTCTGCGCGTTGACGTACTTGCCCGCCAGATCGCTTGTGACCTTCTGCGTGATGTACGGGTCTGGGCCTTTGAAGGTGAGTATGAAGCCGTTAGTGATGTCGTTGCGGCTCTTGTTGACCTCGATCTTGATGTCCTTCTTCGCCATGCGCTCGACGAGCAACTCCATAGGCTCTTTGCGTGCGCGCTCGACGGCGTAGAGATTGTAGGTCAGGATGAGCGGTTCGAGCGACGATCGGCTGAACACCTCTTGTCCGATGTTGTTGATGCGGATGGTGAGATCGTCGTCGGAGAGTTGCGGCACGATTCCCTGCATGATGTTCGAGGGGCGCACCGTCAACAGCGTGCTCGATTGATAGACGTTCGGCAGACGCCAGACGACGATGGCGACCGCCGCCGAGACGACGAAGGCCGGAAGGATGATGAGCCACTTGCGCTTCCACAGAATCCGCCCGTACTCGCCCGGTTTTCTTTGACGAAATTCGACACTCATAAGTCAAGTCCTCTTTCCCGCCACGACAACATCATCGTGCGGTCTTTATGAAAGTCACTTCGAGGCGAGCGCCTTGCGCGCGTCCTGTTCGTTATCCGGCGAGAGCTTCGTGCCTTTGGTCATGTTCACAGCCTGCTGCAATTGCTGTCGCGCTTCCGGCTTGCGACCAAGCGCGGCGAGCGCCATGCCTAAGTGATAACGATAAAGCGCGCTGTCCGTGCCGTTGCCTTTAGCGGCGCGCGCCTCGGTCTGCCGCACGGCCTTTTGCAGTTGTTCGACGGCGGCAGCGTACAAGCCTTTTTTGTAATAGACCCAGCCGAGCGTGTCCGCGAAGCCGGGTTCATCGGGAAACTTCTGGACGACGCCCTGCGCGAGGCGTACGGCTTCGTCGAGGTTGCCCTTGCCGTGCTCGGCGTAGTTCCAGGCGAGGTTGTTGGCAGCAAACGCCGACTCTGCGTTGACCGTGAGAGCGCGTTTATAGGCTTCGGTCGAGGCGTCGTAATTTTTGCGCCCGTCTTCGACCATGCCGATGAGCATGTAGGGCGTCGGGTCGTCAGGCCGCTTCTCGCTCATGCGGCGAAACTCCGCGACGGCTTCGTCCGGCCTGTTCGTGTTGACGTAAAGCGAACCGAGCGCGTTGATGGCGGGGACGAACGACGAGTCGAGTTCGAGCGTGCGACGCAGCGCGGCTTCGGCGTTCGGCGCGTCCTGTTGCTTGCCGTAGATTGACGACTTGAGGAAGTAGAGGCTGGCCGTGTTCGGGCGCGCGGCGAGGGCTTGATCCACGCGCGCGTGCGCCTGTTCAAACTTGCCCTGCGCCATGTAGAGATTGATGAGACCGTTCAAAGCCTCGAAGTTCGCCGCGTCGAGTTTGAGCGCCTGCTCGTAGTGGCCGACGGCCTCGTCCGCCTTTCCTTCGGCGGCAGCAGCAGCGGCGAGATTGGCGTGAGACGAAGGCGCGTTGGGCGAGAGGTCGCGCGCGGCTGTGAAGTCTGCGCGGGCGGCGCTGTAGTTCTTCGTTTGCAAGTAGGTCGTGGCGCGCGCGGTCAGCGTCTTGGCGCGCAGTTCGTTCAGGAGTTGCGGCGAGTTGCGCGAGTCGGGCGCGGCCTTGTCCAGACGCGCGAGCAGATCGTTTGCGAGCCGTTGCGCGTTCGCGTTGTCTCCGGCGGCGAGGTTGATCTGAACTTGCATCAACTTCGCGGGGAGATAATCGGGATAATATTTTTCGAGGTCGCCCGCGAAGATGCGCGTCTGCTCCATCTGACCGGCGCGGAAAGTTGCTTCGGCCATGAAGTAGAGTCCGGCCTGATCGCGCGGCTCGATCTTCAAGACCTGTTTCAAATCTTCGATAGCGTCCTTCGCGCGGTCTTGGTTGAGGCGCAGGCGAGCGCGCAGGATAAGCGCCTCGCGGTCGCTCGCGTTCTTCTTGAGCGCGTCTTCGACCTGCGCGAGCGCGCCCGTCTGGTCGCCGCGTTGCAGCATCAACTCTGCGAGACGATGGCGTCCGCGCGCGTAGTCGGCATACTTCGAGACGATGTCCTGATAGATGTTTGCAGCTTCGTCGTAGCGACCGACGGAGGCGTAGAAGTCCGCGAGCAGGGCACGGCCTTCGGGACGGTCGCCGTCGAGTTGGGCGATGGCTTTGAAGGCTTCTTCGGCGCGGTCGAACTGTTTGTTGACGAGATAGAAGCTGGCGAGCGTGCGTTGCGCGTCGCGGTTCTGCGGGTCAACTTCGACGGCGCGGCGAAACTCTCGTTCGGCCATGTCCTGCCGGTTCTGCGCGACGAAGAACTTGGCGTATTCGAGGTGCGCGAGCGAGGAGTTGTCGTTGATGGAGAGCGCGCGCTTGTAAACTTCTTCGGCCTTCGCCGGATCGTTCATCTGGCGATGAAAGAGCGCGAGGCTCATCAGAGACTCGATGCGCTTCGGGTCGAGTTCGACGGCGCGGTTGAGCGCAGCGAAAGCCTCTTCGCGTTTGCCGGAGGCGAAGAGAACCGTGCCGCGGAGTATGTGGCCTTCGATGTTGTTCGGGTCTTTGTCCAAGACCTCTTTGACCAACTGCTCGGCCTTATTGCGAAACTCGTCGCGAACTTTTTCCTCGATGTCCGTCCGCTGCGAGGCGAGTATGTAGTAGTTGCCGAGACGTATGCGCGCGTCGAGGTTGTTGGCGTCGAGCGCGACGGTGCGCATCAACTCTTCGAAGGCTTGCGTGAACTGCTCCATGCCCTCGTAGGCGCGCGCCAGTCCCCAGTGCGCCTGCGCGAGTTTGTCGTCAATCTGCACGGCGTTGCGAAATTCGAGCGAGGCTTCCTGATACTTCTTCTCGGTCAGGTAGGCTTCGCCGCGCTGGACGTGTTCGGCTTTGGCTTTTTCGGGATTCGAGCAGGAGAGGGTCGCACAGGCGAGCGCGGCGACCACGAAGGCGAGTAAAACAGACGACAAACTCCGGCCACTGCCGGAGCGCGGGCACTCTTTGTGATTCATCTCGGTCTTTCGGACTCCTTCGCGGCTCTCGCTTGCGCTTTTGACCGGGGCAACGGTCGTTCGGCAGCAGCCGCGTCTTGTTCGAGTTCAAACCGCCCACAGCGGGACGGCGTTTTTTACTCCGTTTGCGGGTGAGGCACACCCCGAACGGCGTAAAACTTCACAATAATAAAACTGGCAATCGGTTTTTTCTTCCTGAAAATGGGCGGCTAAAACTTCCCCAAGCGCCGCCACTCGGTTTATGTTACCACTTCCAGCCCCTCGCGCGTCCAACTTTTCCCAAACGCTAGTTCGGGACGAAGTTCGGTAGCAGTGGCGCGGCCTGCGCCGCCAGATCGGTTGCGAGCGCGAGCGCGTCCGCCTCCGAGTGTTGAATGGGAACGATGACGCGCACCATCGCGCCGTCGCTGCGTCTGCGCTTGACGCTGTCCAGAACCGTGTAAATCTTCCCCCAGTATTCGCTCGCCACCGCACGCCCGCGCCCCTGATACCAGTAGATGAGCAACTGGCGCGCGTCGCCGTTCTGTATGATGTAGCGGTTGGCCTCGAAGGGCGCGCCGCCACCTGCGGGCGTGATGTGTATGGTGGCCGGTTCGTTCAACATCCAACCCGCGCCGGGCAGGCAGTTGAGCGGGCTGTGATATGACGCGCCGTTGCGTTGCGTCTCGTAGTAGCCGACGTAGAAGTTGGCCGAGCGACCGTCAGGCGTAGCGTAGTCGCGCGCGAGATAGTCGGATGCGCGCAGGACGCTCTCGGTCTGCGCGTCGAAACGCGTGTCCACGCCGCGCTGTTGCCACCGGCCTAACGCGACGGGAAACTCCTTCAACTCGTGCCTGACGACGCTCGCCTCGCCGATGTGCTCCCACAAATTAACCACCGACCCGCCCGCGAGCAGGAACACAAGCAACGCCCAGAAATGCCACTTCTTCGATTTCATATCTACACTATTAACAAAACGCGGCACAGAACCGCCCTTTAATGCCCCGCGACGATGTGCTGCTCAAATAGCCCGATCAACTTATTCAAACGCTCGTCGGTCTTTGCCAATCGCGCGTCCGTCCGCTCTTGGGCTTCCGCTAGCCGGGAGATGCTCTCTGTAGTTGCTCGGATGAACTCGCTTTGGATTTGCGCATAGGCCTGTAGTTGCCGACCTGTTTCTGCGATCTGCTCATCCGTGCGTCGTTGTTGTGCTTCGAGATTCGCCTGACTCTGCAACAGGAATTCGATTGCGCGTTCCATTTCTTCGCCGGTCATGGGTTGCCCCCTTCCTCATCGTGCTGGCTAACAGATTATCTCACGATCCGTCCGCGCCGCGTTCGCGCAAAGAGATGGTAGCAGGAGTCGCCGTTGTAGTAGCAACGACGGGTGTTTCGGTTGCCTCTTCCTTTGCCGTCGCTTCCGTCGTTAGAGAAGTTTTTCGTGGCGGCTTGTTTTGCGGGGGCTTTCCGCGCGCTCCGAACTTGTCGAGCACCCAGCCGAGCGCGAACAGCAACAGGAACGCGGCGATGTAGACGACCCAACCGGAGAACTCGTGGAAGAAACCGTCGGCCACTTCCGTCCCGTAGTAGCGCGCGAGTATGCCTGTGCCGCTGACGCGCGCCGCGTTCGTGATGATGGCGATGGGCACGGCCGAGACGACGAGTATGAGCGAGCGCCACGTGCCGTAACGTTTCAAACGCGCTGAGAGTCCGCCGCCCTGCCTGTCCGGGTCGCGCGGGTGCGTGAAATATGCGAAGACGACCGCGAGCGTCAGTAGCGTCATCAACGAGCGTATGCCGCTACAGGCTTCGACCACTTCGAGTTTCTTCGTGACAGTCGAATTAAGCGGCATCAACTCGATGACGTTGCCTTGCCTGAGTACGGGAATGTCGAAGGCGCGCATCGCCCACACGGCGCAGCGCGAAGCGAACAACTGCAAGGGGAACGCGATCTGGTTGAAGACGATGGCGGGGATGGGGATCGCGAGCGCGAGCAGGAGCAGCGGGACGAGCACGAGGCGCAGCATGTGCCAGCCCCAGAAATAGATCGTGATTCCGGCGAGCATCACGACGAGCGACGTGCGCTGCATGAAGAGTTCCGCGCCCGCCGTGCCCGCCCAGAGCATCAGGACGGAAAGGATGACGAGCGCGCCGCCCCACATGAAGCTCGGCCTGCGCGTCGCCGCACCCAGACGCTCGCGTTCGCTCCAAAGTATGTAGCCGATGATGAACGGCATCAACAGCCCGTGCGAGTAGTTTTCGTCCACCCACCATTGATTGCCGAGTTTGACAAGCACGGTCGCATAGACGAAGAGAACGGCGACGGCGACCGCGAACGGCTTCCAGAGTTGGGTGGGGGCTAAGGCTGTCATTCTTTGCTTTTGTACGTCAGGAAAACTTTTGCGCTTCTGAGAGGCAGGTTACTGGCACACGAGAACCGCAAACAAACGCTCGCGCCGTTTAAGAGAGTAACAAAAGCGCGGCGGCGCGGGCAACAGGAAAAGAGACGAAGGGAAAAGGGAAACGGGTAGAGGGGAAAGGTTAAAGCAAGAACTTCTATCTCTGCTTCCTTCCCTTACCCTTTACCCCTTACCCTTTTCCCTCTGGTTTTATCTGACGTTGATCGTGGCGGTGTTGCTCCGCTGGCCGCTGATGAAGATGGTGAGATCAACCGAGCCTGCGCCGCGCAGTTCGGGATAGAGCACGACGTTGATTTGATCCAGGCCGGGCATGCGTCCGGTCGCGCCCGCAAACTCGACCGGCAGATAATAGAGCCGCCCGTCAGTTGTGCGCGCCTCTATCGTTACAGACTCGGCGTAGTTCGCAATTGTGCCGCCGCCCTCCGCACGCACGTCGTTTTCGGCGGTGAGGTTGGCCGCCGACGCGCTGACGCCGGTTGCAAACAAAGACACGCGCGTCCGCTTGTCCGCGCCGAGTGAGTGCGGCGAGTGTACGTCGAAGGAGACAGAAGCAGCGCCGGGTTCGTTGCCGTTCATGGCGAGCGCCGCGCCTGCGCCGCTCGCGTCGGCTGTGAAGAGCGAGGGCGCGACCGCATAGATGATCGCCGTGCCGCGCGAGACGTAGCCGTCCTGCGACGTGACGATCACTTCCACTTCGCCCGGCGTCACGTTCTGCGGCACGAGGAAACTGATGCGCGCTGGCGAGACGTAGAGTAGCGGCGCGGCGCGCCCGCCGACAGAGACGCTCGCGCCCGCGAGTTCAAAGGGCAGCGGCTTCGTGCCGCTCGTGTCCGCCGCTACGCTCGCAAGCGCCAGCGGGCTCTGCGCCCCGTCGCCCGTGATCGTGCCGAGACTGAGCGGCGAGACGACTGGCGACATGCTCGCGCTCGAAACGGTTGTCGCCGCGCCGATGAACGCGACGTTGGCCGCCGCCGAAGGCGCGTGCGCGTTTGCCGCGCCCGTCGTGCCGCCTGTGGACGGGAGCATGATGCTGCTCACCTGCGCGAGATGCGAGGCAGTGATCTGCAAGCGGTTCTGCACGCTCGACGACCCGACGCCCGCCGCCGCCAACGCCTCGGAAGCGCGCGAGAAGTAGAGCGAGATGCGTATTCCGCCGTCAATCTGCGCGCCCGCCGGAAACTTGCTGGCTTCCTGAATGTAGGCCGCGTAAGCCGCAGCGATCTTGTCCTCAAGGACGTTGATCTCCGCGTCGGAGACCACTTGCGCGGCGGCCAGCGAGACAGCCGATGCGTGCGCCGCTGCGACGAGTGCGGGCGCATTGAGCGCACCCGGCGTCGGACTCGGCGTGGGCGTCGGATTAGGTGTCGGAGACGGAGTCGGTGTCGGAGTCGCCGTCGGCGTCGGAGTTGGTGTCGGCGTGGGCGTCGCAGTCACGACGAGTTTCTTACCCGTGCGATCCCAACTCGCGCGCCCGCCGTGGAGGGCAAAGGCCATGCCCGTGATTGTGCTGCCTTCGAGTCCGACGAGCGACGCGGGCACTTCGAGCCGCACCCAACGTCCGGCTTCCGGCAGCGCGCCCATGTAGCGACGCGAGGCCGTCCCGTCCGTGCCGTAACCAATCCGGTTGTCGCCCCAGTAGACGCGATGCTCCCAACCATCTCTGCCTTCGTTCCACTGCAACATGATCTCTGCGGGCATGTTGTACGGGTCGAGATAGACGTATGTGAACAGTTTCTCTCCGGCCTGAACTTGCAACCCCTGAACGGCGGAGGTGAAGAAGTGTTGATGGAAACCGGATTCGAGACTTGAGCGATGAACTTTCTTGCCAAACTGCGACGCCGGATCGTTCGCCACCCACATCCAGTTATCAGTGTCAACTCCCGCATTCGCGCCGACCGGCAGCACGTCTTCAAACCAGACCACGTCGCCCGCAGGCGTAACGAACGGAGTCGGTGTCGGCGTCGGGAGGGGCGTCGGCGCAGGCGTGGGCGTCGGCGACGGAGAGCCGGAACTGTTGCCGAACGCGGCGGCGAGGGCGTCGAAATCACAACCCGCGTCTTTGCCGTCCGTCGCCGCATTCCTGTAGGCGCTCGTCGGCAGCAACCTGTAGTTATCGCCCGACTGATCCGCGAACCCGACCGCGTCCAGATGAGACGGGAAGAAATTATCACTCGGATAATACTGCGCCAGCCCGCCTACGATAACGTTACGGCGAACATCAGCGCCGGGGAAGTAGACATTAATGGTGGCATTACCGCCCGCCTGCCCCGCACCCATGAGACCATACTGATTATGATTCACAATGTTATTCGTGAACACAAACCCCTCGTTCGCATTCCCGTAGGCGGTCGTGATATTCCCCGTCTGCAACACCGTGTTGTGGTCGAATGTGACTTGCGGCGTCCCTGTCAGTTTCACAAACGTCCCTTCCCCACCCCACACATTAGCATTCACATCCTGAAACAAGTTGTTCTTGATCGTGATCCGGTTCGTCTGCCTGCTCGCTCGCGTGTTTCCTACTACCCACCCGTAGTCCAAGATGTTCACCCCTGCCCCTGTGTGCCGGATGATGTTATTTGTGATGGTTACTTCCTGCACGACTGCCGACGCACTGCCCGTCCCGTTACCCGGTGTCAGCACTATCGCGTATCCGACCTGCCCGTCCGCCCAGTTGTTCTCTAACACATTGCCTTCCACC
>DATFGP010000030.1:0-6612 GCA_035249365.1 Pyrinomonadaceae bacterium | reverse complement strand
GATGGTTACTTCCTGCACGACTGCCGACGCACTGCCCGTCCCGTTACCCGGTGTCAGCACTATCGCGTATCCGACCTGCCCGTCCGCCCAGTTGTTCTCTAACACATTGCCTTCCACCCACACTCGCTGCGCGTTCTTTAGTTCAAACAAATTCTTGACTAACCAGCGTCCTCGCCACGTTACCTGCTTGGTGCAGTAGTTACGTCGAAACTCGATGTCTGAGGGGACTAGCCCGGCAATGGCAGGCTCGGTGCCGCCGAATCCTGCGACTTCGCCCGAGGCTTCGAGGTAGTTATTGATGATGCGGAAGGGGCCGGGGCCGTTCCAGCCCCAGACGGCTTGCGCGTCAACTGTGGCTTTGAAGTCTGACAAATGGCTGTCCGTGATGTCTGTGGAAGCTGAGTTGAGAGCCACACCGCGCCGTAGTGCCTGGTCTGGGTAGGCATGGATGTAGCATCGCTCTATCGTGAGATGGTGCGGGACTTTGTCCAGACTGTTTTGCAGGGATGAGCCGTCGCCGAGCGCGACTAGGTTCGTCACCTCGACGTTGGGGTCGGCGGGCATGATCTCTATGCCTACGAGACGATAGTGGTGCGCGCCCGCTGCGGTCTGTAGGGCGGGCGAGTTGCCGCCGGGCGAGAGCAATTTGGGAAGCAGAGATGAATACGCGGGCGTGATGCGCGTGCCGGAGGCGGGAAGGAGCGAGTCGGGCGCGGAGGTGCGTATGGTGATCCAGTCTGCATCCGTGCCCGTGCCGGTCTTGTAGGGGAGCGTGAACGGCCCCATGTATAACGCACCGGCTGCGAGGACGATCTCGTCGCCGGGTTGCGCTGCGTCGAGCGCTGCCTGGAAATCACCGTTGGCCGGTACGTTGATCGTCGCGGCGCGCACGCCTGTGTCGAATCCGGCGAGTAGCAGTATGAAAGCTGAGAGGAAAAATAAACGGAGTGTTAAATAGGGAAGCTGGGCTTGGAGTCTTGCAGCCCGACGAAGGAAAACCATCTTGAACCTCACTTCGGTAACCGGACGATCTCCTGCGATGTGGCTTGCAGGAGACTCCTGGCTTTGCGCCCCTGCCTCGCGGCAGGTTTGCCTTTAGTCGGTGATAATTGCCGGACTGCTACGGCGTCGGTGTTGGTGACGCAGTTCCGGCTCTGCTCTTGTATCTAGAGCGACGCTGGAGAGAGTTAGGAATTTCGAGAAGGGCGGTTTGCGACTAGAGAAAGGTCTCCCGCGCGCAAGAAGTCCGGCGCGAAGCCGGTCGAGCGTAAAGAGAGTTGTCGTGTGTTATGAGAGCTGAAGGAAAGTAAGGAGAAGCAAAGAGACCACTGACGATGAAGGGTTACAGCGCCAGATGGTTACGGTCGCGGAAACTTCAAACTTCCCGAAATCCACCCGCGCGCGTTTGAAGTAAAACTTGACTTCTTACGCTCGGCCTTCGGATTTACGAATAAGTTGAAGCGGCGGCTTTCTCCAATTGCCTTCGGCAACCAGACAATCTCGGACGCGTTCGGCGGGGAAGCGTTTTCCGAATGGCTTCGGAAATTTGCCCCGCCTCGCGCTTTCGAGACTCACGGCTTTGCGCCCCTGCCTCGCGGCAGGTTTGCCCTTATCGTGTGCAATCGTCGCTTTTCAAAACATCTGCGCTTCGGACGAATCTGTGCGCCCGTAGCGGACACCAAACATTAAACTGGATTTAGCATTGTTTGTCAACACAATTAAAAACGGGCTTCCGAACCGCTGTAATACCAATGCAACATAAGTGATTTTTAGCGTTTTTGGCGGGAAATTCGCAGAAACTGACGTTTCATTGCCGGGAATCTTCGCGGTCGGATTTTAGCGCCGCAGCTACTTGTCCGTAGCCATCACGGCCTGCCTTTTTTCGTCGAAAATTCCCTGCAACTTCGGCGCCAGTTGGCGCGCGAGGAACTGGCTGTAGAGCCTCGCGCCGTCCGCGCCGAGGTGCATCTCGTCAACGTAGCTGTCTGGCTGCAAACCGTGCCCTGCGCGGCTGTCCAGAAGCGTCATTCCGGCGGCTTCGACGGCGGGTTGGAGGTGCGGGTCGAGTTCGTAATCGACGCGTTCAGGCATCGCCACGAGTATGACTCGGACGCCGCGACTCTCCGCCAGTCGCCCCAGACGCGCGAGACGCGCGTAAGTCGGCTGCGTGTGCGCCAGTCGCTCCACGCTCTTCGATTTCTGCGTGCGATTGATCTGCTGCGCGGTTTCGCGGTAGCCGGGGATGACGAGGTCGAGCGCGCGTTCGCGCACGCGCGTGCGGTTGGCGAACGCGACGGACGCGTCCGAGAGCAGAAACTCCGCGCGGCTGTCGAAATCGCGTATGTCCTCGCGGAAGACTTCGGGCACGTCGCGCAAGTTCGTGTAGTACTGCGCGAGCCGCCACGTGTAGACGGGCTGGCTGTCTTGCAGATCATTTGCAGCGAAGCAGACGACGAGCACGTCGGGCGCACGCGCGGGCGCGTCGAAGTAACGTTTGAAGGCGTAGTACCAATCGGGAAGCGCGCTTGCGTCTGGAAAGACGCGTTCGATGCGTAGCGGCGCGATGCCCTGCGCCGCGAACTCGCGCTCGACGATTTCAGGCTCGACGCCGTAGCGCGTCATCGAGTTGCCGATAAAGAGCACGCGCAAGCCTTCGCCCTGCGCGAGTCGTTCGGAGATGTCCGGAATCTGTCGTATGTGGCGCACGTCTAAAGAGAGTGACTGTTCGCGCAGGCGCACGACGAGTTCGCACGCCGCGAGCGCAAGGACGACGAGCGCGACGACCTTGAGTTCGTTTCTAAAACTGGAAGTAGATGAAGACATTGCTCACAGGCGGCGGAAAGAACCACAGCATCAAAGCGCAATAGGTGTAAGCCAGCCCGCGCGTCAACCAACGCACGCGCGTTAGCTCCAACAAATCGTTGCGGCGGTCGAGCCAGAACTCGTAAATCATCAGAGGCGCGGCGTAGAACACTACGAGCGCAAGGCACGAGACGGCGAACGAAGTCACGCGGAAATCCGTGAACATCCTGCCAAGCATACTCCAAGCCTGCCCCGCAGACTCCGCGCGAAACAACAGCCAGCCGAGACAGACGAGATGAAACATCAGGAACATTGCGACCAGCCGACCCGCGAGCGTCGCGCCTTCGCCTGTCGTTGCAGCCGCCGACGCAGTTGCGTTAGTCGCCGTCGCGTCGTCCGCGCCTTTCCACTTACGCAGTATGCGCTGCTTCGTCTCCGTGTAAAACCTGTAGCCCGCGAGCAGGAGGCCGTGATACAGCCCCCACAACACGAACGTCCAAGCCGCGCCGTGCCAGAGTCCGCTTAAGAGCATGACGATCACTTGCGTCGAATAGAGACGCGCCTTCGTCACGCGCCCGCCGCCGCGACGCGCTAGCGGCACGTAGACGTAATCTCGAAACCACGTCGAGAGCGAGATGTGCCAGCGATTCCAGAAGTCGCTCGGCGAGGTGGCGAGATAGGGCATGCGGAAGTTGATCGAGAGATCGATGTTGAGCCAGCGCGCGACGCCCTGCGCGATTGACGAGTAGCCGGAGAAGTCGCCGTAAATCTGAAACGCGAAGGCGTAGACGCCTACGAGACATTCTAGGCCGGACAACTGTGACGCGGGCGTGTTGAAGATCGAGTTGGCGATGGCCGCGAGGTTGTCGCCGACGACAACTTTCTTGAACAGCCCCGTCAACACGAGATACAGCCCCTCTCGAAAATCTTCCGGCCTGCGCTCGCGCGGATTGCTGATCTGCGGCAGGAGTTTCGTCGCGCGAACCAGTGGCCCCGCGACGAGGTGCGGGAAGAAACTAACGAACAGCGCGAACTCCGTAAAACTCTTCGACGGCTTGAACTGCCTGCGATACACGTCAATCGTGTAGCTCATCGTCTGGAACGTGTAGAAGGAGATGCCGACGGGCAGCAGCAGATTCAGGGTCGGCAGAGAGACGGGCACGCCGAAGCGCGCGAGCACGCCGACAACCTCCGTAGAGAAGAAGGCGTAATACTTGAAGAGGCCGAGCAGTCCGAGTTGGACGCAGATTGACGTTGTGAGTATGAGTTTGCGTTGTCGCTTCGACAGTCCCTCGCGCCCGATGGCGATGGCCGCGTAGTAGTCGATGACGGTCGAGTAGAGCATGACGAAGAGGAAGCGCCAGTCCCAGTAGCCGTAAAAGACGTAGCTGGCCGCGAGCAGCATGAGGTTCTGCTTGCGGTGCGGGAGCACGCGGTAGAGCGCGAAGACGACCGCGAAGAACACCCAGAAGATGTAACTGTTAAAAAGCATCTCGTCGGTTCTGCGAAATTGTTTGGGGTGTATCTGACCGGATGGATTTGTTCGTCTGACTCAACTCAAGACTCACGCGCGGCACAGCCCCGCGCCCCAGGTGAAGCCCGCGCCGAAGGCCGGAAGCAAGAGATAGTCGCCCGCCGCGATGCGCTCAGATTGCCACAAACTATCGAGCGCCAGCCCCATCGAAGCCGAAGAGGTGTTGCCGTAGTCTTCCAAAATGTTGACCACTTCGCCGCCACGCTCCGAAGGAAAACGCAGCGAACGCGCAAGCCCCGCCAGCAGATTCGCGTTCGCTTGATGCGGCACGATCCAGCGCACGTCCGCGACCGTCAGATCGTTCCTCTGCAAAAGCGTCTGACACGCTGCCGACATGCGCCGCGATGCTTGCAGGATCACGGACTGGCCGTTCATGCGCGCGTCGTAGTCTGCGGCGAACTCCGCTGCGTCGTGCGTGCGCGCGTTGCCAAACTCCGTGCCGGGCGAGCGTATGCCGAGGTCGTCAACGTACGAGCCGTCGGTCGCGAGTTGTATGTCAACTATTTGTAACGCACGCTCGCGCGCTTCATTCGAGACGATGAGCGCAGCCGCGCCGTCGCCAAAGAGCATTGAGAGTGTGCCCGATGCGGGCGACAGATCGAGCCACGCCGATTGAACTTCCGCGAGGCAAACGGCGACGTTGCGCGCCGCGCCCGATGCGACGAGAGCCTTCGCCAGTTGCAACCCGTAAAGCGCGTTGCAACAGGTGGCGCGAATGTCGAGCGACGGAATCTCACGCAGCCCCGTGCTCTTTTGCACGGCGGACGCGCTGCCCGGAATGAAGCGATCCGGCGTCATCGTGCCGAAGAGTAGATAGTCAACATCTTCGGGCGCGAGCGCGGCTGCGGAGAGAGCGCGTTCGAGCGCAACTGCGGCCAAAGAACTCGTCGTCGTGTGCGGTTCAGCCCAACGCCTGCGTCGTATGCCGGACGACTTGAAAATCTGCTCCGCTTCGAGTCCGAGTTGCTCGGCAAGTTCCTCGTTTGCGACGACGCGCGACGGCGCGTGCGCGCCCGTGCCTGTGATGAATGCGTCCACTGTGACGGTTAACCCTTGTGCGCTTCGATGTAGCGTTCGATGGCGGTGATGTTCTGGAAGTTTACGGGATTCACGTCGGCGTCCGGCACTTTGATGCCGCATTCCTCTTCGAGCACGGCGACGAAATCAATCAACGCGAAACTATCGAGCACGCCCGTCTTGAAGAGATCAACTTCGATGGACGGCTGCGGCACGCCCGCGCGCTCCGCGCTCTCGTTCAAAAAATCCACGACGCCCTGCGGCAAAGCCATAAAATTCGCTCCCTTGTAGATGTAATGTGCGGCAAATTCCGAAGCCGTTTATGTGTGTTCTGGTTCTGTTGACGACTCCGCGAAGTTGTAAGAACCGGCTTGAGCGCCGGTCAATGAAGTGTAGCATAAAGGCCGACGCGCATTTGCAAAGTTTGTGTGTCTGCCACTGTCCCAGTTACAACTTCCCTCTCTGCGCCCCCTCTGCGCCTCTCTGCGTCTCTGCGGTGAATGCTTATGCTTCTCATTCACCGCAGAGGCACAGAGGGGGCGCAGAGGATAAATCAAAGCGGCAGCCTGTCCGTCTCCGCCAGCGCGGCGTTCAAAGCGGCGATGTCGCAGCCCACATCCTTGCCGTCCGTCCCGCGAGCACGATACGCGCTCGCCGCCGCGAGCCTGAAATCCCCCCGCGCGCGATCCGCAAACTTCACCCCTTCGAGCGACGGCGGGAAGAAATTATCACCCGGATACCTCTCCGCCTCCGCGCCTATAAACACATTCCTGCGAATCAGACCGTTAGGGAAAAAGACCGCAATCGTCGGATTCCCGCCGCCCTGCCCCGCACCCATGAGACCATACTGATTATGATTCACAATGTTATTCGTGAACTGGAACTGCTCGTTAGCATTACCATACGCCGTCGTGATATTCCCCGTCTGCAACACCGTGTTGTGGTCGAATGTGACTTGCGGCGTCCCTGTCAGTTTCACGAACGTCCCTTCCCCGCCCCACACATTAGCATTCACATCCTGGAACAAATTGTTCTTGATCGTGATCCGGTTCGTCTGCCTGCTCGCTCGCGTGTTTCCTACTACCCACCCGTAATCCAGTATATTTACTCCCGCACCCGTGTGCCGGATGATGTTATTTGTGATGGTTACTTCCTGCACGACTGCCGACGCACTGCCCGTCCCGTTACCCGGTGTCAGCACTATCGCGTATCCGACCTGCCCGTCCGCCCAGTTGTTCTCTAACACATTGCCTTCCACC
>DATFGP010000029.1:0-2036 GCA_035249365.1 Pyrinomonadaceae bacterium | reverse complement strand
AAGGCGGCGCAGAATGATGTCGTCGACGTAGAGAACCAGTACAAGGAAGGCATCATCACAAACGGCGAGCGCTACAACAAGGTCATAGCCATCTGGAGCGAAGTGACCGAGCGCGTGGCCGAGGCGATGTTCGAAGAGATGTTCCGCCGCGAGAACGAATCGGGCGAGCTTAACCCGATCCTCGTCATGGCCGACAGCGGCGCGCGAGGCTCGAAACAGCAGATACGCCAGCTCGCAGGCATGCGCGGCTTGATGGCCAAGCCTTCGGGCGAAATCATCGAAGCGCCCATACGCGCGAACTTCCGCGAGGGGCTGAACGTCTTGCAGTACTTCACCTCGACTCACGGCGCGCGCAAAGGTCTCGCAGACACCGCCCTCAAGACGGCGGACTCGGGCTACCTTACGCGCCGCCTCGTAGACGTGGCGCAAGACGTCATCGTCAGCGAAGAGGACTGCGGCACGCTCAAGGGCATCTGGGCTACGGCCATCATCGAAGGCGGCGAGGAGATCGAATCCTTGCGCGACCGCATCATAGGGCGCGTGGCCCTGGAAGACGTGCGCGACCCGATCACGGGCGACGTGATAGTCGAAGGCAACGACGAGATCAACGAAGACCTTGCGGCCCAGATACAGCTGGCGGGCGGAATCGAGCGCGTCAAGATCAGGTCCGTGTTAACGTGCGAATCGCGGCGCGGCGTCTGCATACGTTGTTATGGCCGCAACCTCGCGACAGGGCGCGTGGTCGAGCTTGGCGAAGCCGTGGGCGTGATAGCCGCCCAGTCGATCGGCGAGCCGGGCACGCAGCTTACGATGCGCACGTTCCACATCGGCGGCGTCGCGGGCGGCGTGTCTGAGATAACCAAGCACGAAGCGCGCACCGTAGGGACCGTGAAGTTCGATGATCTCAAGACGGTTCGCAACCGCGAGGGCGACCTGGTGGCGATGAATCGAAACGGCTCGATCCTGCTGATTGACGAGCGCGGGCGCGAGGCCGGTCGTTATCAGATCGTCTACGGCGCTACGCTCAAGGTCACGGACGGGCAGAAGGTCGAAGAAGGGCAGGAGCTTGCCGAGTGGGATCCGTACACGTTCGCCATTCTTACGGAGGACGCGGGCGTCATCCACTTCAAAGACCTGATCGAAGGCGTGACCGTTCGCGAAGAGGTCGACGAAGTGACGGGCCTGTCGCGGCTGGTCGTGACCGATTCGCCCGACGAGAAGCGCCAGCCGAGGATCGAGATACGCGACGACAAAAACAAGGTGCTTCGCACTTACCAGATGCCTGTTCGCGCTAACCTTCTGGTTTCGGATTACGACGAGTGGAAGAAGAAGCGCGGCGCTACTGCTACGCGCGCTCAGGAAGAGAAGGAGCGCGTGCGCGTGGCCCCTGGCGACATCATCGCGAAGATACCGCGCGAGACTACGAAGACCAAAGACATCACGGGCGGTCTGCCTCGCGTGGTCGAGCTGTTCGAAGCGCGCAAGCCGCGCGAGACTGCCGTGATGACCGAGATCGATGGCGTGGTCCGCTTCGGCCCGATCACCAAGGGGCAGCGCCGCGTCATCATCGAAGCGCCGGACGGCGAGAAGCGTGAATACTCTATCCCGCGCGGCGTTCACATCAACGTGCAGGAAGGCGACGTTGTCCGCGCGGGCGAGCCGCTGATGGACGGCCCGCTCAACCCGCACGACATACTGGCCGTGCGCGGTATCGAAGAGCTTCAGCGCTATCTCGTAAACGAGATTCAAGAGGTCTACCGGTTGCAGGGCGTCAACATCAACGATAAGCACATCGAGGTGATCGTTCGTCAGATGCTTCGGTGGGTGAGGGTCAAAGACGTAGGCGACACGGAGTTCTTGCTCGAAGACATGGTCGACCGGTTCCGGTTCCAGGACGAGAACGAGCGCGTGTTGGCCGAAGGCGGCCAGCCCGCAACGTCCGACCCGCTGTTGCTCGGCATCACGAAGGCGTCGCTTTCTACGGAGTCGTTCATATCGGCGGCTTCGTTCCAGGAGACGACCAGGGTGTTGACCGA
>DATFGP010000028.1:0-2054 GCA_035249365.1 Pyrinomonadaceae bacterium | reverse complement strand
CGTTGTTTGAATTCGACGCGCGGGCGGCCACAGAGGGCCGCCCCTACAATCGACCCAAGTAGAAACCAGAATGAAATCCATCGACGTTGTCATTTGCACGTACAACAACGCCGCACTGCTCGATGCGACGCTCGACACAGTCGCGCGTCAGCGCGTCCCGGAGGGTGTCGATTGGCGAGTGCTCGTCGTCAACAACAACTGCACGGATGAGACGCCGCAGGTGTTGGATAAACATTCGCGCCGTTTGCCTCTGCGTGTTGTTGTCGAAACAAGACAAGGTTTGACTCCGGCGCGCGTGCGCGGTGTTCGTGAGACTTCACGCGAGTGGATCGCGTTCGTGGACGACGATTGTCTTCTGGATGAAAACTGGATTGAGCAAGCAGCACACTTTGCCGCTGAGCACACTGCTTGCGGGGCTTTCGGTGGTCAGGTCAATCCGCATTGGGAGGTAGCGCCGCCGCCATTCGTGCTCAACCGTCGATACGCGTTCGCGTGCAAGTATCACGGTGAGACAGCGCACCGCCGCCCGTGGCTAGCCGGCGCTGGTCTGGTCGTGCGGCGCGAAGCTTTAGTCAACTGCGGCTGGCTCGACAAACAGTATCTCGAAGATCGGAAGGGTGGCCGGCTCGTCTCCGGCGGCGACATGGAGATCGCCTTGCGTGTCGGATCGATGTACGAACTCTGGTACAACCCCGCATGCAAGCTTCAACACGTGATTCCCGCGCGTCGCATGTCGCGCGAGTACGTGCGCGGAGTTACGCGCGGGCTCGGAGCAAGTAGACACAACGCTGACGCATTGAAGTGGTCCAACTCTTACGCAACCTGGTTACCCTATTCCGCGATACTCGCACTTGGCTTCGTTGCGCGCGGCGCATTTGAACTCGTACGCGACCCGGATTTCAAGACAGCGTTCAGCCCCGCGGTTGGTTGGTGCTCGGCGATGTGGGAGATGTTTCGGATGGATGCTGCGGAGCGCCGTGAACTGCTCGGTTGCGCCACGCGTCGGGAGCAATATTTAACCACAGAGACACCGAGACACAGAGAAGGAGTGAGTTGCGGTTGAGAGAGATGTCCGCATCTTCGTTTGCGCCGGCTTCGGTCGCGACTGCGCCTATGGCGTTGACCGTCGCGCTCGTTGATTGGAGCGAGCTTCTCGAAGACTACCTGGACCACATCGGCGTCACATTCGAATCGTTTCGTGACGAGATGACTGGCGGATGGATGTTTGGCTACATCGAGGCGCTGCGTCGGGTTGGTGTGCGCGTCGTACTCTTCTGCGTGTCAGCGCGCGTAACGGAGACGACGCGTTTCACACACGCTCCGACCGGTGCAGACCTTCGTGTGCTGGCCGCTACGAGCGCGTACCGTTCTCTTCGCCGTCGCGTGCTCAATCCTTACGCCACGACGCTCGAGGATGCAGTCGGCATGGTCCAGGGCCGGGCGCGCCGTGTGTTTTGGTCTGCAGCGCGAGAAGTCATGCCGTATCTTTCGACACCCGTCGTTGCGCTTGCGCGCGAGTTAAAGCGTGAGCATTGCGACGCGCTCCTCGTGCAGGACTATGAACACGCGCGCTTTGACATGTGCCTGCTGCTCGGACGTCTGACCGGTCGCAAGGTCTACGCGACGTTTCAGGGCGGCGATGTCTCGCACCGGCGAATCGAACGCGCCTTGCGGCGAAGCGCCGTGCGAAGGGCCGACGGATTGTTTGTCGCTGCTGAGACCGAGGCCGCACGCTTATGCAAGAGTTACAAATTAGCTGACGAAAAGATCGCGCACGTCTTCAATCCACTCGATCTTTCGGAGTGGCAGCCAGGCGATCGTGGGACCGCAAGGCGCGAGCTGGGCCTGCCGCAAGAAGCGCGCATCGTTGTCTGGCATGGGCGCGTAGATTTTCGACGCAAAGGTCTCGACGTCTTACTCGACGCATGGCAGCGCATCTACAGCGAACGACCTGATAACGATCTGCGGCTCGTGCTTGTCGGCGCCGGCCAGAACTCAGCGGAGTTGCGCACAGCGATCGAGAACAGACGCGGAAGCGTTTGGGTTGACGAATA
>DATFGP010000027.1:0-1057 GCA_035249365.1 Pyrinomonadaceae bacterium | reverse complement strand
CTGCGCCCGCAACTGCTCGATCGCTTCGGACTTCATGCCGAAGTCACTACTGAAAACTATCTCAAGAACCGCGTCGACATCGTGCAGCGTCGCGAAGCGTACGATCGTGAGCGCGACGCTTTTTGTGATTCGTTCGCGTCGCATCAGGAGCAGCTTCGTAAGCGAATCACGCGTGCGCGTGTTGGGTTGATGAAGCTCACGATGGAACGCGCGGTGCTCGAGAAGATCGCGCAGCTCTGCGCGGATCTCAAAGTTGATGGTCATCGTGGTGAGTTGACGATAATGCGTGCGTCGCGCGCGCTCGCTGCGTTTGAAGGGCGTCGTGCGGTGACTGAAGAACACGTGAAACGAGTGTCGGCGATGGCGCTGCGTCATCGATTGCGTCGCGACGCGCTCGACGAAACCGCGACGAGCGAGCAGATCCAGCAGGCTGTTGATGAAGTGTTTCCGAATACAGCGCCGCCACCGTCGTCGAGTGGTAATGGTGGTGGCGACACGCAGCCGCAGGAGCGCCCGGGCAAAGTCAACAAACAAGCTCCCCGACAACGTGCGACTGCTTCCGGCGCGAATGCGCGACCGAATGATGCCGACGTTCTTTCGCCGCCCGCGGTCGAGAAAAAGTCGGGCGAGGTCAAACTTGACGAGCACTTGAGAAGTAACGAGCGTAAGGAGAAGTCGCTTTCGCAAAGCCGTCGCACGAGCGGAGGGAAAGCGGCCTTGGTCCAACGACGCGGCCGGTACACGCGCGCGGTTACGTTCAAGAGTTCGGGCGCGCGTGTTGCAATTGATGCGACGTTGCGCGCGCTTGTTGGTCTCGAGGGGCGGCTCGCGCCCGTCAATCCCCAGGCGCTGCGCTACAAGTTGCTGAAACACAAACAAGGCACCTTGTTTGTTTTCGCGATTGACGCGTCGGGCAGCATGGCGGCGAATCGCATCGCACGCGCGAAGAGCACGATTCTGAAGCTGTTGCGCAAGTCGTACTTGAATCGCGACAGCGTAGCGATCGTTTCGTTCCACGGCACGTCGGCTAACGTCGACCTGCCGCCTTCGCGTAGCA
>DATFGP010000026.1:0-117825 GCA_035249365.1 Pyrinomonadaceae bacterium | reverse complement strand
AGCACGCACGGTGATCTTCGGGTTGTGTTTGGCTAAGACTTTCGTGATAGCTGCCGTCAAAGTGGTCTTGCCGTGGTCGACGTGCCCGATGGTGCCGATGTTGACGTGCGGCTTCGATCGGTCGAACTTCTCCTTGCTCATTGTGCGGTCGCCTCTTAAAAAGTTATGAGATGTAAATCGTCAGTTTGTATGGAGCCCGCGATGAGATTTGAACTCATGACCTCCTCCTTACCAAGGAGGCGCTCTACCCCTGAGCTACGCGGGCGCGTTCCTCTGCTTTGCGCTCTTGCCCTGTTTGAGATCACACGTAAAGTGTGGAGCGGGAGACGAGGCTCGAACTCGCGACCCTCAGCTTGGAAGGCTGATGCTCTACCAACTGAGCTACTCCCGCCCAAACAAGGGTGGAGGGAGGAGGGATGAGGGATGAATTAAATCTCTTATTCATCCCTCATCCCTCATCCCTTAAGATTCTGGTGCAGGGGGTAGGATTCGAACCTACGTAAGGCGTTAGCCTGCCGGGTTTACAGCCCGGTGCCATTAACCACTCGACCACCCCTGCACGGTTTGTCAAACATGCGCCAAGCCGGCGAAGGGACTTGAACCCCCGACCCTCTGATTACAAATCAGATGCTCTACCAACTGAGCTACGCCGGCACACTACGGATCGCTCCGAGCACTTCCGACAAAACGTGGATAGTAACAATAGCTCCGCTAAAACGCAAGCCGCAGCAGGCGTCTGCGCCGAATCGGTACAGCGGGGCGGTCAGTTTGAAGAAATTTGTTGACGCTCTGCGCCGCCAGCAAGTAAAGTTGAAAGTGCCCTGTGTCGTGCGGCCACAGAGGCTAGCGCGCCCGCACGGCTCTCACCTCATCCCGACCATCCTTTTTAGATGCTTCGGCAAAGCCTCTTACGGCTCGCTTCGGGCGTCGCCAAAAGTCCGAACGTTCGCTTTCCCTTAAACTCAGGAGATGTTCCCCGTGCATACCCGTAAACACTTTTCGCGTCCCGGCGGCGTTGCCGCCCTACTTTTCGCTTTCCTCTTCGCGCTCAATCCGGTCGAAGCACAGACCGCTTCCGGCCAGTCGGGGCAGAAGAAGGCAAGCGCGCCTGCGGTCGCTGTTGCGCCGAGTCCGCTGCCTGCGGCGCTCGAATCCGAGTTGAGTTGCTCCGGTTACATCGAATATGCGCCGAACTACAACGGGTTCGAGGTTGTCGGCGGCGAACAGGAGCAGGAGAAACACAATTTCGGCATCGGCGACTTCGTTTTCATCAGCGCGGGAGCGCGCGAGGGCGTCAAGGTCGGGCAGGAGTTTCAGGTCGTGCGCCCGCGCGGTCAATTCACAACCAAGCTGACGCGCAAATCGGGTTGGCTCGGCGTCTACACGCAGGAGATCGGTCGCCTGCGCGTGACGAACGTGAAGGAGCAGATGTCTGTGGCGCAGGTGATGAGCGGGTGCGATCTGATTTTGCTCGGCGACTTGCTGCGCGGCGTGCCTTACCGCGTCTCGCCGCCTGTGGGCGACACGAACGACATAGATCGCTTCGCAGACCCGAGCGGAAAACAGAATGGCCGCATCGTGCTTGCGCGCGACGGGCGCGAACTGATTTCGCGCAGCCAGGTCGTCTACGTTGATCTCGGCACGGAAGACAATTTGAAAGAAGGCGATCGCCTTACAGTCTATCGCCCGGCGGGCACGGGCGACATCTCGCGCTTCCGCGACGAAGAGGTGACGCCGTCGGCCAACTACGGATTTGAGAGCGAGCGTTTTCGCGGCGGCAAATTCTCCATCAAGGCGCAGCGCGTCCAGAACCCGAACAAGAACGGCATCTATGGCCCGATGGTGACGACGCCCAAGATCGAGCGTCGTCGTCCGCCGATGCCGCGCAAGATCGTGGGCGAGATAGTCGTGGTGAACGTGCAGGCGCGCACCGCCACCGCCGTCGTCACGCGCGTCGCACAGGAGATTCACACTGGCGACTTCGTCGAAGTGAAGTAAAGCAACTCTTACCAGTCTGTTTCGACGTTTAAATAAAACTTCGGACTTAAACCTTGGAGGCTCGTCCGTGTCGTTCGTAGATACGGCGAGCCTTCGCGCGGGAGAGATTTAATATGAGCAGCGTGAGATGCAACGGTTGTGGGATGGTCTGCTGGGCGGGCGCGGAAGTGTGCAAGGGATGCGGCAATCCGCTCGTCGCGAGCGCGCAGCAGAATTATGGCTACGCGTACGCACATGGCGCGCCGTCTTTCGCGTCGGATGGCGACGCGTCGAACAAGCGCAAAGGCTTGGCCATCGCGTCGCTCGTACTTGGCATCCTCAGTTTGCCGACGCTCGGCCTGCTCGGCGTCGGCGCGCTCTTAGGAATCACGCTCGGCATCTTTGCGTTGATGAGAGCGAAGCGCGAGCCTTCGGAATACGGCGGGCAGGGCTTGGCGATTGGCGGCATTGTGGCGAGCGTTTTATCGCTTACGCTCGCCGTCCCCATCGGCATCGTGGCGGCTATTGCCATCCCGAACCTGCTTGCGGCGCGCCGTGCGGCGAACGAAGGCTCGGCCATCTACAACCTGCGCAAGCTTGTGGAAGCCGAAAGCACGTTTCAGGCGACGAGGGGCAACGGCCAATTCGGTAGCATGTTGGAATTGCAAGACGCGCACCTCGTCGAACCGGTTCTCGCAGGCGGTCTAAAGAACAGCTATCGCTTCAGGGTGACGAATCTCGGCGAAACGTTTGAAGTGACGGCCTCGCCCCTGCAATACCCCTCGGGCGGCACGCGTTCGTTCTACTTCTCTTCGTCGGACAACGTCATTCACGCCGCCGACAAGCGCGGCCTCTCCGCTGACATCTACGACCCGCCACTCGCAGAGTTCAGAACGCGCCGGAGCATCAACGGCTCTCCCTCATCAATAGACGATGACGGCGACACGGACTCGTCTACGCCCGGCAGGATGAGAAATTAGAAAGGCGAAGGGCGAAAGTGAGATAAGGAAGGCTTGAATGCTTTCCCTCTACACTTTCGCCCTTCGCCTTTTTACTTTCTACTTGTTTCTTACACGCCCGTTTGAGTTCGCGCTTCGACTCCGACGGGCGTTGTTGTCGTTGTCTTACCTTTGTGCGCCTCTTCGCGCGCGAGCGCGTTGCGAAGGGCGACGGATTGATAGAAGGCGTGGAAGTATTCGTACATAGAGATGCATGCGGAGAGCACGACGATCCAGAGCGTCGCCCGCCCCAAAGTGTAGAGCAGCACTTGCCAGTCGGTCGCCGTCGTCGTGCCCGCGCCGAATAAGTGGCGAACGGCGTCGCGCAGTTCCGGCACAGACCAGACCTGAATCGCTGGAAACGCCTGCCCGAAGTTTGCCACCGGCGGCGCGCCGCGCACGCTCGACAAGATCAGCATCGCAATCGCCAACACCTGCGCGCCCATCTTGAACTTCCCCATTTTTGAGGCGGCGATAACCACGCCGTCAGCCGCCGCAATCGAACGCAAACCGGAGACGGCCAACTCGCGCCCGATGATGATGACGACCGCCCACGCGGGCGCGAGCCGGTTTTCGACGAGCGAGATGAGCGCGGCGGAGATGAGCAGTTTGTCTGCGATGGGGTCGAGCAGTTGGCCTAGACGCGAGACTTGTTTGCGGCGGCGCGCGATGTGGCCGTCGAGGAAGTCTGTGAAAGCGGCGGCGAGGAAGAGCGAGGCGGCGAGGAGGTGGCGCGGCATGCCGAGCCAATCTTCCGAAAACGGCGTCAGGAGCACCGCGACGAGGAGCGGCACGACGAAGATGCGCGACAGCGTCAGCGCGTTTGGCAGATTCACCCTCTCCACTCCCCTTCCCGCTTCGACAATTAACGACTTCTTCTTACTTGCGCTTGCCGCGAAGTGTAGGAGTCGCGCGCGAAAGGTGTCAAGGGTACTAACCGACGGGCTTCTCGGACTTCTTCGGCGGCGCGTCCGTCTTCGAGGGCGCTGACGGCTTTTGCGTCTGTTCGAGGCATTGCGCTGAGAGGCCGAGGATGGCGGTGGCGCGTTGTGCGCGGTCTGTGAGATTGCGCGCGAGCGAGAGCGCGCCGTCGAAATCGCGCGGCCCGAGTTCCTGGAAACTGTTTTCGAGATTGAAGCCCGGAACGTTGTAGCCGCTGTAGACGGAAAAGTTTTTGCCTTCGATGCGGCGCAAGATGAAGCCCATGCTGAGTTCAGGATCGTCGAGAGTGTTGATCGTCTTAACGGCGTCTGACATCACTTCGGCGGCGCGCAGGGCGTCGAACGCGGCGTAGAGGTGCGTGATGCCGAGCAGCGTGCGCGCCTTGACGGGCGTGTTCGGAGCTTTGCGCGCCGCCGACGCCACTTCGTCGAGCAGTTCCTGTGCGCGGCGTTTGTCTTCGAGTTTCTTGATGGCTTCTCTGGCGATCTCGAAATAGAGGATGGCGCGCGAGTCGAGTTCGTCAACGCGGTCGGCGACGCGTTTCGCTTCGTCGAGTTGGCCTTCCTTGACCAAGAGTTGCGCGCGTCTGAAGTTGAGCCAGTTCGACAACTGCTGGCGCGCGTCCGATTCGCCGATCTTCTGTGCGAGAGATTCGACCTGTTCGAGTTGCGGCACGGACTCCGCCGCCTGCGCTGCGTTGGCAATTAAACGCTCTTTCTTCTCAGGCGTCGTCTCGCGTTCGATCTCTTCGATGAGCGAGTCGAACTTGCTCTCCTTCTCCTGATCGCGCTGGCCTTTGAGAAAATCCGACGCGCTCTGCTGCTCCTTCTCGTTGTTGGCCGTGTGCATGGATAACTTGAGGGCTGAGATGCGCTCGACGTAGGACGGGAAGCGTTGCGCCGCGAGCGTTTCGAGGGTCGTCAACGCGACGAGCATCTGCATCGTCTCAGGCCAGGGCTTGTTCGGGTTCTCGGCATACTGTTCGGGATTTTTCAGGATCGTCTCGGCGCGTGCGATGTAGGCTTTGAGAGCCAACTCCTGCAACGCGGCGTTCGGCTCAAAATTCTCCGGCACTTTGTAATGCATCATCATGACGAGCGGCGAGATCGCGCCCGGCAAGCCGAAGGCGTAGACGGAGACAAAGGAGAGGTCTTCGGTTGTGCCGTTCTGCGCGTAGGTCGTGATGGCTTCACGCGCGAGTTGGTCGGCGAGCGTTCGATTCGAAGGGGCGAGTTCGTAAAAGAGTCTCGCCTGCGTCACGTTGGCGGGGTAGGCGAAACTCTTGCGTATGAGTTCGAGCGCGACCGGCTGATTGATCGTGAGGAGCGACGAAGCGAGTTCGAGCAACTTGTAGCCGGGGCTTTGCACGCCGAGCACTTTCGGGGCGGGCGTAGATTTTGTCTCCGCTGCGCGCCGCGTATCTTCAGCCGCCTCCAACGCCAGCTTGCGCGCCCACTCTGCGTCGCGCCGTGCGATGGCTCGCATCACGACCACACGTTGATCCGGCAGAATGATCATCGCCGCGCGCCCTTCGTGCTTCGCCTCGTCGCCTTTAGCTAGAAAATGTGTTGTGGCGAGTTGGAAAGCTTCCGCGAAGATGGCGCGGGCGGCGTCTTGATTGTAAGGCCACAGAAGTTCGGCGGCGCGCGTCATCACAGTGATCTGCCCGACGGGACGCTCAAACGATTTCGCCTCCGACGCCTGTTGCTGCACGAGCGCGATGGCGCGTTGCTGGTCGCACGTGGGCGCGGCGACGTTGGAAGCAGCTCGCTTCTTCGTGGTTTGCGTGAAAGTTGTCTGCGACGTGAAGAGAAGACACAGCGCGAGCGTGAAGAGACGACGGGGCGACGAGGGATTCACGAGTTTGCTCCTAACTTTTCAGCGGAAATTTCTCACGGCCACTCTCACGCCGCGCAAGCCTTGTTTGTTGCACTATTAACGGCACTGGCAGAAGCGACCGGCGGCCTGCACGGTATGACGGGCAAAGATTCGTTTTTGTTGCGAAAAAAATCCGGCGGGGCGGGCTGCTTGTGCTGCGGGCGAGGCTCGCGTAAAATACCTGTTTCTGCGCTCCCGAAATTTTACGTCTGTAGCTATCAGCGCAAGTATTTTAAGCAATGGCAATTGACCGCATCACGGTGCGCGGGGCGCGCCAGCACAACCTCAAAGACATCAACGTCGAAATTCCGCGCGACCGTTTGACCGTCATCACCGGCCTTTCGGGTTCGGGCAAATCGTCGCTCGCCTTCGACACCATTTACGCCGAAGGCCAACGCCGCTACGTCGAATCGCTCTCGGCCTACGCGCGCCAGTTCCTGGATCAACTCGAACGCCCCGATGTGGATTCGGTTGACGGACTCTCACCCGCCATCTCCATCGAACAAAAGACCGTCTCGCGCAGCCCTCGCTCGACGGTCGGCACTGTGACGGAAGTTTACGATTACCTGCGGCTTCTTTTCTCCTCCATCGGCCAGCCGCATTGTCACATTTGCGGCGCGGCCATCACGCGCCAGAGCGTCGAACAGATCGTGCAGAGCGTGCTCGCTTTGCCGGAAGGCGAGCGCGTGATGATCCTCGCGCCGATTGTTCGCGGGCGCAAGGGCGAGTTCAAGAAGGAACTTGAGAAACTCGCCAAAGACGGTTTCCTGCGCGCACGCGTTGACAACGATTTGCTCTCGCTCGACGAAGAGATCAAACTCGACAAGCGGCGCAATCACACCATCGAAGCCGTCGTTGATCGCCTGCTCATCAAACCCGGCATCAACGAACGCCTCACGGAATCCGTCCGCACGGCTTTGAAGCTGACGAACGGCGCGGTGCTCGTCTCCGTCGTTGACGGCGAAGAAAAGCTATATTCCGAACGCATGGCTTGCGTGAATTGCGGCATCAACGTGCCGCCGCTTGAGCCGCGTTCGTTCTCCTTCAACTCGGCCTACGGCGCGTGCAAGCGTTGTCACGGTCTTGGCACGGTGCTCGAAGTTGACCCGTCCAAGCTCATCGCAGACCCGCACGAGCGCGCCGACAAGCAACTCTTCATGGGCATGGCCGACAAGCAAGGCTCTGCTTATTTGCGGAGCGCGCTTATCGCCGTCGCAGAACACTTCGGCGCGAGCGCCGCTCTCCCCTTCTCCGCTCTGCCGAAGGCCGCACGCGACGCCTTTTTTCACGGCCTCGAAGGGCAGATTACTTTCCGGCAGGGACTCTACACTTATCAAAGCGACTGGAAGGGCGCGATTCGCCACCTGCGCGAGCGTATGAACGATGCGCCGTCGGAAAAGGTGCGCGAGGCTCTGGAAGAATTGGTGTCGCCCGTCGAATGCCCTGAGTGTCGCGGTCAACGCCTGCAACCCGAATCGCTCGCAGTGCGCGTCGGAAACTTAGGCATCACGCAGTACACCGCGCTCCCGATTGAAGAGGCCGTCGCAGTCTTCGACAAGTTGACGTTGAACGAACGCGAGAACCAGATCGCCGGACTCGTCCTTCGAGAGATACGCAATCGCATGCGCTTTCTCGAATCGGTCGGCCTCGGCTACATCACGCTCGACCGCCCTTCGGCCACGCTCTCCGGCGGCGAAGGCCAGCGCATACGTCTCGCCACGCAGATCGGCTCGCAACTGCGCGGCGTGCTCTACGTTTTGGATGAACCATCAATCGGCCTGCACCCGCGCGACAACCAACGCCTGATCGAGACGCTCTGCGCGCTGCGCGATCTGGGCAACACCGTGCTCGTCGTCGAACACGACGAGGAGACGATCCGGCGCGCAGACTACGTCGTTGACATCGGCCCTGCGGCGGGCGTGCATGGCGGCGAGATCGTCGCGTTCGGGACGCCCGAAGAAGTCGCTTGCAATCCTTCGTCCGTGACGGGTCTCTACATCTGCGGCGAGCGAAGGATAGAGTTGCCCGCCGAGCGTCGCGTCGCCAACGGCCACAGCGTGACGGTGCGCGGCGCGCGCGAACACAATCTCAAAGACATTGACGTGACGTTTCCGCTCGGCCTGCTCACGGTCGTCACGGGCGTTTCGGGTTCGGGCAAGTCAACTTTGATTGACGACATTCTCTATCGCGCGCTCGCGCGTCACCTCTACGGCTCGCTGACAGAACCCGGCCAGTACGAATCAATCGAAGGCTTGGAGAACGTTGACAAGGTGATCGAGATCGATCAATCGCCGATAGGACGCACGCCGCGTTCCAACCCCGCGACTTATACGGGTCTGTTCACTCCCTTGCGCGAACTCTACGCGATGCTCCCTGAATCGCGCGAGCGCGGCTACAAGCCCGGGCGCTTCTCCTTCAACGTCAAGGGCGGGCGTTGCGAAGCCTGCGAGGGCGACGGCATGAAGCGCATCGAGATGAACTTTCTGCCGGACGTGTACGTGCTCTGCGACGTGTGTCGCGGCGCGCGCTACAACCGCGAAACGCTCTCTGTGAAGTACAAAGGCAAATCAATCGCGGAGCTTCTGGACACAACCGTCGAAGAGGCTCTGCCGATCCTCGAAAACATCCCGCAGATCAAACAGAAGATACAGACGCTCCTCGATGTCGGACTCGGCTATATCAAACTCGGCCAATCTTCCACGACGCTTTCGGGCGGCGAAGCGCAGCGCATCAAACTCGCCAAAGAACTCTCGAAACGCGCGACCGGCAGAACCATCTACATCCTCGACGAGCCGACGACCGGCCTCCACTTCGCAGACGTACACAAACTTCTCGACGTGCTCCAACGCCTCGTCTCACTCGGCAACACCGTACTCGTCATCGAACATAACCTCGACGTGATCAAGTCCGCCGACTTCGTCATAGACCTCGGCCCCGAAGGTGGCGCGGGCGGCGGTCGCGTCGTCGCCTGCGGCACGCCCGAAGAAGTCGCGCGCGTCCGAAAGTCCCACACCGGCCAAGCCCTCAAGCCACTCCTCAACGGCCACGCGAGCAACGGCCACAAGTCGCCGCGTAACGGAAAAACAGCGTCGGCTCGCGCGGGGAAAAAGATTGCTTGAAATGTATGGCCTCTGGCGGGTAGCATGTCGGCGTCAATAAGCCGCGACGCGCTAAGTTCGATGCACACCTCAAAGCGGTTAGCAGTAGCGGCGTCCGTATAACAAGGAGAAACCCGATGACGAGTCTTCGTGCCCGTGCATTTCTGCCAGCAGTTTTGATACAGTTCATCGTCGCACTGACGATCTCGCAACACGCCTTTTCACAGAAAGCTCAAACCGCGTCGCCCACGCCGCAAAAGACGGAAGCGTCTGCGGAAAAGGCTGCGACGAAAGACGAGGCGTGCGAACAGTCGCCTGCCGCGTCTACTACGCCGGAGCGTTCGGGCGTCGCAGACGCAGACGCGAACAAGGTCGCGGCTTTCGCGTCGCAGCCCGTCGGCTTAACGTCTCCGCGCGACTCGAAACCAAGCGCGGCGCGTTCTTTCGCTTTCGACGCAAGCGTGCGCGCTTCGTCGAAACTCTTTGGCGACCCCGCGCTGTCCGGCAACCGGCAGACGGGCACGGCAGCGACGTACACGCCGCTGACTTCCGAAGAAAAGATGCGGCGCGCGTTCAAGGGCGCGTTTCTCAGCGTGGAGGCGTATGCCGTGCCGCTGCTGAGTGCGATCATCACAGAGGTTGGCGAAGACGACCTGCCGCACAAGGATACTGACGACCGTGTGGCCGACGGCCTCTCGCGTTTCGCCATCCACTACGGCAGGCGCAGCACGGCGGTCTTGCTCTCGAACGGCGTCTACGCTTCGGCGTTCAAACAAGACCCGCGCTACGAGCGCGCAGACCCAAACAAGGGCTTCGCCGCACGCGCCGCACATGCCGCCAGCCGCGTCTTCGTGACGCGCGGCGATAACGGCAAACACCAGCCCAACTATTCGCGCTTCGCCGGACAACTTTCCGCCAGCGCGCTCTCGAACCTCTGGGAGCGGAGCACGCCCGGCCACGACCGCATCGGCGTAGGCCCGACCTTCAAACGCTTCGGCACGTCGTTCATTACCGGCGCGCTCTTAAACGTGGTCAGAGAATTCTTCTTGAAGAAGTGAAGTGTTCAAAACGGGGCGGTGAGTTGACCGCGCAATGAGCCGCCCCGCGTCCGCTCAAATTTTTTCGCCGGTTCATCTCATTCGCTCTCAGGCTTTATCCGAACGAGCAGTTAAATCAGATGCGCCTCGTCAACTCTCGACAGAAAGGAAACGACCATGAGATTCCGTACCGGCAAGACAAGGCTGTTGTTTTTAGCGAGTCTGGGGTTGATATTGTTCACGGCGGGTGACGGCGGTGCGACGGCGCAGCAGCGACCACTGCTGCCAAATCCTGTCCTCGTGTTCACCGCGCCGGAATATTTTCAGAACAGCGGGAAGCAATGGGTACGCTATCGCTTTAACGTGAATAATTTCAGCGACTATCCGAAAGAGATGTTCGCCGCCGCGCCCGAACTGCCGCCCTGCGGGCAAAACACGAAGGCATCGCGCACCTGGGTTGACATTTACGAGCAGAACGGAAAACGGCTCAACGGATTCTGCGCCTTCGGCAGCCCCGACGATCTCAACAAGTTGTGGTTCGCGCTCGAAGAGGATGTCATTCCGCCGAGTTGGGTTTATATAGAATTGACCGACCGCAAGACCAACACGAAGTACAAATCCGGTCTAGCCGAAACCACGCAGTAGAGCGACGCGGCGAGACTAAAGACGCACGCCCGCGCTTTATCTACGGGCGGCCAACCGACGAGCGTTTGCACCGGACGCATCGGGTAGGATACCTTCTCCTATCCACGCAGCCGGTGCATTCTTGCGTTTACGACCCCGTATGATTGAACAAATCTCAGCAATCGTCGCCCAGAGCATCGAAGTCAAGCAGCGTTACTTCGCGGAGCACGCCGCAGATGTCGTGCGCGCCGCCGAACTCATCGCCGCGAGTTTTCGCGCTGGAGGCAAAGTTTTGCTCTGCGGCAACGGCGGTTCTTCCACAGACGCGCAGCACATCGCAGGCGAGTTCGTGAACCAGTTTTCGAGTACGCCGCGCCGCGCGCTGCCCGCGCTCGCGCTCTCGACCGACGGCGGCGTCCTCACTTCAATCGCCAACGACACGGGCTTCAAGCAAGTCTTCGCGCGTCAGGTCGAAGCCTTCGGCGCGCAAGGCGACGTGCTCGTCGCAATTACTACTTCGGGCACATCCAAAAACATCATCGCGGCGGTCAAACTGGCACGGAAGCGCGGGTTGAAAGTGATCGGCCTGCTCGGCAACAAGGGCGGGAAGGTCGCGAATCTCGCAAAGCTATGTCATCTCGCGCTCATCGTCGAAAGCACCGACACGCAGCGCATACAGGAGACGCACAGCCTCGTCGGCCACATACTTTGCGAACTGGTCGAGCAAATGCTTTTCGCGGAAGACGCTGTTTGAAGAAGGGACGACCCGTAGCCGTGTCAATTTACGACGAAGACTTGCGCCCGCTCGCACTCGACAAAGTCAACACCTACCCGCTCGCCTCGCGTCCCAGTAAAGTTACGACCGGCGACTTCGCGCAAACTTTCGAGGCAGACGCCACGCTCCGCGATTTCCTCTCAACGCTCCCGAACATTCTCGCCGTGCGCTCGCTACGCGAAGTCGCCGCGCAGGTGCGCCGCGCGCGTGAGTTGCGGAAGCCCATCATCTGGGGCATCGGCGGCCACGTCGTCAAGACGGGACTTGCGCCCGTCATCATTGACTTGATGCGACGCGGCTACGTCTCGGCCATCGCCGCGAACGGCTCTGTGCTCGTACACGACGCGGAGATCGCGCTCGTCGGTTCGACTTCGGAAGATGTTGATGCCACGCTCGGCGAGGGCGCGTTCGGCGCGGCGGAAGAGACAGGGAAACTTTTGAACGAAGCGGCGCAAGCGGGTACACGCGACGGACTCGGACTCGGCGAAGCGTTGGGACGCGAACTCTCACAACTGAACCCGCCGCACGCGAACCTCTCGCTCCTCTGCGCCGCATATGGCGCGCGCGTTCCCTTCACTGCGCACGTCGCCATCGGCGCAGACATCGCGCACTTCCATCCGTCGGCGCGCGGCGCGAGCCTCGGCGAAACTTCGCACACGGATTTTCGCTTGCTCTCCGAACTCGTCCGGCGCTTGAACGGTGGCGGCGTCTATCTGAACATCGGCTCGGCGGTCGTGCTGCCCGAAATATTTTTGAAGGCCGTCACGCTCGTGCGTAATCTAGGCCACCCGCTCGCCGATTTCACCACCGCCAACTTCGACTTCATACAATCCTACCGCCCGCTCACAAACGTCGTCCGCCGCCCGACAAGCGACGGCGCAGGACGCGGCTACTCCCTCACAGGCCACCACGAACTCATGATCCCGCTCCTCGCCGCACAGATTCTCTGCGGTCAGGATTAAAGTCCCAAGTCAAAAACTTGCCTTTGACTTGGGACTTGAGACTTGGAACTTGGGACTTAAGTTAGAAGTTGGCAATCATGCCGATGCGAACGGCGCGGGGCGACCCCGGCGAGATATTCGTGTTGCTGTCTGCATTGACGTAGTACTTCTTGTTGGAGAGATTCTCGATGTTCCCCTGAAGACGCCAACGCTCGTTGAAGGAATAAAAGACTGCGGCGTCCGCCCTCGTGTAGCCCGGCAACGTGACGGTGTTATCAACCGTCGCGAACATGTCAGAACGATAAATGATTCCCAAACCAGCGCCGAACCTCGGAAGTATCTGGTATTTATTCCAGAGCGAAAGCGTATTATGCGGCACTTGCCCGACTTGCCTTCCGGCAACTGCCGCCGTCGTCGCGCTGTTGATGAAGGCATCCTGATAGGCATAGCCTCCGGCGACGCTCCACGCACGCGTGATATTTCCGTTTACGCCGATTTCAAATCCGTTGGTGCGCTGGCTGCCGGTCTGAATGATTCTCGTCGGGTCGTTAGGATCGGTCGCTCTCGTGTTCGTGCGGTTCAATTGATAGACAGCCGATGTCAGAGAGAGGTAGCGCCTGACATCCCACTTCACGCCGAATTCGTAGTTGCTGAACTTCTCCGGCCTGACCTGTTGCGTGATGGTCGTAAGCGAAGCGAACTGATCTCCAGCGCTCGGCAGATAGGACACGCTGTAACTGCCGTAGAGCGAGAGTTCGGTGACAGGCTTGACGACAACTCCGACGCGCGGCGAGACGAGATTGTCTATGCGGCGCAGGTTATCGCCGTTGCGGTTGTTGTGATATTTCAAGTCGAAATAATCGTAGCGCACACCGATGACGACCTGCACGTAACGCGAAAGTTCTATTTGATCTTGGAGATAAACCGCCGCGAGATTGAGCTTGAGACGATTGTTTGCGTCCGTTGCATTCGGGCGATAAGTGATTGGCGTAGAGATCGTCGGGTTGTCATACGCCACTTGAAGAGAGGCGGTGGTATCGTTGAAGAAGCCCGTGTTGCGTAGATTATTCGTCCGCTGGCGACCCACCTCGACGCCGCCCACAAACGTGTGCCGGATGCGTCCTGTTGACACGGCGTAAGTGAGGTCTGTCTGGTTGAATAAATTCCGGCGGCGCGTGGCGTTGTTATACGCGGTCAGAGTGACGAGAGTTTGAGACGCATTGACCGCGCCCGGCACGTAGTTCTGATAGAACCGATCATAATCACCAAACTGTGTGCGATTGTGAATCCTCAATCTACCGACTTGATGCTCGACCGTGCCCGATAGGATGTTTACGCCAGCCCTCACGTGACTGTCATCGGGGTTGCCGTAGAAAGTATCAATCGGGACATCAGCGGGTCTTCCGCGAAACGAGGTGATGCCGCGATCTGCGGTGCGTTCGTCATGGAAGCGTTCGTAGCCGAGAGTGATTTTCGTGCCCTCGCGTGGAAGTATCGTGAAGGTCGGGTTGATGCCGTATCGTTCGAGATCGACGAAGTTGCGAAAGCTGCCCGAGTTCTCGTACATCCCGTTCAAGCGGAAGGCGAATTTGTCATTGATAGGCTGGCCGAAATCTCCCGCGATGCGCTTGGCGGAGAAAGAACCGCCTTGCAGATATAGTTGGCGGAGCGGTGAGAAGATCGCTTCCTTCGTGACGCGATTGATCACGCCGCCCCCGCCGCCGCGCCCGAAGATCATCGCGTTGGGGCCTTTCAAAGTTTCGACGCGATCAAGGTTGTATAAGTCTCGGTAATACTGCACGTCGTCGCGCACGCCGTTGAGGAAAAAGTCTGCGCTGCTTCTATTGCCGCGAATCACTACGTCATCCCGATTATTTTCACCTTGATGCGCAGTAATGCCGGGCATGTAACGCACCACGTCGCTGATGCTCATCAACATTTGATCCTTGATCTGCTCTTTCGTGACGACGGTGATGGCCTGCGGAATATCGCGTAGCGGCGTCAGTGTTTTGGTAGCGCTGCCGATGTTCTCTGTCTGGTAGTCGCCCGTAGCAACAACCGTCACGTTGCTGACCGATCCTGCGATCTGCAAGACCACTTCCAGAGATTCGTTACGATGCTGGCTTACACTGAGCGTCTCGGAAGCTTCGGAAAAGCCATCAGCGACTACCGTTACTAAATATTCTCCGAGATCAAGTTCCAGCGAGAATTCCCCGTTCTGATCTGTCACAGTAGAGAATTTGGCGGCATGTCCCTTCGCTTCCACGACGACGTTCGCGCCTGCTACCGCCGCACGGTTCGGGTCGAGCACTTTACCGCGCAGCGTGGATCGAGGAGCCGGAACTTGCGCATGGCTAAGTTGTGCTCCGGTGACTAAGAGCATTAGAAGCAGGAGGAGAAGTCTGACATGCAGGTTTGAGCGCAACATCGGAAGAACCTTTCGTAAGGGAAGCCGCCTTTCTCAGGGCAGCGAATATGAAATTGAAATCCGTTTTCAAGACTGACAAGATACAGTTTCATATGTTTCGCTGTCAAGATGCGTTTCGCGGGTTTCGGAAAATTTGTTTAGCGTCTCGAACTCGGTGCAAAGAAGGGCGACGAACTTTTTCTAGTTCGTCGCCCTTCTTTGTTGCCATGCCCTTGTTTCTAGCCGTTTCGGATCGCCGCGAACGCCGCACGCGTTCGGTCGTCGGGCAAGCGATAAGTCTTTAGTAGCAGTATTGCCCGTAGGGGCCGCAGCCATACGGATCGGTGGGTTCGCAACTACACGTATCGGGATCGAAGATGTATCCGCGTGGGCAGAAGGTGACGCAGCAGGGCGTGCCGCCGTCGAAGAGTTGGCTGACTAAATCGCCGAACTCGATTGACTCCTCGAACGCGCGGATCGCGTGCTTGCGCCCGTTCACGTAGACATCATTCGTCCAGAAATCCTGCCCGCCCTGATCCGGCTCGCGTTGCAGGAAGGCGCGGTAGAGATCGGCGACGAACTCATAATGCCGCCCTGAGTCGGCGGGGTTGCGTGCCGAGTAGGCCGTAGTTTGGACGTAGACGTGCGGCGGCATGTCATACGAAGCTTCTGTCATAAAGAGCGTAGCGACGAAGCGACGCGCACGCGCCAGCAGTTGGCCGTTGGCGGCGGCGTTGACGAGATTGTTGTATTCATTCTGGAGTTGGGCGCAGGTGGGTTGTCGCCCGTAAGCTCCGAGGTAAGCGCGACGTATGAATTCTTCATACGAACGCGGCCCTTGCGGCTGCTGCATGTAGGCAGTCGTCGGTAACATGACCAGTAGCACCGCCATGCAGGTGAGAAGCGCCGCAATCCGGCGCAGCGAGCGTGGTTTTGCGTACATAGATATTACTCCTTAATTTTCCGTTTGAGCCACCACGACATGCACGCGCCTCAAAGGGCTGTTCGTCTGGGGTCACACTTTTTGCGCGCGAGCGTGCTCTGGCAGCGGTCAGGGTTGAGAAGAACTCCCCCGCGCTTTAACGGCATAGGCGTCGGCGGGAGTACGGACGAGACCCGGAGAGAAATCCGCCTGTCACGACGCGCGACTTATGCGGCCAAGATGCGCGCGTGAACGACGAAATTCTCTGTGTTGGAACTATCGGGAGATGGAGGCCAACTTACTCTCGGAAGGATGTGCGCGCAAGAAATTTCTCTTGGCGAAAATTGCTATCTATGAGCCAATCTTGCTTTGCTCGATTTCGCCCGCATCAATCGTGAGCGTGCCGAGATGATGCTCGCGATGTTGCTGCGGGGTGACGCCGTAGGTCGCGCGAAAATCACGCGCGAAGTGGCTTTCGTCGTTGAGTCCGACGAGCGCCCTGATCTCTTTGACGCTGAGGAAAGTCGTCTCCAAAAGTTCGCGCGCGCGTTCGAGCCGTACGGCTTTGAGATACTTGGCGGGGCTGCGTCCGGTTTCGGCTTTGAACAGGTGGCAGAAATGGAAAGATGTCAGGTTGACGGAGCGCGCCATGTCGTTGAGCGTGAGTTTGGCGCGCAGGTCGCGTCGCATCAGGGCTAAAACGTTTTGCACTCGCACGTCCATGAGTAAAACTCCTTTCCGGCAAAACGCGTGCAGAGTATTTGCCGTGTGAGAAGAATAATAGTGCCTACGGCGGGGAGACGCCGTGCAAGTTCGGAAGTTGCGTCGAGCATGGGGCACGCCGCCTGAGAAATCCTTGAGCCAACCCTGACAGCGGCGTTTGAGGAGGATATAAAATTACTGTAGCCGCCGGATATTGTAAACCCCGCGCCGCAGGGCCGATGGCGCGCGTGTGTTATAATCCACGCGCTCGAATACACAACATCACATCGGAAGCGCACGCGTTTCCTTCTGGCACAGGGGGCATTACTTTAATGGACGCAGACCGTTTGGAATATTTTCGCGGCATACTGACGAAGCAGTTGCGCCAGCACACAGAGCAGGTGAGAGACAACCAGCAGGCCGCGCTCGACTTGATCTCGGACGACGGCGTGAAAGACAGTGTTGACATGTCGCTGCAAGACGTTAACCAAGAACTTCAATTCCGTCTCGGCGAGCGCGAATCGCAAGCCGTCGCAGACATTGACCAGGCCTTGCTCCGCATCGAAGAAGGCTCATACGGCATCTGCCAAAGCTGCAACAAACCCATTGACGAACGCCGCCTCGAAGCCGTCCCCACCGCACGCTACGACGCCGCCTGCCAATCCAAACTCGAAGCCCAACAGGGACTCGACGACATCGCTACGCTATAAATAGTGACGAGTGACAAGTGACAAGTGACGAGTTAAAGACAAAAAACTTCTTGTCTTTAACTCGTCACTTGTCACTCGTCACTGTTTTCTCACGCCTTTGGGTGCGTTTTGTCGTAGACCTCGATCAATTTTTCCATGGAGACGTGTGTGTAGATTTGGGTGGTGGAGAGGCGCGCGTGGCCGAGTAGTTCTTGGATGTGGCGTAGGTCTGCGCCGCCATCGAGGAGATGCGTGGCGAAGGAGTGGCGAAGGGAGTGCGGGCTGATGTTGTGTATGCCCGCGCAGATCATGATGTACTTGTCCACCATGCGCCCGACGGAGCGGGTCGTGATGCGCGTGCCCTGATAGTTGAGGAAGATGGCCTGCTCGTCGCGTTCGGCGACGGGCGCGTTGTTGAGAAACGCGCCGCGCACAGTCAGGTAGAGCATCAGCGCGTGCAAGGCCGGATCGCCGAAGGGCACTATGCGCTGCTTGCGCCGTTTGCCTGTGACACGCACCATCTTGTTTTGAAAATCAATGTCGCGCAGATCGAGTTTGACGAGTTCGGAGACGCGCACGCCCGTGCCGTAGAGAAATTCGAGGATGGCGCGGTCGCGTTTTCCCAGATCGGTTTCGGTGTCAGGCGTCTCGATGAAGCGGACGGCATCTTCGATTGAGAGATGGTTCGGGAGTTTCTTTTCCAGACGCGGCGTGGAGACGAGTTTGGCCGGATTCATCTCGACGACGCCTTCGCGCATCAAGAACTGGAAGAAGGTGCGAAGGGCAGCGAGTTTGCGCGCGATAGAAGACTTCTGTTTGTTGGCGGCGTGGAGCGTCGAGAGCCATTCACGGATCGTGATGTGATCGATCTGCTTGAGGTCGAACTCGCGGCGCGCGCCCGTCGCCGCATCGGCAGGCGCGAGGTGATCGTAGAACTGTGCGAGGTCAATGCGATAGTTGCGCAGCGTGTGCTCGCTGACGTTGCGCTCGTAGCGCAGGTGCTCGAAGAACTGTTCAAAAAGTTGTTCGATCATATCGGTCGCTCGTGACGAACTACAGGCTGAAATTGTACGTGATGAAACCGGAGACCGGCCCGGGCTGGCCGGAGACGAGCGCGGGCGTGAATCTCGCCTGACGCGCGGCTGCAACCGCCGCTTCACGCAACAGCACAGGCCCGCCGTCCGCACGCGCCGAGACGACTTTACCACTCGCGTCAATCGTTACCAGCACACGCACCGCGCCTTCGACCTTCATGCGCCGCGCCGTCTCCGGATACACAGGTCTGGGGAGGCTCAAGGCTTTCGAGTTAAGTTGGCCGACATTCGGCGGCGGCGACTTCGGCGCGTCCTGCACGGGCGTCGGCTGTCGTGACGTTGAAGGCGACGGTTGCGGCGAGGTGGTTTCAGTTTTCTTTAACGAGGCGATTGCTGTTGTCGTTGTCGGCGAAGGTTGCGGGGCGGCTGGCGTGGGTGTCGGCTTCGATTCGGTTGTCGCTTCGAGGGACTGCGCGGCGTCGGGCGTCGGCTCAGGCGGCGATTCTGTTTTCAACTCAGCGGGCGGCGACTCGCTGCTCTGCGGCGATGTTCTCGGCTCAACTTTCGGCTCGGCTTTCAACGCGTTAGTCTCAAGCGGCCTAACGGTCGGGCTGACGCGCACGTCCGTCTCGGCGCGCGCAGGCGCGTCGCCGCTCGTGTCTGGATTCATGTTCTTGCTGCCGTGCGCAGGCCCGCCGAGTTTGATGGTCGAGCGAGTGGCGTTGCTCGCCAACTCGCGCGTCTTCGTGAGCGGCTCGTCGGAAGGCGATGCGCCGGACATGGACGACGCGTTTGTGTCGCTCGCATTAACGAAGCGTTCGGGCTGCGACGAGGACAACTGCTGCCCGTTGACGCGCGGGTAGTAACCGCGACGCGCACGCACGCGCAAATTTGGCCTTGTCTTCACGCGCAGATTGATGACGCGATAACGACCATCGCGCCCTTCGTCCGTAGGGTAATAGCTGAGCACGTATTGTTGCGAGAGGTCTGCGGCGATCTGCGCGAAAGCCGCGTCGAGTTCGCCGGTCGTCTTCGGAGTGTAGACCGCGCCGCCCGTCCGGTCGGAAAAAGTTTCGAGCCTGCGGACGGCCATCAAGTCAACCAAATTCGCGTTCTCGAAAGTGCCCGTTTGCACGGAATAGACCTGACAGTCGGCGGCGAGAACGCGGCGCAACGTCTCGTCGAAGCCGAGATCGCTGACGGTGTCTGTGCCATCGGAGACGATGACGACGACTTTGCGACCCGGCGAAAGGCGTAGGTAGTCGGCGGCATGCGCCATCGCGTCGAGCAGTTTGGTTGCGCCGTCGGGTTCGGGAAATCGCTCGATGGTGCGGACGAGTTTCGAGACATCGTTCGTCAACGGCTGCTCCAAAGAGAACACGGTCTCGACCGAATAGATCGCCGCTTGATCAATGGGGCGCAGCACGTTTTTGAAGAAACGGATCGCGGCCTGTTTCTCAAACTCGCGCGACGCGCGGATGCTCTTGCTGTTGTCGAAAAGCATCACCATGCGCACGGGCGTCTCCGCGTGGCTCAGGCCGCCGATGGGTTTCGGTTGGCCGTCAACGCGCAACTCGAAATCCTCAACCGTCAAATCGGTGATGGCCTTGCCGCGCGTGTCCGTCACGGTCGCCGAGACGGGCACGAGATTGGACGTGACTCGCACAACGTCGCCTTCGTCAATCTCGACCGATGGGTCGTCCGACGCCGACGACGTAGCGGGCGCTGTAGCGGCGGCAGGCTCGTTTGCCTGCGGGCGCGGCGTGTTGTCAGCGGGCGCAGACGGGATAGGCGTCGGCGTGGCCGTGCTTGGCGCGTCGGGCGTCGCGGGTTGGCCGGGTACGTTCTCTGCGGGGCGGGTCGTAGGCGTCGCACGGCGCGGGCGTTGCGAATTTGGCGCGGGCGAAGCCGTCGGCTCCGGCCTGCGGCGACCCGACTGCGCGGGCGTGTGCGACGCGAGGGCGAACAAGACTGCGACGAGGATGAAGAGAAACGCGGCGCGTGCATAAGGGGCGCGCGCAACTCGCGCCGCGCTGTTGGCGCGACGACGATTCGGTTGTCGGTTCAGACATTCGCGGCGTGCGGCTGAGCAGCGTGAGTCGTCGCGGAGTCGTTCGCGTGAAGATTGTGCAGCCAGTTGTTCCACTCTGTTAATGCTCGTTCGACTTGAAGTTGATGCCGCTCGCGCTTGCGCCGGACGCGTTTGTGATCCGCTTCGGGCAGCGGTTCGAGAAGCGCGAAGGTGATGTTGACTGGTTGATAGTTGTCCGTCTCGGCGGCGGAGACGTAACGCGCCAGAGCGCCGACGGCTGATAGGGTCGGCGCTTCGACGAGTTCGAGCCCCGCCAACTGCCGCGCCGCGTTCAAGCCTGCGAGCCAGCCTGTCGCCACCGATTCGACATAGCCTTCGACGCCGCTGATCTGCCCTGCGAAGTATACGTTCGGGCGTTCGCGCATACGCATCGTCGCGGCGAGCACGCGCGGCGCGCGTATATAAGTATTACGATGAATCTGCCCGTACTGCAAGAACTCCGCGCGCTCAAGGCCGGGAATCAGACGTATCACGCGCGCTTGTTCGCCGTAACGTAGATGATTCTGGAAGCCCACGAGGTTGTAGGCGTCGGCCATCAAGTTTTCCTGCCGGAGTTGGACGGCGGCGAAAGGCTCTCTTCCGTTGCGCGGATCGCGCAGGCCGACGGGCTTCATCGGCCCGTAGCGCAGAGTGTCGTAACCGCGCCGCGCCAGTTCCTCAATCGGCAGACACGCCTCGAACCAGCGCGTCTCCTCGAAGCGTTGCAGCGGCACGCTCTTGGCTTCGACTAATGCTTCGTAAAAAACTCGATACTGCTCCTCGTCAAACGGGCAATTGACGTAATCGTCTCCGCCCTTGTCGTAACGCGCGGCGCGAAACGCGATTGTGTGATCAATCGAATCGGCGGCGACGATGGGCGCGATGGCGTCGTAAAAATAAAGCTGCCCGTCGCCCGTCAGACGCATGATCTCTTCTGCGAGCGCGTCGGAACAAAGCGGCCCGGCGGCGATGATCGTCAAGGCATCATCGGGAACACGCGTCACCTCTTCACGTATCAGAGTGATGTTCGGATGCGCCTCGATCCGTTGCGTGATCAACTCCGCGAAGCGTTGGCGATCAACCGCGAGCGCCGCGCCCGCCGGAACGCGCGTCTCAGCCGCGACTTCCAAAACGAGCGACCCGCCCCGTCGCAACTCCTCCTTCAACAAATACGGCGCAGTCCCCGGCTCGTCCGACTTGAGCGAATTGGAACACACGATCTCCGCCAACTGCTCCGTACGGTGCGCGGGCGTCTGCCTCACAGGCCGCATCTCATACAGACGCACGCGCGCACCCCTCTGCGCCGCCTGCCACGCCGCTTCGACCCCCGCAAACCCGCCGCCGATAACAATAACTTCGTTCATATGTTTAAGTGACAAGTGACGAGTGACGAAGAGGAACAAGTGATAGGTGATGGGTGATAGGAGCAGGTGTCGGTTGGTTTTTACTTATCACTTATCACCCATCACCTATCACTGTTTTAACTTGTCACTTGTCACTTGTCACTTGTCACTGCTCCTTCTGCTTGTCAATCGTTGCGTCGCCGACGCTCGTGCTGAAGCGTTTGTAGTTGCTGAACTCGCTCGTGGCGTCTATGCGGAATCCTGCGAAGAGGAAGAGTTTGGCGGAGGCGTTGACTTGCGAGAAGCGCGGCAGCCAGACACCGTCAGCGAGGCGCGTCTGCTCAAAGACGACCGCCGAGCCGGGGCGAATTGACGCCACCAGACCGCCGCCGACCTTGTAGCCTTCTCCGAGCCGCGCTTCCAAGCGCATCACCTGTTTGTCAACCGGATCGATCCACACTACGCCCGCCAGTTTGGCGACGACCGATTCGCCCCGGTTGGATGGTTTGAAATTCGCGCGCGGGCGGAAGTCGAAGACGATTGCTTCGCGGTCTTGGAAAAGCTCGCGTCGCGGGCTGACGAACTCGCACGCGCGCAGGAAAATTCCGATGCCGACATTTTCGTCCGCGTCGCCGTCGCCGCTGTTACTGCCCGTCGCGCCTTTCTTGCGTACACGCTCGGCGCGTTCGCGCTCTCGCTTCTCCTTGCGCTTGGCGTTCTCGCGTTCGAGTTTCGCCATCTCTTCCATCACGCGCTTCTCTTCCCTCTCCGACTCCGCAGGCGAGAGCGGCACGCCGTTCTCGCTGATCAACTTGAGCACGCTCCCGCCGCCCGCCACCGGATAAACTTCGTGTATGACGATCTTCTCTTTTTTGATGACGCCCTTGTCGTCAAACTCGCGCTCCGTCTCCTTGCGCGTGAACGTGTAATCGCTGACGCGCTCGTCGAGTTGTTGCTGGTTGCGCACGACGGCGCGAAGCAACTCCGAGATGTTTAGAGACGCGTCGCTCGGCGGCTCAAAAAGCGCATCGTCGAGTCCTGTGTTGTAGCGCGCGTTCTGCAAGGTCAACACGAGCGGCGCGTCGGCGTAGGCTCGCCCGCTGATCTCCACTCGATGCGGTTCGATGAGACCATTCTCAGCCGCGCGATAATCTTTGTAACGAATCCTGAGTTCGCGCGAATCGTCTGCGACCTGCACGGGCAGTTTGCTCTCCGCGCCGAACCAGTAGCGCACGCGCGCGCCGTTGCGTCGCGAAAATTCGACAACGTAAGCGGGTTCGAGATAGTTGCCGCCGTCCGAAAATTCGATTGTACGCGCGAGCACGTCCTGCTTTTTGTAATCAACGAGGCGGCTCGCGTCCAAGGCTGAAAGCAGCTTGGCGACGTTGGCTTCTGTGTCGGTCAGTGTGCGCAACTCGCCGTCCGTGCGGCGCAGCCAGGCGGAGCGCGCGTTGGCCGCCGCGTTCGTCTCGCCGCGCTCGAAGCGTATATCCGTGCGCGTCGAAGCGGGAAACTTGACGAACGTGCGCGCCGTGCCCTTCGCACCATCCGCGCCCTGTGCTTGCGACTCGACGTTCCACTCGTAAGTCGCATCACGCACCGCGCCCTGTCGTTTCTTCCCGCCGACAACTTTCAAGTAGTCGCCCACGATCTTGTCGGGTGAAGGTAGCCGTCGCGCACGCGCCGCGCCTTGCTGCGCGGACGCATCGAACGAACCGGCGAACACGACCGACAGGAGAATCAAACACACCGTCGCGCGTCGCGCGTGCGGGACAACGCTAAAAATTGCCAGACAAAGTCGGTCGTGTTGGGAATTGCTTTTCATCGTGTGTCTGGGGTTATAAATTCGGCGCGGGCGCAAGCGTCTGTTGACGCGGCTATCTTAACTTAATTCACGGCGGCGGGCACAGGCACGGCGAAGGGCGAGCGGGATGTATCTCGCCGCTCGCCCTTCAATTAAGTTTCAGGTTTTAGTTACCGGAATAATTCAGGATGGTTGTCCTTCGGTCGTCTCCGAAGTGCCGGGCGGCTGCGGCACGTCCGCGTCCATCGCCGCCGCCGATTCCTGCTCGGCCTCCGGCTCACCCTCTTGCCCTGCGCCCGCCTGCCCACCGCCCGTCGCCGCTTCGCGCTTTTTGTTTTGTCCTGCCATCTGTCTCGCTCCTTCCCCGTTCGTTGACGCCTGCGTAAAATTTTAACGCCGCGCGCTTAACTTAAAACTTTGCGACTTAACGCCCGCCGCCCTTCTTACTCCCCGCACGTTTACCGGCAGACGACCGCCCGCCGCTCGATTTCTTGCCCGCAGACTTCTTAGACGCGCCACGCGCGCCGCCCTTCGCGCCCGACTTACCAGCGGCGCTTTTCTTCGCGCCCGACTTCGTTGCGCCTTTCTTCGCGGCACTCTTCTTCGAGCCGCCCGCCGTAGCTTTCTTGCCGCCCTTCGACGCGGCTTTCCCCGCGCCCGGCTTCGCAGACGCTTTCGCGCCCGCCGCACCTTTCTTTGCGCCGCTCGCAGGCTTCTTCGCGCCACCGGATTTCTTCGCGCCCGCGCCGCTCGTCTTCCTAGCCGCCGCTTTTTTGCGTCGCCTCGCGGCCTCGCGTGCGGCCTCTTTCTCCTTCTCGTGCTGGACGCGCTCACGCACGTCCGCCATCAACTGCTGGATGCGTTCGGCCTCGCTCTGCGGCGCATCGAACTGATCCCCGCTCTGACGCTGCTGTTCTGCAAAGCGGTTGCGTTCCTCTTCCGTGATCGCGCCGTGGCTCTGCGCATACTCGAACTCGTTCAAGTGGCCGCCGTCTATTTTATAGTTCGGCTGGTTGCGTGTTGGGTCTTTAGGCATCTCTCTTTTCCGCTCCTCCCTGTCACGTTAAAGCGCCTGCTTGACAGCGCGTGCCTCGCTTCGTATTCTTGCTCCACAAACTTGCACGCCGCCTTAGCTCAGTTGGTAGAGCGACTGATTCGTAATCAGTAGGTCTCCGGTTCAAATCCGGAAGGCGGCTCCATTTTTCCCGGCCTGATCAAAGTTCTCTCAATCAATTTATAAAGACAGCTTGCAAACTCTGAACGGATCGCACACTCGCGTCGCAGAAGTGCGATCCGTCCAGAGTTGAAACTCTCCGCGCTTTAGCTTTGAGCGAGTGCGCGGCTATTTCCTTCCGGAACTTCCGCCGCCCGACTTCTTGCCGCCGGATTTCTTCGCGCCACCCGATTTCTTCGAGCCGCCGGATTTAGAACCGCCCTTCTTCGCGCCGCCTTTTTTACCCGACGCCTTGCCCGCCGCGCCTTTGCCTTTGCCGCCCGATGCGGCGGTCGCGGCCTTCGCAGTGCGGTTGATACTTTTGCTCACGGATTTACCGGCGCGTGCCGTTGCGCGACCTTCGCGTTCAGCGGCTTTGCTCGCACGCTCCGTCGCCTTGCCCGCCTGCCGCGCGATGCTCCTCACCGCGCCCGACGTTGACGTTGTGCCGCTGCGCCCCGTAGACGAACGACCGGACGACCTGCCGCCAGATTTTTTGCCGCCACCGCCCGGTCGCACGATGTCACCGAGCGTCGGGCTGATGCTGCCAACCGTGTCGGCCAGAGTTTCCAGCACCGAACTGCCGAGGCTCGCCCCGCGCTCGGCCACTTCTCCGGCCACTTCCGTCGCTTGATTGATCATCCCAGTCCCTGCGTCCGTCGCCGCCGTCGCGGTGTTGCTCGCCGCGCCCGTCGCGCTGCCAGATTGTTTACGTCTGCTTGGCATCTTCGATCCTCCCGTTTGTTTCGAGTTGAATGAACTATCCGCGCTCAAGGCGAATAAACAACCTTGCGCCCTCCGCTTTCACTTTGCGCGTTTTTCAGTTGCGTTGAGATTTACATGAAGTGTGGCGCACGCGTCAATCATAAAGTGTCGAACGCGGGCGCAAAAGATTACGGGCGCGCGTCTCGAAGCCGCAACGAACACGCGCGGGAAAGTAACGTAAGCGAACACCGACATGCTGCGGCCTGTACGGGTTTGTGCGCGGGGCGTGCGCGTGCGGTGCGTCTTTGCACGCATTCGACTCCGCTCCGCGCTGGCACAGCCCTTGCCAATTTGTACCATCGGAAAACACCGTCAACCGAATTTGCGGGTGACCGCCGCCGACATCAACCAGAGGCGCGGCGTCTTTTGAGAATCCGAAAAGTTTAAGGAGTTAAGCTGATGACGAAGCAGGAAAGCACGACGAAGAAAGTCGCCATATTGATCGAAAACCACGTCGAAGACAGCGAGTTTCAAATTCCGTATAACGCTTTGCAAGCGGCGGGCGCGGAAGTGAGCGTGCTCGGCTCGCGCGTAAATGAAAAGTATCAGGGCAAGCAGATGAAGCTCTCTATGGAGGCCGACCGCACGACCACCGATGCGCTCGCCTCGGAGTTCGACGCCGTCGTCATCCCCGGCGGCATGGCTCCAGACAAGATGCGCACCAACATGAAGACCGTGCGCTTCGTGCAGGACGCAGTCGAGCAGGGCAAACTCGTCGCAGCCATCTGTCACGGGCCGCAAGTCTTGATCGAAGGCGACCTCTTGCAAGGCAAGCGCGCAACGGGCTTTCGCGCCATACGCAAAGACATGCAGAACGCCGGAGCCAATTACGAGGACGCGCCCATCACGCGCGACGGCAACATATTCACCTCGCGCCGACCCGGCGACGCGCCCATCTTCGCCGCAGCCATCCTGCGCCACCTCGGACTCGAAGGCGCGCTACGCGACGTGACGCTGCCGGAAGAAAATAATTTAACGGCTGACTGGTGGAAGCTCGCCGAAGAGTGGGGCGGCTCGACCAAGAGCGAGATCACGGACGGCATCAACACGGCGATTCGCGGCGAGCGTTACGGGCTGACGGCCTTCGAGCACTACGCGGAGAAAGCGACCGCGCCCGAACTGCGCGTGGCCTTCCGTGAAATCTCCGTGAACAAGACAGACCACATCGCGCGTCTCGAAGCGCGTCTCGCGCAACTGGGCGAGAAGGAGTCCATGCAGGCGGCGGGCAGCGGCGCGTGGGCGACGCTCAAGAGTTGGCTGCAATCCTCCGACGACGTGGCGCTCATGCGCCGCGCGCTCGGCGATCTGCAAACCGGCGTCGTTGATGCCTTCAACCTCGCCAATAGCTTCACAGACCCGACGACCGCCGCCATCTTCGACGAGATCAGCGTTGACATAGCCAAAGATGAGCAACGCATCGCAGACCTCTATCACGCAACCACCGGCACTGATAAAGCCGACGCCGCCACGCCCACGACGGGCGCAGCGGTCAGCGCGTAAAAGCATTCACCGCAGAGACGCAGAGAGCGCAGAGGGGGCGCAGAGAAAGACATTGTTCTTCTCTGCGCCCCCTCTGCGTCTCTGCGGTGAAGGTTTTAGGCTGCTGGACGTAGAAGCCCGCGAAAGATGCCTTGCACTTGCACCTGCGTGGCGGGCAGGCGGATCGGCGCGAGTTGCGAGTTGGCGGGACGTAGTTCGACTTCGCGCCCGAAGCGATGGAGTCGTTTGAGCGTGGCGCGCGAGCCTTCGACGAGGGCGACGACGATCTCGCCATCGCGCGCGTCAATGCGGTTCTCGATCAAAGCGATGTCGCCGTCGCAGATGTGCTCGTCAATCATCGAGTCGCCCGTAACGCGCAGCGCATAAACTCTCTCAGGACGCACGCGACCCAGAAGAAAACGCGGCACGCCGATGGTCTCGCCGTTGCTGTCGTCAATCGTCTCAAGCGGCGCACCCGCAGCGACGCGACCCAACAGGCGCACCTCGCAAATGCCGTCGCCCGCCGCTTCTTCGACGTGAACGTTCAAACCGAACGAGCCGTTCGTGTGGCTGCGCGCCAATAGGCCGCGCTTCTCCAGGGCTTCGATGTGCTTGGCGATGGTCGCCTTCGAGGAGATGCCGAAGTGGCGCGCGATCTGCGCGTAGGACGGCTCGTACCCGTGCCGCTCGATGAAGCGTTGGATGTAGTCGAGAATTTCCTTCTGGCGTTGCGTGCGGGGTTGCATGAATTATCCACTGTCCTTTCAAACCGAGCGCGCGTGAGTGTCGTCCCGCGTCTCCTGACTGCACCGCTGCGACTTACGACGAACTGCGGCGGGGCTTAGACCGCTCCTGGTAAACGGATTCTAAAGTCGCCCCGCCGCGAGCGTCAAGGTTTAACATTCCAGCGTGCGTCGTCAGATGCCCGGCATCGCCTTCTTCAGCGGGCGCAGCAGCACGAGCAGCACGATAGCCATCACGAACGCCATGCCTCCGAGGATGACGAAGAAGGACGACTGATTCCAGTAAGTCCAGTAGACGCCGATGGCCGTCAGCTTGTTGCCGATGGCGGTGGCGACGAACCACCCGCCCATCAACAGCCCGCGCATGCGTATGGGCGCGACCTTCGAGACCAGCGACAGACCCATCGGCGACAGCATCAACTCGCCGAGCGAGATGACGGCGTAAGCGAGAATCAACCACATCGGCGAGACACGGAAGATAAAGCTCTGCTGCAAGATCGCCGGTTCGTAGCGCGCGGCGTCAGCACCGAGCGTTTTGGTCAGCGCCGCCTGCAAGTTCTGTTGGCCGCTCGTCGCCCCGTCCTCGCTCTTCGAGAACTTCTTATCAAGCACGACGAACTTACCCTTCTCATCCTTCGTCGTCTTGAGCCGTTCAATCACGTCAGCCGGAACGCCCTGCGCCTGCAAATTTTCAAGCGAACGTTCGGTAACGCGGAAACTGCCTGCGTTCAACTGCTCTGCGTTTGGCACTTGCCCTTCGCCGGACTTCGCGGCGAAGTAGAGTATGAAGAAAGAGAGCGCTGTGAGGAACATTCCCATCGCCATCTTGGTCGGCGTCGCGGGTTCTTTGCCTTTGTTGTCGAGCCACTTCCAGAACCAGACGAGCGGGAAGGTGAGCGTGATGATCCAGAACGGGTTGATCGCGTTTGAGATCGTGCCCGAAACATCCCAGGCCGTGTTGTCGTCAGCCCAGTAGGTGAGCGTCGAGCCGTTCTGGTGGAAGACCATCCAGAAGACGATCACGATGGCAAAGATGACGACGAGCGCGGTGACGCGCTTCGCGTCCGAGACGCTGTCAATGCGGCTCTTACCCTTCTGCTGGCTGGCCTCGCTCGGCGGGGCATCAACCGTCACCGCCGCAGCGTCTGCCGCCTGCTTGCTCCTCAAGACTTCCTTCGCGCGCTCGTCCGCCGCCTTAACATGCTTCTTGAAGTACCAGAGAATCGAGACCGAGATGAGCATCCCGCCGGCAGCGACCGCAAACGCCGGATGCACGCCGAAAGTCTGCTTCACAAACTCGGCGATGATCGGCGCGATGAAAGCGCCGATGTTGATGCCCATGTAAAAGATGTTGTAGGCGCGATCCTTAAGGTGGCTGCCTTCAGGGTAAAGATTGCCCACCATCGTCGAGACGTTCGGCTTGAAGAAACCGTTGCCGATCACAAGGCAAGTCAGAGCAGCATAGACGGCCGCGACCGACGGGAAAGCGAGGAGCAGATGGCCTGCCATGAAGAAGAAGCCGCCGATCATCACCGAGCGCCGGTAGCCCAGGCCACGATCCGCGATGAAGCCGCCGACCAGCGGACTCAAGTAAACGAACGCCAGATACCACGAATAGACGGTCGTCGCCTTCTCCGCCGTCCAGCCGAAGCCGTCGGTCGGGTCTTGCAGGTAAAGAGTGAACAGCGCGAGCATCGAGTAGAAGCTGAAACGCTCCCACATCTCTGTGGCGAAGAGTACGTAGAGACCCTTCGGATGCTTGTCTTCGTGAACCGCACTTGTCGCGGCGACATTATTCAATGCTGCTGTGGTAGCCATTTTGTCACAAGCTCCTCTTCAAAATTTGTGATCGCAAAAACTTCAATATACCTCGTCGCCGTCTCTCTCTCTGCTCCGGCGACAACTGCGGAATAAATCTTCCTTAGCGCCGCTTGTCGCGTACACTAACGCCGCGAGTAGCGTGCGAGCGTGACGGGGAAGATGCGTACGCCCGGCGGCGCTTGTTCTGCTTTGACTTGCTCTGCGGCGCTTAGAAGTTGATCGGCCTTCTTGCCGTAGATCGCTTCGTTCAGTTTGTTGTCGGGGTTGACGACCGCGCCTTTGAGTTCGAGTCCGGCGAAGAGTCCTTTGCTGCGCGAGTAGGAAAGTATGCCTGCGTCGAGCGTGAGGTTTGTGGTCGCGCTCGCGGTGCGCCCGACGGGGCCTGCCGCCGCGCTCGCCTCGCCGCCCATCTCAAACTTGTCTTCCAAGAGTCCCTGCACGGCTGACTCGTTCATAAACAGCAAAACGAAATCGGTCTTTGCCGCGCCGATCTGCGCACCGAAACTCCCGCCGCGCATCGTGAAGAACGCGGGCGCGCTCCAACCGCCTTTCATGCGGCGACTGATCAAACCACTGCCGCCGCGACCGCCCACGACGAAGCCCGCTTTGAGCACTCCGGGAAAAACCGCGACGGCTTCGGCCTTGTCAATCAACTCCTTCGGGATCGCGTTGTCGCGCGCACGCATGATCTGCTCGAACACTTTCGCCGCGTTCTCGGCCTTGTTCTCCGCCTCTTCTTCCTTCTTCGTCGGCGGCGCGCTGACACGCCTCTGTCGCTGCTGTTCCTGCGCGGACGCAGGTATGAGACTCAACGCGCTCAACAACACGACGCCGAGCGCGCACCGAGATAACAACGGCGACGACACGTTTCTCAACAAATGCTTCATTCGTACAGACCTTTCAAAATTTACTTGCTCGAATAGCGCGACAGTTGCAACGGGAAAGCGCGCACGCTCGGCGGAATCCAGGGCTTGCCGTCGCGCTTGAGTCCTTCGCCCGTCAAAAGTTCGTTCGCCTTCATGCCGTACACGGCCTCGTTGTCTTTGTTATCGGGATTGATGACGACGCCTTTGAGTTCGAGTCCGGCGAAAAGTCCCTTGCTGCGCGAGTAGGAGAGTATGCCCGCGCGCAGTTGTATGTCAGTCGAAGCAGAGGCCGAGCGCCCGACCGGGCCTGCGGCGATGCTGCCCTCGCCGCCGATCTCGAACTTGTCTTCGAGCAGTCCCTTCACCGCGTCCTTATTCATAAAGAGCAGGACGAAGTCTGTGGAAGACGCGCCGAGTTGCGGGCCGATGCTGCCGCCGCCGAGATTGAAGAACGCGGGCGCGCTCCAACCGCCGGGGATGCGTCGGCTGATCACGCCGCGCCCGCCGCGCCCGCCGACAAGGAGGAAGCCAGCCTTGATCACGTCTGGAAAAACCGCGACGGCTTCGGCCTTGTCAATCAACTCTCTGGGAATCGCACGCTCCGGCGTGGACATGATCTGGCGAAAAACTTTGGCGGCCTTGTTGGCTTGCTCGCGCGCCTCTTCCTGCGCCTTGAGTTCTTTTTTACTAATCTGCGCCGGAGCGTCGAAGGCCGCCGCCGATGCGAAGATACAGAGCAGCAATGCGTAGGTCAGTCGTCTCCGAAATGATTCCATGCTTCTTCTTCTCCTTGAACTTGCGTCTAAAAAATGGTGCGCGGCGGCGACACCGGAGGGGGAGAACAAGCGTTACTCGCTTTCCAGCGGGGAGAAATCATTCGACTGTGTCGCGCCTTTGTTATTACGCGCACATCTTACAGGCAGAAGGGGTAAAGGGAAAAGGGGAAAGGTTAAGGGTTAACAGAAACACGGCGCGGCTTGAGTTTTTATCCTTTACCCTTTTCCCCTTCCCCTTTACCCGTTTGCCTAAAACGCGATGCTGTAACTCACGCCCGGATACTTGCTCTTAACCATGATGAGGGAAAGCGCGTGGCGGTTGTACGTGTAGCTCAGTACGGGATGCATGTTGATGCCGTTGTGCGTGATGAGCGCGGAGAAATTCTTGCCCAGTTGAATGTTCATTCCGCCGACGGGCAGCACGCGATGTTGAAACGTGCCGTAGACCACGCCGACGTAAGGCGCAATGGGAAGCCCCGTCTCGCGTCGCAAACTCTTGCTCAGGGTCATGTAGAACGACTGGCCGGAAGGCGTGCCGATGCGATCCGAACTCGTGCCGAGCATGAGCGCCGGACGCCGCTTCGTCTCCGTTAAGATTAGTAAGTTAGCGATGGGCGCAACTTCGTCCGCGCCCGGGTTGTATTCCACTCCGGCGGTCAGGCGCGGGTGGAATTTGTAAGTTAAAGTCGTGCGCACGGTCGCGCGCGGAATCTGCTTCGAGAGCACGCGCATCCCGTAAACCCAACGCTCTTTGTTTTCGTTTCCTGCCCCGCTCACGGCGCGGCCTTCTCCCGGTCAAGAGGGTCAAGATGGCACGGTCGAAGCCTCCGTGTGTTCCGCATGCCGGGCGGCCAACTCGCGCCGCGCTTTCTTCTCTTCCTTTGCCGCTTGCGCCAGCAACTTATCAATCTCACTTTTAACTTCGGCCTCTTTGATGACGCCGCTCTTGTGCCAGACGATGCGACCGTCGCGCCCTATGATGACTGTGCCGGGGAGCGCGGGCGCGAGCCCGAACTTTTCCATGTCGCCTGTGGTTGCGCCGAGCCAGACGGGAAAGTTCAGCTTCGTCTCCTTGATGAACTTCAACACGGACGCTCTCGCATCCGCCGTGTCCGCCGACGCGCCGATAACCTGCACGCCGAGCGCCGCGTAGTTATTCTGTATCGACGCGAGTTCGGGCATCTCCTTGCGACACGGCACGCAGTACGTCGCCCAGAAATTCAGCACGACGACGCGCCCGCGATACGCGCTCAACTTCTGCTCCGTGCCGAACAGGTCTCTGAGTGCAAACTCGACTTCCGTGCCGATCACTTTCGCGTCCTGCAACACGGGAGCAGCAGATGCGTCGCCCGCGACGACGCGCAAAGCATCAACCTTCAAATACTTCTTCTCTTTCGCAGCCCTCACCGCGCCCTCGACTTCCACGCGCTTGCCCATGTAGGCAAGCCAATCTTTAGCCCCTTTGTCGAAGCGCCCATCTTCGAGCAGGTAGAGCGTGAAGTTGTTTCCTTCGCGCACGGCGAGTGCGGCGTCAATGCCCTTCGCCGCACAGTCCGCCGCGCATTTCAAGTCGGCAGCCGTGCCGTAAGGCGTCTTCGTACGGTCGTCCGCTTCAAACCAGCATTGCGAGCAGACGATCTGCCCTTCCAGTTTCAACGCCGCGACGCCCGCCGCCACTTCTTGCGCCCACGCCGCCGTCGCCGACACGAAAGCCAGCAGCGACAGCAACGCGGCGCTCATCAACAATCTTTTCATCACAAACGTCTCCTGACGAATCAACCACTCAACCCTTCGCGCCTTACGTTTTGCCTTTACGCCTTTGCGTGAAATCCGATCTCGCAAAGGCGCAAAGAAGAATTTGCTAACGCGCTCTTACTGGCCGCCGTATTGAGCGACGATGCGTTCGCGTATCTGCGCAGGCGTGAGCCGTTCCTCTTTTTGCAACCTGTAGGCGAGCAACGCTTCTTCGACGCAGACGGCGCAATGCGCGGCGTGTTCGTCCGTGAAGCAGGTTTGCAAACTCTTGTGGCCGAAGCCCTCGTCGCAGTAGCAGTAGCACGGAATCTGCGCGATGGTCTGCGGTATCTCTTTGACCGCCGCGTAGGCCATGCGCGTCTTGCCAGTGAACTGCGCCGCCGAGAGCACGGGCGGCAGGTTCTTCAAGTCCGCCGCGCTCAACGCGAAATGCGGCACACGCCCCGCCGCGCCATGCGAATGACCATCGTGTGAATCAGCCGCCGCTGTCGTCTGTTGCGCGCTTCCGGCGTGCGCCGTCTCCGGTGTGACTTGAGATGTCTGCGGCGTCTGTTCGTTGCGCGGCGTCGCGGCGGTGGGTTGATGCTGCTGCGGCGTTGCGGCCTGTTCGGAAGACGCGCCGCCGCACGCCTGCAACAGAACGGACGCCGCGAACAACACGACGCACGCGAGCGCGAGTTTTATCTGTTTAGCGTGCGCGAGTTTGATTTTTTTATTTGTCTTCATGTGAAACTCTCTCCTTCGTTTCTTTTACTCGATCAATGTTTGTCGTGCGCGCCGCCGCTTTTCTGCTCCGTGCTGCTGTGGCCGCTGTGGTCGTCCATTTTCATGCGCGCGGGGCGAAAGCGTATGAAGAACTTGTACGACTTCGGGTTGCTGCCGTAGACGGAATCGAGCAGCGCGGGCTTGGAATAGAAAGTCAGGTCGCCGCCGACGCCGACCGACACATCTTCCGTGTTCCACACATCGCGCACGTAGCCGAAGGTGTACGCGCCGATGCGAAACTGCGGGTGCGTGTTATGTGCGAAGCCAAGCCGGTCGAGTTCCTCGTGACTCAGCAGTTCGCTTTTGTCCACGAGTTCGAGCCGCGTGTAGAGATAATTCTTGTCGAGAAAATTCGCGGTCGTCTCGAAAGTGTACCCGTTGAGATTGAAAATTTCGCCGTCGTGGCTCTCGTGATTGCGCCCCCAGATGAAGGCCGCAGCCAGATTGCCGCGCGCGAACTGATGGTTGTACTGGACGGAGGCGGTCGTGCGCCGCACGTCGCCCTCGTGCAGTTGTTCGGGGTTGCGTAGGAAGCCGTGACTGATCTGGAACGCCCAATTTTTGTTCGGCGCAAAAGAGAGACGCGCCGAGCGCGAGTTGAACGCGCCGCGCTCGAAATTGTAGCGCCGCTCGTCGGGTTCGCGCCCGTTGAAGATTGCGCCTTCGAGTTTGAGTCCGCGATAGCTGAAGCCTGTGGTGAAGACGCCGAAGGCGATGTGCGTCGAGTCTTGCAGGTGATGCGTGAGCGGCGCGGTCGGGTTCTCCGAAGCGGACGTGCGGTGCATGAAGGCGACAGGGCCGAGCGCGGGTTCGCCCGGAAAACCGAAATAGCTGAACCACGTCGCGCGCTCGCCGATGGGGACGGTGTACTGCGCAGAGAGTTCCATGAACAGATCGTGCGGGTGCTGCGCGTCAACGATGGGGCGACCCTTGTAAACTTCGCCGGTCTGGAAAAGCTGCGGCGAACCCATGCCGGAAAATGTCAGCGGTTCGAGACTGAGCATGGCGCGCAGTTGCAGAGTGCCCGCGCCGACGCGCCTGTAGGCCATCGGCATGAACCAATTTTGCGACTCGAACTTCGTCACGCCGCGCTCGCCCCCTTGCGCGTTCACGCCGATCTTCGTTTCGTAGTGAAACATCAAGAGCCACTTGCCGGAGACTTTGTGCTTCATGTACATCGGCGACGTGGCGGGCTGCCATGCCGTGCCCGATCCCATCTGTCCCATCGGCGTGATGTTCGTGCGGCTCGCGCCGTTGCGTATGCCCATCCCCTCCGCAGACATCACCATCAACTCTTCGACTTCCGTCTCCGAGACGACTTTGACGCTCTCCGCTTCAACGCCCTTTGACGCTTCGGCGGCGTCGTGCCCCGTGTGCATGCTGTGGTCAACGACAGGCGTTGGAGATTTCTCAGGCGCGTTCGACTCTTTCGCGCCCGGCGTAGGCGACTGTGCGGCGGCCGGTTCGCGTTTGGGCGCGGCCTTCTTTGTTGTCGGTGTTGCGGTGTTGTGGCCTTCGTGACCCGTGTGCTGCCCGTCTTGCGCACGCGCCCACGCGCTCGCGATGACGAGCAAGGCGAGGGCGACGAACATGCGCAGAAGCCGCACCCGTCGCAAGTTGTTTCTCGACAATTTCAATGCGTGCATAGCCATCTCCCAGAAAAACCCTTTGGGCTTGCGCGGCGAAGCGAATCTTTTCGCGCGGCGCATCCGATCAATATTTTGGATTGACGTTGAAGTAAGGCGTGCGCTTCCGGCCAAGACTTTTGCGCGGGCGCGCAAGAGCAGCCGGAAACGTCCGAAGAGATGCTAGATGAGGAAGACGCTGATCAAAATGTGGCGGCGTTGCTCGTTCGCGGGCGGCGCGTGCTGAGAGGGCGCGAGATGCGAAACATTGAGCGAGGCGTGCGCAAACAGATCGCGCGCGTGTACCGTCGCATTCGCGGCGTCGCGTTTGACTTTGTTCTGTTCGGGCGCGACGACAACAGCCGTCGCGGGCGTCTGTCCGCTGCGACCGGCGCAACATTCAAAACACGACAGCCCGCGCGAGGCCGTCACGGACGCCGCTTCGTACGTGCCGCGCGCGGACTCATCTGCGCCGTCGCAATTCATTCCGGCGTGCGACGCTGCGGCTTGTGTGTGCGTTGTTGTTTGTTCGTGTGTCGCTTCGTGTGAGACTTCCGGCGAAGCTGAATGATGCGCGCTTCCCGCGCCGACTTTGGCGATGCAACAGTCGTGTTCATCGGAAGCGACGGCGACGGGTGCGCTCGCGTCGTGCGCGCTCGCGTCGTGCGCGCACCATGCGGCAGCAGCGGCGAGCACGTTCGTCCACGCGCCCGCCGTGAGCGTGAGAAGCATGCCGAAGATGAGAGCCGTTCGCCGCATAAACTTGTCTTGATTTCCGTCGCTCGCGTTCAACCTTCCGGTTGTCGTTAATCTAACATGAAGACTGTCCGCCGCGCTAATTTGCGCCCGCGCCGAAGCAGTATTGTGGTCGCCGCGCGTCAGAAGCGGGCGCGTCAATCCTCCACGATCAACTTGCCGCGCACCATGTTCATGCCGCAGTTGAACGTGAACGTGCCCGCGCGTTCGGGCGTGAACTCAATCCGCGTCGTTTTAAAGGCGGGCAACGTGCGGCTGATATGCAAGTCGCCGAAGATGACTTGCTCCGTGCAGGAGTTCGTCTCGTCGCGGTAAAAATCGAGTTCGACCGGCACGCCGCGCTTCACGACGATCACGTCCGGCGTGTAGCCGCCCTTGACCAATACTTTCAAACGCTGCACGCCCGCCGCCGTCACACTCGCCGCCGCGCGCACGCCCTCGCCCGCGAAGAAATACCACAGGACGAGCGCGATCAAACCGACGCCTGCCACCAGCACAAATATTTCAGTCGTGTCCATAAACTTCAAGTCCACCCGTTTAGTCTTCCTTTGCGTCTTTGCGTGAGATTTAATTTCTCGCAAAGGCGCAGGAGACGCAAAGGAATTACATCCGAAAGCGTTTGAGTCGCAGGCTGTTCGCGACGACTGAGACGGACGACAGAGCCATCGCCGCGCTCGCAACGACGGGCGAGAGCATCCAGCCCGTCAGAGGATAGAGCGCGCCAGCCGCGAGCGGGATGCCGAGCGTGTTGTAGACGAACGCCCAGAACAAGTTTTGCTTGATCACACGGATCGTCCGGCGCGAGAGCGCGATGGCCGTGACCACGCCTCTGAGGTCGCCGCGTATGAGCGTGATGTCCGACGCTTCGATGGCAACGTCCGTGCCCGTGCCGATGGCGATGCCGATGTCTGCCTGCGCGAGCGCGGGCGCGTCGTTGATGCCATCGCCGACCATCGCCACGCGCGCGCCCTCGGCCTGCAACTGCCGCACCGCCGCCGCCTTGCCCTCCGGCAAAACTTCTGCCAGCACACGCTCAATGCCGACCTCGCGCGCCACAGCCTCCGCCGTGCGTCTGTTGTCGCCCGTCAACATCACGACTTCCAATCCCAGACGCCGCAGCGCGCCGACCGCCTCTTTCGACTCAGCTTTGATCTCGTCCGCCACGCCGACAACGCCGATCAATGCGCCGTCAACCGCGACGTAAACAATAGTGCGTCCCGCCGCCGTCAAAGCCTCGACGCGTTCCTCCAAATCGCCTGACGCCGCGACGCCGCGCTCCATCATCAACTTGAGATTTCCGATCAGCACGCTGCATCCTTCGACACGCGCCTCGACGCCGTGACCCGCGAGCGCGTTGAACTGCGAAACATCGCCGAGCGCGAGTCCGCGCGCCTGTGCGCGTCTGACGATTGCTTCTCCGAGCGGGTGCTCGCTCCCGCGCTCGGCTGACGCGGCGAGCCTGAGCAGTTCGTCTTCGTCGAAGCCTTCTGCGGTCAACACGTCCGTCACGGCGGGCTTGCCCATTGTGATCGTGCCGGTCTTGTCGAGCACGATTGCCGTCAGACGATGCGCCGTCTCCAAAGCCTCGCCGCCTTTGACGAGGATGCCGGCTTCAGCGCCGCGCCCCGTCCCGACCATCACGGCGGTCGGCGTCGCCAAACCCAGCGCGCAAGGGCACGCGATGATCAGAACCGAGACGAAACTGACGAGCGCATAACTCAGACGCGCTTCGACGGGCGCGGCGATGAACCACACGACGAACGCTGCAATCGCCACGCAGATCACGATGGGCGTAAAGTAACCGCTCACGACATCCGCGAGGCGGGCGATCGGCGCACGCTCGCCCTGCGCCTGTTCGACCATACGCACGATCTGTTGGAGCACAGTGTCGCGCCCCACCTTCGTCGCGCGAAAGCGAAAACTTCCCGTCCCGTTGATCGTCGCGCCGAAGACCTCTGCGCCGACAGACTTTTCGACGGGCATGCTCTCGCCCGTCAGCATCGCCTCGTTCACAGCCGACGCGCCCGACGCGACGACGCCGTCAACCGGAATCTTCTCGCCCGGCCTGACGACGACAATGTCGCCGACCGCGACTTCTTCGATTGTAATGTCAACTTCTCGCCCGTCCTCGCGGACGACGCGTGCCGTTCGCGGTTGGAGTCCGAGGAGACGCTTGACGGCGTCGGAAGTTTTGCCGCGCGCGCGCGCTTCGAGCAGGCGACCCAAAAGTATGAGCGCGATGATGACGCTCGCCGCCTCGTAGTACACGGGCGCGGCGGGCATCGCGCTGCTGTCGCCGCCGTTCATCGCTGTCATCGCGGAATGATCTGCGGCGTTGGCGAACAGTTGCGGCGCAATCGTCACGACGAGCGAATAGACGAAGGCCGCGCCCGTGCCCGTCGCGATCAACGTGTTCATGTCCGCCGCGCGATGGCGGAGCGCCGTCCACGCGCCCGCGTAGAAAGGCCAACCGCTGTAGCAGACGACGGGCAGCGTCAGCGCGAGTTGCGCCCAGTTGATCCACGAGACGTTGAAAAGCGCGATGCGCCCGTGCGACATCGCGACAAGGAGCACGGGCGCGGAGAGCACGGCGGCGACGAGGAAGCGACGGCGCAGTTGCTTCTGCTCCGCGCGCAGGGCTTCCTGTTCCCTGTCCGACGCGCCCGCCTCCGACGCGTCGCTCGCGCCGTAACCGATCTCTTCGATTATCTCGATCAGACGCGACGGGCGGGTCGCGCCGGGGTCGTATTCGACGCGTGCGCGTGCCGTCGCAAAGTTGACGCTCGCGCTTTCGACGCCCTCTGCATTTGCGAGCCTGCGCTCGATGCGACGCGCGCAGGCGTTGCACGTCATCCCCGCAAGCGACAGATCAATGCGCTCCACATCTGCGCCATGCTTAACGCGGTTCACTTCTTCGCCACGCGGCACATGTGCGTCAGCGTCGCCTGTCGCGCCGACCTTCGCCGTCGCTTTTGTGGTCGTTGGATTCAAACTCTCTTTCGCGGTGGTCGTGTTCACGTTCGCTTCCCCTTGTTAGTTCTTTTGCGTGTGGGCGCATGCCGTGCCGCCGCTGTCCCTCCGGCGGGCGCGTGTACGTGGCTGTGTTCGATGAGGCCGCAGAATTGTCCTTCTTCGATGCCGCGCTCGTCCCAGTCGTCGAGCGTGCGCGCCAGTTCGTTGCGATAGCGGCGCAGTTCCGTGAGTCGCGCGTCGAGTTCCGCGAGTTTGCGACGCGCCGCCTCGCGCACTTCAAGACACGGCGCTTCGCCGCGCCCGCGCATCTCCAAAATCTCCGCGATCTCGTCGAGCGAAAAGCCTATCGCCTGCGCTCGTTTGATGAAGGCGAGGCGTTCTATGACCGACGCGTCGTAAGCGCGATAACCCGACGCGGTGCGCGCGGGGCGACCGAGCAGGCCGCGCCGTTCGTAAAAACGCAGCGCCTCTACGCCAATGCCGGACGCTTCCGCCACCTCGCCGATGCGAAGCGTCGTGCGTCCCTCGATTCTTCCTCCGAATTGTCTCGCCGTTTTCGTCATGGGTACATTGTAAACCCTGTAGCTGGCTACAGAGTCAAGCCCCCTGCTGAAAATATTTTCACGGGCGCGGCGAACGGGCGACGATTTGACCGCGCGGAGCGAAGAATGAGACGATGCCCGATAATAATTACCGACGCAGTAATGCTTATCAGAGGAGGTGGCGAGAGATGTCGATTGATCCGGACAAGGTGACGACGCAGGAGGAGACGGGCGAACCCGCCGCGATAGACGAAGTGGAAGGGCGTGTTCAGGCGGAGATGAAGATCGCGGAAGGCCGCGCCAAAGAGAGTGTGGCGCAAGGGCTACAGGACAAGGAACTCGAACGCGAGGGTCGCAAACTCCAAGAGGAAGGCGAACGCGAGTTGGAGCAGGAGCGACAGAACGACGCCGACTCTGGCGAGTAGCAAGCGGCGTGAGTTACTTTTTAAGGAAGGCATTCACCGCAGAGACGCAGAGAGCGCAGAGGGGGCGCAGAGATCATTTAAGTCTCTACGCCCCCTCTGCGCTCTCTGCGGTGATGCCTTTTGTCACATAGCGCGATGCTTATTTCGCCGCGTCGTCTGTGCGCCCGCCGTTCGTCGAGTTGTTCAGCGCCTCGTCGGCGAGGCCGCGCACCAACACGGCCACTTGCGGGCTGTAGCCGACGAATTTTTTGAGCAGCCGCCCGTCCTGACCGAGCACGTAGGTTTGCGGGATGCTGTAGCCCGGCGCGAGGAACGCAGCCCAGCCTTCCGTCTCCACCTTCGCGATCTTGTAGTTGATCTTGAACTCTTTGACGAACTCCTTGATGGAGTCCTCAGTGTTCCGCTCGTCAACGGACGTGATGCCGAGCACTTCAACGCCGCGCCCCTTGTAGTCTTCCTCCATTTTGATGAAGTCGGGGATTTCGCGGCGACACGGCCCGCACCACGTCGCCCAGAAATTGACGACGACGACCTTGCCTTTGTAGTCGGCTAGTTTGAGCGGCTTGCCGTCGAGCGTGGTCAGCGAGGCGTTCAAAAGTTCGGCGGGCATATCAACCGGCGTGGTCGCTGCGGGCGTCGGCGTCGAGTCTATCCGGCGCAGCGCGCTGGCTGTGGCTGCGGGCGCAGGCGTTGACGGCGGCGCGGCCTTGCTGCCGTCGCGCGAGCTATCCGTCGGGTTGCAACTCGAAGACAGCGCTACCGCCAACAGCACAAACGTCAGCGCGGCCAACGCGATGCGCCCGCCCGTCCAGATTTTCTTATTCGACTCGCTCGCAGGTTGCTCAGAGGTCATGCGAAAAACTTTCCTTTTCCGTTGCCAAAATCATCGTTCGATGATTGATAGACTAAAGCATGGGGAGGAATTTGTCAGTTGTCCGTCGTCCGTTGTCAGTTGTTGGTTGAATCTTCAGCGACTATCGCATGAATCACAAACTAACAACTGACGACGGACAACTGACAGTTTTACCTCACCACGATGTTGACCAGACGTTGTGGGACGACGATGACTTTGACGATCTGGCGGCCTTCCATGTGAGCGCGCACTTTCTCGTCGGCCAGCGCGGCCTCGCGCAAGTCGTCTTCTGACGTGTCGGGCGTGGCGTGGATGCGCCCGCGCAGTTTGCCGTTGATCTGCACGGGAATTTCCAGCGCCTCTTTGCGCGCCAACTCTTCAATCGCCTGCGGCCAACGCGCGCCGCTACGCAACAAGCCGCCAGCGTGCCCCAGAGCCTCCCACAACTCCTCCGCGACGTGCGGCGTGAACGGCGCGAGCATCAGCACCAGCGCCTCCAACGCCTCGCTGACGGCGAACTTGTCCGCCGCAGTCGCCGCGTCGGGCGCGCATTCAAAGTCGCCCAGAGCATTCAACAGCTCCATCAACGCGGCGATGCTCGTGTTGAAATGCAACTCCGAGAAGTCCTGCGTGATGCGCGCGATGGTCTGGTGCGTCTTGCGTCTCAAGGCACGCGCGGCGTCCGAGAACTCGCCCGCTTCGTCAGCGCTACGTGGCGCGTCCGTTAAACTTTCGCGCCAACGCCAGACGAAGTTGTAGACGCGGCGCAGGAAACGCACTGCGCCCTCTATGCCCGTCTCCAACCAGCGCAGTTCGTTCTCGGGCGGCGCGGCAAACATGACGAACAGGCGCACGGCGTCTGCGCCGTAAGCCTCTATCATCTCGTCCGGGTCGACGCCGTTGCCCAGAGACTTCGACATAGCCTTCCACTCGCCCGTGCCCTCGACGATGTTCGTCACCATGCCTTGCGTCAACAAACTTTTGACCGGCTCGTTAAACGTTACCAGGCCGATGTCGCGCATCATCTTCGTCCAGAAGCGCGTGTAGAGCAGGTGCATGACGGCGTGCTCGATGCCGCCGATGTATTGATCAACCGGCGTCCAGTAAGCCGCCTTCTCTTTGTCGAACGGCGCGGCGTCGTTCTTCGGATCGCAGTAGCGGAAGAAGTACCAGGACGAATCGACGAACGTGTCCATCGTGTCCGTCTCGCGCCGCGCGTCGCCTCCGCACTTCGGGCAGTTGACATGTACGAACTCCGCGATTGTCGCCAGAGGCGACTTGCCCGCGCCCGTCAACTCGACGTGCTCCGGCAAGACGACCGGCAAGTCTTGCTCCGGCACGGGCACGATGCCGCACGCGTCGCAGTAGATGAGAGGAATCGGCGCGCCCCAGAAGCGTTGGCGCGAGATGCCCCAATCGCGCAGGCGATACGTGACCGCGCCGCCGCCGAAATTTTTCTCTTCGGCGTAAGCCGTCATCTCGCGTATCGCGTCGGCAGACAACTTCCCGCCCCACCCTGCGGAGTTGACCAGAATGCCGTAGTCCGTGAAGGCATGAGGCATGGCGGCGGATTGATCCAGCCCGTGCCCGTCGTCGTGCGCGATTGATTCCTGTTCGTGCGAGACGCGTTCGATGACGCGCCTGACGGGCAGAGAATATTTCTGCGCAAACTCGAAATCGCGCTCGTCGTGCGCCGGAACGGCCATCACCGCGCCCGCGCCGTATTCGATCAAAACGTAGTTCGCAACCCAGACGGGCATCTGCTCGCCGCTGAAAGGATTGACGGCGAACAGACCCGTGTTGATGCCTTCTTTCTCTTCTTCCTCGCCCTGCATGACGGCGGCGGCGCGGCTCGCGCGCGCGGCCTTCACGCGTTCGACGAACGCCGTTATCTTCTCTTTCAGAGGCGACTCTTCCAGTTCACTGAGCAGCGGGTGCTCGGCTGCGACGACGATTGCCGTCGCGCCGTAGATCGTGTCGATGCGCGTGGTGAAGACGCGCACTTTCGCGTCGCTGTCCTTGATCGGAAAATCTATGTACGCTCCCGTGCTTCGCCCGATCCAGTTGCGCTGCATCGTCAGCACGCGCTCCGGCCACGTCGCCTCGATCTCACGCATGTCTTCGAGCAGAGCCTCTGCATACTCGGTCGTGCGTATGAACCACTGTTCCAGATCGCGCTTCTCGACAGGTGTCCCGCAACGCCAGCACACGCCGCCCGACGATTGCTCGTTCGACAACACAGTCTCTTCCTTCGGACACCAGTTGATAGGCGAGTTGCGTCGGTAGACCAGCCCGCGCTCCAACATCTTCAGGAAGAACCACTGATCCCACTTGTAATAATCCGGACGGTGCGCGGCCATCTCGCGCCGCCAGTCGAAACTGATCCCCAGGCGTTTGAACTGCCCGCGCATGTGCGCGATGTTCTCTTCCGTCCACTCGCGCGGCTGCACGCCGCGTTTGATGGCGGCCTGTTCGGCGGGCTGCCCGAAGCTGTCCCAGCCAATCGGGTGCAGCACGTTGAAGCCTTGCAGGCGTTTGTGCCACGCCAGCGCGTCGCCGATGGAATAGTTGCGCACGTGCCCCATGTGCAAAAAGCCGGACGGGTACGGCAGCATCTCCAAACAGAAAAACTTCGGTCGCGCATCTCCGGCTTCGACCTCGAACGCGCCCGTCTCCGCCCACACGCGCTGCCACTTCTCTTCGATCTTCTCAGGAAAATATTTTTCGTCCATAAGTCACACTCTTCCTTCCTACCTTACCTCACACGCCGGACACGCCGAAGCCCCTACAGCTTCCGCTCTCCGCTTCCGGCTTAATTCTTTGTTGATTAGTTGCTCTGGTGAAGTATCGCCGCGTCGAACCTACCCGCGCGCAAAGTCAGGCGCGGTCGCCGAGCGGCACTGTAAGAAGGAGTTTGGTTGGTTTAACGAAACTTGTCATCGAAATCCTGCTCAAACGTTCACTATCGAAAACTGTCCACATGTTAACGCAACTCCACCGGAATTGTCGAACAACTTTCCGAGTCGCCCGCGACGAAAGCACGCAGCATGGCGAGGTTGCGCTCGTCGTCGCCGTGCTCGTCCTGCGGAGTTTCGAGGATGAAGGCGGCGTGCGTGAGTTTCGGATGTTGGGCGACGCGTGCGAGAGCTTTCGCGCCGATGTGGCCGAGTCCGATGTGCCAGTGGCGATCCACGCGCGAGTTGTAGTCGGCCTTCGAGTCGTTGAAGTGTACGGCGCGCACATGCTGCGTGCCGACGTTTCGCTCGATGGCATCGAAGGTGGCCGAGAGTCCGTCGGCGTCGCGTATGTCGTAGCCCGCTGTGAAGGCGTGCGCGGTGTCGAAGCAGACGCCGAGGTTGAGTTCGGGGCAGGCGGCGATGATGTCTCGCAGGTGCTCGAAGCGATGGCCGATGCACGCGCCCTGCCCCGCGGTGTTTTCCAAGAGAACGCGGAACGCAGAGAGATCAAGGCCGTCGCAAGCCGCGCGCAAACTCTCCGCGCAGGTGCGTATGCCGTCGGCCTCGCACGCGCCACGCGCGCTTCCCGGATGCACGACCAGATAATCCGCGCCGAGCAGGATTCCGCGCTCGACCTCTTCGCGAAACGAAGCGATGGACTTCTCGCGTATAACTTCATCGGCAGCGGCAAGATTGATCAAGTAGTTGGCGTGGATTAGGACGGGCGCGATCTCGGTCTCGCGTCGGTCGCGCTTGAAAGTTTCCACCTCTTCGTCGCTTAACTCTTTCGCTTTCCAGCCGCGCGGGTTGCGCGAAAAGATTTGCACCGTGTCGCAGCGAAGCGACCGGGCTTTAATCAGAGCGTTCTGCAATCCGCCCGCAACCGGCGCGTGCAAGCCGATGCGCGGTGTCACTTTCGCTCCACCTCTTCCATCACGCGGAGCATGTTGCCGCCGAGAATCTTGTTGATGTCGCTTTCACTGTAGCCGCGCTTCAAGAGTTCGACGGTGAGGTTCGGGAAGTCTGCGACCGTTGCGAGGTCGTGCGGTACGGCTTGGATGCCGTCGAAGTCCGAGCCGATGCCGACGTGATCCACGCCGACGAGGCGTACGATGTAATCAATGTGATCGACAACGCGTGCGACGGAGACGGGCGGCATCCGTTTCAGATACTCGCGCTCGCGCACACGGTCGCGCGCGAGTTTCTTTTGCGCGGGCGTGCCCTGTGCTTTGCGCGAAGCCTCTGCGACGAGCGGCGCGATCTCTGCGTCAACTTTGCGCTGCACGTCCTGCCAGCCCGGCTCGATGAAGCGCGGGTAGAAGACGACGGCGCAGAGTCCGCCCGTGCGTGCGAGCGCACGCAATTGATCGTCCGTCAGGTTGCGCGGCACGTTGACGATTGAGCGCACGCCGGAGTGCGTGGCGATGACGGGCTTCGTGGAAGTCTCTACGATATCCCAGAAGGTCTTGTCGGAGACGTGCGACACGTCAACCATGATGCCGAGCCGGTTCATCTCTCGCACGACCTCGCGCCCGAACTCGTTCAAGCCGCGCGTCTCGCCGACAGCGTCGCCCGAAGAGCCAGCCCAACTCAGAGAGACAGACCACGCGGGCGACATGTAGCGCACGCCGAGCCGGTAATACTTCTCTACGTTCTCCAGATGCTCGTCAATCGCGTAGCCGCCTTCGAGTCCCATGAGCGCGGCAAGTTTGCCTGAGCCAGCGATGCGCCTTATATCTGCGGCGGTCGTTGCCAGCTCCCAGGTCTCCGGATGATGTTCGGCCAGCGCGCGCACGGCGGCGATCTGTTTGTCTGCGCGCTCGACGGCAGAACGTCCGCCCCCGCCGAAGAACTGAGGCTCGACCCAGATGGAGAAGAACTGCGCGTCGAGTCCGCCATCTTTCATGCGCGCGGCGTCTAAATGTCCGTCCGCGAGTCGCGTGTTGATGTCCGCGCCTTCGTCAATCATGCGTTGCACTGTGTCTGCGTGCATGTCTATGAGGATCGAGCGCGCGTGTATGGCGCGCGGAGAGTCGTCTGCTGCTACGGCGCGTTTCGTTTCTGATGCGGCGACGGGCGACGCGTTGGCGTTTTCGGCGTTTGAGTTTTCTGGCATCGGGCGACAACCTTCGAGTGCGAGAGAGACGACGGCGGCGTACGCGAGAGCAAGGCAGAGAACGCTCGTTCGCAGGTGTCGCATCGCCCGTCTCGTCACAAAACCGTGTGCGGAATTTCGCTTTGAATCAACGTTTATTAAGACAGCAAAGATGGTAATTCGCAGTCGTCGGAAGAAGCAAGGGGCGCGCTTGCAAGCCGCGCTCATTTCCTGTTATTGTGCGATTCAATCTACAGTGAACAGGTTGGGCGAGAGAGTTTCTATAAATCCATTTTTATAAAATGGCATCATCCGAATTTTAATTTCGCCGACGACCCGACGGGGCGGAGACGGAAAAGGAGCGAATAAATGTTTGCAGACGACGCACCCGCCAAGAAAGATGTGAAGACGCCGCGCATCAACTCCGAAATCTGGCATAACGGAGAGTTCATCAAATGGGACGACGCGCGCGTCCACGTGATGTCGCACGTTCTGCACTACGGCTCAAGCGTCTTCGAGGGCATACGCTGCTACGCAACCAAGCGCGGCCCGGCCATCTTCCGCCTGCGCGAGCACATGCGCCGTCTGATGAACTCCGCGAAAATCTATCGCATGGATCACGAGTGGTCGCTCGACGTACTGTGCGACGCGGCGATTGGTCTCGTACAGCGCGGCGACCTCGAACAGTGCTACCTGCGTCCGATCATCTTCCGCAGTTTGGACGAAGCGCATCCGGCCTTCGGCGTCAACCCGTTTCCGAACCCGCTCGCCTGCTACATCGGCGCGTGGGACTGGGGCAAGTATTTGGGCGACGAAGCGATTGAAGTGGGCGTGGACGTGTGCGTCTCCTCGTGGAATCGCCTGTCGCCGAACTCCATGCCCGCGATGGCGAAGTCCGGCGCAAACTACATGAACTCGCAACTCATCAAGATGGAGGCGATCAAGAACGGTTATTCGGAAGGCATCGCGCTCGACGATCGTGGATTCGTCTCGGAAGGTTCGGGCGAAAACATCTTCCTCGTACACGACGGGCGTGTCATCACGCCGCCGCTCTCGTCCTCGATCCTGCCGGGCATCACGCGCGACAGCATCATAGAGATTTGCCGCACGCTCGACATACCCGTCGCCGAAACGGGAATCCAACGCGCCGCGCTCTACGTCGCAGACGAACTGTTCTTTACGGGCACGGCGGCGGAAGTGACGCCGATTCGCTCGGTTGACAAGATCAAGATCGGCATGGGCAAACGCGGTGAGGTGACGGAGCGCATACAGCAAGCCTTCTTCGAGATCACCAAAGGCGAGCGCGAAGCGCCGGGCGCGTGGCTCACTTACGTCAAAGACTCGAAAGTTGCCGCGCCGGAGAATAACGGGCACGGCAGCAGCATCAGCGCGCCTTTAGGCCAGAACGCGACGGAAGTGAAAGTTTCCGAGAGTTTCATGGCCGTCGGCACGGAATAAGAGCGGCAAACTGTTAGGCAAGCAACAGGAATCACCGCAGAGTGGGCGCAGAGAAGATTAACTCTTTCTCTGCGCCCACTCTGCGTTCCTCTCTGCGTCTCTGCGGTGATTCCTGTTGCTTGCCTTCATTACCTTCAACCGGAAACCGCTTAAAAGCGGCGTTCGCACGCGCCAAATTGCCCGCCGACGATTATCATTGACGCGACGCCTCACTGCTCGCTAGAATGAAATTGGCGCTTCGGGTTGCTAATCTTTCCGTCGCGCTATCCCCGAAACAATCCGTCGCGCCCGCTCGTCAGAGCGTCTTCTACGAATGGAGACGCGCATTTTCGTGTCTGCAAATTTCCCTCTCGCGCGGCCTCGAAAGCTCAATCTTGAATCCGTTAAACTCCTAGCCTTCGTTCTAAAATTATGCCCGTCAAAATTGACGATCTCTTGCGCGGCGCGACCGCCTGCGGCGCGTCCGACCTGCACATCAAAGCCGGATCGTTTCCCGTCATGCGCGTTGACGGCGAACTCAAACCCATCCTCAACGCGCCGCGACTCCTGCAAGACGACACGCTCGACATGGCCTTCTCCATCATGTCGAACCGCCAGAAGCAACGCTTCAAGGAAGTCTCCGAAGTTGACATCGCCTACGGGCTGTCGGGCGTCGGGCGTTTCCGCGCCAACGTCTTCCAGCAACGCGGCACTGTGAGCATGGTCTTGCGTGTCATCCCAGACAAGGTGCGCGCCGTGACAGACTTGGGACTACCGCCCACGATTGAACAGGTCGGGAACGAACAACGCGGCTTGATACTCGTCACAGGCGCGACCGGATCGGGCAAGTCATCCACGCTCGCCGCCATGATCGATCACATCAACTCGACGCGCGGCGGCCACATCGTCACCATCGAAGACCCGATTGAGTTTTTGCACCGCGACAAAAAATCCTTCATCTCGCAGCGCGAGGTTGACGTTGACACGCGCTCGTTTGCGGAAGCCCTGCGCGGCGCGCTGCGCCAAGACCCGGACGTGATCCTCGTCGGCGAAATGCGCGACCACGAGACGATTGAGACCGCTTTGACCGCCGCCGAAACCGGCCACCTTGTACTCTCCACGCTTCACACGCTCGACGCCACCGAAACCGTCACGCGCATCGTCTCTTCGTTCCCGCCGCACCAGCAAAAAAGCGTCCGCCTCCAACTCGCAGGCATTCTTCGCGCCGTCATCTCGATGCGCCTCGTGCGCGCCTCGAACGGCGTGGGGCGCGTGCCCGCCGCAGAGATCATGATCTCGACGGGCACTATTCGCGACTACATCGCCAACGAAGAGAAGACGCCGCTCATACGCGACGCCATCGCCGCAGGCCGCTCGCAATACGGCATGCAGACCTTCGACCAATCGCTCCTAGACCTCTTCCAAGCCGGTCTCATCACGATGGAAGAAGCCCTGCGCGGCGCGTCGAACCCAGACGAGTTCCGCATGCGCGTCTCCGGCATCTGCACCAGCAACGATCAGGCGAAGGATCATATCGTCAGTATGAGCAACCAGTAATTCACCGCTGACGCGGAGCAAGTCTCAAGTCCCAAGTTTGAATAGCTTTCAGACTTAGGACTTGAGACTTTTTGCTAGCTCGCTTGTGCTATCCTCACCTCGCACACGCCGCATCTTTTACTGAACGCAAACTGCTTTAACCTCGTCCGCACGGTCTGTGACTTCTCAATCAAAGGTGAATGCGTATCTTGAGGCAAAGTATCTCGCGAGTATTAGTGTGTCTGATGTGTGGGTTGCTGTTGGGACTGGCGGGAGACGCTGTCCGCATTGCCGACGGGCAGGAACGCCCGCAACTCTCGGTTCAGTCGGGACACCCGGACTGGGTCGTGGCGGTTGTGTTCAGCCCCGACGGGCAGACGCTCGCCAGCGGCGGCAGCATCTCCGACGGCACGATCCGCCTGTGGGACGTGGCGACCGGCATCCAACTGCGCGTCATGCGCGGGCACGACAGCCTCATCTCGCAAATAGCTTTTAGCGACAACGGCCAGATGCTCGCCAGTAGTTCCGGCGAGAAGATCATCCTGTGGGACGTGGCGACGGGCGCGATCTTGCGCACCATCAACACACAGCAGCCAGACATCAACCAGCTTGCCTTCAACAGCGACGACAAGAATCTCGTGAGCGGCAGCGGGTACGGCGGCGAACAGGAACAAACGATCAAGATTTGGGACGTGGCGACCGGCGCGGAACTGGCAGCGGCGACGAGGAAGAATCTCTTTAACCCCGTCGCCAACAGTTTCAGCCCTGACCTTAAAACTCTGCTCGTACACGACGCCGATCCGGCGAACCCAGATGTCATCAAGCTCTTGGACGTTGAGACGCGCAAGGAGCGGCTTGTCTTGAGCGGGCACGAGGGAGAAGTGTTGTGCGCCGCGTGGAGCGCTGACGGGCGCATGATCGCGAGCGGCGGGCAGGACAACGCCGTCAGGTTGTGGGACGCCGCGACGGGCAAGCAGACGCGCACGCTCAGCGTGACATCTTCGGTCGTCAACTCGATTGCTCTCAGTCCCGACGGCAAGCGTCTGGCGAGCGGCAACGGCGACGGCGCAGGCGTGATCAAGTTGTGGGAGTTGACGACCGGAAAGGGCGTAAGCACGATTGTCAGCGAATCGCCGAAGGTGAAAACGGTCGTCTTTGAGGAGAGCGGAAAACTTCTGACCGGACTCAGCAGCGGCGACACGGCGCTGCGCCGTTGGGATGCCGCGACGGGAGAGATGGACAGCACGGTCTGGGCGCAGCAGGGGATGGAACTACGCACCTGCGGCAGCGGTCAATTACTTTTCAGCCTGCGGCGGGTGGGCGAGAAGATGGAGGTAAGTTTACTCGAACACGGGACGGGCAATGTGGTGAGGAAGTTTCAGGGCTTCATTTCCAACGCGCTGTCCGTCGAGTGTAGCCCCGACGGCAAAACTCTGGCGGTCGGCGGCATGAACACGGTCACGCTCTGGGACATTGCAACGGGCAAACAATCGCGCACGCTCTCAGGTCATGCTTTCAGCGTGCTCGCGATCGCCTATAGTCCCGACGGTAAACTGCTCGCGAGCGGCAGCGGCGTCTACGGGAAATCGGGACAGGTCAAACTCTGGGACGCCGCCACCGGACAGTTGTTGCACGAAGTTAACCTGCCCGCGTCCGGCCTCGTCTTCTCTCTCAAATTCAGCCCCGACGGCAAAACGATAGCCGCCGGAAGCGGCATTCAGGGGCGGGTGGGCGCGGTTACATTGTTCGACGCGGCGACGCTCGCAGAGATTCGCACGCTCTCAGGCCACACGGATTTTGTGTCTACCGTAGCCTACAGTCTCGACGGGAAATTGATCGTCAGCGGCAGTTGGGACAGGACGCTCAAGGTGTGGGACGCTCAGACAGGCGCGGAGCTTGCGACGCTCATCGCATCCGGCGCGAACGACTGGCTCGTCGTCACGCCCGACGGATTGTTCGATGGCTCTCCGGCAGCGTGGGGGCAGATACTCTGGCGTTTCTCAACGCAACTGCGCGATGTTGCGCCCGTCGAACTCTTCTTCAACGAATTCTACTATCCCAACCTGCTCGCAGACATCTTCGCCGGACAGCGACCCAAAGCCGCGAAGGATTTCGCGCAGAGGGATCGCCGCCAGCCGCAACTAAAACTGGCGTTGGCGGAAGAGTCCAAAACGGCCGCCGCCTCTGCCGCAGCGCCCGTCTCCACGCGAAACATTCGAGTAAAAATCGCTGTCACGAAGTCGCCCGCCGGAGCGCAGGACGTGCGCCTGTTTCGCAACGGCTCGCTCGTGCGCGTCTGGCACGGCGATGTCTTGAAAGGGCAAGAGGGTATCACGCTCGAAGCCGCGTTGCCGCTCGTCGCGGGTGAGAATCATCTGACAGCCTACGCCTTCAACCGCGACAACATCAAGAGCACGGACGCCACGCTGGACATCAACGGCGACGAGCGCCTTCGTCGCAAGGGCACGTCTTACATCGTCGCAATCGGCGTCAATGAGTACGCGGCCAACCCGTTTTTCAGAAACTTGAAATATGCAGTTGCCGACGCGGAGAGTTTTGCGTCGGAATTGAAGACGCAGCAGGAACGTCTGAAGCGTTATGAGAAAGTAGAGATCATCAAGCTGACGGACGCGTCGGCGACGAAGGCGAACATACTCGCCGCGCTCGCGGGGTTGGCCGCGAAGTCGCAGCCGGAAGATACGGTCATCGTCTATTACGCGGGGCACGGGCTGGCGCAGAACAAACAGTTCTACTTGATCCCGCATGACCTCGGCAGTGCGACGACAACAATGGAAGGCGCGAATCGTCAGGCGATGCTCGATGCGTCGCTCGCGGCGCGCGGCGTGTCGGACAGGGAGTTGGAGTTGGCTTTCGAGGGCGTGGACTCCGGCCAAATCATGATGATCATAGACGCGTGCAATTCCGGTCAGGCGCTCGGCGGCGAGCGCGACGGGCGCGGCCCTATGAACTCGAAGGGCTTGGCGCAGTTGGCTTACGACAAAGGCATGTACATTCTCACCGCCGCGCAGAGTTTTCAAGCGGCACAGGAGGTCAACGTCGTCGGGCACGGGCTGTTGACGTTCGTGCTGCTGGACGAGGGGTTGAAGCAATCCGCCGCCGACAGCGATCCGCAGGACGGCGAGGTGCGCGTGCGCGAGTGGCTCGACTACGCGACGAGCCGCGTGCCGTTGATGCAGTTGGACAAGATGAAAGAGGCGGGTACGCGCGGCGCAGACCTTTCGTTCGCGGAAGGCGAGCGCGGCCTCAACATGGAACGGCGCAGCGGCCAACGCCCGCGCGTCTTCTACCGGCGCGAACTCGAAGCGCAGCCGTTAGTCATCGCCCTGCCCGCACAGGCTGCGCCTTAAGTTAACAGCTTGTTTCGCAAACTCGCGTTGCCGCAAAAGACGTTTGGGTAAATTCAACTCACGCGCCGCTCACAACTCGTCGAGTTTGGCGTAGGCCGGATTGACTGTGGCGAAGCCATCGCTTTTGGCGCGCGCGACGCATGGGAGTTCGCGCCCGTTGAAGTAGTGATAGAGGCCGGGCAGGTTGTCGAGCGGGAGCGAGAAGCCCTCGCCGCCGTGATTGAACAGGAGCACTTCGGCTCCGCGCGAACGCAAGCCGAGCAACATTTCAGACGCGCTCTCGACTGTGAGAATCATGGGCGAGTAATCATCCGCCGGATCATACTGCTGGTGTTTCGAGAAACGTTGCAACGCGGGATGATCTGTGAAAGCCATCACCGAACTCTTCCCGTCAATGTTACAGGCGATGGGAATCATGTTGTCGCCGCGCAACAGGAAGAGCCACGAAGGCAGGCGATAGACCGCGCCCCACAGCGCATCTAACTCCGCACGCGCGCCTTCGCTATCTCGCGCCGCGCGAGCCAACGAGTCATACGCCGTCATGTTATCCGCGCTCGTCAGTTGATTCTCTTCTGCGAGCCGCGTCCCGTCCTCGCCGCAAAAACGCGCCTCAGCCGCGTACTGTCTCCCGCATACACCGCAACGCTTCATATTTGCCCTGCCCTCCGCCAACAGATGAATAAGATTGCCTTCTGCGCGGGAGCATACTTGATCACGCGGCAATTTTCATTGCGACGCATCTCGCGTGTAGAAAGCGACGACGTTTCGCGCGGCGTCTAAAACTTTCTCACGCAGCGCCGCAGGCTCTAACACTTCCAACTGCGTGCCGAAGCCGAGCGCGTACTCGCAGGCCATCTCTTCCACGTCGAACCTGAGCGCGACCTCGACCCAGCCTTCCGCGTCAGGCTCGCCCGTCTGCTCTATGCGCGCGAACCTTCCGGCGTAGGGCATACGCGCGACGATCTCCTGACGCACGCGCACACGCGCACGATACGCGGGCAAGTGCGCGCGAAACTGCGCCGACGATTGTTCCCAGAACGCCGCAAGGTCGAAATCGGGAGGACGCACCGTTGGTTCGTCCAACACCTCTACGCCCTGCACGCGCGAGACGCGATAGCTGCGCACGTCTCCTTCAATTGCCGCCACCAGATACCAGACGCTTCCCTTCGCCACGAGTCCGAGCGGGTCAACCAGACGCTCTACGGGCGCGTCGCATTCGCCGCGCCCGTAAGCGATGCGCGCGCGTCGCTCCTGCCAGACGGCTTCTTGCAGCGCGTGCAGGTGCGGCACGGTTTCCTCCGCGCGATTCCAGCCCGTCACGTCAACGTAGATGCGCCCGCGCGCCTGCTCCGCCCCGCGCCTGTAGACGGAAGGCAGCGCGGCCAGCAGTTTCAAAAACGCCCCTTCGGCGGCCTTCTCCAAATTCAAATCGGCCAGCAGGCGCGTTGACGGCTTGCTGACAAAGAGCGACTGAATCTCCGCCTCGTTCAGCCCCGTCAGATTCGTGCGGTACTCGCCAAGCAAAGACCAACCGCCGCCCGTGCCGCGTTCGGCGACGACGGGAACGCCAGCGCCGCTCAAAGCCTCCATGTCGCGGTGAATCGTCCGCGCAGACACTTCCAGACGCCCCGCCAAATCTCTAGAGGTCAACTGACGGTGCGACTGCAACAACAGCACGATGGAAAACAGCCTGTCCGCGCGCATCTCTCGCCCTCCGCTTCTTACGCAAAAATTAAGACGGCGCGATTTTATCTCAGATATATGACAGAAGGTGTCAACAATCAGCGCGTATCGTGAATTTATTCGTGCTAAGGGCGGGGCTGATCAGAGGCGTAGACGATAACTGCGTGTGAAGTTTACGGACGCAGGTTGAAGATTAACGACACGAAAAGGAGGCCGGAGATGAATTTGAACGAGGCGAAGAAGAAACCTTTGGCGGGCAAAATCGCCGTCGTCGCGGGGGCGACGCGCGGCGCGGGGCGTGGCATCGCGTGCATGCTCGGCGAGGCAGGGGCAACTGTCTATTGCACTGGGCGAAGCGTCGCAGGCGAGCCGCCCGCCTCAGGCGTCCACGCGGGTCGCACCGAAACAATCGAGCAGACGGCGGAGATGGTGACGGCGCGCGGCGGCACAGGTATCTACGCGCGCGTTGACCACACGGACGAGGCGCAGGTCGTCGCACTCTTCAAGCGCGTGAGCCGTGAACAGGGGCGGCTAGACATACTCGTTAACGTGCTCGGCGGCGACACGCAGGCCGAGTGGAAGTCGTTTTGGAAACAGACTGTAGACAAAGGCTTGCGCTGGTTGAGCACAGAAGTCTTCTCGCACATCATAACGAGCCGACACGGCGCGGCGTTGATGATTGAGAACACGAAGCCGAAGGGCGGACTCATCGTAGAGATCACGGACGGCGACGGCGTCGACTATCGCAGAAGTTTCTTTTTCGATCTCGTCAAAGTCTCTACGATCCGTCTGGCCTACGCGATGGCCGAGGAACTCGCCTCGAAGAATATCGCGGCGCTCGCCATCTCGCCCGGCTTCATGCGTACGGAGTGGATGCTCGACCATTTCGGCGCGACCGAGGAGAACTGGCGCGAGGTGGCCGTGACGAATCCGGAGGCAAAGAGTTTCGGTTTCATCGCGTCGGAGACGCCTTGTTTCGTCGGGCGCGCGGTCGCCGCGCTCGCCGCAGACCCGCGCGTGATGGAGAAGTCAGGCGGCGTCTACGCCTCCTGGACACTGTCTGAGGAATACGGCTTCGAGGACGTTGACGGCAACCGCCCGCACATGGGTCGCTATTTCGAGGAACACTTCAACGAGTTTTTCAACGCGCCGACGAAGACCGGCTTCCGCTGGAAACTCGAACGCGACACGCCGAAGACGGCAGGGCGCGCACGCGCGAAGAAGCGAGCTAGCGGCACAAGTCGCAATAGCGGCAAACGTCAAGATGCTAAACGTCAGGACGCAACGCGTTGATTGATGTCGGGGAAGAAAGGCACGAGGACGTTTGATGCATCATCGCTGCGTCCTTCTGCGTCCGCCGCTGTAGCGTTCTTCAACTTGAACCAGTCGAGCACGAAATTGCTCGCGCTCAGGCCGAGCGCGGCGTCGAGCGGGAAGAGGTGTCGGGAGAGTTGGCGATGAACCGCGCGCTCGAAGGAACGCGCGATCTCCGTGCGTGCGCCTTCCAAGCCTTCGACGAGCGCGATGTCCAAATCCTGACCGCCGCGCGCTCGCCGCCACGCGAACTCGTAAAGTCGCAGACGCCCTTCGTCCTCTATGTGGCCTGTGATGACGACGACAAGGTGCGTCGCCTCCGTCTCCGCGATTGTTTCGACGACACGGCGCGAGAAGGCGGGCGTCAAATCTCCGTCTTTGGTGACGAAGAGATAGGAGTTGCCGCACACGTCTGCGGCGAGCGACGACTCGCCGTGCGTGGAGGCGGGGCCGGTTGCGATCTCGCTGTCGGGCACGCCGAGCGCGCGTATGATCTTGTAGACGCGCGTGTTCAACCAGCCGCCGTCTTCGAGCAGCGAGACGGCGAGCCACGTCGGGTTGATCGTCTCTTCGACAACCTCGTCTGCGACGGGCGCGGCGCACAAACTGCACTTCGCTTTGCTGATCGTGATCGCCGCGAGCGAATCGGGCGTGGGCAGGTCGAACAAGGCGTGGCCGCTTTTGCGGCAACTGACGCGCACCTCGCGCTCAAGCAGTCCTGCGTCAAGCATACGCTCGACGGAGACGCTGCCCTGCTGTTGTAGCGTCGCGGCTTCGGCGAACAGGCGGCGCGGCGAATAGCCCTCGCGCCGCATCTCCTGCACGCGACGCAAAAACAGGCGCACCTGTTGTTGCTCCATCAACTCCGATGCGCGCACGAGTTCGCGCGAGCCGCCCTTCAACTTCGCTGCGACGGCGAAATCCGTCGGCTGGATCGCCATGAACCGCGCCAGCCCTTGCGGCGCACGCGCCTCGCGCGTCTTCCAACACGGCAACTCGGATACTTCGTCGCCCGACGCGCCGCCCATCCCCATCTTGATCAAAGCCTCGCGCACGTCGCGGCAGAAGCGGTCGAGTTTCGTCAGCGGCTCACTCGTCTCCACGTTGTAGATGATGCCCGTCGTCAAGCCTTCCTGCGCGCCCGCGCCGAAGATCAGAAAGTGTACGCAGTCGCCCGCGCAAAACATCTCGCCCGGCGTGTACGCTGCTGCGCCACTCTTCGACTCGCGCCGCGTTACAAACTCACGCTCAAACTCCGCTGCCGCTGCTTTGACCCGCGCGGCGTCCGCGCTTTTCGGCAAGAGCAATTCAAAAGTGCGACGGCGCGAAGAGCGTATGAGCGGCACAAGCCCGCGCGCCGCGAGCGCGTCGAGCAGGCGCAGGCGTTCACCTTCGTCGAGCGTGAGCGCGAGACTGTTGCTTTGTATGAACAGCATCTTTTTCTTCGTTAGTTACCCACCGCATCAAGCCGATGCGCCGCACGTCGAAAGTCGAAGCGACGCTCCACGCGCGTAGCTTCAAGGCTTCACGCGTATGTTCCAGGTGTCGCCGCCCGTGAAATTTTTCGGATAGCGACGCTGCCGCGCCATCCTGAGCGCAAGCGACTCGTAATCGCCCGCGCCCGCTCGCGGGCTCAACACGCGCGCCTCCGTCACCTGCCCGTCCTTCACCTCCATCAGCACGCGCACGACGTATGCGCCGCGCGCAGCAGTAGTTGAAGCGGCTGTTGTCTTTCGCGCGTCTCTCGCTTGCTGAGACGACTTAAGCGATCCGCTTTGCAACGCCGACGCGCGCACGGCGTTCTTCGTCGTGCCTGATGCCTGCGACGTGGCGATGCCATCGTGTTCGACGTTGGGAGTAGAAGCGGCGGCGACGCCTCCATTCTCTTTGTTAACAGGCACGGCGGATGCCCCGCGCGCCGCGTCGCCCGACGCCGCTGCTGTCGTCGTGCCGTTTGCCGCGTTAAGTTTCTGACCCGCGCGCGCCGCATCCGTCGCAGACGCCGCCGACCTACGCATGTTGATTAAAGCTTGAATGGCTGTCACTGCGGTCAGCCCTACGAGGAAACTGATGACGACCGCATAGATCAAACGCTCGCGTGAGAAGCGGCGCGAGGTTGCCTGAATCGCCTCTTCGACAGCCGTCAGACGCTGTTCGAGCGGGGCGAGCGCTTCGGCGGGAAGGGACGCGAGTTGCAGCGGCGCGCTCTGCGGCGACGTGGCTAACGCTGTCGTCGCTCCGGCAGCAGTCGCAGGCAAACTGCCGCCCGCGATCTTGATCTCCGCCAGATTGTCCCGGCGCGGGGCTTCAACGAGATCGGAGATGAACTTTTGTTGCTGCCTATCAATGCTACGCTCAGGCGGGCGCACGAGCGGGTTGAAGTTGAAGGACGCGCCTGCGAGCGCGAGCGCGGCGTAGAGCGCCTCAAGCCCGCGCAAGTTGCCGAGTTGCGCATCGACGAGTTGACCGTCCTCGAAGAAGAACTGGCCGGGCGAGTCGCTGTATTCGACTTGCAGACGCCCAGACTTTCTCTGCACGCGCAGCGTCCTGATGAGATCGGGCAGAGGCTGATCGTCCAAGTGCCCCGTTAAGACCATGAAGTGCGTGCGTTCTATATTTTCCAATTCGCCAATTCCCCGGCTCTCAAATTTTCCTGCCGCCAAACGCCCGAAGCCTCTCGACGCTCACGGCAAGTAGTCAAAACTGTAGTTGATCAAACCCTTCGCCCTGACCGGACGACCGTTCACGTAGAAAGGAAGAAACAGCGCGCGCCGCGCAGCGTTCTCCGCCGTTTCCCTGAGCGACTCCGGCGCGCCCGCGAGCGCCCGTGCCTGCGCAACACGCCCCGTGATGTCAACGACGACTTCGACCGTCACCGTGATGGGACGTTCGAGCCGCAGCCCGCCCACAGGAAACGCGGGCTTAGGCAACTCGGTCGTCCGCGCGTTCAGCACGCCGACGTTCATCAGCGCGCCCTCCGCGTTCGCCTTCGCAAGACTCGGCGGCTGCGGCTTCGCGTCCGCAACCGTTTCCGCGCGCTTACTGACCTTGACACCCTCCGCTGTCGTTGGAGCAGCGGCGACGACACTCGCGTTGTTCTCTGCGCCCGCAGAATTTTGCGCCGCCGAAGCGTCGTCAGTCAGGTAGTAAGTGATCGAACGCTTCGTGATCTCCGTCGGCTCGTACTCGATCTTTCCAGCCTTCGAGACTGCAACAGAGGCGGTCATCTGCACCCAGTTGCCGAAGTCGTCGAGTTTGTATTCGTAGACGATTCGACTAAGCACCGACCCGCGAGCATCGCGCACGACTGTCTCCGCCAGATTCCCTTGCGCGTCGTACTTGTGCTTCTCCTGCCCCACCTGATTGCCGACGACCGGATAAGTCTCGTTCTCCACGCGCTGCCCGTGCTCGTCGTAGAGCGTGCGCTCTAGTAGCGACCGCGACTTCGACACCACTTTGCCTTGCCGCAACTCCACCCTGATGATCTCCGTCTCGACGCGCCGCACAGGCCCCTTCAATCCGTCGCGCTCCTTCGTGCTGTCGAGAAAAACTACCGGCGCGCGATCTTTCTGTCGGCGATGAGTCTCCGGCTGCCGATGGCTCCCCTGCCCCGCGTCCGCCGTAACGCAGACGACGCAGAGCAAGACGGCGATCGATAAAAGCAGTTTTCTCATCCGGTGAACCACGTCAGGAGGTGCAGCCGTGCGGCTAAAAGATTCGGGCTTGCTTCGGCCTCAAACATAACCAGCCGGAGGCCAATATATTGTACCGGCCAGCCACGCCTGTCGCACTATGCTGTGCTCAAGCGCGCCCTTTGAGGCAAAAGCCATTCGCGCGGAATCTACCATTTTATCCACCAGTGTACAAGAAACTTCTCCAACTTCGCCGTACCGCGCCTCGCCATCTCCGCAGCACTCAAACAAGCCCACAGCGGCCTCAGACTTCCAAACCAACGCACAACTTTTCGCGCCGCCTATTGCTTCACGTCAGAGCGGCGCACGACGCGCACGCCCGCGCGCCAATCTTCGTTGAGGTCGAAGCGGTAGAGTTCTATGTCGGGCGAGATCATTGCGGCGAGCGTGTAGAAGTTGCGTTGAAAGCGCAGGAGCGGAGCGGCGAGATAGACGAGCGGTGGTTCATCGGCGATTGCGGCGTCGCCGAAGAGTTGTGAGCGTGTGATGTCGCCGCGCCGACGGTGTGCTTCAACGCGCCGCCAGTAGCTTGAGCCTTGCAGCGGGAGCGCGGCGTCTTCTGAAACTTTCAGCTCGATGACGACGAGCCGCCCGTCGCGTCGTAGCGCGAGCAGATCAACGGGACGCGTGCCCGCTGCGCTTTTGTCTCGCGCGGCGGTGCGAAGCTGCGCGTAGAGCGGCGCGAGGCGCAGGCCGGGATCGAGCCGCGTGATGTCGCGCCGCAGGAGCGATTCAAGCCACGCTTCGGGCGCGGCCGAGTAGAGGGCGTGACGATGATCAATTGCTCCGGCGCGGCGGTGCTCGCAGAGTTCGCCGACGAGTTTCAAGAGTTGCGGCCAGTTGTCGTCGTCGAGCAGCGTGCGAGGCGCGCGACCCGCGCCGAACCACACGCGCTCGCGTCGCATCAGACTTCGCACGCGCGCGAAGGGCAGCCCGTGAAAGCGTAGCGTCTCGCCGTGCCGTGCGCGCACCACGTCAATCGCATCCGGCGCGAGCGCGACGATGCGCGCGGCTGTCTCCGTTAACTCCGCGCGCGGCGGACGACGAAAACGCGACGCGCCCTCGAAACTTTCTGCGAGCGTCGGCAGCGAGACGGGCGACAAGGTTTGCCACTCTTCGCCCATCTCATACAGACTGATCTCGCGCCGCACCTCTTCACGCAACAATGCCAGATGCTCGGCGGTTGCATCCTTGAGTTCGTGCGCGACGACGAGCCACAGTCTCCGCGCAAAGTCGCGCCCCCGTCTCTCGCCTGCGCGCGTCCACCACATCAAAGCCGACGCCAGAAAAGCGTCCACTTCATGCGCGCCGAGCGCGACGACCGCGCCCGTCACGGCGACACGCTCGCGTCCCACGCGCAAGTTGATGCGCGCGTAACGCCCGGGTTCGGAACGCCGCGCGCCCGCGCTTAAAGTCGCGCGCTCGACACGCGCGTTCGCCGTCGCATCGCACACGAGCGCGGCCAGACGTTCGCACGCAGCGAGTCGCGCAGCCTTTATTGCTTCGACACTCTCGCGTACGGACGCACGCGGGACGAGTTCCAACACGGCGCGCTCCGCGCCCAGACGGCGCGACGCGCTGAGGCGCAGGCGTTCGCCCGTCCACTCCCACCCTTCGACGCGCCACACGCGATGCGCGCCGCGCTCCGTCCGGTAAGAGAAACAGAGCGCGCCGTGCGCCGTCTCAATTTCCCACTCGCCTCTACCGAGCGCGAGACGCACGCTCTCACGCGTCTCCGCGCAAAACCATTCGACGCGACTGTCGAGCAGTTCCGAGAGGCGACGGCGAGCGTCTTCCCTCTCGTCAGGATTCTTGATGAGTTTCATCAACTCGGATGGTGTTGTGCTTTGAACTTTAAGTTGTGGGCGAGAAAAAATTCGCGCTGTCTTTTCTTCTTTGCGCCTTTGCGTCAGTTAAATTTTCACGCAAAGGCGCAAAGAAGATCAAAGGGGTTGGGTATCAGCGCATCGTTTTGGTCTTCTTCGAGGACAAGTTATTATCTCGTCATCTGTCGGCGAATCTTAATTCAGAGAGTGGTGCAATGAAAGACATTTATCTCGTCGGGGCAGTGCGCACGCCCATCGGTCGTTTCGGCGGCGCGCTGGCCGGTGTGACGGCGGCGGAGTTGGGCGCGGTTGTCGCGAAGGAATCTCTCAGGCGCGCGGGACTCGAACCCTCTGCGATTCAGGAAGTCATCTGGGGCGCGGCGCGGCAGGCGGGCACGGGGCCAAACCTCGCGCGCCAGATCGGTTATCGCGCAGGTACACCCGAAACCGTGCCCGCGTTCACAGTCAATCAGGCGTGCGGTTCCGGGTTGAAGGCGATCATCCTTGCGGCGCAGGAGATCATGCTTGGCCGCGCACGCGCAGTGCTCGCGGGTGGCGTGGAGAACATGTCGCGCGTGCCTTACTTCGCGGAGGGAGCGCGCTGGGGCACGAAGATGGGCAACGTCGAACTTGTGGACGGCATGTACCGCGACGGCTTTCTCGACCCGCTCTCCGGCCTCATCATGGGCGAGACCGCAGAGAACCTCGCGCGCCAGTACGAGATCACGCGCGACGAGCAGGACGCCTTCGCCCTGCGCTCGCAAGAGCGCGCTGCCGCCGCCATTGATTCAGGACGCTTCGACTCGGAACTCACGCCCGTCGAACTCAAAGGCCGACGTGGCGAGACCGTCTCGTTCTCGCGCGACGAACACCCGCGCGCAGACACTTCTCTTGAAAGCTTGCGCAAACTCGCGCCCGTCTTCGATAAAAAGAGCGGCACGGTCACAGCGGGCAACTCTTCCGGCATCACGGACGGCGCGGCTGCCGTCGTCGTCTTGGGCGAAGAGGCGTTGAAGGCAATGAACAGCAGCGGCAGTGTCGAACCTCTGGCGCGCATCGTTGATTACGAGATCGCCGGAGTCGCGCCCGAAGTCATGGGCATCGGCCCCGTGCCCGCCGTCCGCGCCCTGCTCGCAAGGCAAAACTTGACGCTTGCTAGTATTGACCTCATCGAACTCAACGAAGCCTTCGCCGCGCAAGTCATCGCCTGCGACCGCGAACTCAATTTCGACGCCGCGCGCCTGAACGTCAACGGCGGCGCAATCGCCCTCGGCCACCCCATCGGCTGCACAGGCGTCCGCATCACCACAACGCTCCTTCACGAGATGCAAAAACGGGGCGCACGTCGCGGCCTCGCCACCCTCTGCGTCAGCGGCGGCCTCGGCCTCGCCCTGCTCATCGAGCGCGTATGAAAGTATGATTACCCCCAGCAGTTCGGCCTAAACGCCTAAACCGACACACTCCGCCACACGAACCAGCTTTTGCCGCCCTCTGACAGAGTTCTGCCGCAGGGTGCGGCTTCTCATGCGCTATTTCGCCGTTATTCTGCACCCTGCGGTAGAATGCGTTCGGCGGCTTCACATGTCCGAAAATTATTGACTACAGAATTTGTTAGGACTATTGTGCTCCCGTATTAGTTAGAGCTCCTGCTAGCAGGTTGATAGTCCTTTGCTAGCCTCACGCTAATCCTAAACAATAAGGCTTCAGCCTTGAAAGGAGTAGCCAATGACTCCCCAATCAAGAATTAGAGTAATCAGTGATCGGATAAATTCCTCGTCAGGTCTAATAATCCTCTCGGTAGTTTTAGCATTCTTAGCTTTTTTTGCAGTGGTTTATTATTCGCCAGTAGCACTCAAACGAGAAATAACAATTCAAAATACGCTATTCCCAATAGCCATGGGTTTATTAGGCTCGTCGGTATTTATTCTTTACAATTTGATAGAGCCTCTCGCTAAAAGATATTCATTACAGAGAAACCGCCCTAAAAGTTATGTGCGTCTATTCCTAGGGCCAATCGCTGGATGGTTGTCGTATTCGATGCTTTTAGATAATGCCCCGGCTAAAGGTTTTATCTGGATACCATTCCTTGCTGGCTTCAGCTCGGATTTGCTAATTGGAATTATTAATCAGATAGTAATTGCATTAAAGATCACATTAGGCATCGAGGATAAAAGAGACTTAGCTTTAAGGTTAGAAGCTAATGAAAAAGAGGCGATACCTGCGGCAAATGGTACTCAGTCTGCTAGTGCTCGCGGCTCGAAGAGGCGAGACCTAAGCCCGACTTAATTCTAATCTCACGCGCCGCCTAACAACGGCATGCAACCCGACGCCCCATCACGAAGTCTCTCATGAAAGTTGAATAGGGCGTGGGTGATGCTAAGCGTTCGGCGGCGAGTTTGTTGTTTAGTAAGAATTGAATTTTGAAGATATGAGTCGAGCGGCTAAAAGTTTGTTTGTTTTCGGGATTTACCTGTGCGGGTTGGGGTTGGTTTTGCTGCTCGTGCCGAATCTGATTTTGCGTGTTTTCGGAGTGCCGCCGACGAGTGAGGTTTGGATAAGACTTAACGGAATGTTTGTGCTTTGTCTAAGCTACTATTATGTTCAGGTGGCGCGAAATGAGTTGACGATTTTTATACGTTGGACGGTTTGGGCGCGTGTTGCGGTGATTTTTTACTTTGTCGCTTTTGTTCTGCTGGTTTCGGCTCCGAAAGCGTTGCTGTTGTTTGGCGTGATCGATTTATTGGCGGCGATTTGGACGTGGCTTGCTTTGAAAAAAGATGAAGCCCGTTGATTAAATAAGGCTCATGACAAACCTGCATGGAAAGGTCGCACTCGTCACCGGCGCTGCTCGCGGCGTAGGGCGCGGGGTAGCCCTTGAGCTGGCGGAAGCCGGGGCGACAGTCTATGCGACGGGGCGGACTGTTACCGAAGAAGCATTTGCCACAGACGGGAGAGTTATCCCCGTCCGCTGCGACCATACACGTGATTCAGAGGTCGAGGCGGTATTTCAACGAATTATTGATGAGCAAAAGCGTCTGGATATTCTGGTGAATAGTGTCTGGGGCGGCTACGAGAACATGGTCGAGAACGGTGCGTTTACGTGGATGCTGCCATTTTGGAAACAACCGTTTTGGCGTTGGGACGCGATGTTTGCTGCGGGCGTCCGCGCATATTACGTCGCAAGCGCTCACGCCGCGCGCTTGATGGTTGAGCAGCGGAGCGGCCTGATAGTTAACATCTCGTTCTGGGCTGCTCAAAAACACATCGGCAACGTTGCTTACGGGGTGTCGAAGGCGGCCACAGATAAGATGACCGCCGACATGGCGCATGAGATTCAAGAGCACGGCGTTGCGGTTGTCTCGCTGTATCCGGGGCTAGTCAGGACTGAGAAGGTTATGGAGGCGGCTGCGTTCTTAGACATGAGCAACTCCGAATCACCTCAATTTATTGGTCGCGCGGTCGCCGCATTGGCTTCCGACTCAAACATCATGCAGAAATCCGGGCAAGTGCTCGTGGCCGCCGGTGTGGCTCAAGAATATGGCTTTACGGATATTGACGGAAAACAACCGCGACCATTGACACTTGAAGACGTGTAATCATTTCGCAGTTCGGCGGACTCGGCGCGATCGCCGGTAAACATAAAGAAGAGGGCGCGGTGTGTTTTCACGTCGCGCCCTCTTCTTGTGAGAGAGTTTTTGAGGTTAACTTGAGATTGGCCGGAGCAGCGCGTTGCCGTCGTGCTGCTTAGGCGGTGAACAAGCCTTGAAAGTCTTTCGTCAACTTGTCCAGTTTGGCCTTGAACGCGGGGTCGCGGACTGAGACGGCAACATACTTGATTTGCAATCCGGCGACGCGTTGGGCGCTGGCGAGCATGCTCGATGTCAGCTTCTGCTTGGTCTCTTCGCTCACTTGATAGCCGCGCAGACCTTTGAGAGATTGCATCTTCGCCGTCAAATCGGCTTTACGCGAGTCGAAGTATTTCTGTGCTTCATCTACGCCTGCGGACGGGTTGGGCGCAGACTCCACTTTCTTCACCAACTCCGTCGTGAAGGTGTCGAGCTCCGATAGCGTGGTATTGATCTCAGCATCTTTCTTGCATGCGGCGAGGGGAAGGCAGACTAAGAGTAGAACGAGACAAGCGAGACGTTTGGTCATAGGGGGAAACCTCCTCTAAGGGGAAATGTGTCGGCATCCATCTATCAAACACGTCGAAGTAAAGTCAAGGTTTTGCTTACATTATTTTGCGTACGATGAACTACGCGCGACCGGATAATTTCGGCGTCGGGCGCGCACCACTCGCGCCTGTCGTGTTTATATTTCAGTTGGCGCAATATCTTTAGGCTAAAAACACTCTCTCTTTCTCAAACATCAATTAACGGCGTCTGGCTCGCGTGGCGCGAAGGTTGCTTTCTCTGCGGAGGGCAGTCTTATTTTTTGGAGGAGAGAGTAAATGTTGAAGAAAGTTCTGTCGCTTGTGCTCGCCGCTTTGATCGTTAACACGGCGGGGGCGAGTCCGGTCTTCGCTGCGTCGAAGGCGGAGAAAGAGGCGCGGTTTATAGAGAAGGTGAGGGTGGGCGTCGGCAAACTCGGCACGGGCGAGAAGGCGCGCGTCGAGGTCAAGCTGCGTGATCATACAAAGTTGAAGGGCTATGTCGGCGAGGCAGGCGCGGAGAGTTTCGTCGTCGTTAACGCGAAGACGGGGGCGGCGACGACCGTTCCTTACGCGCAGGTCGGGCAAGTGCGCGGCAACAACTACTCGACCGGCGTAGAGATCGCCATCGGCATCGGCCTGATCGTCGGCATCATCCTACTCGTCGTCGCCAGCATACCGGAGACTTAAAACTTCTCGCGGTCATAGGAATGAACCACGAAATCACACGAAGCAGCACGAAACAGGTTCGCGTTCTTTCGTGTGATTTCGTGGTTACATGCTTTTGTTAACTGCTCTGAATAACGCGCGCTGCGGCATCACGCGTTAGCGCGCGGGCGCGAGGCGTATGAGGCTCGTGGCGTCGCGCACGTAGATGTCTGCGCCGAGGAGCACGGGCATCGCATAAGTCTCTGCGTCGGCCACGTCGTAACGCTGCTCGGCCTCGAACGACGGCGTGCCGCGTTTGACGACGATGAGATCAGCGCCGTTCGTCAGGTAGACAACGTTGCGCGGCGTGAGCAGCACGGAAGCGTGCTCGCCCTCGCGCCCGTCCGTGATCCAACGCACCGTGCCGGTCTTCGCGTCGAGCGCGACGAACTGGCCTTTGCGTTTGATCGAGTGGCCGTAGATCATGCCGTCGCCGTAGACCGGAGTGCTCATGTACATCGTCACGTCCGCGTTCTTCCACGCTTCGGTCGCCTGCCATTTGCCCGCCGCCTGCGCGATGGTGTAGGCGTGCGTTCCCTGTCGCGGGCCGGAGACGACGAGGTGCGTGCCAGTCCACACGGGCGTCGCGATGTTCTCGTGCCACTCGTCCGGAAACGGCGCAGACCAGAGTTCCTTGCCCGTCTTCGCGTCGAGCGAGACAAGCGAGCCTTCCGTCATCGTCACGATCTGTTCCTTGCCCGCCACATTCAGGACAACGGGCGACGCATAGCCCGGCCCCGCACCTTTCCACTCCCACTTCATGTCGCCCGTCGCCGGATCGAGCGCCATGATCTGCCCGCCGTGTATGTCGCTGCCGACCTGTATGACGACGAGGCCGCCGGAGAGAAGCGGCGAGGCCGACGTGCCGCAAAAGAGTTTTGACGTGTCAACCGTCTTCGAGAAATCCTTGCTCCACAAGCGGCGACCCGTCGCAGCGTCCCAGGCCGTGACGACGCCGGTTGTGCCGACGGTGAAGAGGCGCGTGCCCGCGACGAGCGGCGTCGCGTTCGGCCCCTTCGCCATCTTCGTCGCGTACTGGTTCTTCTGAAACGGCGCGGCGTACTTCTGCTGCCAGAGAATTTTGCCGTCCGCGAGATTGACGGCGCTGACGATCTCTTCCGGATCGAGGCGGCTGTGAACGAACGCGCGCCCGTTCGCTATGACCGGCGACGCGTAGCCTTCGCCGAGTTCGACGCGCCAGACGCGATTGAAAGACTTCGGCCAACTGGCGGGCGTGTTCTTCGCAGGCACGATCCCATCGCGCGCCGGGCCGCGCCACTGCGCCCAATCCCCTTGCGCACTCGCCGCCTGTGCGAAACCAAATGCGAAAAGAGACGCGACGACGAAAGCCGCCTGTGCTACCGCGCGCCGCGCACGCGCCACGCTATTGTTCATCTCTATGTTCATCTTGCTGTCACTCCTTTTTGCGCGCTACTTTGCGCCCTTGAACACCTTGCCGTTCTTCATCACGAAGTTGACCTTCTTGAGCGTCATAATGTTGTCGAGCGGATTCTCAGGCGTGGCGATGATGTCTGCGAACTGACCCGCGCTGATCGCGCCGCGCTGCTTTTCAACGCCGAGCAGACGCGCCGCGTTTGGTATGAGCGCGATCAAAATATCTTTGGGCGGGACTCCGGCTTCAACGAAAACGTCTATGAGCGACATCGTCCAAGTGCCGCGCGTCTCGTCGGGCGCGTAGAAGATGAGGTCGCTGCCGAAGGCCAAGGTGACGCCCATCTTGTGCGCGCGGCGCAGGCGGTCAACGCTCCTCTCGTGGAAACGCTTCGCCACTTCAGCCGGTATCTCGTAAGCCAGCCAAGCCTTCTCGGTGAAGTCGGTGCTGACGAGAACGACGTTGTTTTTCTTCGCCAGTGCGAGCGCCTCGTCAGACATCTCGAAGCCGTGTTCGATGGAGGCGACGCCCGCTTCCGCAGCGTTTCGCGCGCCCTGCTCCGTCACACAATGCGCCGCGAGTTTAACGCCCGCCGCCGCCGCTTCCGCAACCATAAACTTGATGTCGTCCACCGAATAAATATAGCGTTGGTCGTCAACGACGATCTTTATGACGCGTGCGCCGAAGTGTATGTTCTCGCGTATGGCCTTGCGCATCTCGTCGCGCGTGTCGGCGTAGAAATATTCAGGCTCGCCGAGGTCGCGCCGTTCGGGTTGGAGAAAATACTGGCCGCCAAAGGGCGCGATGATGCGTCCCGAATTGATGATGGTGGGGCCGGGGATGAGTCCCTGATCAATCGTGCGGCGCAAATCGGTCACAACGTAGTTGCCGTCGTTGCCGACATCGCGGATGGTCGTGAATCCTGAGTCGAGCATGTCGCGCGAGTTGACGACGCCGTGTATGGCGCGCTCGGCGTTGGTGTGCGTCAGGTCGTAGAAGTGCAGAGAGCCGCGCTCGCGCCCGCGCCGGTTGATGAGGAAGGCCATGTGCGTGTGGCAATCGAAGAGGCCGGGCAGCACGGTTGAGCGAGAGAGATCAACGACGGTTGCGCCCGCAGGTATCTGCACGTCCGCGCCGACCGCCTTGATGCGCGAGCCCTCGACTAAAATGATCTGATTGGTGAGCGTCGCGCCAGTCTCCGGCACAACCAGTTTGCCCGCCTTGATGGCTGTCACTTGCGGAGGCTGTTGTTGCTGCGCGAACGCATCAACTTCGGCGAAGACGAAGACCAACACGACGAGCCAGAGAAGTCTTTTCATTATTTTCCTTTCACTTATTGCTTCGGCGTTCTGAGATTGAATTTGTGGATGGGCAGAAACCGAGCGCCCGTTCGATAAATAGCTCTACGATTTAGACGGCGACAGGTTTCGACAAAAAGACGAGAGTTGACGTAAAGAACCGGCGCGACACCGCCAACGCGCGCGGCGCGCAGTTCGCCTTCTTACGAATTCTCGTATACGAATTTTCGTGTTGGCCTTAGCGACCGCGATTGACGACGAACCGGCCTTGCGCCCAGACGAGATCGTAGACTTTCGCGCCCGCGCGATTCGTGACCGAGATGGTTGTGCCGACGCGCGGCAGTTCGTAGTTGAGCGACGGGTCGAACGGCACTGGAAGCACAGCGTCGGTCACGTCGCTCCATTTCTCCAGATCGTAACGCAGGAAGAAGAGTCTCGACGCTGCGCGCGCGCCAGCAGATGCGGGGCGCGTGTTGGCGAGCGCGACGAGATAACTGTCGGCGGTGCGACGAAACACGGTCAGAACGTACTGGCCGGACGCGCCGTTCTGTAGAGAGATGTAGCCGTTCTTAACGTCAACAACAGCGTCGCCTTTTTGCAGCAGCGCGGCACGCGACTCTACGGGAATGTCCAGATAACGCTCCGGCAGCGTGTAGTAATACTCACGCACGCCGCGCAGCCTGCCACCTTCCGCGACGCGCGTGCGCCCCGCGTTCGGCGTTCTCGAAGATGAATCTTCGGCGTTACCCGTAGCGGCGTTTCCTGTAGGGGCGTTGCCCGCAGGCGCGTTGGCCGCAGGGTTATATCCCGGCGGGGCTTTACCTGTCGGTTTGGTGCGGCGACGCGCGAGTGCGGCGAAAGTGCCGTTCGGATATTTGTCGAGATATGCCTGGAAGTCCTCCGGGTCGGAACTGTTCTTGATCGCATCCCAGAAACTCAACTCGACGGCGGCGGGATCAACAGTAACGACCGACGCAGGCGCACTCGGCGTCGCCGTCGCCGCACCCGCAGCCGTCGTTCTTCTCCCCGCGCCGACTTTGTCGAAGATGAAATCGCCGCTCTCGTGGCCGGAATTTTTCAGAGAGCTATATTCAGGCGTCTGGTTGGCGCGCCCGGCGACGCTCTCTTCGACAAACTCGCGGAAGAGTTCGCCCGCCGTGAATTGCTCCTTCTCTATTTGCGCGAGACCGCGAAGCAGGGCGTTAGCGAAGATCGAATGATTGCCGCCGCCGCCGTCTGCGACGGGTTCATTCCCGCCAGATGCCATCAACGTGCGCGACTTGCCCGCCCACATCTTTTGTAGATACCTCTGCCGCTCGGAGGGCGCGGGCAGGCTCGCTTCCAAACCGCGCGTCAGCGTCCCCGAATAACAACTGTCGGAGACGATGAGGACGTGCTTGGCCGGAATGCCTTTGATGTTGCTCGTGATGTCGTCGGCGCTGATCCAGTTCGAGTTGTCGTCTAACCGCGCATCGACGGGCAGCCAGTAGGCTTTGTCAATCTCCTTGTCGTTGATGCCGTGACCGGCGTAGTAGATGAGCAGGTTCGAGTCCGCGTTCAGTTCTCTGCGGTAGGAATTGATGGCGGAGAGTATCTGCTGGCGTGTAGCGTTCAACAACAGCTTGGTTTGGAATCCATACTGCGTGCGCAGGATTTCATCGATCTCTTTCGCGTCCGTCTCGGCGGTCTTCAAACGCTGCACGTGCTGGTATGCGTTGTTGCCGATGACGAGGGCAAAGTAACTGCCTGTTCCGGCTTGCGCGCCCACGCCGAGTCCGCGTTCTTGAGCCGACGCGACGGAGCGCGACGCGACGCAGAAAGAAACGACGAGGGCGACGGCGAAGAGACGTTTGCAGAGGAGGATGACTGTTTTCATGAAGCACTTGTGGGAGTTTAATTTCAACGGCAGAGTTCTGGCTTGGGAGCGTCCGACTCCGTTAAAGGCGCGCGGCCAAAGAGTAAATTAAACCCTGAGAGGCGTCAATATCGAACGGTCAAAGCACTCACCGCAGAGACGCAGATGTGTTATAAGAGTTTCGTCCGTCCACAATTCAAATCCAACATAGGAGTCTACAGATCGTGAGAAAGATCGCCGCGCTTCTCCTGCTCGTTTCCCTGTTCTCTAGCCCCTTCAACGCCACCGCGCAAGCGCCCGCCGCCACAGCGCGCGAGGAGCGCATTGATGCCGAGGTCTACTGGAAGATTCGCCGCGAAGGGATGGAGCGTTCCGAGGCCATGCGCACGCTGCACGTCCTCACAGACCTCTACGGGCCGCGCCTGACTGGCTCGCCCAACTTCAAGGCCGCAGCCGATTGGACGGTCAAGCGTATGAGCGAGTGGGGCTTTAAGAACACGCACCTCGAACCGTGGGACTTCGGACATCCCGGTTGGTTGAACGAACGCCTCTCCGCGCACATCACGTCGCCCGTCAAAGACGCGCTCGTCTGCGAGGCGCTCGCGTGGACTCCGGGGACGAACGGCGCAGTCAAGGGTCGCGCCTTCCAACTCGTCCTGCCCGAACGCCCGACGAAAGAATCGTTGACCGCATTCCTCGAAGGCGTGCGCGAACAGGTGCGAGGCAAGATCGTGCTCGTCGGCAAACATCAATTCGTGCCCGTCACATTCAACCCGCAGAACAAGCGGCGCGAAGACGCGGAGGTGCGCAATCAATTCGACCCGAACGCCCCGCCTACACAGCCGCCTTTTGCCGCGCCGCAACCTTCGCCTTCGCCCGCCTCGCCGCAAGCATCGCCGACGCCCGCGCCCGTCCTAACCGGAGCGCAAATCGGCGAGCAACTCGATCAATTCCTCTTGGCGAGCGGCGTGCTCGTACGCATCAACGACGCGGGACGCGAGCACGGCCAGATTCGCGCCTTCAATAATCGCACCTTCGACGTGTCGAAAGTCGTGCCGACGGTCGTCATGCGCAACGAAGACTACGGGCGCATCAGTCGCATACTGGCCGACAACATTCCGGTCGAGTTGGAGTTCGACATCGTCAACCGCAACTATCCAGAAGGGCGCACGTCTTACAACGTCGTCGGCGAGATACCGGGCACGGACAAGGCCGACGAGGTTGTGATGCTCGGCGGCCACCTCGATTCGTGGCACGCGGCGACGGGCGCGACCGACAATGCCATCGGCTGCACGATCATGCTCGAAGCCGCGCGCATCCTGAACACGCTCGGCATCAAGCCGCGCCGCACCATACGCGTCGCGTTGTGGAGCGGCGAAGAGCAAGGGCTTCTGGGCTCGAAGGCTTACGTCAAAGAACACTTCGGCTCGTTCGAGCAGCCGAAGCCTGAGTACGCGAAGTTCAACGGTTATTTCAACATTGATTCGGGGACGGGGCGACCGCGTGGGGCGACTGTGTTCGGCCCGCCGGAGACGGCGACGGTGCTGCGTCAGGCGCTCGCGCCGTTTGAGGATTTGGGCGTGATGGGCGCGATTGCCACGACGAGCCGCCGCACGGGCGGGACAGACAGCACCTCTTTCAACGAGGCCGGACTGCCCGGCATCGGACTCGGCCAAGACCCCATCGAGTACGGCACGCACACCTGGCACACGAACCTTGACACCTACGAGCGCATCGTCGAAGGCGATGTGAAAGACGCGGCCATAGTGGTTGCCGCCGCCGTCTATCATCTGGCGATGCGCGACGAGATGTTGCCGCGCTTCACGAAAGAGCGTATGCCCGCGCCACCGCCGACACCGACTCCTTCGCCGAGCCCGACGCCCGCTCCCGCACGCACTCCGTCGCCGGAATAAGAGTCGGGAAGACAGCTTGCACCGCGCTGATTCTGAGCGTCGTAGAAAACTACGCTCAGGCACGGGAATAAACCACGAAATCACACTAAGCATCACGAAACCTGTTCGTGTTCTTCTGTGTGATTTCGTGGACTTGGTTTTCTTAGTTGCGTTTAACTTTTGCTGCGAGGAAATTTCAGTTGCGGGACGTGAGAGCGACTTTTAACGTGGGTCGCTCTCACGTTTTGACTTGGGCGCAGCTTATTTAACCGAAGTCGCCGGTTCTGCGAAGAGGCTCGCGAACGCGCGGCGCGGGTCGGGCGTGCGCCGTCCCTGAAATTCTTTGATCCACGTTGCGACGTGGCCTGTTATGTCGCGTGCGGCCTGTCGCGCGCTGTCCGTGTTCGGCACGCGGCTTATGCCTGCGTTCGCCGTCTTGTCCTGCGCGTCTCTCTGAGACCGCTTGATAACTCTAATATTCTTACTCATTGCTCTGTTTCTCCGTAGACAGTCTTCTAAAATTTCGCTCGCGGGTCTCCAATTTACGTCCCATCTACTAACGCGAGATTTAGACTGAAAACGGATCATCCGAAAAAATATTACGGCCATGCGTGAGGCGCACGGGGTTTTAAGGGGTTTTTACTTATACCTGTAGGTGATGCGTCCCCTGCTTAAGTCGTAAGGCGAGAGTTCGACGCTGACGCGGTCGCCAGCCAGTATGCGTATGTGATTTTTGCGCATCTTGCCGCCGATTTGCGCGAGCACCATGTGTTCGCCGCCGTCGAGTTTCACTTTGAAAAATGCGTTCGGCAGTTTGTCTATCACCACGCCTTCAGCCGGAACTAAGTCTTCTTTAGCCAATATTTTTCTCCTTCAAGTGTTTGATGCAATTTAACCGCAACGCGACCGGCGAGAGCGTTAACAATCGCTCCCGCCGGTCGCTTGCCTGCGTTTCGTTAGTAGCGGTTGCCGCCGCCGCCGTAGCCGCCGCGATTACCACCGCCGCCGTAGCCGCCACGACCGCCGCCACCGCCGCGTCCGCCGCGATCTTCGCGGGGTTTGGCTTCGTTGACGTTCAAGCTGCGACCGTTAACGTCCTTGCCGTTGAACTGCTCGATGGCTTTCGCACCCTCTTCGCTCGTGGACATTTCGACGAAGCCGAAACCGCGCGAACGTCCCGTCTCGCGATCTTCGACCACCGACGCTGATTCGACCGTGCCCGCTTGCGCGAAAAGTTCCTGCAAATCCTCGCTCGAAGTCTGGAACGAGAGATTGCCGACGTAAAGTTTCATAGACATAAATGTATCCTTCTCCTCTGTAGGAGTGTGTTAGAGAAGCGGCGAATCGAAGTTGGCTTAGGAGTAACGGTTGGTAGGCGAAAGCTCTCAGTTCGTGTGCTCAAGCGAGCGGCTTCTAATGTTGAGATCAGCCTTCTCCCGAATCATCCGAAGCGCACCCGCCGCTCTCGCAGCACGGTTCACGCATCACCGTTAAGACACAGGAGAAGATTTAACTGGCAGCCATCATGCACTATTGACCCGACATATGCAAGGCAACAAACGGCTCGCCTGCGTTATCTTCCACCGGCTCACGACTATGCGGGTGCGCGCGTTCAAGTGTTAGAATGGTTTTTCTTAACTCAAAGATATCGGGTGGGATTTTTTTTGACTTCACTGGCTGGGTTCAAGTCTGAGGGACGAAAAGTCGGGCGCGTGCTGAGCCTCGACGCGATGCGCGGCGTGGCGGCGGTGGTGGTCGTCGTCTATCACGCGCTCGGCGTTGCGCCGCAGACCGCTTTCGTCGGCTGGCAGTGGTGGCTGCCCGAAGCCGCCGCGTATGTGGTGCATTTCGGCTACGCCGGAATCTACATGTTCTTCGTCATCTCCGGCTTCTGCATACACTTGCACTGGGCACGCCAGCGAGCCGCAGGCATAGAACATCCGTCCATCAACTTCTACACGTTCTGGAAGCGACGCGTGCGCCGTCTCTACCCGCCATATCTCGCTGCGCTCGTGCTCTACCTCGTCTATCAAGGCTACCAGACGCCGCCCCAACTGACGGGCTTTTACCTCTGGGATGTCGGCCTACACCTCTTGATGCTGCACAATATAGACATACGCACGACCTACAGCATCAACGGCGCGTTCTGGACGCTCGCCATCGAAGAACAACTCTATCTGGCCTATTTTCTCCTGCTATACCTTCGCATACGCTACGGGTGGGCGCGCACGCTCCTATTGACGGCGGCGGCGCGCGTCGTCTGGTTGCTTGCGGGGCGCGCAGTCAGCAACTTCTTCGGCGTGGAAATCCCCGTCAGCGAAGCGGCGGCGACCAACTGGTTCATCTGGGCTTTGGGCGCTCTCAGCGTCGAGGCGGCGCTCGGCGTCGTGAAATTGCCGGAGTGGTGCTACAAACTACGCGCGGGCTTCGCCGCGCTTCTTCTGGCGATGGGACTTGCGACGTGGCTACCGAAAGTTGACCACATCGCCTGGCTACATGACGCGGGCTGGCTCTTGATGCATCCGGCGTGGGGCGCGGGCTTCTTCGTGCTGGTCAACGCGGCGGTGCGCGCAGAGCAGCGTCGGCGCGAGATGGCGCGCGGTGCGTCGCGCCTCCTGCTCGCGCTCGCAGGGTTAGGACTGATCTCTTACTCGCTATATCTAACGCACCTGTTCGTGCTCATGCAGTGGTACTGGTTCGGCTTCACCGAGCTACACATTCCGACCATCTCGCTCGTGATCATGACGCCGCTTTGCATACTCTTCGCGTGGCTGTTCTTCCGCCTCTTCGAGCGGCCATTCATGTCCGTCTCCGTCGGCATGGGCGCGCACCAGCAGCGCACGCGCGGCAGCATCCCCAAACCGCCGACCGAACCCGTCAGCGATCCTGCGACGGTATAAAACAAACGCTCTACCAAACTTCGCACGCTGTGGAAAGTTAGATTTTGCGGAACTCAAGCATGACGAGACGTGAGACGACGGCGACGAGAAACATTCTAACTATCGTCCGTTGTGCGACGCTTGCGCTCTGTTTCGTCTTCGTCGCGTCGGCCGTCGCGGAGGCAAAAGAAGGCTGGGTCGGCGTGCGCTCGCCTCATTACCTGCTGGTGGGCGACACGACGGAGAGCGAGTTGAGGGAGGTCGCGATCAGGTTCGAGCAGTTCCGCAACGCCTTCTCGCAACTCTTCCCCGCCTCCGGCCTTGCCTCTTCCGTCCCCACCACCGTCGTCGTCTTCAAAGACTACGATTCATACAAAGACTTTCGCCCGCTCTATCAAGGCAGGCCGACCGAGTTCATCAGCTACTTCCAATCCGGCCTCGACATGAACTACATCGCGCTGCCGCTCGACCGTGATCGCGAAAGCCTCTACGTCAAACTTTTTCATGAATCCGTACACCTCTTGATCGACAGCCAGACGCGCCGCGTGCCCGACTGGCTCAACGAAGGGCTGGCGCAGTATTACAGCACTTTCGAGTTCAACATAGCAGAGAACCGGAACACTCTCGGCAAACCCGTCGCGGGCAACATCGCGCTCCTGCGTCGCGCGAAACTCCTACCGCTCGCCGCAATCTTCAGCGTGGATCGCAGTTCCGCCGACTACAACGAACACAGCGGTCTCTTCAACGCGCAATCGTGGGCGCTCGTCCATTATCTAATGACGACGGACAACGGGCGGCGTCAACTCCAACTCCTGCGCTTCCTCGAACTCACGGCGGCGGGCGTCGCCTTCGAGCGAAGTTTCCGGCAATCGTTTAAGACCGACTACCGGACTTTTGAAGAAGAGTTGCGCGAGTACGTCCGCCGCGAAGACTTCCGCGTGCGCAACACGCAACTGGAAGATCACCTGAGCGTCGTCGCCGAGATCGAAAGCGTGCCCGTTACGAACGCCGACGCGCACTATTACATGGGCGACCTACTGCTCCACATCACACGCTACGACGACGCGGCGAAACATCTGCAAAAGGCCATCGAGATCAACCCCAGAATGGCACTCGCCTACGCCGCGCTCGGCATGACGCGCGCCCGCCAGAGACAGGTCACGGAACCGCGCCGCCTCCTGCAACAGGCGATAACTTTAGAGCCGGACAACTACCTCATGCATTATTACTACGCCTACGCGCTCAGCCGCGAAGAGATGGACGAAGAGCAAGGGATCGCCGAGTACAAACCGGAAGACGCGGCTGTCATGCGCCGCGAACTCAGCCGCGCGATTGCGCTCAAGCCCGACTTCGCGGAATCCTACCGTCTGCTCGCCTTCATCAATCTCGTCACGGGCGAACAACTCCCCGAAGCGGTCGAACTGCTGAAACAGGGATTAAAACTCTCGCCCGGTCGTCCCGACCTGACATTCATCCTCGCGCAAGTCTACCTGCGCATGAAAGACACAAACGCCGCACGCGCCACACTCCAACAACTCATCAACAGCGGCGCAAACGCACGCCTCCGCGCCCGCGCCCAATTAATGCTTGAACGTATGAAAACGGGCGGCGAGTCTCAATAGGTTAGAAACTCGGAAGTAGGCACGATGACTGAAAGATTAACGGACGGCTACGATCCATTCGTGCGCGGCAGATTTCCCGTCGGCGTGCGTACCACCGAAGCATTTGATGCGGCGCGTGAACGCCCGTTCACTTGCGAGGTCTGGTATCCGGCGGCGCAGCATGCGGGGCAGGATATTGCGCCGGAGACTCAGGACTCCTACACAGTTCCGGCAAGCGACGCGACGCTCAGCCAGTCGGTTGTGCGCGATGCCGAAGCCGCGCGCGGCATCTACCCGCTCGTCATCTTTTCGCATAGCAGCGGCGGCAACCGCCGACAGTCCACTTTTCTTTGCACACACCTGAGCAGTCACGGCTACGTGGTCGCGGCGTTAAACCACTCGGAGATAGTAGCGCCGGAACTGGCGCGTAAAAGTGTCGAGACGGATGATGAAAGAGCTGCGCGTTGGGAAGCTATGATCGCGAGCCGCGTGCCCGATATACGCTTTCTCCTAAATCAACTGCTCGACGGCGCGGCCTGGGATTCGGAAGCCAAACTTGATCCCGCACGAATCGGAATCGTGGGACACAGCTTCGGAGGTTGGACGGCGCTCGCCGCAATTGATGTCGAGCCGCGCATACGTGCCGTCGTGGCGCTTGCGCCCGGCGGAGCTTCGCAGCCGAAACCGGGGATGCTTCCGGTGAAGCTAACTTTCAATTGGACGCGCGATGTTCCGACGCTCTATCTGGTTGCGGAGAACGACGCTTCCCTGCCGCTCGCAGGCATGTACGAACTATTTGAAAGGACTCCGGCAACCAAACAAATGCTTGTCTTGCGCCGCGCCGACCACATGCACTTCATGGACAATGTAGAGGAGTTGCACGAGGCCGTGCGTGCGATGCCGTTCACAGGCGAGTTGGCTTGGCTGCCGGAGGAGATGCGCCCGATCGCGGAACTCTGTTCAGGCCAACAGGCGCACCTTTTTGTGCGCGGACTCACGCTCTGCCACCTGGACGCAACGTTGAAGCGACATGAGGAAGCACAGCGATTTTTAGACTCTGACATCCAAGCCGAACTCGCAGCGCGCGGCGTCGAAGTGCTTGAGAAAACAGTTTCTGCTTCTACAACACAGAAAATGCCTCCGCTTAATTATCGTTCATAGCAATTCAATTGTTCCCCGCAACCTAACGCCTGAGTTAGCCGCGGCGCGAAGCGTCGTCGGCTTGAACGATAGTTAGAGGGACGAGCCGTATTCATTCCTCGATTGCCTCAATGCCAAGTTGCTTGAGTCGCTCAAGATGGTCGTTCATGGCTTTGAGTTCTTCGGGAGAGTGCCCCTTCCAATCAGTGATCTCACCTGTGACCCGTAATGGCTCACGGGAGCGAAAAGACTTCGTCGGATTGCCCGGGTACTTCTTGTCCGTCAGGTTGGGATCATCTTCAATCGGGCCGGTTGGTTCCACTATGTAGATTCTGCCGCGTCCTTCGCCGACGGCCAACTCGGCCCCCCAGGTGGCCGCATTCAAGGTGGCGCTTAGATAGACGTAAGCCGCCTTCTTTCTCTTACCGTAGTTAGAGTTATAACCGGACTCGATCAGGTCTCCCGGCTTCAGGTCGGCCTTCGTGCCATGATAGAACAGCTGCGAATCCGTATCGTCGGTAGCTGCCATCGCTTTGTCCCTCATACTGTACAGTTTCTCTGCTTCGCTGTGCCGTTCTACGTATGCATGTGCATGGGCAGTCTAGATGGTGAGCAAGCTGGATTGTAACTACGTTCCATCTAACGTCCGGCATCACCCGCCGCGCGTACGACGCATCAGGCACGGCGGCGTCTTGCGGATGAAAGCCGCGCTCTTCGCGTTCGGGTGCATGCCGTTGTTAAGCGCGGCGTGGCTTAAGGGCGATTCTTCATTTTGATTTTCGCTCGCTGTAGATCGGATTAAATGCGCGGGTCGTGTGCTCAGTCACGCTCGGCATAGCCTCTGGCAGCAATCGCGCCTGTGCCGCGTCAAGCTCTTTCGTAATTTGTTCCTTCGATAGCGCGGCATCGCCTGCTGCTTCAACGCCTCGCTTACGGCGCGATAACCGCCAGATGAGCACGCCTTCGATTAATAGCATTATCAGAAAGCTCAGGGTAGCGAAACCGAGAATCTGCCCCGCATTCAAGTCGAGCACGGCTTTCATCACTCCCATGAGAACCGAGATAGCCAGAAGCCCGAAGACGAAGAGGCCGACCATCAGCAAAATAATTAGGGATTCAGCCCTCAATTCCGATGATTTGATGAGGCTATCGCCTTTCTCCCCGTTCAACTTCGCGCCACACTGATTACAGTAGCTCAAGCCCTGCGCGACAGATACGCCGCAAGATGAACAATACATCTCCTTCCACCTCCTTCAGGCCATTACGATACCGAATGCCGCTCAGTTCAGTGGTGCGTGCTTTTACTTAAACTCGGTCGCAAGCCGGATGCGCTTAGCGAATGAAGGCGATGCGCCGTTCGGGATAGTTGAAGATGATGGTGAAGGCGGAGAGAAATTCGCGCCCGACGACACCCGCGCCGCCTTCGCGGCTGAGTCCCGCGACACGAAAGCCCACCTTCGGATTCTTGAATCTCATGCCCGCCAGTTCAAACCAATCAATCGTACCCGTGACGAGTTTGTACGTCCCGCCCGATCCTGTCTCCGTCTCGTCTTTAGTTACGCGGCCTTCGAGTAGCTTCTCGGACTCTATGAACTTGTCGTAGAAGGTGACCGTGCCCGTGTAGCCTGTGTCGAGTTGAAACAGCCCTTCGCGGTTGCCCTCGAAGCGACAGACGACGGCGGGCGTCAGGTCTATGTAAGAAAGCTGCTGCCACTTGCCGCGTGTGAGCTTATAAGTCGCAGGATCATACAAGGCCATTTTCTTGCCGCCGCCAGCGACTTCCATCACGACGCGTGCGAGCAAAGGGTGGCCAACCTGCCCCGCGCGCTTCTCTCCCGGCGGCGCGTTCCTCGCAGACAAGTCCATCGCCAGATAGAGCGGATTCTTCCATGTCACCCTGCCGAGTTGGAGAGTCTTGCCCTGCCGGATCGTCACCTCTTGCACTTTGCCGTCCGAGCCGCGCGTCTGCGATCTGCCGAGCACGGGCATCTTGAGTTCGTCGGCAAACTTCGTGTCGATGTGCATGGCGTCCGAGCCCGTGTCGAAGTTGAACCAACCGATCTCGCGCCCGTCAACTATTGGGCGCACGTAGTAATGACCGGGCGACGAATCGGAGAACGGCACGCCCTGCGCGACCTTCAACTCCGCCGGTAGCGTGTTATCGAAAGACGTGTCGGGCGGCAGGGGCGGCGGGGCGAATACGTTCTCACCCGTCTTCGCCTCCGTGATCGTTCTCACTCTGAACTCCGTGTCCGGGCCGCGATAGTTGACGACGACCGCTTGCGGAAAGCGAAAGCCGAGCGACTCACGATAATCTTTGAAGGTGACAGTGTACGGCCCGCGCTCGTATTCGACGACGAGCGACTCCGGCAACCATGTTGCGCGATTGACGAACACTTTCGCGCCCACCAGCCCGCGCCGTAGTCGCATGGACAGCGCGACCCTCTGTTCGTTCGTCTCTGCGGGCAAAATCGAGAACACGAAAGGCGCACGCGCGTCGAGCCACCAACCGCCGCGCACCCACGCCGGAATGAGAAGTTTCTCGCGCAGGCGTTGCGGCAACGGCGCTGCCAGCCCCGTGCGATCAAGTTGCCAGCCGTAACTCCCGTCGAACCCGAGCGGCTTGGCGTTCGCAGGCTTCGAGTCTTCTCGAAACGCCCCGCCCGCGCCAAACGTCAAAACGCGCGACTCCTGCGTCTCAGCCGTCCCCTTCGCGTCAACAGCAGACTCTTCCACCACGAAGCCACGACGCAGACGCCCAAGCCTCTCGTAACCAATCGCCTTCCGCACATTCGCCAGAACTCTATCCACAGTCAGTTCATTCGTCGCCTGATTCGTCAAACGCCGCGCTTCCGCGTTGTGCGCCGTGCGCACTTGCACGAAGGCCGCGAAACTCAAAATCAAGACGAGCGACAAACTAAAACTTCGCACGCCTCCGGATACTCTCGCGCACGACCCACAACTATCCCGCATATTTTGTCTCCCATGAAGAAGGGGAAATAGATTGACCGCGACGCGAACGTCCGGCGGAATCGGGGGAAGGTTAAAAATTAGCGTCTGCTATTTCGGCAATAATATAATTGACTCGCCACTTGCGTATGAGAGGCAGCTAACTCGCGGCTCGGTTGCATGCCGTTTTGGCATAGATTATTTTGGTCGAGTGCCTATCTTTTTCTCACTGTAAGTAATTGCTTTGGAGCGCACGGCGGCTAATTGCCTGACGACCTTGATTATCAGATCGGAGACTGTATTACTCATTTCCGGCTTGGGTAGAGTTTCGCTTGCCGGACGGATATATTTTATCAAATTCTCTGATGCATACGCGGCATAAAACATTACAGGCATTGACTTGATAACCGGATCAGGCATGTTCTTATCCGGGTCGAGGGGGATAGTACGGAGTTTAACGATGAAGTTTACGCCCTCAGCTCCCTCAAGTCCTCCGGTCAGCTTGTAGCTGTCGCCCTTCCTCGACACATCGGTAATAATCAAATCGAAATCGTTATCCGTTTTGAGAACCTCCTCAGCCTTCTCACTTGAGACCGCCGTGACTGTTTCAACGCCCAAAGCACGCAGCAGACGACGCGCTTCTATAACCTTATCCGGATGATCATCTACCCATAGAACCCTGCTTCCGCGTATAGTCTCAAGTTCATCCTTCCGGTGAGACAACCACAGTCGAAGTATCTCATCTCGGATTCCGTTAAGCCCTAATCCGTCTATGGCACTCTTAACCTGCGGCAGCTCAAGTGTCAGTTCGATTCCGGCGGCTTTGACGGACTTTATTTTTTCAAATGGTATGATATGCAGAAGCAACGCAAGGGCTATCAGAATAAAGAACGTATTGTCCATACGTCCGGCGATTTTGTCATCAAGCATTAATCGCGTAATCGCAAGTAGGATCAGCAATACCGAGAATGCCGAGATTAACTTGTTCGTTCGCATATTCCCTCCACTTTAGAGAGTCATCCAACGCCTGAATTAACCGGGCGCGCATACAACACCGATGCCATCCAACTTTACGATGAAAGACCGGCTAACTCGCGCTCCGGTTCGATGAGTTGTCAGGCGATGCTTTCACGCGCAACTTAATCAACAATTCGATACATTTCAGATGCATCCCACTGTGATTTGCCATTCAGCATCGCCGCCCCGGAGAAATTAACAGAAACTTTGTCTCTCGCCACATTAGTTTTTGTATCCCGGCAATTCAATGATGATGAGTAAAGCATCGTCCAAGATTCCAGCCGCGCTCATATTGATCCACGAATGCCCGGCATCCAGATGAGAATCAAATCTATCGGCATAATCCTCCATCGGGATAAGAGCATTTCGCGGAATAAGGGACGGCGTTCCATGAGAGATAGAGGTATCTTCCACAACATGCATGAGAAGGGCCGTGATGGGGCGTCGGGTGCATGCAGTTGTTGGGCGGCGTCATGCAGTGGTTAGGAATATGCTTAACTGATTGTCTCGAAGAATCCAGTTATTTCGCCAACTTCGCGCAACGTGATCTTTGGGTTATCAGTATTGAGCTTGTTTAGCTCTGGCACATTCATCAAGTTTTTTATCTTGTCAGCAACAGAAAACATGACCGGATCATCTATAACTTTTTCATAATGCTCCGCCATTTGAATCATGTCGTATCCTACCCGCAGCTCTACCCCCTCTATGTGAACACCAGCAAGTGCGCGCATAAATTCCCTAATATTTGATGTTCTTAGGAGCAACCCATGTATCAATGGTTTATTGCCTGACTGCTCTGCAAACCAAGCTTTGGAATACATGAGTTCCACAAATCCAAGTACGCGGAGATGTCTTAAGCACATGGCAATAGCAATTAGCACATCCGAGAAATCAATGCCCTTATCCTGCTTAAGAACTGAAATGAGCATTATTGTGGCAAGTACATCGCAACAACATTCCTCCCGAATATCGGAACTCATGCTAAAGTCGGGATTGTTGAGCAACATCTTGGCAAAAGGGTTATCGGAAGAAGGCATAAACATATCGTAATCGATTCGCCCTAACTTAAACTGCTCCGCTAAAGATCGAATAACAACGTCATAGTTCTCATAATTACCCTCACCTTTCTCTGTGGAGGATGAATCCCTTTGAGGTAACGATATAAAGCGCCCCGGATTCTTAATAATTAAGTGGGCTATTTCATGCGCGATGATGAATAGCTCCTGAGACCATGTAAAGGTGCTGCGCCGTATGAGATTTTTGTCTCGCCTGTAACTAGTGTACGTTTCGCGCATCTTTAGGTACGAAAACCCGAACATCATCGCCCACCCAAATTGTCCGCCGAGTGCATACCGCTCTGCCAAGAGTTTAAAGAAGTACATCTGCGCATCCATAGGGCTATCAGAGTTGAGAAGTATTCGGTTCAGCATATTCATAGTCTGTCCCAAATACTGGTCGTAAAGGAGGTATTCCTTTCCTGATAACACCATAACCTCCGTAGACCGTTGGAGCGTATATACGACTTTAAATTCGGGCAAAAGGTCGGGGTTGTCGAAGGCATTCAAGATGCGTTGGTAAAACCGCTTGTATATAAACCCTGACGGCTCCGTATCGGAGACGGTACGCGTTACTGTAATGTACTCTGACAAATTCATGGGCGATATGGTAGTGCAGATGATTATATTTAAGGCTCGTTTTTCTTACGAATCTCTTCCAGTATTTCGCGCACGTTGTCTTTAGTTAGTCCTGTAATCTCGACGCCGTTGACCTTTATCTTTACTGACTCCTTCTTATCCATTAGCTTAGAAATGATGCTGCCAAGGACAGGTATTGTAGCCACGGTGATCGTCACTATGGCTTGGATAAGGTCTGCATCACCACCAAATCTTTTTACTTCGACAATGTCAATCGAGTCTGGAGCGGTAGCTTTCATTCCATCAAAAGCATTCTTCTCGGCCTTCGACACCTCAATTACAGCCTTCATATATAGCCTCCTCAGTGAATTATCCAAAAACTACCAAGATTTTAATTATACTCAATCTAACACCGGCACGGGCCATTGAAGCCGCCCAACGCTCGGCATCACCCGCCGCCCCAAGCGATTCGATTTACATGACAAGTAGCGTGTCGGCGGTGGGTGCATGCCGTTGTTAGATTGCGCTTGCCGAGAAAAGCATACGGCGTGTCTATAAATGTTTGAATACTTTGATGACTCCATTGATGTCCACAATAGCCCTAACCCGATTCTCCATGAAATCTGTTAGTTCTAATGCAACTACATTATCTTCTTCAACGAAGGTAAGTGATGTGACTCTAACAGGTTTCTGCAACTTGGCTTCTGAGATTACGGTGTTTTTAGCTTTCTCCAATGCTTGCTCGTAAGCTTGTTGCGGGCTTGGTGAGGAACTCCCAAGATTTTCAGATAGATACTCTTTGGGGTCTTTGGGGACATCCAGCACTCGTGAGATTGTCCTCGCTAATTCGTCAATAGTTGCTTGCGGATTACTTAAATCGTAAACAATTGCACGATGATCTCGAAGATCAAATTTTAGAGTTGCAGGATCAGAAGTAAGAATGATTACAGGTTTACCTTTAGAGTGGGCGAGTCCAACTTCATAGTAAACATTTCCATTCTCTTCATCGAGTATCGCAACAACAATGTCCGATTCCTCAATAGCACTAACAATATGGCTAATGATTGAGCCAGCAAACCACTCTTGGTCTACTCTACGGGAGATTACATTATTCAAGTCTGCGGCACGAACAATAATATCGTACACAGGCTCAAACTGTGGACGAAACGGCATAGCTACAAAAAGGGCTTTAGGTATCACTTGTCTATCCTTTCAAAAGGCCTTTAGGATTTGCGGCATTATTACTGCCCCACATAAAACAAAGCAATCTAACGCATATTGTACCGCAGGGTGTGGCCTGACTACGCCGTAGAGTGTGAAAAGCCGCACGGTGCGGCCTGATACATTCAGATACGTGTCAAAAGCCGCTCGTGGTTTAGCTGGACGGGCAATGAGCGCAGATAAATTCTGAAAACTCGTCAACGCAAAAATTTTAGTGCAGAGGCGTGTGAGTAGTGGCATAATGCGCGCGACTTTTTGGCGGTTGCCTGTCGGTGGCGTGTATGCGTTGGAAGATTCCTTTCGGTTTGTGCGATTCGATGGGGAGTCGTTTGCAAGCTCAGGCGACCGCGTTAAATGTTTTAACCGGAGGGTTGAACTTTCAAACCGGAGGGTGAACTTTCCAACCGAGCTGTTGAAAGTTCAAACCGAGTTGTTGAATTGTTCAACCGCGCTTCCCAAATCTTGGGGCAGGCGGTTTAACTTTTCAACCGCGCGTACCCAATGTTGGGACGAGCGGTTGAAACTTCTAACCGGACGTTAACTCTTTCCAACCGGGCGGCGAATCTTTCAAACGTTCCGGTTGAATCTTTCGGCTGACCTGCCCAAACTTCAAACCGAGCATCTCACAACCCCAACGCTCGCGTTTCCAGTTTCGGGCTTACCTCTTAACGTTCTTCAATTCAAAGGAGACGATTCCTCATGCCTACGAAATACCCTTTTGACACTGTACTGACCAATAGCGAACAGATCGCTCGTGCATGGGCGGAGAACCCTACCTTCTCGCTGAACGAAGTAACTCTCGCCAAACTCCAAGCCAAGATCACCGACGCGCGCCAGAAACGCGACCAGATCGAAACCCTACGCATGCAGTTGACCGCGCTCTCCAACGAACTCAACACACAGACGGCTGAACTGGCGAGCATCAACACGCGCGCACGCAGCGGCTTCCGCGCCGTCTACGGCCCCGATTCCACACAGTACGAACTGGCCGGAGGCACGCGCGCCAGCGAACGCAAACGCCCCTCGAAAAAGAAAATCACGCCCACTTCCTGACGCGTCATAGGCAAACGGAGGCGCGGGCTGTGTGTCTGCAAGATAGCTCACACACAGCCCGCGCCTCTGTTTAGATACTTCCCTACGGTTTAAGGTACAGGCGTGAAGCCCGTCAGCGGGTTGCCGTAGAAGGCTTCGGTCTTCCAAGCGTTTCTGTCCCACTGGCCGTCCTGATCTCCGATGATCTGTACGGGGACAATGAGGCGGTCTGTGCCGAGTTTGTTCGAGGCGGCGAGGCTCGTGTCGAGCGTGCCGTCGGGCTTGACGGTGAACTTGACGGAGCGCGCCAGCTTGTTGTTCCACAGCACCTTCATCTCGTACTCGCCGGGGTTCTTGCCCAACTGGTACAGTTCACCGAACATGCCCGGCCCCTCGCCCGACCTGTCCCACGCACGGACGTTGGTGAAGGTGCAGCGCACACGCGACCACTTCGCCTTCTGCGGTGCGAGTTTCTCGTCAACGAAGTGCGTGGTGTTGTTCTCAACGTCCGGCTCGCAACTGGCCTTGCCGACCTGCTCGCCCTCGTACATGATCCGGCCCACCTCCGCGCCCTTGTAGAAGAGGTGCGGGTCGAAGCGCACGGCTTCGCCTCGCACCCAGAAGCTGACGTTAAGGATGGGTCTCTTCCAGCCTTGCAGATCGTCGGCCGTGTAGTAGACATAGCCGATGGGCATGTTCCAGTCGTGGTCAACGTAGTAGGCGAAGTGGTTGGCGAACTTGCCGGTGCTGATCTCGTTGGAATGCACCTTGGCGACCTTGGCCTTCCCCGTGAAGATCGTCGTGTCGGTGCCCGCCAACTCGTTGCGCAGCTTGATGGCGAACTGGAAAGGGCCTGTGTAGACGCTCGCTTTCTCCTCGGGAACGCCTTCGCGGCCGCCGCACGTGGTCTTCCACCAGCGGTCGGCAGGCGTCTCCCCTGTGTCGCAATCGAACTTCACGGCGGGGCTGCCGGGGACTGTGTATTCGACGTAGAGTTGGCCGCCGCTCGGGATGGGGCCGTTGACGCGATAGGTGATGAGCGGAACCCAACTCCAAGTGTCGTAGTTCCCCTTGTAGACGTTATAGGTGAAGGCGGTCAACTGGACGGAATCTTTGGCGATCGTCGGTGCGTTTGGCTGTGACGCCGCTGCTGCTGCGGTTGTCGCCGGTTTCGTGTCGTTACGAGTTTCCGGTTGTGCGGGTTGTGTAGTTTCAGAGGAGGCTGGTTGTGCGTCGGGCGTCGCGGTCGGCTGCGGTTTCGGCTTATCGGGTTTAGGAATCTTCGGCATCCTCGGAAACTGAGCCGACGCGATTTGAAAGCTAAGCAAAGCGACGATTAAAAACGCAAAAGCGGGCAATCCACTCCTTCTCATCTTCTGTCTCCTTCTTGAACTGAATCGAATATGGTGGTCGGGGGCGCTCTTGATCCTGCTTGTTACCCCGCGCGTCGCAGCAGTATCCGACTGTCGTTTAATCCCTGTCAATGTCTATAATGTGCGTCGATCATCATGGGCACACTCAACATAGACCGTTATCATGCGACGATGGGCGACGCCTCATACAAAGATGAGACGCGCCTGCACGAGAAATCTCTGAGCGAGGCGGAGGCGACCTTCTACGTCACGCAGCGCAAACTTCCCTTCGCACCCTGTCTAGGACACGGGCGGCTCGTGCGCCTGCTCGTCGATAGCGGCATCGACCGGCCGCGCCTGCGTTTTCTGGAACAGGATCGCGGAGGACTCGGACGCTTCGCGAAGGCCGTCGAAGACGTGAGTTTCATAGGCGAGGTGCGCGCCGCACGCCCCGCGACGATCATGTTCGCGGGAGAGCCGTTCGCAGACATCACGGGCGCGTTCGGTCTGACGCAGGCGCAGGAGATCAAGTTCGAGCACGCCTTCGATCTGCCGATGACGACCGCCGCGCTCGCCATGCAGTTTCGCATGGCTGCGGGCGACCGTTGGCTCTCCGACTTCTCTCTCAGACGCAACGGCGACATCGAACGCGCCGTCGAAGTCGCCACCTACGCTTTCATCGGCGGCTTCAACGACACTTCGAACATGGAGGCGGCGCATCGCTTGGACATCCCCGCCGTCGGCACGTCCGCGCACTACTGGCAGCAGGCATACATCGAATACATAGACGAGCCGGAGATCGAGCCGCGCACAGGCCGCCCGAAACATTTCGAGCAAGTCGCCTTCGAGCGTTGGCTCGACGCCAACCCGCAAGGCACGACGCTCCTCTTGGACACGATTGACGTTTACACGGGCGCGGCGCATGCCGCGATGGCCGCCACTTCCACGCCCGAACGTCGCCGCGCCTTCAAAGGCTTCCGCGTCGATTCCGGCGACCTTGCAAAACTCGGCGCGTGGTGTCTGCGCTTCTTCGAGGCGAACGGATTTGAAGGGTTGATGCCCGTGTTGACTGGCGACCTGGATGTTGAAACCGTCAAGCGCATCGTCGAGGAGTTTCCGCAGGCCGCAGGGTTCGGCGTCGGCACGAAACTATCGGGCGAGGTGCGACGCATCGCGGGCGTCATCTTCAAACAATGCCTGATCGAAGGCCGACCCACGCTCAAGGCTTCGAACACGCCTGAGAAGTCAACGCTGCCCGGACGCTTGCAGGTCTTTCGCGGCGCGGACTCTGCGGGCAACTACGTCGGCGACATCGTCGGGCTTGAGGGCGAGGAAGTGGAAATCGCGGGCGCGGTCTCGGTCGAACCGCTCCTCGTGCCGTTCTGGGAGCGTGGTCGCTACGAGTCCATCCCGTCCATCACCAAACAGAAAGCCTTCGTCGAAGAACAACGCGCACGCTTCCGCGACATCGAACGCTACCCGCACGCGCTCAGCGACAAACTACGCCGCTTGCGCGACGAACTAACTGCTCGTATGCGCGCAGACGACTCGAACTGGCAATCCGTCCTGCAACTGCCGGAAGAACTCGCCGCCACACGCTCTTAAATTCCCTGACTTCAAGTTTACGCATGCCGCAACACACGCCCCTGCCGCTCAACTGGTCTAAACGAAAGCTGCGCCTCGTCAAGTTTGCGATGGTGCTCGTCGCGCTCGTCGTCGGTTTGCTCATCGCAGAGATCGCCCTGCGCATCGTCGGCTATACCTATCCAATCTTTTACACGACCGACACGGTGCGCGGCTACGCGCTGCAACCCGGCGCGTCTGGCTGGTATCGCAAGGAGGGCGAAGCATATGTCGAGATCAACAGCGATGGCCTGCGCGACCGTGAGCATGAGAAGACGAAACCCGCAGGCACCGTACGCATCGCCGTGCTCGGAGATTCCTATGCGGAGGCTCTGCAAGTCCCGCTCGAAGACGCCTTCTGGGTCGTCCTCGAACAAAAATTGCAAACCTGTCCCGCCTTCGCCGGACGCAAGATCGAAGTGATCAACTTCGGCGTCTCCGGCTACGGCACGGCGCAGGAACTTCTGACGCTTCGCCAAAAGGTCTGGGACTACGCGCCCGACATCGTCCTCCTCGCCCTGACCACCAACAACGACATCACAGACAACCTGCGCGCGCTCAAACGCACGGACGAGATTCCCTACTTCGTCTATCGCAACGGCCAACTCGCGCTTGATGATTCCTTCCGCGAGACGCGCGCGTTCCGCCTGCGCCACTCCGCACTCAACCGCGCGGGACGCTGGATAAGAGATCACCTGCGCGTCATACAGGCTTTCCATCAAGGCCACTACGCGCTGAAAAACTATCTTGCGTCGAAGCGTGCGCCCGCCGCTCTAGCATTGCCCGCGTTCATCTCGCCTGTGGCATACGCGCAAAGCCCGAACGCGCCCGCGCAAACTGCGAATGCACCCGCCGCAGTTATCTCCGACGAACTCGGCATAGACAATCTCATCTACCGCGAACCCGCAGACGACACCTGGCGCGAGGCTTGGCGCGTGACGGAAGGCTTGCTCTTGCTGATGCGCGACGAGGTGCAGGCGCGCGGCGCTAAGTTCGTGGTCGTCACCTTGAGCAACGGCGTGCAGGTTCATCCGCAGCCCGCCGCGCGCGAGGCGTTCCTGCGTCGCGTCGGCGCAAACGACATCTTCTATCCAGACGCGCGCATACGCTCGTTCGGCGAGCGCGAAGGCTTCCCCGTCATCACGCTCGCGCCGCAGTTACAGCAATACGCCGAGCAGCATCAAGTATTCCTACACGGCTTCGGGCGCGACATCGGCAACGGCCACTGGAACGCCACAGGCCATCACGTCGCGGGCGAACTGCTCGCGCAAAAGTTTTGCGAAGTCATCGCGAAGCAATGAAATCCTCGCGAAGCAATAGGTGGTCGCAACTTGTGCCGCGCTTTTCCGTCGTGCTATGTATTCGCGCCGCGAACTTTAACGCAGTAGTAGTTTCAAGTCTCAAGAAGAAAGGCTAAAGACGATGAACGTTAAAGCCATCGCCGGAGTCTTATACGGTCTCTTCGGCGCGATCTCGCTCGTCGTCGGGGCGAGCGTCCTGTTGTTGGATACGGGGTTGCTGCCGGAAGCCGTGCGGCTCGCCGTCGTGAATGCCGCGCACGGCGACACGCGCGCGCTCCACATCATTCAGGAGTTCGGCGCGTTCCTAGTATTCGTCGGTCTCATCGCGTTCTGGTTCGCACGTCATTACAACGAGAGCCGTTTCTTCCACTGGGCTTTGACCTTCGCGTTTGCACTCGTCGCGCTCGCGCACTGGTTCGACGTGCGCGGCGAGCATTCAAAGCTCGGCCCGCTCATCAATTCCGTCCCCTTCGTACTCTTCCTTCTGGTCGGGCTGCTGCGCCTGAGTTCGGACAGGAAGACGGGACGGGAGACTTAAACAGCCGGACACAGCGGACTCGGTGCGCGACGCGCTTTCGCCGTTTCATCTCTTATCAATTTACGATTCAAAGTAGGCACACATGAAAACATCTCTGACGAACGACAACACACGCGACATCATCGCCCGTTTGCAACAGGCCAACGCAGACTTCGCGCGCGACTACGCGGGCGAGACCGGACGCCGACAGCCCGTCCATACCGTCTACGGCGGCGCGCACCTCTTCAAATCCGACACGCCCCGACGCCTCGGCGCGCTCGCCCTGCGCTCGCTCGAACAGTTCGCCCCCGACGCCAATGCCTTCGCACAAGCCGTCGGACTAACAAGCGCGCAGGATTCGTCATCTGATGATCAGACGCACACGCTCGCGCCCATCATCTACGAGCGCGTGCGCGAGAAACTGACGCGCGAGCCGGTCGAAGACTTTCGCATAGACTTCGAGGACGGCTACGGCAATCGCCCCGATTCGGAAGAGGATGCTCACGCCGAAGCTGCCGCACGCGAAGTCGCGGCGGGGTTGAAGTCGGGCACGCTCTCGCCCTTCATAGGCATACGCATCAAGCCCTTCACGGAAGAACTGCGCGCGCGCAGCATCCGCACGCTCGACATCTTCGTCTCCACGCTCGCCGCAGAAGCGAACGGTGCGCTCCCCCCGAACTTCGTCGTCACGCTTCCCAAGATCACCGTCCCCGAACAATGTGCCGCGCTCGCCTCCATATTTGATCTGCTCGAACCTGAGCTCTCGCTCCCCGCGGGCACGCTCAAGATGGAGATGATGATCGAAACCACGCAGTCAATCATCAACCGCGACGGCGCGATCAACTTGCCGCGCCTGCTCGCCGCCGCGCGCGGTCGTTGCACCGCCGCGCACTTCGGCACTTACGACTACACAGCCAGTTGCAACATCACCGCCGCGCACCAGCACATGATGCACCCCGTTTGCGACTTCGCTAAGCACATGATGCAGGTCTCGTTTGCTGGCACAGGCGTCTGGCTCTCCGACGGCGCGACCAACATCATGCCCGTCGCCCCGCACCGCGCCGCCGAAGGCTCAACGCTCACGCCCGAACAGGAAGCCGAAAACCAACGCACCGTCTGGCGCGCTTGGCGCATACACTACGGCCACGTCCAACACTCGCTCACAGGCGGCTTCTATCAAGGCTGGGACTTACACCCAGCCCAACTCCCCACGCGCTACGCCGCCGTCTACGCCTTCTTCCTACAAAGCCTCGACGCCGCGAGCGAGCGCCTACGTAACTTTGTCGAGAAGGCTGCCAAAGCCACCCTCGTCGGCGACGTGTTCGATGACGCCGCCACCGGCCAGGGCTTGCTCAACTATTTCCTCCGCGCCATCAACTGCGGCGCAATCACCGAAGAAGAAGCCCTACAACGATCCAGCCTCACGCTCCCCGAACTGCGCTCCGGCTCGTTCGTCAAGATTCTCAACAGCAGGCAGAATCTGTAATTAAGTTGGCCTGCGTGTTGAATGTTGTCGGCGCTGCGTTGGTGAGCTAAACTTTGAGTCATGGATGTCAAAGAGATCGAAACTGCAATTGCCCGTCTCACGCCCGACAAAGTGGCGGAGCTAGCCAGATGGTTTGAAGAATTTCAAGCGCAAGTTTGGGACGAGCAGATCGCGGAGGACGTTAAAGAGGGTCGGCTCGACGCCCTGCTTGAACAAGCCGAGAGCGATTTTGAATCGGGGCGCTGTAAGCCGCTGTGAAGCACTTCGCTTCGCCCCAGTTCTGGCAACGCTATCGCCAACTTCCGCCCGCCGTGCGTAACCTCGCCGACAAAAATTTTCAACTCCTCAAATCCGATCCCAAACACCCGTCGCTGCACTTCAAGAAAATCGGCAAGCTGTGGTCGGTTCGCGTCGGCGCAAATTACCGCGCGTTGGGACTGGACAAGCCAGAGGGCGTCGTGTGGTTTTGGATCGGCTCGCACGCCGACTATGACAAACTCCTCCCTTGAATTTTCTTTGCACGAAGCCTCTTAAAGTGCCGTGCAGTTGCAATACGATTATTCGGAAGGTGTCTGGCGCGTATGCACACGATACGGTACGACCGGACACCTAATCGTGCGGAGCGGGGCATTTAGAATCTAAAGGCACGGCATTTTTCAGTATTTTTTGCAGCCGTGCGCGTGTGGCACGGCGGTTGTTGGTCTATCCGGCGAGGTTTCGCGATTGTGCGAATTTCAGTTGAAAGTAGAGGGGTGATAAACGATGAGAAGCAATGGTAGTGGATTGAAGACGAAGGCTTTGATGTTTGCGATGGGAGCGTTTTTGCTCGTGCCGGCTGCGACGTTTGCGCAGGATTGGCGCTACGGTCAGGATAGACGCGATGACCGTTGGGAGCGCAGGCGTGACAGGCGTGATGACCGGCGCGATCGTCGTGATGAACGGCGCGAAGAGCGCAGAGCGCGACGCGGCAACAGCTACGACGGCTATCCGCAACTCGGCGGCTCTTTCCAGCTTCGCCAGACGGCCTTGAACGCCGGTTACAACGAAGGCATCAAGGAAGGGCGCAAGGATCGTGACCGCAACGAGCGCTACGACTTCAGCGACGAGAGCACCTATCAGAAGGGCACGAAAGACTATAGCTCGCGACTCGGCGACCGCTACCTGTACCAGCGATACCTTCGCATGGCGTTCGAGAACGGCTATAACGATGGCTACAGCGGTTACTAAAACTTAGGCCGAACACATTCACATACGACGGGGGCGGGAGACTGATTCGGTCTTCCCGCCCTCGTTCGCGTTTGCAACAATGTTTCAAATACCTCTGCGACTTCCGGCCGAGCGTCAAGCGCGCCGGATAATCTTCGCGGCGACCCAACCGACGAGAATCAGAACAGACAGGATGATCCAGTTGTAACGACTGCCGTAGGTCGCCGTCGGAAAGTGGTTGCTGATCATCGTCAAGACGACGGGCACGGCCATGAAAGTGTTCTGCTTGGAACGGAGTTTGGCTTGCGCGCCGAGTCGTGCGTCGGGCGTCTCTCCGCGACTGGTCGCGGCGATCATCTTGCGCTGCGCGGGGAGTATGCGCATCCAGACGTTGGCGACCATCAGCGTCCCCATGAGCGCGCCCATGTGTATGTAGACCGCGCGCCCGCTCAAGATATGCGTGAGCAGATACGCGACGCCGACCAAGAGCGCGTAGCCTACGCCAGCGAACGCCAACTCGTTTTTGCCGAGCGGCGAGAGCATCAACAGATCATAGACGACCCAGCCGACGACGAGCAGGCCGATGCTGAACGCGACGGCTGCGGCGATGCTGATGTCTCGCACATCAGGGTCAACGAGCGCGCCGCCGAGGTAATAGACCACGACGAGCAGAACCATGCCGCTCAGCCACGTCAGCCCCGCCTCCCAGCGAAACCAGTGAAGTTCCTGCGTGCCCGGCTGCTTCTGCTTTTCGACCACGTAGAAGCCGCCGCTATGCACCATCCACACCTGCGGCTTGTCGCCCGTCCCTCGCGCGTGTACTTCCGCTTCGGACAGGCGCGCGTCGAGCCATGTGAAGTAGTAGGTCGTGCCGACCCAGAGGATGCCCGCGAAGACGTGAAACCAGCGCGCGAAGAGGTTGAGCCATTCGCTCGTGTTCGGGTCGAGTAGTCTCATGCGTTAGCTCCCGCGATAGGTGGAGTAGCCGTAGGGGCTGACGAGGAGCGGCACGTGATAATGCGCCGCCGCGTCAGCGACGAGAAAGATGATCGTTACTTCCGGGTAGAAAGTCTCGACGCCCATCGCCGCGAAATAATCCAGAGTGCGAAAGGTGAGACGGTACGCGCCAACCTGTAGGTCGAACTCGTCGGGCAGCAAACTTCCGAGTCGCCCGTCCGCGTCTGTCGTGCCCCGACCCAAGACTTGCCAGCCCTGCGCGTCGCGATGTTCGAGGACGACGGCGACGCCCTCTGCCGGTCGCCCGCGTGAAATATCCAGTATGTGCGTCGTGATCGCGCTCATAGGTAAAACAGTTTCAAGTTTCAGGCTTCAAGTCTCAAGTCTAACAGCCTCGCTTGACTTGAGACTTGAGACCTGTGACTTGGGACTTTTGAGAATCATGTCGTCAATAACTTTTCCAATCTGAGACGCGTGATCTTGCGTTGTTCTTCTGCGGCGTTCCGGAGTTCGGTGCGTGCGTCGTTCGGCAGGCGTGCGCGGAGAATGTCGAGCATCTCTGCGGCGCTCTTGCCCGTCGCGCAGACGATGAAGATGTGGCCGAACTTCTCTTCATAAGCGCGGTTGGCTGCGTCGAGTTCGTCGAGCGTCGCTTGCGCGGCGAGACGCGCGCCCGACTGTTCCTGCTCCGACCAACTCTCAGCCTGCGCGTCCTGCTCGCGCGCCGCCTTGCGTCCGCCGATCTTCGGGTGCGCGTCGAACGCTTCGAGCCAATCGCTCTCGCCGAGACTCCGCCAGATTTCGTCCGCCGCCGCCAGCAACTCTCGCGCATCGCCGAACGGCCTTCGTGTCGCCATGCGTCGCGCCCACGCGTTCGATCCGCAGCACTTGAGCAGTTCCCTTTCCGCTTCATCTGCGTCGAGCGCGTTCAGGCGTGCGAGACCTTCGTGCATGGTCATAATGAATCGTAGAAGTTTCAGGTTTCAGGTTTCAAGTTAAAGACCGTAGAACCTCTGTCCTGAAACTTGAAACCTGCAACCGTTCTAGGCATCTTCCAGATTACCGTAGAGACGCAGGCGACTGACGCCGCCGTCCGGGTAGATGTTGAAACGCACATGCGTGATCGCGCCGTGCGGTTTCAACTCGTCCGTGAAGTGGTGGCGCGTGTGCGCCTGCAATTTTGTGCGCGGCAGAATCTCCGCCCACGCGCAACTCGTGAGCGCGTCCGTGTCTACAGCGCCCGCCGCGTCGCAGCCTTCGAGCGAGCAGCTTTCGGGATAGTTGCCTTTGAAGTGCGAGGTGTCAACTTCGACTTGATGAATCGAACCGCGCGCGCCGAGTTTGATGACCACCCAATCGTGGCCGGGGCCACGCCGCCGCTTCGTCTCCCAACCGTCGCTCATGTTCGCCGCACGACCCGGCATGATCAAGTTATGACGATGACCGAAGAACATATCGCTCGACGCGAGCACGAGCGCGCCCGACTCGACAGCCGCCAGATCAACGCGCACGCCGCGCGCACGCGTTCGCGCCCAATCCGGCACGACCTCGCCGTACACGCGCAGACGCGCCACGCCGCCGTCAGGGTAAATCTTGAATCGCAAATGCGTCACGCGCTCCGTGTCTTGAACCGGGAACGGATTTTGCGAGTCGCCCTTCAAATTTGACACGGGCAACACTTCGCGCCACTCGACCGACTCATCTAACAGTTGTTCGACATCCGGTTGGCCGTCGAGCGCGCAGGCTTCGAGCGAACACTGCTCAGGGTAGTTGCCGCGAAAGAAACTCGTGTCAACGACGACGCCGCGAATGATACCCGGCAAGCCGAGACGTATGATGCACCAGTCGAAGCCGGGCGTGCGGCGGCGGCGCGACTCCCATCCGTCCATCCACTTGCCTCGATCCGTGTACTCGCCTTCGAGGAAGATGGGCGCAGACGCCTTCAACAAATTCTCCTTCGGCGCGAAGAAGTCGTCGTTCGCGTACAGCACCGCGCCGCCCACGCGCTCCGCCGCCAGGTCAACCAGTTCCGTGAAGTCCGTCATCCTTCATCACCTCGCGCGAGCAGCGCGCCCTCCGCATCGTGCAAAAACTCGCCCCACTCGTAAATTTTCACGCCGCGCAAATATGTTGTCTCGACCACGCCGCTCAAAGTCTGCCCCGCATACGGCGTCAGCTTGTGTCGATGATGTAGCTTCTCAGGCTCGACTCGAAACTGCGCGTCGGGACGAAAGACTACGATGTCCGCGTCGCACCCGACTCGAAGCGCGCCCTTGCGTCTGTCGAGTCCTACGAGACGCGCGGGCGCAAGCGATAACCATTCGACCACGCGCTCGATTGTGTGGCCGCGCCTCTGCACTTCCGTCCACACGACGGGGAGGCGTAGTTGCAGAGAAGCGATGCCGCCCCATGCCGCGAGGAAGTCGCCCTCGTCGCGCCGCTTCAACTCCGGCGGGCACGGCGAATGATCCGAGACGATCATGTCGAGTGTGCCTTCGTCGAGCGCGCGCCAAAGCTGTTCGCGGTTCTCGCGCTCGCGCACGGGCGGGCAACACTTGAACTCTGTCGCGCCGTCCGGCACATCCTCAGCCGCAAACGCGAGATAGTGCGGGCACGTCTCCGCAGTGAACGGCAACCCATCGGCCTTCGCCGCGCGCAGAAGCGTGAGCGACGCGGACGACGAATGATGAACGATGTGAACACGCGCGCCCGTATCGCGGCACAGGCGAATCATCAACGCGACGGCTTCGTCTTCCGCAGCCTTCGGGCGCGAGCGCAAAAATGTCTCGTAGCGGCGCGGGTCGTTTGCGTGTATATCTGCGACTCCCGCGAGCGCGGCCTCAATCGGCGCGGGCGTCTCGGCGTGTACGATGAGCAGAGCATTCATGCGCGCCAACTCAGGCATCGCCGCGCGCAAGTCGTCTTCCGTCACGTGCTCGAACTCGTCAACACCCGACGGCACGAGAAAGCATTTGAAGCCGAACACGCCGCCCGCAAACATGCGACTAAGTTCCGCCGTGTTGTCCGGCACGACGCCGCCCCAGAAGCCCACGTCAACGTGGCACTTCCCCGCCGCCGCCGCGCGTTTCGTCTCCAAACTCTCAAGCGTCGTCGTCGCCGGAATGCTATTCAGAGGCATCTCCACGAGCGTCGTCACACCGCCCGCCGCAGCCGCGCGCGTCGCCGTCGCAAAGCCTTCCCACTCGGTTCGCCCGGGTTCGTTGATATGAACATGCGTGTCCACCAGCCCCGGCAACATGATGCAATCGTCGTCAACTTCTACGAGCGGACACGCGCTCGGCGCACTGTCAAACGAATTGACTGCGACGATGCGCCCGTCGCGGACGTGAATTGACGCTGCCGCAGCGTCGCCGTCGGGTGTGACGACGCGGCGACCGCGTATGACGTATTCAGGCACGTTCATGTCGGGTTAGCGGATGCTTTGCCGTCAGTCTTGAGAGTTGATAAAAAATCGGCCAGCAAGTTCGCTGCGACGCGCAGGCGATACTCCGCCGTCGAGCGCATGTCGTCAATCGGCGAGATGTCCTGCGCCATCGCCGCGCACGCGGCTTTGATCGTCGCCTCATCGAGCGTTTGATCGCGTAAGCTATCTTCCGCACGCGTGCAGCGCACGACGGTCGGCGCGACGCTGCCGAGCGCGATGCGCGCGTCCGTCAGGCGTCCATTGTTCAAACGCGCTCCCGCAGCGAAGCAGATTTTCGAGATGGCCTGCGCCTTGCGCGTGCCGACTTTGCGATAGTGTGTACGTAGATCGCCCGTCGCGCGCGGCAGGCGTATGCGTCGCAAGAGTTCGTCGGCGCGCATGTCCATTTGCTTGTAGCCGGTGTGAAAATTTCGATACTCGACGAAGCGTGCGCCGCTTGTGGAGACGAGTTCGAGTTCGGCATCGTAGACGAGAAGCGCGGGCGGCGAGTCGGCGGCGGGCGAGGCGTTGACGACGTTGCCGCCGAGCGTGCCGCGATTCTGTATGGCGATGCTGCCCGTCTCGCGCGCCGCCGCGCACAGGAGCGGAAACTCTCGCCGCATAATTTCGTGTCGTTGAATTTCCGTGTAGGTCGTGAGCGCGCCGAGCGTGACGTGCTCCGCCGTCACTTCGATGCCTTTGAGTTCCGGCAGATGCCGGATGCTCAAAAAATTCTTGTGCGCGAGGACGCCGAACTCAAGCAGCACCATCAGGTCAGTCCCGCCCGCAAACGCGCGCCACACTTGCGGCTCGCGCGCCAGCACTTCGAGCGCATCGCTCAAACTTTTCGGGAAGCGCAAGTGGTAGTCGGGCAAGTAGGCTCTCACGCTTTGATCCCTTCGCGCTGGCAGGCACGCACGACCGCGTCGAAGATTTTCATGTAGCCGGTGCAGCGGCACAAGTTTCCGGCAAGTCCGTTGCGTATGTCGGCCTCGGTCGGCTGCGGGTTCTCGTTGAGCAAATTCACGGCGGCCAAGACCATGCCCGGCGTGCAGATGCCGCACTGCGCGCCGCCGCATTCGATGAACGCCTCCTGCACCGCATGAAGCTCCGCGCCACCGGCGACGCCTTCGATAGTTTTGATCTCCGCGCCCTCGACTTGCAGGACAGGCACAAGGCAACTGTTGACGAGTTCGCCGTCTATGAGCACGGAGCACGCGCCGCACTCGCCCTCGCCGCAGCCTTCCTTCGTGCCGGTCAGTTGTAAATCTTCGCGGAGCACGTCGAGCAGGCGCGCCATCGGCAGGACGCGCAAAGTTTGCTGCGTGCCGTTGACCGTGAAATTAACTTCCACTTCGCGCGTCGTGTGCGTGCTCATTTAATTTCACCCAATCCGCGCATCAACGCTTCGGGCATCAACGGGACGTGTGTGAAGCGGACGCCCGTAGCCTGTTCGATGGCGTTCAGGATAGCGGGCGCGCCGCCGTCCATAGGGAGTTCGCCGATGCCCTTCGCGCCGCCCGCAGGGCCGTACTGGTATGGGTGTTCCTCGAAGTGTACGCGTATGGGCGGGAGGTCTGCCGATGTCGGCATGACGTAGTTGGTCATCTGGTTGTTGATCATGCGCCCGTTTTGCCAGACCACGTTCTCGTACAAAGTGAATCCGATGGCCTGCGCCACGCCGCCTTCGATCTGACCGGCGGCCAGAATCGGGTGTACGACTTTGCCCACCTCCTGCACCGCCACGAAATCGTCAACACGCGTCTCATATGTCAAGGTGTCAACCGTCACTTCGGCGACGTAGACCGCCCAGGCGTAAGCCCCGTAAGCGTCGCCTTCATACTTCTCATCATCCCAACGCGCCCCCGGCGGCGGCTTGTACTGGCTGAAAGATTTCAACGCGCCGAATTTTTCCACGTGCAGACGGCACGCCTCGCGCCATTCGACCTCGCTATAATTTTCCGCGAGCAGCCCCGCGCTCTGCAAAGTCTGACGCAGGCCGACGACGGCGGATTCGACGAGTTTGCCTACGATCATGCAGGTGCGCGAGGCGACAGTCGGGCCGCTGTCGGGCACGTTGCTAGTGTCTGGCTGCGCCATCTCGATCAGATCGTAATCGAGCCGGAGCGCGCCCGCCGCGATCTGCGCGAAGATGGTGTTTGTGCCCTGCCCGATCTCCGTGCTCGCGGCGAGTATGCGCACGCGCCCGTCTGCCAGTGCTTCCGCGCCGACTATTGATTTCAGATAGTCTTCGCCGGAACCCGTGAAGCCCGCGCCGTGCATGAACGAGGCAAAGCCGATGCCGCGCTTTTCGGTCGTGCGTCCTTCCGCGTTCTCGCGCGCGAAGCGTTCGCGCTTGCTTTGGTAGTCCGTCAACTCGAACGCGCGATCCAGCAAGCCCGCCATGTCAACCGGCTCGCGTATGACTTGCTTCGTTGCCGTCGTCTCGCCCTCGCGTATGAAGTTGCGGCGACGAAACTCTTCGGGACTCAAGCCGACCGCCTCTGCAACCTTGTCCAGTTGACGCTCCAAAGCGAAGATTGATTGCGGCGCGCCGAACCCGCGAAACGCGCCGTGTGGCGGAACGTTCGTCGCAACGGCGCGACTCCGTATACGCACGTTCGGGCAACTGTACGGCCCCGCCGCGTGGATCGTGCCGCGCGAGAGCACGACGGCAGAGAGCGTGGCATACGCGCCGCCATCAACGACGAAGTCGATCTCCATGCCGAGCAGTTTGCCTTCGCGCGTGACGGCTGTGCGATGGCGCGTGCGCGAAGGGTGGCGCTTCGTCGTGGCGGCCATGTCCTCTGCGCGGTCGTAAATAATTTTGACGGGACGCCCGCCCGCCTTCCACGAAAGGAGCGCCGCGTGGCCGCCGATCATCGAAGGATATTCTTCCTTGCCCCCGAAGCCGCCGCCCGTCTCGCACTGCACGACGCGAACCTTCTCCGGCGGCAGCGCAAACAATTTCAACAGCGCCTTGTGAACGTAGTAAGGGCACTGCATCGAACCCCAGACGGTGACGCCTTCATCAGCACGCGCGACGGCGATGACGCCGTTCGTCTCTATGTATAACTGCTCCTGCGCGCCCGTCGTGTATTCGCCCTCGACTATGAGATCGGCCTTGTCCCAGACCTCGTCCACGTTCCCCTTGTCCACGAGATACTTTTTGAAGACGTTGTCTTCGCCCCAGATGATCTCTTTCGCGGCGAGCGATTCGTCGAGCGTGAAGACGGGCGGGAGCGGGTCGATCTCTATGGAGACGGCGCGGCGCGCGTGCTCCAACAGGTGCTTGTCCTCGTGCGCGAGCAAAAGGATCGGTTCTTCCGCGTGGTTGACGAACTCTGCGGCAAGGTAAGGCTGATCGAGCAGGATCAGCGCGACTGCGTTCTCGCCCGGAATGTCTTTCGCCGTGACGATTGTGAACTCGTCCCACGGCAGCCCATCGCCGAAAGTGATCGCGCGTATGCGCCCGCGCGCTATGGGCGAGCGCACGGTTGCGCCGTAGAGCATACCGGGCATGTTCAAATCGTCAACGTAGCGCGCCGCGCCCGTGACCTTGCTCCGTCCCTCTTTGCGTCGCGGGACGGGTCGTCCGACAATCTCTGTTTGCATGTCTCGTGTTTCTTACGGCATCGCGTCTGAAAAGTTGCGCTATTGTGCTTGCGCTGCTCAGCTATGTCAATCACCGCCTGCGGCGTTTCCGCAAACGGCGAATTTTCGATTAAACTTGGACTACAGATGGATAAAACAACTGTTTCCGACAACAACGAACCCGTCGCGCACCGCAACTCGCGCGTGAACCTTGAGCGTCTGCTGAGCGACATCATCGAGCAGCCGGAGCGGCGCGCAGAGATCACGCAAACCATCGACACCATCTTTGCGCAGGACAAGGCCGTCCTCGTGCTCGACATGAGCGGCTTCTCGCGCACGACGCGCCAGCACGGCATCGTCTCGTTTCTGTTGATGATCCACCAGATGAAATTGATTGCGCGTCCCGCGATAGAATCGCAGGGCGGGCTCATCGTCAAGGCCGAAGCCGACAATCTCTTCTGCCTGTTCGACACGACGGCGGACGCGGTCGCGGCGGCGCGCGAAATCGTCGGGCGGCTCACGACCGTCAACGTCCTGCTGCCGGAAGACCGACGCCTCTATGCTTCGGTCGGCATCGGCTACGGGCGCATCCTGAACGTCGCCGACGAAGACCTCTTCGGCGACGAAGTTAATCTCGCCAGCAAACTTGGAGAAGACGTGGCCGGGCGCGGCGCGGTGCTGCTCACCCCGAACGCACACGATCAGTTGCAAGACCTCACCATCCAGACGCGCGAAGAAACCTTGAGCATCTCCGGACTCTCGCTCTCCTACTACGCAGTCGAAGGGTTAAGTTGAGGGATGAGGGATGAATAAGAATTGAATCATCGGTTCATTGATTCATTGATTCATTGATTCAATGAACCGATGATTCAATTCTTTATTTCTTATTCATCCCTCATCCCTCCGCCCTCATCCTTTGCGCCCCGCCCCGCACTTTTTTCTTGATATTCCCCGCCCGTTTACATTAGTGTATGCCGACTCAAAAAGCAGCCGGGCGGTGACAGCCTTGCGACGAAAGACCACTTCACTGCTCAACCCAAATCTGTTGTAACCGCATACAACGAGCCTCGCTGGAATTTATAACCGTAGGGAACATCTAAGGGGAATACGCTCCCCGACGCCGAGAGCCGCATCTCGCCCCGCCTATGTTCCCGCTCACATCGAGAGTTTACTTTTATGACATCCCCCTCTCCCCAAGCGAACCCAAACGCAAATCCTGTCGAAGCCACGCGCGCCGCAGCACCCGCCGACGGCGGCAAGTTGATCGTCCTGACCGCGCCGCTCACCGAATCAATCGACCACGCGGGCTATTTCATACAGATGGCGCTCGCCTCTCTGCCCGTCTGGATGGAGGGCGTTATCAATCGCAAATATCCGAAGTGGCGCGAGGTCGAGCGCAACGCGGACGGCACGGCGCGCTACATGCCCGCGGGCGTACGCCTCGTTGAGACCTCGCTCTTGCGCGAATACAACGCGGATGAAGTCGTCGCCTGCTTCCCCGAAGATTTGCACAAGTTCATAGGGCCGCGCACGCGCGTCGTCGCCGTCTCGACGCACAACCCGCTCGGCGTGACTTTCGCAGCGGGCGTCTACACTTCCATCTTCGGCTCGTCGCGCATGCCCATCAACTCGCACTACTCAAGAGAACTGTTCGCGCAGATCAAGTCGAGTCCGTATCGCGCTGGATTCAAAGTCATCGTCGGCGGATCGGGCGGCTGGCAGATCATACAGACAGACACTTACGAAGAACTCGGCGTTGATTGCGTCGTCGAGGGGCGCAGCGAATCCGTCGAGACTCTGGAGTTGTTTCGCAAGGCAATCCGGCAGGAGGAATTGCCGCGCGAGATTACGGTCAAGCACCCGGTTGAACGCGACGCGATTCTTTTCCCCGACGCGCGCACGACCTTCGGCGTCGTCGAGATGACGACGGGCTGCGGTCGCCGCTGCAAGTTCTGCGTGCCCGACCTGAACCCGCAGATCGATCTCCCGAAAGATAAGATCATGGATGCCGTGCGCGCGAACGTGCGCGATGGCAACAAGCAAATCTCGCTCGCCACCGAAGACATGTTCATCTGGGGACAGGTTCACACGGCGACGCCCTTCTACTTCCCGAACCGCGAAGCGCTGCTCGATCTCTACGGCGACATCGTCGGCACGCCCGGCGTCGAGCGGCACGTTTTAAGTCACAGCACGATTGCGCCCGCAGTGGTTGACCCGCTGCTCATCAAAAAACTCTCCGAGTTGTTGTTGCCGAAAAGCCCGATTCACTTTCCTTACTTGAGCAGTCACCCGGAGAAGAAAGCGCTCGCGCCGTTGATCGGTTTGGAGACGGGGTCGGTGCGGATGGCGAAACAGATCATGCCGAGCAAGGGCATCCCCTTTCACATCGAAGACTGGCCGAGCGTCGTGCTCGAAGGCTTGCGCGTGCTGAACGAGAACAACTGGTTTCCGGCGATGACGCTCATCGTCGGCAACCCCGGCGAGACGGACGACGACGTGCGCGCCACGCTCGATCTCATCTACGAGATGGAACGGCGCAAGCTGTTCGCCTTCCTCATCCCCTCGATCTTCACGCCGCTGCACGACACGCGCATGGAGAAGGCCAAAGGCGTCACAGAGACGCGCCAACTGACGCCGCTGCAGTGGCAGTTGATGATGAAGTGCTGGAAGATGAACTTGCGCCCCGGCCAATATAGTTGGTGGGGGCCGACCGCTTGGCGCGTCGGCTCAATCGCGATGTGGTTATATAAACTCCGACGCCTCAACGGCCCAAACTTCACCTGGCCGCTGATGATGTTCTCAGGCGCCGTCTCCGAGCGGCAACTCGCGCGCATGGGCAAGATTTACATGGGCAAGCCGCTCAAGACCAAGACGCGCAAAGAACTGCTCGCCACCATACGCCCCACCGAACGGCAATTCCTGCGCGCAGACAACGGCGACCTCCCGCCGACTCACACTGCGACGACGCCACCGCCGCCGCCAATCGCCACGATTGAGCAGCAAGCCGTCGGCGTCTAACCGTTAGCAACGTGCTTTCTTTTCTCTGTGCCCCTCTGCGACTTCTCTGCATCTCTGCGGTGGTGAATGCTTCTGCTTCTTACTCACCACAGAGTCACAGAGAACACAGAGGGGCACAGAGTTTTTTGTCGCCGCCGACCGTAACAATCTATAATCACGCGGACGGGCTTCGTGCTGAATCGGGTTTGTGTGTTTGGGGGAGATTGAAATGCGTTTTGTCTCGCAGGCGTTGCTGCTGTTGTGCCTACTGATCGTTCTCCGGCCAACTTCTCTCGCGCAGAACAACGCGGCGACTCTGCCCGTCTCCGGCGGCGACGATGAGGTCGTGCGCGTTGACACGAATCTGGTGTCGTTTACGGCGAGCGTGCGCGATCGCGACGGCAAATTCGTCACAGATTTGCGGCAGGAAGACTTCATCGTTACGGAGAACGGCGTCAGGCAACAAATCTCGCACTTCGCGCCCGTCGAACAACCCTTCTCCGTCGTGCTCCTCTTGGACACCAGCGGCTCGACGCGTGTTCGTCTCCAAGACATACAAGACTCCGCCATCGCCTTCGTCGAACAACTCAGGCCGCACGACCGCGTGATCCCCGTGACGTTCGACAACGAAGTGATAACGCTTCTCCCCGTCTGGATGAGCGACCGCAACGCTCTGCGACGCGCCATTCAGTCCGCGCGCACGGGCGTCGAGCGTGCGCCCAGCCGTACGGTCAGGGTCAAAGGCCGCGACGAGCCGGTCACGCTGCGCTACGTCAGCACGCACCTGTATGAAGCCGTGCATCGCGCCGCAGAGTTGCTCGCGCCGGTCAAGGGACGTAAGGCGATCATACTTTTGACGGACGGCTTCGACACGGGCAGCAGCGTCACTTTCAAGAGCACGATGCGCGAGTCGGAAGAACTCGGCGCGCTAATTTATCCGGTGCAGTATTGCGATTGTGAGATTAAAGATGCGCGCGATAACTGGTCTGCGAAGTGGGTTGCGAATAACTATCTGGAATCGTTAGCAGAGAAAAGCGGCGGGCGTTTTTATCGCGCCAAGGACATGAAGAAAATCCGCGAGGCGTTCGCCTCGATTGCGGAGGAGTTGCGCCACACGTACAGTCTGGGCTACTACCCGAAGGCCGCCGCCGCAGGAGGGCAGACGAACGCGACGCGACAAGTGAAGATCAAGGTCACGCGCCCCAAGCTCGTCGTGCGCGAGGGCAAGAGTTACGTTTATAAACCGACGCCCGCGCGTTAATCGCCGCCGCGCGCTCCGACCTCCAAAGGTTCTTCTGCGCCAGCGACGCCTTCAACAACAGAGACGCCTTCATCAGCTTCCCCGCCCGACATTTCAGCTTCATCTTGAAACATGGGCTGGCCTTCCGTCGCGTCTACGGCTTCGTCGGGAGTCGGCTTTCGGCGACGGCGACGCGTGAGGCTTTGTCTAACGGCACGCACGCGCGCCCGGCCTGCGCGCCACGATTCGCGTGTGGTGAGATCGTCGAAGAGCGAGTAGGCGACGGGCGTGGCGATGAGCGTCAGGAGAAGCGAGAGCGTCTGGCCGCCGATGACGACGACGGCAATGGAGCGGCGTTCTTCCGCGCCCGGGCCTGTGCCGAGCGCGAGCGGGAGCATTCCTGCGACGAGCGCAAGCGTCGTCATCAGAATCGGTCGCAGGCGGTCGCGGTTGGCCTGCATGATCGCTGCGGGGCGAGTTATTCCTGCGGCGCGCAGATTGTTCATGTGATCGATCTGTAAGATCGAGTTCTTCTTGACGACGCCGAACAAGACGAGCACGCCGAGCGCCGAGTAGAGATTCAAAGTGTCGCCCATGAGCCAGAGCGAGAGCAGCGCGAAGGGCACTGCGAGCGGCAGGCTCAAGAGGATCGTGACGGGATGGATTGTGCTCTCGAACTGCGACGCGAGGATCATGTACATGAAGGCGATGGAGAGCAAAAACGCCCAGATGAATTCGTAGAAAGTGCGTTCGAGTTCGCGCCCGCGCCCCTGTATGGTCGTGGTGTAGGCCGGAGGCAAATTCATCTCTGCGACCGCGCCGCGCAGGGCTTCTATGCGATCCGCGAGCGCGAAACCGGGCGCGACTCCGGCGCGCATCGAGACTTGCCTCTGGCGATCAAGACGGTCAATGCGCGAAGGGCTGATGTCCTCTTTGATCGTGACGAGATTGTTGAGACTGACGAGGCCGCCGCGCGACGAAGGCACGAAGAGACGCGCGATGGTGTTCTTGTCACTGCGGTCGCGCTCAGAGAGACGCAACTCAACGTCGTAGTCTTCGTTGACGGATAGATCATGGAAGCGCGTCACTTCTTGATCGCCGCCGACCATTAGACGCAGAGAGGTGGCGATGTCGGAGGCGTCAACGCCGAGGTCTGCGGCGCGTTTGCGATCAATCTGGACGCGAAGTTCGGGCTTGTCGAGTTTGAGCGTCGTGTCTGCGTCAACGATGCCGCCGAGTTGGGCGCTGCGTTGGCGAAGTTCTTCGGCGTAGCGCGAGAGTTGTATGAGTTCCGGCCCGCGAAGGACGAAGTCTATGTCTGCGGAGCCGCCGCCGATGTTGAACGACGGCGCGTTGCGCACGCTCGAACGAATCGGCGCGTACTTCCTGAGACGCTTGCGCACTTCGCCCATCACATCGCGCTGCGTGTAATTGCCGTGAAAGGCTGCGAAGGGGCGGCCATGCCGTATGCCGTCCCAGAGGCGCGCGAGATTGAAGGTGCGCTCCGAGTGCGGCGCGATGCGTACGTAGGCCGAGCCTTGATTGACGCCGCCGAGAAAACCGCCGCCCGCGTTCGCCAGAACGACGCGCACGCCCGGCGTTGTCTTCAAGTCGTTTTCAATCGCGAGCATCGCTTCGTTCATCGCCGCGAGGCTCGTCCCTTCGGGCGCGTTCACGCCCACGTCGAACTCTGCCTCGTCCACGTCGGTCGGAATGTACTCCTGCTTCACCACCCGATACAGAGGCACGCTCGACGCGATGACCGCAAGCGCCAGAACAGCGACGACCAGACGATGACGCATCGCCAGCGCAAGCATCCAAGCGTAACTTCGATCAATGAAGCCGTAGAAACCGCGACGCGACGCGGCAAGCTCGCCGCCTTCGCCGTGACCGCCGCCGCCCTTCTCCGCGTCTTCCGTGCGCAAGAGACGCGCGCTCATCATCGGCGTGAGCGTGAAGGAGACGAGCAGCGAGACGAGTATGGCGACCGCCGCAGTGATGCCGAACTGGTAGAGGAAGCGTCCCGAAATCGAGGACATGAAAGAGACGGGCACGAAGATGACGACGAGCGACAAAGTGGTTGCAAGCACCGCGAGGCCGATGTCTTTCGTCGCCTCGCGCGCCGCATCCATCGGTCGCATCTTCTTCTCTTCGACGAAGCGGAAGATGTTTTCTAAGACAACAATCGCGTCGTCAATCACGATGCCGACCATCAGTACGAGCGCGAGCATCGTCACGCTGTTCAAGGTGAAGTCGAGCGCGCGCATCATGCCGAAGGTGGAAATGACCGAAGCGGGAATCGCGATTCCCGCGATGATCGTCGAACGCCACGAACGCATGAAGGCGAGCACGACGAGGCAGGCGAGTATGCTTCCCAAGACGAGGTGGAGTTGAATTTCGTGGAGCGCGGCGGTGATGTAGCGCGATTGGTCGCGGATGGTTTCGAGCCGCACGTCCGTCGGGAGTTGTTTCGAGACGCGCGCGAGTTCGCGTTTGACGTTTTCGATGACGGCCATCGTGTTCGCGCCCGACTGGCGACGAACTTCGAGCGTCACGGTCGGCGTGCCGTTCAGGCGCGCAAACGAACGCTGCTCTTTCGTGCCGTCTTCGACGCGCCCGATGTCGAGCAGGCGTACGGGCGCGCCGCCGACGTTTGCGATGACGAGTTCGTTGAAGTCGCGCGGCGCGGCGAAGCGACCGAGCGTGCGTAGCGTCAGTTCGCGCCTGCCCGTGTCCACGTTGCCGCCGGGCACATCCGCGTTCTGCCGCGCGAGCGCCTGCCGCACCTGCGAGATCGAAAGGCGATAAGCGGCGAGCCGTTCGGCATCCACCTGCACGTTGATCGCGCGCTCAAGGCCGCCGACGACAGACACAGAGCCGACGCCGCCCGCGCGTTCGAGTTGTGGTTTGACGACCTTGTCGCCGAGTTCGGTCAACTCGCGCAAAGAACGATCCGCCGAGAGCGCGACCGTGAGAACGGGCGAAGAGTCGTTGTCGAACTTCGCCACGACGGGCGGCGTCGCGTCTTCCGGCAGATCGCGTATGACTGTGCTCACGCGGTCGCGCACGTCCTGCGCGGCGCTGTCTATGTCGCGGTTCAGGTTGAACGTTGCGATGACAAACGAAGTGCCCTGTCCAGACACGGATCGCAGTTGCTCGATGCCCTCGACCGTGTTGACGGCCTCCTCGATGACCTGCGCGATCGCCGACTCGACCTCTTCCGGCGACGCGCCCGGAAGATTCGTCCTGACGCTTACAGTCGGCAAATCAACTGACGGGAAACGATCCACGCCCAAGTTGAAATAACTCGACGCGCCGACCACGACGAGCGCGAGTATGATCATCGCCGCGAAGACGGGACGCCGGATACAAATTTCTGCGAGCTTCTGCATGATAGTTTAATTCGACATCTTGCGCGCGATGTAATCCTCTATAGACACGCCCTTGCCGAAATTCGGATCGAGCGCGAAAGCCTTGCGGTAAGTCTCTACAGCCTCGTCTTTTTGCCCCTTCTTCAAGAGGAAGTCTGCGAGCATGGCGTGGAGCGCGGCGTCTTTCGGGTGTACTTCGATTCCGGCGCGAAGCAGTGCGATGCCGCCGTCGTACATCTGCGGGCGAGCGAGCCAGCGCGCGCCGATGTCCGTAAAAGTTTTCGAGCGCATGACGCCGTTCGGGTTCGCGTCGAAGGCGCGTTTGAAGTAGACGGCGGGGCGTTCGTATTCGCCCACGTGCTGCGCGATCGCGGCGCGACCTTCCGCCGACATTTCCGAGAGGATGATGAAGAAGCCCCAGTTGAAAAGCAACTCGTCGGAGTACGAGTAGAGATCAATACCGAACTTGTGGGACTTGAGAGCGACGATACCGCTTTGGATCGGCTGGATGTCAACCGTGAAGTCTGGATAGACCTCGGCTCCGGCAAACTCTTTGCGCAGACGCGCGCCGACCGCGTCGAAATCAGTCGCGGGCGTGATGACGAGTTGGCGCGTGAAGTCGTTCCAGGTGCGCGCCCAGTCTGCGTCCCAACGCTCGACGAGTTTTTCGAAGGTGGGCGTGAAGCGCAGTTCCTTTGGAATCTTCGCGTCCGACTTGTAGAGCCGGACGTAGTCTGCGAAGAAAGGGATCGCGCCCGACGTGTAATATTTTTGATACGCGGCTGCGCCGTGTTTTTCCTTGAGCCGCGCTGCGATGTACGAACCGACCTTGATCAGATTGTTGCCGCCGACGGGATGCCGACCGTCTGCGATCTTCTGCGCGGTTGTTTTGAAGTCTGCGCGCAAGCGCTCACGGCTGGCGTTCGTGTTGAAGTAGGCGAAGGCGTCTGCGAGTTCTTTCGGACTGGCGGCGAGCGGCGCGTGGTGTTGCTCGAAGTGTAGCGAACCGTAGTTATAAGTGTCGTTGAGCGCGCGTGCGAGCGGCGCATCGGTGCGCTCGTGCGTGTAGACGCGCGCGTCCCATTTCTCGCCGGTGACGAGTTCGTAGAGACGATGTATGTATTTATAAGTCGGCGCAAATTCGAGATTGCAGGCGGCGGCGATGGCGAGATTTTTTTCGGGGAAGTAGATGACAGCCGTGTCTGTTCCCTTCTGGCTGCCCTCGTTGCGCATGGAGAAGTTGCCGTTGATGGGCTTGATGATCCAACCGAGCGTGTAATACTCGTCGCCGTCGCCAAGACCTGACCAACGCCCCGATTTTGTGGCAACGGGCGTGAGCATCTCTTCAATCCATTTGCCGGAGACGATCTTGCCGCTCAAGATTCCGCGCGCCCAGCGCAACAGATCGGGCACGGTTCCGGTCGCACCGCCGCCGCCGAAACGCGAGCTGACATCTATGAACGGCGCGTTCTTCAACTCGCCGCTCGACAGATCGTATCCGCGCACGCGGTTCGCAACGATGTCGCGCACGTTGTCAACGCGCGTGTCTTTCATCCCCAGAGGCAGCCAGAGATTTTCGCGCATGTAAGTTTCAAACGGCTTGCCGGACACTTCTTCGATGGCCGCGCCGAGCAGGTTGTAGCCGCTCGTCTGGTAGCTGTATTGCGTGCCCGGTTCGAGTTCAATCGGATACTTGGCGATGCGCGCCACGACTTCGCGCGTGGTGACGTGTTCAGGCCCGATGCCGGAGCCGACCTGCCCGCCGCCCAGATGCACGAGCAGTTGACGCACGGTGACAGGCCACTTCTGTTTGGGATAATAAGGGACGTAAGTTTGAATCTCGCCGTCGAGGTCGAGTTTGCCGCGCTCGGCGAGTTGGACGATGGCCGTGCCCGTCATTGACTTCGTGATGGAAGCGAGGCGATAGGCGGAGTCGGCGTGCGCGGGCGTCTTGTTTTCGAGGTCGGCGTAGCCGAAGCCTTTGACCCAAGTGTAATCGCCTTTGAAAAAGCCGATGGTCATGCCCGGAATGCGGTCGCGTTCCATCTGGACGCGCGCAAACTCCTCAAACTCTCGAATCTTGTCTGCGTAAATGTCGGGCGTCTGCGGCGCGGGAGTCGTTTGTGCAGGTGTAGTTTGTGCAGGTGTCGTCTGCGCAAATATGCGGGCAGGTTGCTGTAGGCCGGTGCAGCACAGGAGCACGACGACCGAGAACATATTCAAAGCTTTTCTCACGGGGCTCACCTCCTTATCGAACGTCGTACGGCCTTCAAGATCAAACCGTGCCTGTGCCTATGACGCTCTGCACCTGCTCTCCGTTAACACGCTTACTCACAACTTGCTCGCTCACACTTATTCGACGACGTTGACCGCTTGCCCTGATTGCAAATTGCCCGGATCGAGAATGACCGCGTCGCCGACGTTGACGCCCGCCAGAACTTCCGTCCATTCGGCGACGCGGCGACCCGTCGTGATCGTCTTCTCTTTGGCTTTGCCGTTTTCGACGACGATCACTTTTTCGATTCCGGCGAAAGTGACGACGGCATTATTCGGTACGGTGACGGCCATGCTCGCATCGTTTGTGACGATGTCGGCGCGCGCGAACGAGCCGGGGCGCAGCGTGCCGTCGTTTGCGACTTCGGCCTCGACGATGAGCATGCGGTTCTGCTCCGTGATCGTCGGGCTGAGTCGCGTGATGCGCCCCAAGTAGGCGTTCGGCGAGCCTTCGATTGTGAGGCGCACGCTCTGCCCTGCGCGCACGCTCGACGCGTCGCGTTCGGGCACTTCGGCGCGGAAGCGCAGAGGGTTGACGCGCACGATGGTCACGACGGGCGAACCGCCAGCCAGATATTCGCCGATGCTCGCGCGCTTCTCCTGCACCACGCCGTCGAAGGGCGCGTAGACGCTCGTGTCTGCGAGTTGCTGGCGCGCGAGCGCGAGTTCGCTCCGACGCTGCGCGAGCAACGCCTGACGATTGCGTATCTCTTCGACGGCATCCTGGAAACGGCTGACCGCCACTTTGTAGGCCGCGTCAATCGATTCAAACTCCGCGCGTGCGACGATGCCCTGCTCGACGAGCGTGCGCGTGCGCTCGCGGTTCGTGCGCGCCTCGTCCATCACGGCGCGCGCCTGTCGAACCGTGCCCGTCTGTTCTGCGTCAACTTTGTCGTCCGCGCCTTCGGGCGTGAGTCCGAGTCGTGCGCGTGCCTGCGCGAGCGCGGCTTCGGCCTGCTGTATGCGCAAGTGATAGTCCTGCGATTCGACTTGCGCGATCTGTTGGCCGCGACGCACACGACTCCCCAAATCTACCGTGATCGACTTGACCCTGCCCGGAACTTTCACGCTGATCGTCGCCTGATCCTGCGCGGCGAGCGTGCCCGTCACACTCACAGAGTTACCGACGGGCATCTCGGCGACGCGCGCCGTCTTCACCTGTCGCGCCCCGCCCTGCTGCTGTTGCGCCTCGCCCGCCTTGCCTCCGGCTGACGCCGGATATTCGCTCTTGCAAGCGCCGACGAGCATGGCGAGCGCAACGACTGCGCCGCAACAGGCGAGCGCGCGGAAATGATTTTGAAGACGCCCTCGTGGGCTTAGGTCTGAACTGTTTCTGTCCGGCATTACGAATGAGAACTAACTCTATGAAACCTGTTCGATGAGTTTACCACTCTCGGAAATATACTCTGATACGCGAAAAGCGACGCGGAAGTTTAAGCCACAAAGCAGCGGCAGTTAATAGCTTCTAATTCACTCTACAAGCTATTAACTGCCGCTGCTTCGCTAACCGTTACGCCTTGCTGTCGCCGCGCGGCGCGCTTACGAAGCGGGGACGTTCATGTTCAGCGTGCGCACGAGGAAGCCCCACACGTCTGCGTATTCTTCGATGATCTTCGAAGTGGGTTTGCCCGCCCCGTGTCCGGCCTTCGTCTCGATGCGTATGAGCACCGGCGCGTCGCCCGCCTGCGCTGCTTGCATCGCCGCAGCGAACTTGAAACTGTGGCCGGGCCAGACGCGGTCGTCGTGGTCGGCGGTCGTGATCAAGGTCGGCGGGTACGCAGTCCCCGCTTTCAGGTTGTGCAGCGGCGAATAGGCGTAGAGTGCTTTGAACTCTTCTGCGCTGTCGGGCGAGCCGTAGTCGGAAGCCCACGCCGCGCCGATGGTGAACTTGGTGAAGCGCAGCATGTCCATCACGCCGACGGCTGGCAGCGCCGCGCCGAACAGATCGGGTCGCTGCGTGATGACCGCACCGATGAGCAGGCCGCCGTTAGAGCCGCCTTGAATGGCGAGCTTCGGTGTGGACGTGTACTTGTTCGCGATGAGCCATTCGGCGGCGGCGATGAAATCGTCGAAGACGTTCTGCTTCTTCGCTTTCATTCCGGCCTCGTGCCAATCCTTGCCGTACTCGCCGCCGCCGCGCAAATTCGCAATGGCGAAGACGCCGCCCATCTCCATCCAGACCAGACGGCTGATCGAGAAGGCTGGCGTCTCGGAGACGTTGAAGCCGCCGTAGCCGTAGAGCAGCGTCGGGTTCGTGCCGTCGAGTTTCAGATTCTTCTTGTGCGTGATGAACATAGGGATGCGCGTGCCGTCTTTGCTCTTGTAGAAGACCTGCTTCGTCTCGTAGTCGTTCGGATTAAAGTCAACTTTCGGCTGGCGGAAGAGCGTGCTCTTGCCCGTCACGAGGTCGTAGCGATAGATCGGATAAGGCGTCGTGAAACTGGCGTAGGTGTAGAACGTCTCTTTGTCCGTGCGCTTGCCTGAGAAGCCGGACGTTGAACCGATGCCCGGTAACTCGACTTCGCGTACGAACGTGCCGTCGGTCTTATGAACCTTCACTTGCGAATGCGCGTCTTTGAGATAGGAGACGACGAACATGTTGTTGAGGACGTTGACGCCCTCAATCGTCTCCGCCGATTCGGGGATGACGACTTTCCAGTTCGCGCGCTCAGGCTTGCGCGTGTCAATGGCGATCACTTTGTAGCGCGGCGCATCCTTGTCGGTCGCAAACCAGAAGACTGCGCCGTCGTTGTCTATGAAGTTGTAGGCGGCGTCGAAATCGTCGAGCAGTTTGACGACGGGCGCGTCTTTCGTTTGCAGGTCTTTGTAGTAGACGCGGTTCTTGGCGTCCGTGCCGACCCAGACCGTTATGATCAGATAGCGGCCGTCTTCGGTCACGTCGCCGCTGAAGCCCCAATCCTTTTGATCCTTGCGTTCGTATATGAGCGCATCTTCCGCCTGCTGCGTGCCGAGGCGATGATAGTAGAGTTTCTGAAACTCGTTGACGCCCGCTAGATCGCTCGCGCCCGCTTTCGGCTCGTCGTAGCGACTGTAGAAGAAACCCTTGCCGTCCGTCGTCCAGGACGCGCCGGAGAACTTGACCCACTTGACCACATCGGGGAGGTCTTGTCCGGTCTCGATGTTTCTGACTTTCCACTCCGACCAATCCGAGCCGGAAGCCGACAGCCCGTAGGCCATCAACTTGCCGTCGCGGCTGATGGCCGTGCCCGCGAGCGCGACCGTGCCGTCGGCAGAGAGTTTGTTCGGATCGAGCAGGACGCGCGGCTCGTCCGCGAGCGAGTTGACGGTGTAGAGCACGCTTTGATTCTGTAGGCCGTCGTTTTTTGTGTAGAAGTAACGATTGCCTTCGCGGAAGGGGATGCCGAAGCGCTCGAAGTTCCAGAGCTTGGTCAGGCGCTCCTTGATCATTTTGCGCGCGGGAATCTCGGCGAGGTAGGCGTGCGTCAGGCGGTTCTCGGCTTCGACCCACTGTTTGGTGTCTGCCGAATCCAAATCTTCAAGCCAGCGATAAGGGTCTGAAATTTTCGTCCCGTGATAATCGTCCACCTGTTCCACCTTCTTCGCCGCCGGATAGACGGGCTTCGACGCAGACGCCGCAGGCACACCGTCGCCGTTCGACTTCTGCGCGAGCGCGGCTGGCGAAATTTGAGTTAAGAATATAACGATTGAGAGGAGGCGCAGAAGGAGAGACGACGCGCGGCGAGTGTGAGCAAAAGACATTTTTCAAATTCCTTTCATTGAAACGAGTGGCTATTCGGACAAACGACGAGACGGGAAATGCAGAAGGTTTTTCTATGCGAATTACGAAGCTAAGTCAAATCAAAACTAAGTCCCAGGTCTCAAGTCCCAAGTCTCAAGTCGAAGGCAAGTTTTTGACTTGAGACTTGGGACTTGGGACTTGAGACTTATGCGCTACCCGCCGAAACTTCGCCTGAACAGGTACGCCATCTTGATGAAGAAGGTGCGACCGTTGCGCCGGAAGCCGGGTTCGAGTTGGCCGTTGATGGGCGAGAAGGTGTTGATGTTGGCGTCGTCGTTGTAGCCGACGTAAAAGGCCGTACCCGGGTTCGGCGTGTAGCCCAGCAAGAATTGGCCGCGCGCACGTCGCGTCTGCGATGCGTAATCAATGCGCGCACGCGCGAAGACGAAGCGCGTGAATTGATAGGTCGTGCGCCACGAGAGCAAGTTGACATCGAAGGCGACGAGGTCGGTGTCGTAGCGGCGCAGGCGATTCTTGGTGTAGTCGAGCGTCGAGCGCAACGCGTTCGTCGGCTGGTAGGCGAGCGTGCCGCGAAACTCGAAGAGGCCGCCGCGCCCCGGATCGAGCGGCGCGGAGCAGACCGCAGGCGGCTCATCCTCGTCGCACAGCCCCGCCGCATCCGCTTCGCGCGCAGCAATCGCCGATGGGCTGACGCGCGGGAAGCGACTGCCTGCGCCGAAGTCGAAATCGAAATGGCCATCGCGATAGACCACGCGCCAACTTGCCGAATACTTATTGTTCGGACGATAGCCGCCGAAAAGGAAGTAGTGATTCTTGCGCGACGAGCGTTCGGAACTTTCGCCCGCGAACGCGCCCGCCTGCGTCGCCGAACGACGCGCGCCGAACTCCTCCTCGATCAGGCGTTCATAGGCATACTCGTAAGCCGCGCCGATGTTGAATCGCTTCTGGAAAAAGAGTTGGAAATTCGTCTCGCTCTCCCAGGCCTGGCTGCGACCCTGAAAGTCGTGGCTGATGAAAGAGAAATTGTGTACGTGCCAGTTGATGAGCGTGGCTTTCGGTTTGGGCGTCGTGTCGTAGCTCGTCCAGAGGCTGTGAAAGTTCGTGTTCGTGCGCGACGTGAAGCCGACATCGGCGCGGTAGTCGTTCGTTGTGCCTTCGCTGTAATACTCGAAGCCGAAGTTTCTTTCGTAGTGCGCGTAGTCTGCCGTGTAGCCGATGCCACGACCTGTGCGCAGTTCGTCGCCGTCGAGATCGGGATTGAAAAAGTCTCTGTGCGAGGTTGCGCCGACAAGGGAGAAACTGACGGTCGTCTGCGGGTCGAGTTTGAAGCGACCGTCTATGCCGCCCGTTTGATTATGCAGTTCCTTGAACTGGTAGGTGGTGGCGACCGCGCCGATGGTGCTCTCCTGCCCGACGTTGCGATTGACGCGAGCGACGCCGATGAAGGCGTTCTTGTCGAGGAAGCGTATGCTGCCCTGCGGCTGGCCGGGCAGGCGACGCTGCTCGGCTTGAATGGCGCGCGTGCGGTCGTCTTCGGAGAAGTTGCCGGGGCCGTTGTCGGAGGCGACGAGGACGCCGTAGGTGTTCGGGCCGCGCCTGCCCGTGAGTTTCAAAGCGATGTCGGGGTCAACGATGGCGCGCGTGTTGACGACGCCGAGTTGCGTCTGAAAAATCTCTATGCCTTCGAGGAAGAACGGGCGGCGTTCGGGGAAGAAGATGGGAAAGCGTTGGTTGGTCGTCACGACGAGTTGATCCGCTTCGACCTGCGCGAAGTCCGGGTTCACGGCGAGATCGAGCGTCATCGTCGGCGAGATGGCGAACTTGCCTGTGAAGCCCGGGTCGAGTTTGATCGGCCCGTTGACGAAGCGCCCCTGATCAACGAAGCCGAAGGGGACGTTTGTGCCCGGCACGACAGAGCGCACGCGCCTGCCGTCTTCCGACAGGGTGAGGCTCGGAATGAGATCAATGGTGCGCTCGGTCGAGATGCCTTCCAGCCCCGTGATGTGTCCGGCTTGATTCATGAAGCCGTTGATGTCGCGCGAAATCGGCATCCACGAATCGGACTCGTTATTGAACCTTTGAATCTGACGGAAAATCTGCATGCCCCATTGCTTGCCCTTCCCCGTCTCGTACTTGAGCGACTTGAAAGGGATCGCCACTTCCACCACGTAGCCGTCCGACGTGAGAGTGCCTTTCGACTCCATCACGATGTCGAAGCTAAAGTCCACGCCCTGTCCTTCGGTGCGGATACCGTCCTGTTGTACGCCGAGCGGGTTGAAGGCGAGAACGTAAGCCTTGCGTCGGTCGTTGAACGTATCCAGAAGGACGCGCACGCTGTCTTCCGTGTCGAGCACGGTGTCGCGTTTGGCGACTGTGGCTTGCACCTTGCCCGGCTCGTCGTGCGCGTGGAAGGCTATGTAGAGCATGCGCGAGTCGTAAGTCATATAGACTTCGGTGGCGCGCGAGGGCGCAGTGTTGTCGCCGGGGCTGATCTGGTAGAAGTCTTTGAAGACGGCTGAACGCTGCCAGATGTCTTCGTCCATCTTGCCGTCAATGATGGGCGCGCGGTCTGTGCGCGGGATGCGCACGGGGGCGGCCTTCTCCGGCGGCAGCGCGATCGAACCCTTGCGTACAGCGGCGACAGCCATGAGCGGCACGGATGCTTCCGCAACGGGCGTCGTACCGCGTTCGGGCGTGACCGCTCCGGCAGACGTGCCGACGGTCGAGAGCGGCTTCGTGCCGGAGTTGTCGGCGGGCACACTCGTCGCGGCGTCGCTCGCTGCGTTCTTCTTCTCGTCGACGGGCGCGCTCGTGGCGGGCGTAGGCGTAGGTGTCGGGACGGACTGCGACCCGGTCTGCGCCGCGACGGCGAGCGGGCAGAACATCAGAGCGAGCGCAAAAACCGGCAGAGCTTTTATTCTCATGATTACCTTCTAAACACAGTGATAAGTGACAAGTGACGAGTGACGAGTTGAAAACCTAAAACAGTGACGAGTGACGAGTTGAAGACCTAAAACATTCCTTGTTTTAACTTGTCACTTGTCACTCGTCACTCGTCACTGCTCTCAAAAGCTGCGACGGATCAGGTACGACGCTTTGATGAAGAAGGTGCGACCGTTGCGGCGCAGGCCGGGTTCGAGTTGCTGCGTGAACGGGTTGAAGCCGTTGCGTTGCAAATCGTCGTTGTAGCCGACGTAGAAACTCGTTCCCGGGTTCGGCGTCCAGCCGAAGAGGAACTGGCCGCGCACGCTCGTTGCGAGCGTGCTGTAGTCCACGCGCCCGCGCGCGAAGAGGAAGCGCGTGAACTGATAAGTTGTGCGCAACGCGAAGATATTGTCGTCGAAGGCGACGAGTCCGGTGTCGCGTCTGGTCAGGCGTGCCTTGACGTAGCTGAGCGTCGTGCGGAGCGCGCCCGTCGGCTGCACCGTGACGCCCGTGTCTATATCGAAACCGTTGGCCGAGCCG